>CAZDOT010000012.1:0-63140 GCA_964507125.1 uncultured Chitinophagales bacterium | reverse complement strand
CGAAAATATTTTTTTATTTTCCTGATACAATACCTCACTACTTTCCAATGCAAAATTTTCCAAAGATAGTAGCAAGGATATCTTTGTCAACATCAATACTACCGGTTATTGATCCTAAATGGCGCAAAGCAGTTTTTAAATCCTGAGAAATAAAATCAGATGAAATCTGCTGTTGAAATCCGGCAAGTACATTATCTATTGCTTGTTCAGAAAGTTGAAGTGCTTCGTAGTGTCGTTGGTTAGTAATAATAATAGCATCTTGTGTTGAATTATTATCTTCCAACACTTTCTGCAACAATAATTCTTTTAAAGTTTGGATGCCCTTATTTTCTTTAGCAGAAATAGAAATCCAATCTGTCGATGTTTCATTTTGTACAATCACATCTTGTGCAATATCTTGTTTATTTGCCAACACAATAACCTTCTTATCTTTCGGGATGATGCTTAAAGCTTGAGCAACTTCTGACTGATTTTCTTGACTTGAATCGTACAAATAAAGCACAATTTGTGCCTTCTGTATCGACTCTTTACTGCGTTCTACTCCAATTTTCTCAATCACATCTGTTGTATCTCTCAAGCCGGCTGTGTCAATAAATCGAAATAAGACACCTTCAATAGTGAGTGTTTCTTCTATAGTATCTCTCGTCGTACCGGCAATTTCCGACACGATGGCACGTTCTTCTTGTAATAAGATATTTAACAAGGTAGATTTTCCGGCATTCGGCTTGCCCACAATTGCCACCGGCACACCGGTTTTTATGGCGTTACCGAATTTAAACGATGAAGACAATTTATAGATTTCCTCTTTTATTGCGTATAATAATGCTATTAATTTTTCTCTGTTAGCAAATTCCACATCTTCTTCTCCAAAATCCAATTCTAATTCTATCAATGCCGTAAATTCTATTAATGATTGACGTAATTCTGCTAATTTATGTGTAATGCCACCACGCATTTGTTGCATGGCAATTTTGTGTGCCGCTTGTGAATCCGAAGCAATTAAATCTGCTACGGCTTCTGCTTGTGACAAATCAAATCGACCGTTTAAATAAGCGCGTTGTGTAAATTCACCTGCTCTTGCCAAACGGCAACCTTTTTCAAGTAATAATTCAATCACTCTATTTAAAATATACGGTGAGCCATGACATGAAATTTCTACTACATTTTCTTTCGTATAAGAATTCGGAGCTATAAATAAACTAACCAAAACCTCATCTATTATTTCATTCGCAGCAATTAATTTTCCTAAATGTATGGTGTGTGATTTTTGAGTCAATAAATTCTTTCCTTCAAAAATGGAATTAACGATATTTAAGGATTCCTTTCCGGACACTCGGATAACACCAATAGCACCAATGGCATTCGGTGTAGCTATTGCAACAATGGTATCCTCAAAATAAAAATTAAACATAACAATGTGATTATTAAAAACTTACAAACAGCTATTTAGTTGATCTAAAAAAAACAAAGATAATTCTTATCCAATTCATTACCACATTAAAATATTGTACATTTTTTAAGATATATCAAAGATGTGCATGCATAAATGATTTTATTATTAACTTATAGTTTATTACCTTTGTTCGTCAACAACAACAATAAATGAGAAAACACTTTGCACTCTACTTACTCATAAGTATAGTATTTATATGTAATGGTCAGAATTTTGGAAATCTAACAGGTTCTTTAACAGGAACCGGAATCACATCTGCGGCTTCGAGTGCTGCCAAACAATTGCAAACGATGGTTGCAGGCAATACAACTGCCACCAATAACTTATCGCAATTGCAACTTTTAGGATTAGATCCAACAGCAATTCAAAAATACCTAAAATCGAAGGCTGAAACAACTGCAGCTTCAGAAAATCCGGTTCAAGATGTATTACAAACCATCTTAGAAATCAAATACAAACAAGACTCTTTACAAGATGCCTTAGATAAACAACAAAAATTAATTGAAGCAAACAATGAAGTAAAACCAAATGAAATTTTTGGTCACGATTTTTTTGGTTCAGGGAAATTAGCCCTATTCGAAAAATCCTCAGAAGCAAAAGCACCAGACTCTTATGTTTTAGGTGTTGGAGATGAAATTAGCATTGCAGTTTGGGGATATGCCGATTATAATAATAAATTTAAAGTAAATGAAGATGGATTTATCCAAATACCAGAATTTGGAAGAATTTATGTGAAAGGATTAACTTTTGGTGCGGTAAAATCACAAATCGGAAAACGATTAGCGTCTTTCATCAATCCGGCTAATACAAAATATGAAATTACTTTAAACTACTCCAGAACGATTGATGTCAATATCGTAGGAGAAGTAAAAACACCGGGAACATATCAAATTCCGGCAATCAATTCAGTATACAATGCCATAAACGCGGCAAATGGTATCACAAATATCGGTAGTGTTCGCGACATTCAAGTAAGACGCGACGGCAAAACAATCAAACGTTTTGACGTATATGAATTCTTATTCAATCCTTTATTACAAGAAAATTTCTTCTTACAAAAAGGCGATTTCATTTACGTTTCTACTCAAAGTAAATTGGTAAAAATAAGTGGTTCGGTTCGTCGCCCTGCTAAATACGAACTATTGACAAAAGAAAACTTAAAAGAACTCGTAAAATTTGCCGGTGGTTTTGCTCCGGATGCATACACAAGCTCTATTCAAGTTACTAGAACGAACGGTGATAAATCAAAAATTATTGATGTAAACTATGCGGATATTGAAGCTGCAAATTTTGAATTAATGGATGGCGATGAAGTTAAAATACCAACCATTCCGGGCGGCATTGAAAATTATGTAAGCATCAGTGGTACTATCCGTTATCCGGGAAAATATGAATTAAAAGACGCTTATAGAATTTCAGACGTTATCAAATCTGCCGGCGGTATTCGCTTAGAAACGTATGTAGACAGAGCGTACATCAAAAGAAGATTAGACGACAACTCTACTGTTATCCAAAAATTCTCTTTGAAAAATATATTGATGGATGAAAATTCTGCCGATAACTTGTTATTAAAAGAATTTGACCAAATCCAAATCTTTTCCAAAAATGATTTCTTGGAAAAATTCACTGTTTATGTAGATGGTTCTGTGTTAAAGCCAACAACCATGGAATATACCGAAGGTATTACGCTGAATGATTTATTGTTCTATGCCGGTGGATTGAAAAAAGAAGCCGCTAACTCTAAGATTGAAATATCAAGAGTTATGAATGTAGATTCTAGCTTAGAGCAAAAATTTGTACCACAACGTATTGTAGTACAAACAATCACAATTGGACCCAACTTAGAAATTGACGAAGCCTCCAAAGCATTCTTATTATCACCAATGGATAGAATATTTGTGCGTAAAACATACGGCTTTGATGAACAAATGACCGTAACTATTAAAGGTGAAGTAAAATATCCGGGCATCTATCCAATCTTAGATAAAAATGAGAAAGTATTAGATATCATTGAAAGAGCCGGCGGGTTAACACCTTATGCATTCATAAAAAATGCACGATTAACACGTCCTGATAATAAATTAGATTGGACGATCTTTCAATTAAAAGATGCTTTTAGTGATTCCGCTTCCAGAGCTAACTTAGTGATGAAAAATGGCGACGTAATTGAGATTCCAACAGTGAATCAATTAGTAAGTATTAAAGGAGCGATTCGCTACCCTAATTTAGATAGTACACAAACTATTAATGGAAAATTTGTTCCAGGAAAAAGTGCTCGTTGGTATGTTAAACATTACGGTGGCGGATTTAAAAAAGGTGCGTTAAAAAAATCTACTATGGTAATTTATCCAAACAGAAAGGTAGATTATACACGCTCCTTCATGGGAATAAAAAATTACCCAACTGTAGATATTGAAGGTGCTACGATTACGGTGGATATAAAGCAGAAAAAACCAAAACCACCTAAAGGACCGGAAGCTGCCTTAAATTGGAATATCATTTTACCGAGTATGATAGCTGCTATCACATCGATTGCAACAACACTAACGCTTATTTTTGTATTGAAAAAACAATAACCTTACATGGCAAACGAATTCGTTGAAGAAGACATACGATTAGTCGATGTACTTGAGTCCATTACATCTTATTTAAAGTTTCTATTAAAGAAATGGTATATTTCTATTTTAGGTGTTGCAGCCTTCACAATAGGTGGTTATATGTTCGCGAAACTTACACCACCTAAATATATAGCATACGCATCATTTAATGCGGTGGACACACGTACAAGTGCGATGAGCGGTTTGATGTCTATGATGGGTGTAACATTTGCCGGCGGTTCTTCTAACGATGTTTTAACCGGTATTTTCATGTCGAGAAATATCTTCTTAAATTCCATGTTGAGTGAGGTTGAAATAAAAGGAAAAACAGATAAATTGGCAAACTTCTATATGCATGCATTAAATTACGATGAAGGCTTTGACAAAGATCCGGTTCTCAAAGATTTCAAATTTAGAGCCAACACATTTCAAGAACTTACGCCTCAAGAAATTGATCTCTTGGGCATCATGTATGCCGATTTTGCCGATGGTTTAATGACGGCAGAATATGATTTGCCAACCGGTATGATAAAAGCAGAAATAGAAACACCGGATTACGATGTTTCCAGAATGGTCGGCTCATCTTTATTAAATAATACCATTAAATTTTATCAAAATAGACAAGTAGAAAACGCCAAAACATCATTAAATGCTTCTACAAAACGTTTGGATTCCATTTCAGCTCAAATAGAAATGCGCCAACGCATGATTGCAGAATCACAAGACCAAAACATCTTTAATTCCAAAAGAATTTCTGTAATAGATCAACAAAAATTAGGACAAGAAATTATCTCTCTAAATGTGATGTATAACGATGCGGTTACTTCTAAAGAAAATGCAAAAGCAGGCTTAACACCGCAAAATAACATCGTTCGTATCATTGATGATCCATTATTTTCAACAGCACCTAAATACAAAGGAAAATGGTTGTTTGCAGCCATTGGTTTTGCAGCAAGTATATTATTAGTTATCCTTCCTCTCATCATGAGAAAAGCAATCTTAGACGGACGAGAAGAAGATAGAATAAAAGCTGAAAAATTAGCGGCAGAGCAACAAGCTGCTACGTCAACAAACGCATAAAATAATTGTTTATTGGTAAAGTATTTTAAGGTTATATTGTTTAACTTTAAAATTTCTTTTTATTTCATTTCATAACCATGGAAAACATAGAAATATATAAACAACAATTAGAAGAAGTTCATAAACAACTGGCGGAAACACAACAAGCTTTAGAAAAAGTACATTCCGAAAAAAATGAACCGATTGCCATTATTGGTATGGCAATGCGTTTACCCGGAAAAATAAAAAATGCAAAAGATTTATGGCGTGTTTTGGTGAATGGAATTGACTGTATTGAGGAAATTCCAGCAAATCGTTGGGACAAAGATGCCCTCTATGATCCCAATCCAAATACTGCCGGAAAATTATATGTAAAAGAAGGTGGTTTTATTGAAGATATTGAAATGCTGGATGGAACCTTCTTTAATATCTCTCCGATTGAATTAGAAAGTACCGATCCACAACAACGCATTCTTTTAGAAGTTACACACGAAGCATTTGAAAATGCAGGCATAGATGTAAACACATTAATAGGCTCTGACACCGGTGTGTTTATCGGCATCGACAATGTGGATTATGAGATGAAACAAGTTCGCTCTGCCGATTACAAATTAGTTTCTGGCTATTGCTACACCGGAACCGGACCAACCGGTGCATCCGGAAGAATTTCTTACACTATGGGTTTGCGTGGTCCTTGTATGACGATAGATACTGCATGTTCTTCGGCATTAACTTGCACACATGTTGCCATGCAAGCACTTCGAAATAAAGACTGTAAAATTGCCGTTGTAGGGGCAGCAAGTATTATCTCTGAGCCGGCACAATCTTTAAATTTTTGTCGACTCGGTGCGCTTTCGCCCGAAGCACGTTGCAAATCTTTTGATGATGCTGCGAATGGATACATTCGCTCCGAAGGTGTGTGTGCTATGATAATCAAAAAGCTTTCCGATGCTCAACAAGATGGCGATAATATCTTAGCAATCATTAAAGGTTCAGCCGTTAATCAAGATGGAAAAAGCAAACGCCTCACAGCACCTAGCACCGCTGCACAAGGTTTAATGCACGATACAGCCTTAAAAAATGCACAACTACAGCCAACCGATATCGACTATATTGAAGCTCATGGAACAGGAACTAAAGTAGGTGATCCGGTAGAAGTTCGCGGGTTGATGTTAGCATATCAACAACATCGCAACAAAGAAAAACCGCTATTGATTGGTGCTATCAAATCCAATATTGGACACATGGAATGCAATGCCGGAATGGCAAGTATGTTTAAAGTAATTCTTGGATTACAACACAATATCATTCCAAAATCTATTCATTTTCATAAACCTAATACATTAATTGATTGGGAAAATATTCCGCTCAAAGTGGTAAGTGAAAATCTACCATGGAATAGAGAAAACGGAAAAATAAGATACGCAGGCGTGAGTGGATTTGGTGCAACAGGCTCTAATGCACATGTTATTATTGGCGATGCTCCGGAACCGCTCATTTTACTTAACAAACAAACATTGCGAAATGATATTTATATCTTACCACTTTCTGCTAAAGATGAACAAGCTTTAATAGATTTAGCAAAAAAATATGCCGCCTTCATCAAAGAAAGCACACACACATTAGAAGACATTTGTGCAATGGCAAGTTTGCGTAGAGCACACTTTGATTTAAGAGAAACTTTCATAGCAATATCTAAAGAATCTTTATTAGAAAAATTAGAAGATTTTATAGAAAACAACACGTATGAAAGCAAGAAAAAATTCGACAGTAAAGAACCGATAAAAACAGTATTCATATTTCCGGGACAAGGTGCTCAATGGATTACTATGGGAAAAGCCTTAATGGAGCAAGAGCCTGTTTTCAGAAGTGCTTTAGAAGAATGTGCACATGTATTTTCTAATTATGTAGATTGGAATGTAATAGATGAAATCAATAAATCAGAGAGCACCTCTCGACTTCATGAAATTGACATCGTACAACCGGTATTAATTGCTATTGAAATTGCTTTAGCCAATTTATGGATGAGCAAAGGCATTATTCCGGATATGGTAATTGGACACAGCATGGGCGAAGTAGCCGCTGCTTACGTTGCCGGAAATATTACATTAGAAGAAGCGGCAAAAATTATTATTGCACGAAGTGCATTAATGAAACAATTGAGCGGCAAAGGTGCTATGGGTGCAACCGATTTAACGGAAGAAGAAGCCAACGAAATTTTAAAAGGATATGAAGATAAACTTTCCGTTGCTGTAATAAATGGAAAAAACGCTGTGGTGCTTTCCGGTGAACCGGAAGCCTTAAACGAAATTTTTTCAAAGCTGGAAACACAAGGACGTTTCAACAAAAAAGTAAAAGTAGATGTTGCATCACATTCACCACAAATGGATGTAATAAAACAAGATTTAGAAAATGTATTATCTACCTTACAACCACAAAATTCATCCATTCAATTTTACTCAACAGCATTAAATCAAATTGTTGAAGGTGTCAACTTAAATGCCAACTATTGGACAAAAAACTTAAGGAATGCTGTTCAGTTTGGCAACGCAGTTCAGGCTGTTTTACAAGATGATGCTCAAGTTGCATTTATAGAAATGAGTCCGCATCCATTATTGCAACATGCCTTACAAGAACACCTACAAAATAAAAAAGCGGTAACAGTGGCAAGTTGCACTCGAGATAAAAATGAAGTAGTAGAATTCTATTCTAATTTGGCAGAATTGGAAGCAGCAAACTATCCGTTTGATTGGAAAAATATTTATCCAAACATTGGAAAATTTGTGGAACTACCAAATTACGCTTGGCAAAAAGAACGCTATTGGTTTGATCAAAAACCGGATTATGCATCGCTTTTACAAATACCAACAAAATTGGATGTTTCCAATAATTTATATCAAATTCAATGGCAACAATTAAATGAAAGCAATCCAATAATAGCTAAAAAAATTATACTTATTAAAGATGAAGACGGCAAGTATCTAACAGTAGAATCGATGTTAACCAATAAAGGTTGCACGGTTTACACACTGAATAGTTCCGATGTTATCGACAACATACAAGCCGATATTATTCTTCACTTTAGTAGCATAAGTAACAATAATGACAATGCGATAGATTTAGACAATGGAATTTTATCTTTACAACGCATCGTTCAACAATTAAATAAAACCAATCAACATCCTAAAATTTGTGTTATTACAAATGGAGCTTTTGTTCTGCAAAACGATACGCAAGCCAATCTAAATGCCGCAACATTGATTGGTATTTTAAGAACATTGGAAAATGAACACGAAGAAATTGATTTCTTATTATTAGATATTTCAACTGAAATAAAAACATTGGAGTTAGAGCAAATACCTAATTGGATTTTCTCGGATAATAAATACAAAGAAATTGCCCTTAGAAACCAATCCGCATTTACGGACACTTTGTATAAAATGGAAAAAGCACCGGTTGCAACCAAAACAATCTTGCAAAATAAAACATACATTGTAATAGGTGGCACAAATGGTTTAGGCTTAACTACAGTAAAATGGTTGGTACAACATCAAGCTAAAAACATAGTAGTAGTTAGTAGAAGTGGAGCAAAAGAAGAAGCTAAAAACTTGTTTGAACAATACCAAAAAGAGGGTATTTCCATCTCGGATGTAAAAGCAGATGTAACCGATATCGAATCATTAAAAAACTTCCTCGAGATACAAAACAACATCGGTGGAATTTTTTATGCAGCCGGTTTATTAGATGATGGTGCATTCGAAAACTTAAGCAAACAACAATTTGAGAATATATTAAACACAAAAGCAATCGGTGCGTGGAATGTGCATCTACTCACCCAAAATATTTCACTCGATTTCTTTGTATTGTACTCGTCAGCTGCCGGAATTGTTGGTTCTGCCGGACAATCCAATTACAATGCTGCGAACACCTTTATGGATAGCTTAGCACATTACAGACGTGCCAATCAACTGCCGGCAATATCTGTCAACTTCGGAACTATTGCCGAAATCGGCTTGGCAGCACGACAAGAAAATCGCGCCGATCGTTTAGCCGAACAAGGTGTTACTGCCATTTTACCAAATGAACTTTTTCATTATTTTGATACATTATTTTTGAGTGATGTAACGCAAACAGTAGCACTTGCCATTGATTTTGAAAAATGGGCAAAATTCAATCATGCTGTTACACACAATCACTTTTATAGCTCTGTGGTGAAAGCACCTGTTATTGAAATTAAAAAAGAAGAAACAACCTATCAAAATAAAGAAGAACATCTTCAATTCATCAAATCAAAAATTAAACAGCATATTTCCGCTTCTACCAAGTTAGCAATATCTAAAATTAAAGAAGATGAAACGTTTAAAGGTTTAGGTATCGACTCATTACATGCTTTACAATTAAAAAATAAGCTACAAGAAGATTTTAATTTAATGTTCAATGTTGCAGTAATATGGCAATATCCAACCGTACAAAAGTTGAGCGATTTTATTGCTGCTGAATTGAAACTACCTGAGAAATACGCGGAAAATATTACTCTAAAAAATCCTGTAATAGAAGAGCCACCAACAGATAGCATCGAAGATGCGGTAAAAAAATTATCCTTGGAAGATTTAATGAAAGAGCTGAGCAGCAAAGTTGATTAATTTTTATTTCCGTACATTTAAAAAAGAAAAATGAGCGAGCAATTACTACAAATGCAAGAGATTTTACAAAAATCTCTTATCAAAATAAGAAAATTAGAACAAGAATTAGCAAATGCTAAAGAAAACACGATTGCTCCGAAAGAAGATATTGCCATCGTGGGCACAGGTGTTCGCTTAGCCGGAAATATCACTTCTACCAAAAAATTATGGCATTTATTAGCAGCACACAAGTCGGTTATTTCACCCATTCCGTCAGATAGATTTGATATTAATGCAGTACACAGCACAGACAGTGCAACACCCGGAAAAACAGTGGCAAAGTTTGGTGCATTTCTAAACAATGATGTTCGTGCGTTTGATGCTGATTTCTTCGGTATTTCACCGCGCGAAGCAAAATCTATCGATCCGCTGCAACGCATGATCTTAGAGGTAATTTATGAAGCACTCGAAACAGCCGGCATTCCTTCACAAACATTAAAAGGAAGCAACACGGGCGTTTATATTGCACTCGGCAATTCCGATTATGTGCAAGCTCGTTTTAGAAGTGGCAACCTCGAAACCGTCGATGTGTACGATGCTACCGGCATTCCTTTCGGAACTGCTTGCGGTCGCGTTTCTTATTTATACGATTTTAAAGGCACCAGCTTTGCATTAGATGCTGCTTGTGCTTCGTCCATGTTGGCAGTGCATTTAGCCAACGAAGATTTGAATAAAAAGAACATCGACTTAGCGATTGTGGCATCCGCCAATTTATTATTAACGCCGGAGCCTTTTGTGGGTTTATCAAAATTAGGTTCACTTTCACCGAATAATACTTGCAATGCATTCGCTAATGATGCCGAAGGTTATGTGCGTGGAGAAGGTTGCGGTGTCGTATTATTAAAGCGACTTTCGGATGCACAAAAAAACAACGACAATATCGAAGTGCTTATCAAAGGGTCTGCCGTAAAACACAATGGAAAAAGCAATGGATTTACAGCACCAAATCCGGAAATACAAATTGAAACCATAAAAAATGCATTGCATGAAACACAACTTTCCGTGCATGACATCGACTATGTAGAAGCACACGGCATTGGAAATAGATTTACAGATGCGTTAGAAATACAGGCTATTCACGAAGGATACAAAGGCAGAAACAAGCCCATTTATGTTGGCTCAGTAAAAGCTAATATCGGCCATTTAGAAGCAGGCACAGGTATGCCAATGTTGTTTAAAGTGATAGAAATTTTAAAGCATAAAAAAATTCCGGCACAAATAAACATCCAAGCTTTAAACGAAGATGTTGATTGGAAAAATATAAAGGCTACTGTCAACACAGAAGATATAGATTGGCAATCCAATTCAGATACGGAGAACAAACAACCACTACGTGCCGCTATCAACCTTTCCGGATATAGTGGAACCAATGTGCACATGATTTTTGAAGAAGCACCTACGAAAACTAAAAGTGATGAAATCGATGCACCGTATCATTTTATTTTAAGTGCAAAAGATGCAAAAGCATTAAAAAATACAGCACAAAAATATTTAGAAAATACCGATTGGCAAGCTCATTCAATTACTGAAATTTGTTACACCTTACAAACTGCACGAAATCATTTTGATTATAGAGTAGCAATTATTGCAGACAGCAAACAAGCTATTTTAAATGGGTTGACTGATTTTGTAAACGATATAAAATCCGACACCTACCAAATTAGCACACCGGAAATAGAACGCAATACAGATATTGCTTTCTTGTTTACCGGACAAGGTGCACAATACTTCGGTATGTGTCAAAACTATTACAACACATTTGAAGTTTTTAAAAATGAAATTGATAATTGTGATGCAATAATTAAACAACATTTAGACTATGCCATAAAAGATATTTTATGGAATGATAGTGTGCCCAAAAATTTGATTCATCAAACAAAATACACACAAGTTGCCTTGTTTGCCGTAGAATATGCAATGTCAAAACTTTGGATGCATTTCGGTGTGCAACCAAGTGCATTAATTGGACATAGCATTGGCGAAATTGTGGCATTAACTGTTGCACAATCTATTGAATTAAAAGATGCATTACAGTTAGTGATTGCACGTGCTTCCTTGATGAATGCACTACCAAGCAACGAAGGAAGTATGGCATCTGTATTTTGTAACAAAGCAACCTTATTACCACTTTTAGAAAATGCGGAGGTAGATTTAGCCGCAGAAAATTCTGAACGCAATTGCACTATTTCCGGCAAGAAAGAAGAAGTGTTAGCATTTGTAGAAAAACTGCGCGAACATAAAATTAAAGCTGTTGCACTCAATGTATCGCACGCATTTCATTCTAGATGGATGGAACCTATGTTGGAAAAGTTCAAGCTTTTTACACAACAATTTTCTTTCAAAACACCTGTAATTCCGGTCATTTCTAACCTTACGGGAAAGGCCATTCAGAAAGAAGATTTGAATGCAAATTATTTTGCCAATCATATTAGACAAGCCGTACAATTTTCCGATGGCATTGCCTATCTAAAAAATGAAATGCAAATAGCGGTGTATTTAGAGGTTGGACCCAATCCAATTTTAATCAACTTAGCAAAACAAACTAACACCGCAGAAAATGCCGTTTGGATTGCATCCGCCAAAGCAGAAGAAAACGATATACAAAAATTCCATGCGGCTTGCAGTAGCTTATATTGTGCTGATATTGCTATTGATTGGAAATCTTTTTATTTAAACAAAAAAATAAATCGAGTGGCGTTGCCAACCTATGGTTGGAATGGGAAAGTATATTGGGAAAATCCGGTTAGACAGTCAATAGTTCATAGTCAATCGGCAATTGGCAACAAAAATATTGATTCCGAAACTATTCAGCATCGCTCATCAACTATCAACCAAAAACCAATTGCAACTAAGGAAACTTTACTTGCCTATATGCAAATAGAAGCAGCAAAAGTATTGGGTTTAGAAGCCGGACAAAAAGTGGACATCAACAAAACATATCGCGAGCAAGGATTTGATAGTATGATGAGTGGCGAGTTTTTAAGCTTGATGGAAAAACACATCGGCTCCGAATTAAAAATGGATGTGATTCATCAATACAATACGCCTAAAGAATTGCATCGTTATTGGATAGATACGTATTTTGGCGGTGGTGAAATCGACACAACACAAGCTGTTACAATGGCAGACATCATGTTTAATCAAGAAATGGAACATAGTTTCCAAGGCGATTGGCACGAGATAAAACCCGACGATGCAATGTGGCTGCGTTGGTTTAAAAAATTTGATAAAAAAATTCCATCTGTCAATAAATAACTGCATCTATTATTATTAGATGTTTCATCTATGAAAGCAATCTTACTACATCATGCCGGCGGTGATAAATATGCATTTAAAAATGTGCAGCAAAACTTATTGCCTGAAATAGAAAGTTGGGCAATTGAGTTGCCCGGCAGAAGCGACCGCTTTGCAGAAAAGTTTGTTACCACATTAGAAGAAGCAGTTGAAGATGTGTGTCAACAAATCGACAATAAAATAGAAGAAGATTATTGTATTATTGGCAATAGCATGGGTTCTATCATGGGATTTCTTTTGGTACATCAATTAAAAAATCAACATAAAAAACTACCTAAACATATTTTTTTAGCTTCGCGATTAAGTCCGGATGCCTATAAAGACGAACCCAATATTGTCAATATTTCTTCGGATGATTTTTGGAAAGTAGTACAGCAATACGATGGTGTTCCGGCTGCACTATTGGCACATCAAGAATTAAAAGAATTTTATGAACCCATTTTGCGCAGCGATTTTGAATTATTGCAACGCTACAACGAATCATTTCAACAGATAGAGAAAATAAACCAACCTGCTTCCATATTATTTGGCAATAAAGATGTGCGAAATGTGGACATAGAAAAAATGCAAAGTTGGCGTCCATTTTTTGAAAACGATATTGAGATAAAAGCTTTTGATGGTGGCCATTTTTTTCTGTATGAAAATCCGGATGTTATTGCATATATCAAACAAACTGTAGGCTTTGGAAAATAAAGTAATCGATATTTTTATTCTAAAACAAACCGACACACTTGACGAGGCGTTATTTGATTTTTTTTTAGCTCAACTACCCAAAAAATTACAACAAGAAATAAAAGCCTATAAACATAGAAAAGCTGCTGAACAAACTTTATTAGGTAAAATACTTTTGAAATACGCTTTTCATCATCTTGGATTTTCTTTTCAATTAGATGATATACAATTAGAAAAAAAAGATCGACCTTTTATACACCATAATATTGATTTTAATCTTTCGCATTCCGGCGATTATGTGTTACTTGCTATCACCGCCAATCAAAAAATAGGCATTGATGTAGAAAAACATCGCACTGTTTCTAAGGAATTATTTCAACGCTATTTTTCAGAACAAGAATGGCATACTATCCAAAATGCTGCCCATCCGAATATTGCTTTTTTTGATTTTTGGGTGATGAAAGAAAGTGCCATAAAATGCGATGGTCGCGGTGTAGAAATATTGAGCCAAACACATAAAAATTATGCTGCAACACAACAAGTAATTTGTGCAGGCACCACACTACAATATCAGCCTATTTGCTTAGAAACAGCATACAGTGCAGCCGTTTGCAGTACTGAACTATCCGAGCTTAAGTTAACGAAACTTAGCATCTCTGATTTGCAAAATCCATGAAATTTCACCTGATTTTCTTATCTTTATAACGAGAAATGGAAATAATAGCCAATTTCATACGCACTATTTTATTGATAATTCGTCAATGGTTTTTCCGATTTATTCCGGAACAAAGCTATTTATATATGGCTTGTGGTGGCATTAATTTGGTTTTTGATATGTCGATATTTTTTATTGCATATCATTTTATTTTCCATGAACAAAATTTCATTACGCCATTTTTCACGTTCAGTCCGCATGTTGCCTCCTTGTTCTTATCTTTTATAATAAGCACACCAAGCGGATTTTTATTAAGCAAATATGTGGTTTGGACAAACTCAACAGTGCGTGGTAGAAATCAAGCTATCAACTATTTGAGTGTTGTGTTACTTTGCATTATTTTAAACACAGTTTTATTAAAAGTATTTGTAGAGTATTTTCATTTCCGCATGTTCTTATCTAGAATGCTCACTTGTGTGATTGTGGTAACTGCGTCGTATATTTTGCAACGCAACTTTGCATTTAAAGTAAAATCAGCAAAAGCAGTTTCTTAATCGGCTAATTCCAAATTTTTTATCAACGGCACTAATTGCTTAGCAAATTCCTGACTTAAAATAGTAGCACCTTTATCGTTTAAATGGTGGAAATTATAACCGTATTCTATGGCATAAAATTTAGGATATTTGCGAATATCAGCTAACTCAATTTTAGTGCCTTCAGGCATAGCATTAAACACCGGCAATAGCAAACTATACGTTGTTCTTGCTTTAGGTGGCAACATAAATATCACTTGTATTCCACGCTTTGCACATTGTTTGTATGCCTTCATACACAAGTTCACCATCGCAGGGTTGGCTTTTGTAGATGAATCTACTTTAGTAAATGCTTCCAACACATTCTTGTTTAATGTATCGGTATATGGGTCACCTTTTTCAAATCGATGTCTCGACTCTAATAATAAGGTATCTTCCCATTTATATTCCATAAATAAATGCGATTCTTCATAGTCATACGGATAAAAGCCATCGTGGTTTTTGCCCACATAACTGGTATCTAAATAGGTTTTATCAAAGCAATATTTTAGCATATCCGGAACAGTGCCAATATTGAATAAATTTTCTATCCAACTACTTATCCAAAATGCACCCATTCTTGCTCTATATTTCCAAGGATCATCTAAAGAAGGTAATATGCTGAGTGCATTATACGATGCATTGGCGGTTTGCCATGAAACCCATTTCGGTGTGTGTAAATTGGCTTTAAAAAAATAAGGCTCACTACTAATACTAAAGAAGACATATTTTAATCTTGGATTTCTGATTTTCAACAAACCTTCCAAATCATTCATTTGTTGAATAATGCCATGTCCATCCACGCCTAAATTAAAGGAACGAAAATCAATTCCATTTTTTTGTGCTACACTATCAATAATATGCGGATTGATATGTCTATATTCTAAGCTACCACCTAAATAAACAGCATTAAAATCTTCGGCGTGTTTTTTATAGTATTCGTATTTGGTGGTTTGTGTTGAGTCGCCCCAATAAAACGGCATAAAATATCGAACTATATTAGAAGTAACTAATAAAATTAATCCGATAACAACGATATTTATGACAGTTTTCTTGAGCATCTGTTAATATTGAAAATAGACAAATGAAGTGTTATTAAATATTCCAAACCAAACAATACAAACTAATAGTAGTATATAAATTAACCAGCGTTGGCTTTTCTCTTTTGATATAATAATTGTTTCAATTTTTGTATCACCAATGCGTGCTTCCGTTACTATTAAAACCACCATAAAGAAAACAACCACTATAAATTGTACGACACCTTGATGTGTCATCCAAGCATGAAAATATCCGGCAGTGTGTATTTTAAATAAATTAGCATAAATCGTTTTTGCCATGGTTACCCATTCAATCGGAGCTGTAGGATGTTGAATATTATAAGCTATTTGTGCTGTATGAACACGAAATAACAAGAAACAAAATACAAACAACGATACGGTAACAACACTATGCATCCAATCCGGAAAATAGGTTTCAAATAATTGATAACTGTTGCTCGGTTTTATATTTTTTATAATGTTCGCTTGCCACCAATAACGAATTGCCATAAACACACCAACCATCGTGAATGCTAATACCATTGGCCAATTTGCACCATGCCACAAACCACAAATGGCCAAAACAAAAATGACGTTGAAAATAACTTTTTTGCCACTTGCTTTATAAGCACCTAAATAAAAGAACACGTAATCAGTAAGCCAAGTGGACAAAGATATATGCCAACGTGTCCAAATATCGGCTAAATTTTTAGCAAACAAGGGTCGTTTAAAATTCTCCATTACATCAATTCCAATTACTTTAGCCGCTCCAATGGCAATATCCGAATAGCCGGAAAAATCACAATACACTTGCATAAAGAAAAAGAAACCACCAATGATAGTTGTCCATCCACTTATTTCATTATAATGCAAATACATATTATCTACATAAAATGCTAACCTATCTGCTATTACTACTTTTTTAAACAAGCCCCAAGCCATACGAAACAAACCCAAACGCATTCTATCGTAATCAAAACGATGTTCTTCTTTTATTTGTGGTAAAAGATTTTTCGCACGTTCAATCGGGCCATTTACCATCACCGGCCAAAAGGCGGTAAAAGAGGCAAAATAACCAAAATGTTTTTCTGCTTTGGTGATGCCTTTATACACGTCTATCGTATAACTCAAGGATTGAAAAGTTAAGAAAGAAACGCCTACCGGAACAATCCAATTATTAAAATAAGGTTCCGGAACAAACCACGGAATATGCACTAACGACAATAACTCGCGGATATTATTATCTACAAAATCCAAATATTTAAAGGTGAACAAAATGCCCAAGTTGCCCGCCATACTCAAATACAGCCATTTCTTTTTTCGGGATTGTTCGGTTTCTTTATCCATCATAATTCCGGCAAAAAAATCATTGCACGTAATTACCAATAAGATACACGCAAAAAATGGACTGAAATTTCCATAAAAATAATAACCGCCTGCTGTTAATATTTTCCATTGATGTTTTTTTGATATTGAAAAATACAGCCAACAAAAAATGGGAAAAAATAATAAAAAATGTAATGAGTTAAACAGCATTCTAATGGTTTGATATTCTCTATGGCAAAATTCTACTGCATAGATAGTTGCAAACAAAAATAATAAAAAATGTGGTATGTAATTCATTAAATACAATGATTACTTTTGTAATTGAATTATGTCTTTTGATATCCAATCCTATAAAGAAAAATTACAAAAAGCACTACAAGACAAAAACTTTGGTTTTGTACTAAAAGGAAGTATCTCTACCGCCATCACACTTTTTTTTGTACAAGGGTTGCGTTTTATTTCTGGTGTATTTATTGGCAGATGGTATGGTGCCGATGCTTCCGGAAAATTAACCTTAGTAGTTACGGTAATGAGTTTTTTTGCTATACTCATCAACTTTGGCATTAAAGAAGCACTACAAAAACTCATTCCGGAATTAAGAGAAAAATACAATATAAAAACAGCCTATTCTATTTTCATTAAAGGCAATATTTTAATTATTGGCTTTTCTGTCATTGCTGCAATTATCTTGTATTTTATTGCACCTTGGTTAGCAAACTATTGGGACGAGCCAAATATGGTTCATATTTTTCGTGCATCGGGTTTATTTTTGCCTTTCTTTGTTTTAGGCGAATTAAATTATTTTAGCTTGCGTGCTGCACTAAAAATACATACGGCAAATATGTCGTTAGTATTACCTACTATTTTCCGACTTGTTTTGTTGTTATTGGTTACGTATTTCTTTTTTAATATTTACAATCCAATATATCTACACTGGGTAACACTTTGCATATTGCCTTGGTTGTTTACGTTAGTGCCTATCTACAAACATTTTCATCAACCGGCAAAAGCAGAAACTACACAAACCCAAACACAGCACCAACAAATACTGAATATTGCACTGCCTATGCTAATGACTTATGTAGCATTTATGATAAACAATAGTGCCGATGTTTTTATTTTAAAAGCAAACAATATCAGTACCGATTTGGTTGGCATTTACAAAACATGTACGAATATTTCTATGTTGGCTGCCACTTTATTAGTTGCCTTAAACACTACTGTTCAGCCCAAAATAACACAACTCTATACGCAACAAAATTACGACGAAGTGCAACGCATTGCGGTTAAATCATCGAAGTTGATATTCTTATTAAGTTTACCAATTTTTATCCTACTGTTGTTTGCATCTAAATATATTATGTGGTTGTATGGCGAAGAATTTATGAAAGGTGCCATCAGCTTATCTATACTTACCATTGGGCAAGTTTTTAATACACTTTGCGGTCCGGTAGCACAAGTATTAAATGCAACAGGCTATCACAAACAATTTAGAAACATCTCCTTTTTAGGAATGGCAATTAATTTAATTGTAAATGTTATTCTTATTCCATTATACGGCATAGAAGGTGCTGCCATAGCCAACACAATTAGTATGATATTTTGGAATGTAGTGGGCACCATTTACATCAAGCGTACATTTGGATTTTATGTTGCATATATTCCATTTATAAATCTCAATAAAAAATAACAAGATAATTTCACCATGAAACTGGCTATTTTTTTACCGGATACTACACCATACAGCATGAAGTTTTGTGCGTGGAATATTGTAGCTATTTTGGAAAATAAATATGCAGTAGATTGTATTTATACAAAAACAATTTCTGAATTCATCGCCACGCAAGCCGATATTTATTGGGATCCGAGATGCGGCGGTGGCATTGCACCTACCATCCAATTTAGAAAACTTAAAAAACCATTGGTGTTGACAGTACACGGCATGGCTTTGTTTACACTTCCATTAGATACTTTTTTTTTCACGATAAAAGAAAAAATAAAAGGCCAACTAAAACGTATCAAAGAACGCACGAAATGGCAAATCATGCAAAAACATATTGCGCATGTCATGACAGTAAGTGCCTACACGAAAGAAGAACTCAACACATCGGTGCATTTTCCTAAAGAAAAAATTACTGCTGTTTGGAATGGCATTGACCATAAAAAATTTGTGCCGGCAACAGCATCAACAAAAGAGCAACCTTATTTTCTGACGGTGATTTCATATCAAAAAAAGAAAAATTTTGAACGCTTAATTGAAGCATATCAACTATTAGATGAAAACACACGTCCGAGATTAATTGCTATTGTAAAACCTTATCAACCGAGTGATACTATTTTAAAAATTAAAGGATTAGAAATCATTCACACTGCCATTGAAGAACAAAGACTCATTCGATATTATCAAGAAGCAATGGCACTTGTCTTTGTTTCATTACACGAAGGTTTTGGATTGCCCATAGCAGAAGCCATGGCTTGTGGCGTTCCGGTTATTACATCAAATTCCACTTCTTGTAAAGAAATTGCCGGAGATGCTGCATTGCTTGTAAACCCAAAAGATACAAATGCTATTAAAGAAGCTATGTTACAAATTACAAACGACCCTACTTTACGTGAGCAACTGATATCTAAAGGAAAAGAGCGAGCTAAAGCATTTAATTGGGAGCAAACTGCTGATGCATTTTATGCCATCTTACAACAACAATTATAACACATCCATTTCGTACTTAATTTTTTGTTTTTATTAAGATAAACAAGATATACTTCTTCTGTTTTTTTATAAAATTTGGTGATTTCTGCAAAATGAAATAATATAAAAAACTAACTGCTATTCCTATCTTTGCACCAATGACTATTGACTTCACCAAACGAGAGCAAGATTTATTACAAATAGTAGCCCAAAGTGCTGAAAGCCTACATATAGAGGCATTTGCAGTAGGTGGTTTTGTTCGCGATAAATTGCTGAAGCGAAATTGTAAAGATATAGATATTGTTTGCATTGGTTCCGGAATTGAGTTGGCAAAAAAAGTAGCCGAGAGCATACAACCTAAACCGCATGTAGCGTATTTTAAAAACTTTGGAACAGCACAAATACGGCTTGACGATATTGAATTAGAGTTTGTGGGTGCACGCAAAGAATCTTATCGCAGAGACAGCAGAAAACCGATAGTGGAAGATGGCACAATTGAAGACGACCAAAACAGACGTGATTTTACGATAAACGCCTTAGCCATACATTTATCTGCGGATAAATTTGGGATATTAGTAGATCCATTTAATGGAATTGAAGATTTAAAAAATGGCATCATCCGAACACCCTTAAATCCAAACATTACCTTTGATGACGATCCGTTGCGTATGTTGCGTGCCATACGTTTTGCTACGCAATTAAATTTCAAAATTGAAACCAACACATACAACGCCATCGAGCCACTTTCAAATAGATTGAAGATAATTTCACAAGAAAGAATAACCGATGAGTTGAACAAAATTATTCTTTCCAACCAACCATCCATCGGATTTAAATTATTATTTAACACCAAATTATTGCACGTGTTTTTTCCGGAAATGGTAAAACTACACGGTGTGGCTGTGCAAGATAATTATGGACACAAAGACAACTTTTATCACACCTTAAAAGTATTGGATAATTTATCGGAAAAATCCAACGATATTTGGTTGCGTTGGGCAGCCATTTTACACGACATTGCCAAGCCGGCGACACAGCGTTTTGAGGAAGGACATGGATGGACTTTTCATGGACATGAAGTAGTAGGTGCCAGATGGGTGCCAAAAATTTTCAGTCGATTTAAATTACCATTAGATGAGAAAATGAAATTTGTACAAAAGATGGTCGCATTACACCTTCGTCCTATTTCATTAACCAAAGAAAACATTACAGATAGTGCGATAAGACGAATAATATTTGATGCCGACGATGATTTGGAAAGTTTACTCTTACTGTGTGAAGCGGATATTACATCGAAAAATGAAGCTAAAGTAAAACGCTACAAAGAGAATTTGAAGTTGGTGTTACAACGCATTAAAGAAGTGGAAGAACGCGACCATATTCGCAATTGGCAACCACCTATTTCCGGCGATTTAATTATGTCAACTTTCAACATCGCACCGTCTAAACCGATAGGAATTATTAAGGATGCAATAAAAGATGCCATTTTAGATGGACAAATAAAAAATGAGTACGATGCAGCATACCAATTGATGTTGGAAAAAGGATTAGAATTAGGATTATCTACCGTAAATAAATCGGCACATGAATGACGTGCATCAACATAAATATCTTGTGGTGATTGCCGGACCAACAGCAGTTGGAAAAACAAGCACAGCTATTCAAATTGCACAGCAGCTACAAACTGAAATTATTTCTGCTGATTCTCGTCAACTTTTTGAGGAATTAAATATTGGAGTGGCACGCCCCAATGAGGCAGAACTTGCACGAATAAAACACCATTGCATTGCGAATAAACACATTGCCAACTATTACTCAGCCGGTGCTTACGAGCAAGAAGCGATTGCTATATTAAATGAACTTTTTAAAACAAAGAAATATGTAGTATTATGTGGTGGAACGGGATTTTATATCAATGCTGTTTTGTATGGTTTGGATGATATACCAAAAGTAGAAGAAAAAATCAGACAAGAACTCAATCAAATATTTCTGGAAAAAGGCATCGAATATCTACAAGCACAGCTAAAAGAAATGGATGAGGCAACCTATCAAACCATAGACATAAAAAATACGCAACGTGTTATTAGAGCGTTAGAAGTGACAATTGACACCGGAAAGAAATTTTCTACTTTTAAAACAAAAAAAATTACGGAAAGAAATTTTACACCAATAAAAATTGGACTTCAATTACCAAAAGAACAACTACATTCCAACATTAATAACAGAGTAGACAGCATGATGCAACAAGGTTTCTTACAAGAAACCGAAAGTGTGTTGGAATACAGAACACACAACGCATTGCAAACAGTTGGATACAACGAATTGTTTGATTATTTAGATGGAAAAATTCCTTTAGAGGAAGCCGTAAATTTAATAAAATTGCATACACGACAATATGCCAAACGTCAACTTACTTTCTTTAATAAAAACAAAGATTACACTTGGTTTAATCCGAATCAGATAGAAGATATTATGTCGTTCATCCAACAACAATCAACCTAAACACATGACACGTATCGGCGTATTATCAGATACTCATAGTTATTTAGATGAAAAAATAAGGCATCATTTTAAAGATGTTGATTTGATTATTCACGCGGGTGATATCGGCAACCAACAAGTAACCGATGAATTAAAATTAATGAAGCCACTTATTGCAGTGTACGGCAACATAGACGACCATTTAATTCGTGCAGAGTTTCCGGAAAACCAGCTCATACAAGTAGAAGGTTGCAAGATTTTTATCACACATATAGCAGGTGCTGTAGAAAAATACACCACTCGCATAAAGCCCATTTTGCAAGCAGAAAAACCGGATATTTTAATATGTGGTCATTCACATATCCTGAAAGTTATGAAAGACAAAACATATCAATTACTGCACATCAATCCGGGAGCAGCCGGCATTCATGGGTTTCACAAGGTTCGCACCATTTTACGATTTGAAATTCATGAAAATCGTCCGCAAAAAATGGAACTCATAGAATTAGGCTTACGCGGCAAAATAGATTAGCTTTTTTTGATAAACTTATTCGGGCGATAAGATATCACACGGTTTCATAATTTAATCCTTAATTTTATATGTAATAAATAAAGGATCATGGTAGAGTTAAATAAAAATTGGCACGACACTCATTTAGAAAATTATACATTTGGTGATAAACTGGCAGACAAAGTAGCCAGCGGCATGGGTTCGTGGAAATTCATCATTGCACAAACTATTTTTGTAATAGGTTGGATGGCATTAAATGTGATTGGAATTGCAAAACATTGGGATGTGTATCCATTTATCTTGCTCAATTTATTATTTTCTACTCAAGCAGCGTATGCTGCTCCTATTATCATGATGGCACAAAATAGACAATCAGAACGCGACAGAGCACAAGCCGAAGACGATTACAGAACCAACATCGATGCCAAACTTGAAATTGAAAATTTACAACGAAGGTTAGATGCCATTGAACAAGAAAAATTGGATAAGATTATTCAATTACTTCACGAAATAAATCCTAAAAAATAATACATAAAACTGAAGATGAGAAACCAATATCTTTTAATATTTTTTTGATTTTGATTAGAACTGCCGCTCAAGCACAAACGGCTAATGATTATTTCATAAGTGGCAATCAAAAAGAAAAAGCTGGTGACCATTACGGTGCTTTTACTGATTTCACTAAATCCATTACCATAAAACCAGAATTTGCAAGAGCTTATTTTAATCGTGGAATATCTAAACAAAGTTTAAAGATAATGGCGGAGCTTGCACTGATTTTAAAAAAGCAGAAAAACTTGGTTACTCAAAAGCTGTAGAGGAAATAAAAAAATCGTACAAATAAGCACATCGCTTATTTTAATCGTATTTTTTGTTGTTGAATAATAGTACACAATTCACTTACCATCATGGCAGTAGCACCCCATAAAAACTTACCTTCAATATCGTAATAAGGAGCCATCAATGTTAGTCCCATGGCGCTTTTCATTGGTTTCTCCTTAATTATTCCGGGTTCAAAAAATCGAGTTAATGGAACTTCTAACACATTCGCCACTTCTTTTTCTTCCAACTTTAATATAGGTGCTGTTTCTAGCAAACCCACATACGGATAAACCATAAAATTACTCGCTAAAACAAAAACCTCTGTTAAGCTTCCAACAACTTCCACCACCTCTTTTTTTACACCTACTTCTTCTTCCGTTTCGCGCAATGCAGCATACAAAATACTCGAATCTGTTTTCTCTATTTTTCCGCCCGGAAATGCAATTTGTCCGCTATGAACACCATTATATATTGGTCGTTCTATAAATAATAAATGTGGAATATCATTTCTAGGATATATCAAAGATAGCACGGCACCTTGCTTTGGTTTTATTATAGATGGTGCATCTAAATCCGGTATAGATTTTAAATAAGGTTTCAATAAAGCTTGTGCCGGCTTACCGGGAAGCGGTTGTTCAAATGCAATTTTTAAGTCGGTAGCAAATTGTTTAAACATAGTCCAAAACTAAATAAAAAAACTTCTTTATGCTTCTAATCACAAGTAAATAAAAATAAAAAATTGAGGGTTTATTTATTATTAAAACGATATAAAAATGTGTATATTTGTTGTATATAGAAATCTGTTCACGCAAAGAACACATCGTTCAAAATTCAAACATATTTTATAATAATTAGATACACATAAAATGAAAAAATTAATTACACTTCTTACGATTTCAGCCTTGTTTTTTGGCTGTACGAAGAACAACACAGAGGAAAATGAAGGTAAAGAAAATTTATCCAGAATTGCATTCGGCTCGTGTTGTGCTCAATATCTGAGCGAAATGAAAATTTTCGATAGAATTGTTGAACTAGAACCTCAAGTGTATATTGCTGGTGGCGATAATGTATATGCTGATTTCTTTGCATTAGCACCCGGCACTAAAGAATACATAGAAGGTGCTTACAGACAATTAGGTGGTCGTGGTTATTGGTCGGGATTCCGTGCTAAGATACCGGAAATACTACCTATTTGGGATGACCACGACACCGGCGAAAACGATGCTACAGTTACCAATCCAGTAAAAGGAATTGCAAAACAAGCTTTTTTTGATTTCTGGAAAATTCCAGCAGATGCTCCCAGAAGAAACAGACCGGATGGTGCTATTTATGATTCCAAATATTATGGCGATGATGCACACAAAGTGCAAATAATTTTATTAGACCTTCGTTGGAATCACTCACCATACAAAACATCCGGACCAGCAGCAGCCTTAACAGGTTACGATACCTTAATGTCACCTACTGCAACCATGTTAGGTGCTGAGCAATGGACTTGGTTAGAAGAAGAATTAAAAAAACCGGCAAAAGTAAGAATCATCATGTCGTCTTTACAATTCAACTCTAACTATGATGGAAGTGAAAACTGGGCGGTGTTACCATTGGAAAAACAAAAAATGTTAGACTTAATTAAAAGCACCAGAGCAAATGGTGTTATTTTCTTAAGTGGTGACGTACATTATGGTGAATTAACAAAAATTCAACCGGCAGGCATGTATCCTATTTACGATGTAACTGCAAGTGGTATTACACACCACGAAAGTAAAATTCCGACAAGAAATGACAATATTCGTGTTGGAAATGGTTGGAATTGGGTAAACTTTGGGTTTATTGATATTGATTGGAATGCCACTCCGGTGAAAATCAAATTACAAATTTATGGTAATACTAAAGGCACTGGTCCGAATGGAAAATTCACCACTGATGATGCTAAAATATCGCAAACAGTTACCTTGGATGAATTAAAATTCTAATTAATTAATTATTACAATCCTATAAAAGAGACGTGAATTGCGTCTCTTTTTTTTATTTTTGAATTATGGATATTTTTGAGCAAACCGAGAACCTACAAAAAGAGGTTCAAGAAACTGTGATTAACGATGCTGAAGCATTAGAAAAATTCCGTATTCGATTTTTAGGAAGTAAAAATATTTTGAAAGATATTTTTGGTGAGATTAAAAATGTACCGAATGAACGCAAGAAAGAATTTGGACAATTAGTAAATAAAGTGAAGCAAACAGCCGAAGAAAAGTTTGCAGCTTTACAAGAACAATTTCAACAAAAAAATACGTCAACCGAAACAATTGATTTAACCTTACCGGGTGATGTAACCAACTTAGGAGCAAGACATCCGATACAAGTTGTAAAGAATCAAATTGTAGATATTTTTAAACGATTAGGATTTGCCGTACAAGAAGATAGAGAAATTGAAGATGATTGGCATAATTTCACCGCATTAAACATGCCGGAAGATCATCCGGCGCGCGATATGCAAGATACGTTTTTCATTAATGTAAATCCGGATATTGTGTTGCGTACGCACACATCCTCTGTGCAAGTGCGCACTATGGAAAACCAAAAGCCGCCCATTCGAATTTTGTCGCCGGGACGCGTGTATAGAAACGAAACGATTTCTGCTCGCTCGCATTGCTTTTTCCATCAAATAGAAGGCTTGTATATTGATGAAAATGTTTCGTTTGCTGATTTATTGCAAACCTTGGATTTCTTTGTAAAAGAATTGTTTGGAAAAGATACTAAAATAAAATTACGTCCATCTTATTTCCCATTTACAGAGCCAAGTGCCGAAGTAGATGTAACTTGCTTTATTTGTGGCGGAAGCGGTTGCACCGTGTGTAAACAAAGTGGTTGGGTAGAGATTTTAGGCTGTGGCATGGTGGACCCAAAAGTGTTGGAGAATTGCCAAATTGATACTAAAAAATATTCAGGATTTGCATTTGGAATGGGCGTGGAACGAATTACCATGCTGAAATATCAAATCAAAGATATTCGATTATTATCCGAGAATGATACCCGCTTTTTAGAGCAATTTAAATCGGCAAGGTAGGTTACAAACTAAAACTCTCACCACACGAACAAGTGCGTGATGCATTAGGATTATTAAAGTAAAATCCTTTGCCATTTAAGCCTTCCGAAAAATCCAATTCGGTACCTAATAAATATAAAATACTTTTAGGATCAACAACTATCTTAATGCCTTTATCTTCAAAGACCTCATCGGTAGGTCTTTGCTCATTATCAAAGTGCATGTTATAAGTTAATCCACTGCACCCGCCACTGGTTACACTCACACGTACAAAATGTTCCGGAGTTAAACTATCTTCTTTCCAAATTTTTAGAACACGTTCTTTTGCTATGTCTGAGATAAATATCATGCAATAATGATGGTCTATATTTTATTTAATGTGGTATTGATGGTTATTGGCATAATGATGGAACGCTATCATTCTCAAACAACATCCAATTTCATAGTAACAAAATTTTCTGTTCAAATGTTCATCCGTTTATGAAATCATATCAAACTTAGTATAAGGCACCAATACACTTGGTATACGTATGCCATTTTCTGATTGATGATTTTCTAAGATACTTGCTAAGATACGCGGCAATGCCAATGCACTTCCATTTAAGGTGTGTGCCAATGTTTTCTTGTTATCCGCATCTTTCATTCTCAATTTTAATCGGTTGGCTTGGAAGGTTTCAAAATTAGAAACGGAACTCACCTCTAACCAACGCTCTTGTGCAGCAGAGAAAACCTCAAAATCATAAGTAAGTGCTGAAGAAAACGTCATGTCGCCGCCACACAATCTTAAAATTCTATAAGGCAACTCCAATGCTTTCAATAAACCTTCTACATGGTTGAGCATTTCCTCTAAGGCAAGGTATGAGTTTTCCGGTTTTTCAATCCGAACAATCTCTACTTTATCAAATTGGTGTAAACGATTTAAACCTCGTACATCTTTACCATAGCTTCCGGCTTCTCTGCGAAAACAAGGCGTGTATCCAACATTTTTAATAGGTAGATTTTTCTCCTCTACAATTTCATCTCTGTAAATATTGGTAATTGGAACTTCTGCTGTTGGAATTAAATAAAAATCATCTACCGTGACGTGGTACATTTGTCCTTCTTTATCGGGCAATTGTCCTGTTCCAAATCCTGAATCTTTATTTACCAAGTGCGGCACTTGTACTTCTGCATAGCCGGCTTCAATAGCTTTATCTAAGAAAAAAGAAATTAAAGCACGTTGCAAAGCGGCACCTTTACCTTTATACACCGGAAATCCGGCTCCTGTAATTTTGTTTCCTAATTCAAAATCGATTAGATCATATTTTTTGGCTAAATCCCAATGTGGTAAGGCGCCTTGGTGCAACGTAGGAAATTCGGTAACACTGAATGCTACTTCATTATCTTCTGCTGCTTTTCCTGCCGGAACGATTGAATTGGGGAAATTAGGCAATTGCACCAGCATATTAAACTGTTTCGCTTCTAAATCGGCTACTTCTGTTTCTAATTTATCTGCTTGTTCTTTTATAGAAGCAATTTTTACTTTAGCTTGTTCGGCGGCGTCTTTATTTCCTTCTTTCATCCATACGCCAATTTCTTTCGAAATAGCATTGCGTTGTGCTAATAACTCATCTAATTGTCCTTTAAGAGATTTTCGTTGATCATCGATGGCTATAATTTCATCTACAAAGTGAACTTCTTTAAAGTTCTTATGAGCCAATCGTTCTTTGGCAAATGCAGTATCGCGTCGTAATTGTTCTAATGTGAGCATCTTATTTTAAAATTGAACACAAAGATAACTTTTATGTTATTGTAATAGTTGAAATACACTATAATTAGGTATTTTTTCAAAAAAAAGTAACATATTACGTGCACTTTCGGTAATAATTTTGTTTATTTGCATAACAAATCAATACAACTTAGCGTTTTATTGAGCAGTCACTAACGTATTTCAGTACCCATTTAATGCATTTTTTTTCCAACCTATTTGGCTTATCATTCGTGTAGCCTTCATACTAAACCAGAATCGTATTTAATATACATTATATACTTCATTTATTATTCCAATATTCAACCGATTTTCATCTATTGAAATTTATTTAAAAGAAATTTATGCAAGAGAACAACGAAGAAGAAGCAAAGGTAAACACACCTACGGAAGAACCTCAAAAAGAGAAAAAAACACGCACTCGTATTAATAGAAAAGTGGTAGAGAAAGTGATTCCGGAGAAAAAACCGAAAGTACTACCTGAAGAAAAAAGCAATCCCAATCCTACACCACAAGAAGAGGAAATGATGGATACCATTGCTGAAACAAAAACTATTACTGAAGAAATCGTAGCTGCTACAGAAGTAAAAGAAATTGCAGCAGAAAGAAACGTATTTGAAGATATCCATCAAGTATTACAAGAAGAAAAGAAAGTAGATTTTAACATCGATTTAGATGGTGCCATTTCCGGAGAAGGTGTGTTAGAGATTATTCCGGAAGGATATGGTTTCTTGCGTTCATCAGATTATAACTACTTGTCATCACCAGATGACGTGTACGTTTCTCCATCTCAAATAAAATTAATTGGCTTAAAAACCGGAGATACGATTGTTGGTAGCATTCGGCCTCCAAAAGAAGGTGAAAAATATTTTGCCTTGTTGCGCGTAGAAAGCATTAATGGAAAATCACCGCAAGCAATTCGCGACCGTGTACCATTTGACTACTTAACTCCATTATTTCCAACCGAGAAATTAAATTTATTCCAAGATTCCAATAATTACTCTACCCGAATTGTTGATTTATTTACGCCTATCGGGAAAGGGCAACGCGGTATGATAGTGGCACAACCGAAAACCGGTAAAACTATGTTGTTGAAAGATGTTGCCAATTCCATTGCCAAAAATCATCCAGAAGTTTATTTAATCATTTTATTGATAGACGAGCGTCCTGAAGAGGTAACAGATATGCAACGCAGTGTAAATGCGGAAGTTGTGGCCTCCACCTTTGATGAACCAGCTGACCGACATGTGAAAGTTGCCAGCATCGTGTTGCAAAAAGCAAAACGCTTAGTGGAATGTGGCCACGATGTGGTGATTTTATTAGATTCCATTACACGTTTGGCACGTGCGTACAATACCGTAGCACCTTCTTCCGGAAAAGTGCTTTCGGGTGGTGTGGAAGCAAATGCTTTACACAAACCAAAACAGTTTTTTGGGGCAGCAAGAAATATAGAAAATGGTGGCTCGCTTACTATTTTAGCAACGGCATTAACCGATACCGGCTCTAAAATGGATGAGGTTATCTTTGAAGAGTTCAAAGGAACCGGAAACATGGAGTTACAATTAGACAGAAAACTATCAAACAGACGTATTTTCCCTGCGGTAGATGTGGTTGCATCTTCAACAAGAAGAGACGATTTGTTATTAGACAAAGATATGTTGCAAAAAATGTGGATTTTACGCAACCATTTAGCCGATATGAATTCCGAAGAATCGATGAAATTCTTGTTGCAGCGCATGAAAGGAACACGCAACAACGAAGAATTTTTGTTGACAATGAATCGATAATTTGGTCAAAGTACCCTATTTTAACAAAGTAGCATGGTTTCTAAATGGTTAAATCATTGATTTTTAGCGTTAAAATCGCATTTTCAAATCAATCGGTTTTCCATATCTCAAAAAAAAGAGTATCTTTGCATTCCAAATTTTGTCGAATTGCCTTTATGGCAACTTGTCAATTGATTAAACTTTAAAATTTTCAAATTATAATAAAATGAAAAGAACGTTTCAACCATCTGTAAGAAAGAGAAAGAACAAACATGGTTTCCGTGAGCGTATGGCTACAAAAGGTGGTCGTGCTGTATTGAATGCTCGTCGTGCTAAAGGCAGAAAAAAATTGAGTATTTCGGACGAAAGAAAAGGCAAATAATCGCTGGAAAAGTACATCAAAAACGATTTAGCTTCGTAAAAGAAGAAAGACTAAAAAGCAGAAAATTAATAGCATCGCTTTTTAGCCAAAAGAGTTTTGTCCAAAATTCAACTATTAGAATATACTACCAATGCGTAGATGTGAATTGTGCCTTTCCGGCACAATTTGCTTTTGTAGCATCCAAGAGAATATTTCCAAATGCCGTAGATAGAAATCGTGTGAAACGTTTAATGCGAGAAAGCATCCGATTGCAAAAACCGGATTTTTATGCTTCAATTTCCAATTTAGACAAAACGCTCATCTTGTTGCTTAATTATCAGGCGAAAGAAATAAAAACATACGCTGAAATCCATCAAGCAATAGAAAGTTTATTGGCTAAACTCCAAGAGAAAATCAAATAAAATTAAGTAGATTCTTTATTCATCCATTTGGGCACGTTTGGTGCTTTGTAATGTTGGATTTGTTCTATTAAATCTTCAATATTATCACTACACAATAGCATTTGTTGGTTTTCTTTTCTAAGAAAACCCTTTTCCACCATTGATTGAATCATGGCTAACAAATCATCATAAAAACCATTGACATTTAATATAGCGATAGGTTTTTTATGCAATCCAAGTTGTGCCCATGTCAACATCTCAAACAACTCTTCCATAGTGCCAAATCCGCCGGGCATGGCAATAAATGCATCTGAAAGGTCGTTTAAAATCGTCTTTCTTTGATGCATAGTATCTACTTTAATCACTTCGGTGATGTCATTATTTTCAATTTCTTTAGTGCATAAAAAATGCGGAATTACACCAATTACTTCGCCACCATTTTCCATTGCTGCATTTGCCATCACACCCATCAAACCTACTTTTCCGCCTCCATATACCAACGTGATTTTTTGTTGTGCTAATGTTTTACCCACTGCATACGCTTGTTCGGAATAAATTGCATCTGTACCAACATTTGCACCACAATAAACAGTAATTCTTTTCATTTGCTTTAATAGTTTATCATAAGAAATATCAATAGCTTTTCCCCTGATTTTTTCTTAGAATACAGATTGAACGGATAATACAGACATACACGGATTTTATCTGCAATAATCTGTTCAATTTGTTTTATCTGTGTTCTATGCTTTTCTATACAATCATACCGGCAGCAACAGTTTCATTAGTGGCTTCATCTACTAAGATGATGCTTCCGGTAATTCTATTTTTTCGATAGCTATCAAAGAACAAAGGTACTGTGGTACGAATTGTAACGCGACCGATATCGTTTAATCCAATTTCAACATCATCTTCTATTCGTTGTAAGGTATTAATATTGAGTTTGTATTTTGTTTCTTTAACAATGCACTTACATTCTTTTGAAGTATGACGCAAAATGTATTTTCCACGAGGTAGCATTTTTTTCTCGTTCATCCAACACAACATCACATCAAATTCTTGTTCTATCGTTGGTACATTGTTTTCACGCACCAACATATCACCTCTGGAAATATCTATTTCATCTTCCAACGTAATAGTAACACTTTGTGGTGCAAAAGCTTCTTGCAAATCGCCATCCATGGTAACAATAGATTTAATTTTAGAAGTGAAACCACTTGGTAATGCTTTTACTTTATCGCCCACTCTGAAAACTCCACCGGCAATTCGTCCGGCATAACCACGAAAATCGTGATACTCATTTTTCATAGGTCGAACTACATATTGCACCGGAAAACGAGCGTCAATATGATTCAAATCGGAACCGATATGAATGGTTTCTAATAAATACATCAATGTTGGGCCATTGTACCAATTCATATTTTCGGAACGATGCACAACATTATCACCTGCTAATGCAGAAATGGGCAAAAAGTGAACATCTTTAATATCTAACTTAGAAGCAAATGCCTTATAATCTGCTACAATTTTATTAAATGTCTTCTCATCCCAATCTACTAAATCCATTTTATTGATACATACAATAATATGTGGTATTTGCAACAACGATGCGATGTAAGAATGACGATAGGTTTGTTCAATAATTCCTTTTCTGGCATCTACCAAAATAATGGCTAAATTGGCAGTTGATGCACCGGTAACCATATTTCTGGTGTATTGAATATGTCCGGGTGTATCGGCAATAATGAACTTCCTTTTAGGAGTAGAAAAATAACGATACGCCACATCAATGGTGATGCCTTGTTCGCGTTCGGCACGCAAACCATCTGTCAACAATGCTAAGTTGACGTATTCCTCACCTCGTTTTTGTGAAGCTGCTTCAATAGCGTCCATCTGATCTTGAAAAATCGATTTGCTATCGTATAATAATCTTCCTATTAAAGTAGATTTTCCATCATCTACACTTCCGGCTGTAGAGAAGCGTAAAAGCTCCATATCTAAATAAGCTTTGCTGTCAAAATTGTCTATTTCTTGTGTTGTCATTGTCTGAACAGAGATTTATTTGATTGTTATGATTTACTTGATTTTATTCCAAAACCAAATAATAATTTTATAAAATAAAGTGTTACAATTCTAATGTATAAAAAATTACAAATGGTGATAGAATTATTAAAATTATACTTAATAAAGCGACACTTACTAAACCACCTTGTAATAATATTGTGTTGAATAAAATCATTATTACATTGTTTAATTATTTAATTGCTACATTAAAAATATCCTGCTTTTTTTCTGTCTTCCATCGCTGCTTCACTGCGTTTATCATCTGAACGTGTGCCGCGTTCTGTGGTTCTGCTGGATGCTACTTCTTGAATGATATCTTGTAATGTTGCTGCTTCTGAAAAAACAGCACCTGTACAAGTTATATCACCAACAGTTCTAAAACGAACGATGCGTTCTTCTACTACTTCATTTTCTTTTTTCTGCATATATGCTGAGTCGGCATACCAAACACCATCACGTTCAAATACTTTACGTTTATGAGAGAAATACAAGCTGGGCATTTCTATTTGTTCTTGATAGATGTATTGCCACACGTCCATTTCTGTCCAGTTAGAAATTGGAAAAACGCGAAAATGTTCGCCCATGTGTTTACGACCATTAAAAATGTTCCACAATTCCGGTCGTTGATTTTTAGGGTCCCATTGGCCAAATTCATCTCTGTGTGAGAAGAAACGCTCTTTAGCTCTTGCTTTTTCTTCATCACGGCGAGCACCGCCCATTGCACAATCAAATTTATTTTTTTCGATGGCTTCTAATAATGGAACTGTTTGTAATGCATTTCGTGAGGCATTGTAGCCTTTTTCTTCGCGTACTAATCCATTATCTATTGCTTCTTGTACGGATGCAACAATTAATCGCAATCCATATTTTTCTACCAAATTATCTCTGTAATCTAAGGCTTCTTGGAAGTTATGTCCGGTATCTACGTGTAATAAAGTAAAAGGCACACTTGCCGGATAGAATGCTTTGCGTGCTAAATGCAACACCACGATGGAATCTTTACCTCCGGAAAATAACAAGCACGGATTTTCAAACTGTGCTGCTACTTCGCGTAACACGAAAATGGATTCTGATTCCAATTCCTTTAGATGATTTAAATGATAATCGTTCATTTTATTAGTATAATTTATTTTTCTGTTGAATGTGTAATTTTTGGTAGAATGAAATTATAAATGCAAGCTACACTTTCTTCAATACTTTGGTTTGCTGTTTCTATTTCTAATGCCGGATTTTCCGGAGCTTCAAAAGGTGCATCTAATCCGGTAAAATTTTTAATTTCTCCATTTAGTGCTTTTTGATACAGACCTTTTACATCTCGTTTGGCACATTCATCAAAGCTTGCATTGATATATACTTCAAGAAAATCTTGTTCGCCTATGATGTTTTTTGCCAACGCACGTATATCTTTAGTTGGGCTCACAAAACTATTGATGGTAATAATACCATTGCTCAAAAAAAGTTTATTTACTTCTGCAATACGTCGAATATTTTCTATTCTATCTTCTTCCGAGAAACTTAAATTTTTGTTGATGCCGGTTCGAACATTATCACCATCTAAAATTGCTGTCATAAAACCATCATTATGCAATTTTTGTTCCAAACCTTGTGCAATGGTTGATTTTCCGGAACCCGACAAGCCGGTCATCCAAATGCAAATCGCATTCTGATGTAACAACGTTTCTTTTTCATTGCGTTGTATCATCTTGTTAAAAATTGGATGTATATGTTTTGTGTTTTCCGACATAGATTGTTCTTCGTTTTTTCGAGAAAAACAAATTTACTAACTTTTATAAATATCTAATAGTATATCGACTTTATAGAGTATTAATATATTGTAAATAATATAGTACTACGTCTTGCAGTTTAATTTTTTATGCAATTTTCTATTTAATGGATTGTAAAGTTGAGCCTTTTGTCACTTGCTGATTCTCATGCATCGAAATACAAACCGTTCATTTGGTAATAGCACTATGCTATTTCAAATTAAAAGAATTACAATTCGATTTCTATTTGAGTAGCCAATAAATCATCCAAATTTTCACGTCTGCGAATCAAAGATGCTTTTCCATCGTGAATAAGTACTTCTGCAGGACGGTAACGGGAATTGTAGTTAGATGACATTGTGTATCCGTAAGCGCCGGCATTGTGCAGTGCTAAAATATCGCCTTCGTGTACTTCGTTTAATTTTCTGTCCCAACCAAATGTATCAGTTTCACAAATGTAACCCACAACGGTATAAATGCGTTCCACTCCATTAGTATTGGAAACATTGGTAATATGGTGATAGGCATCGTACATCATTGGACGAATGAGGTGATTCTGACCGGAATCTACTCCGGCAAAAACAGTTGCTGTCGTTTGTTTAATTACATTTGTACGTACGAATAAGAAGCCGCTTTCGCTCACTAAAAACTTTCCGGGTTCAAAAACCAACGTTAATTCTCTACCGTACCCTTTGCAAAATTCTTGAAAACGCTCGCTAATTTTTTGTCCTAAATCTTCGATGTTTGTAGTATTATCGTTTTCGTGGTATTTCACTTTAAAACCACTTCCAAAGTCTAAGTATTCTAAATCTTTAAAATTTTGAGCTGCTTCAAACAAGATATCTGCTCCACGCAAGAACACGTCTGCATCTAAAATATCGGAACCGGTGTGCATGTGCAATCCAACTATTTTAAGATTGGTGGATTTCACTACACGCTCTAAATGGCGAATTTGATAGATGGAAATACCAAATTTAGAATCGATATGTCCGGTAGAAATTTTTTGATTTCCGCCTGCCATAATATGCGGATTAATACGCACACAAACCGGATATTTATCTTTATACAAATTTCCAAATTGCTCTAAGATGGATAAGTTATCTATATTGATATTTACACCAAACGATACGGCTTTATTGATCTCATCAATGTTCACACAATTTGGTGTGTACATAATATCTTTTGGATCAAAACCGGCTTTTAAACCCAATTGTACTTCTTGGATAGATACTGTATCTAAGCTACCGCCTAATTTTTTGATAAATTTTAAAATGGAAATATTGTTCAATGCTTTGCAAGCATAATGAATATCAACCTTTGTGTTGCCGAATGCATTTTTTAACTGATTGTATTGACGCTCAATAACAGCAGCATCATACACATATAACGGTGTACCATATTCTTTGCACAAATCTAAAACAGAAATACCTCCGATTTCATATTTACCATTCACTAATTCCATATATAAAAAATTGATTGGACTACTAAGATACTTATTGATTTTAGAATTCAGATTTTAGAATTCAGATTTATTATTTCGATAATAGTATGCATGATTTGAGAGATGAGACGCAAGATATGAGATTTGATATATGAATTCATAATACTTACATCTTGCTAATTAAAACTTATTAAGTTCGTATCATTTCTTACTCAACTCTTGAATTTGTATCAATCCCAAGGAATAGCTAATTGGTAATTGCCCAAACTATCACAACCTGTTATTTCACCGAGCATTTTATGCGATTCAAAAAAACGATACATCGGCTCTAAGGTCTTCCAAAATGGTTGCAAATTGGGGAATTGAGTGTACAATGATGTTACATTATTATCATTCATTTTACAAGGAAAAATATGAATGGGAATAGTAGAATTTACTGAATATGCAGTAACGCACAGCCAATATAATTCGCTGATGTTTTTATCACCTAATGGAATACATCCTACTGTTTTATTGCTGCCGTGAATGTAAATATCACCACCAATTTGAGCCTCCTTTTTATTTCTTATGCGGTCAGCAGTATTCGGATAATCTACTTTAAAAGAAAGATGGAAACTACTTACAGGATTGAAAGTTTTTATTTGGTAAAATCCTTCCGGAATTTGCAAATCGCCTTCTCGTTGTTTGGGTCCTAATTTGCCGGAAGTAGCCGTGAATGAATACGATTTTATGAAAGTATATTGTACGTTATCACTTGCCCAAACTTCTACCACTTGTTCTTTTTTGAATCCTCTTAAATATAGATTTTTGGGAGGAAATGTCAGCTCTTTATTTTGGAACAACGAGCGTAAAGAGGAATCATAAAGCTGATAAGCATGCTGTACACGTTGAAATTGTAATTGTTTCTCCAAAAAGTTGGTTTGCATTATCTGTGCGGATACATTAAATGGAAAAAATAGACATAGAATGAGCGTTTTCAATCTTTATACCGCATTTGTGGTTCTATAACTTCGTTTTGATGTCGGGTTTTATAACGCTCTTCATTATTATACAAAATATTATCTTGGTTGGCATTTTCTTCATCAAAAGAAGTATTACCATACGGATTATTATAATCAATAATCATTTCTCTACCGTCAACAGACATCTCCGTTGAATAGTTATTATTATCAAATTTCTCTTGTAAATATGGGTCGTTCGATGCATCAATTAATGGACCTGTTCCATACATATTTGGGTTTACACCTTCTCCACCTTCCATCGACCCATCAGTTGTGCCAGCTAAAGTAGCTTGTTGCAACTGTGCCGCTTGTGCACCCCAATCGCGTCCCAAGGTATCATTACCAACCATAATAATTGCTTCCGAGTTGGAAGCCGTAGGCACACGCAATGAATCCATTATAAAATACCCAAAGACGAGTACTATACCAGCTATCGTGAATATTTTACCTTTTATTTGCATTCCTATAATAAACGAAAAATAAGAGAATTTAGTTCATTATTTAGAACTATTCATCCAACGTTTTAATAATGGCACTAATAGTAATAATACTATTCCTCCACCAATAGATACATAAAATATTTTCATAAACACGCCACTATATACGGACAATGACTCTGTTGCAGATACAGTGGTTGCACCACCTTCGGAAGGAATTGCCATCAATGTTCCGATAACGCCTGCCAAATGTTGTCCCAATGCTGATGCTAAGAACCAAAAACCCATCATCATGCCGGTAAATTTGGGTGGTGAGAGTTTGGTAATCATTGAAAGACCTATTGGTGAAATGCATAATTCACCGGTGGTCAACAATAAGTAACCGAATGCATACCAAAAGAAACTTACTCGACCATCTAATGCTAATTTGGCTCCTACAACAAACAATAAAAATCCAATACCTAACTGAAAGAAAGACATGGAAAATTTCATTGGCGTTGAAGGTTCTTTATCTCTTTTAGAAAGTGCTAACCACAACCATGCAAATGGGAAACTAAATAAAATAATATAAAAAGGATTAATAAAATTGTTGATTGCAGCAGCCGGAAATCCGAATGTATTGACATTGCGTTCTGTATATAAATTTAAGGAGCCTCCACCTTGTTCATAAAATGCCCAAAACAACACAGAAAATGCTACGAGAACGATGGCAGTTAGCATCTTATTTCTTGCTTCTACATCTTGTCGGAAGGCGATAAACAACATCGCTAATGTAGCAACAATACAAATTGGGAACATGATTTTTCCCATCAGCGTATAATTATTAAACAAGAAAATAAAAACCGGAATGATTACCAAAGAGCCAATAAATACAGCCAATTGACTTTGTTTACTAACTTCTATTCCTTTTTCATCTTTTGCTGTCAATCCTATATTTCCCAAAGATTTTTGTCCAATTAAAAATGTAATCAAACCAACCACCATAAAAATTCCGGCTAATCCGAAACCATAGTGCCAATTTATCTTTTGACCAACATACCCGCAGATTAAACCACCAATCGCCGCACCTAAATTTACACCCATATAAAATATGGAAAAAGCTCCATCTCTTCTGGAATCGCCGGGACGATATAGTTTACCTACCATTGTAGAGATATTGGGTTTGAAAAATCCGTTACCGGAAATTAAAAATGCCATGCCGGCAAAGAAAGACCACTCTTCCGGAATAGCCAATATTAAATGACCTAATGCCATTAATAAACCACCTAAAATTATCGCTTTTCTGTATCCTAATATCTTATCGGCGGCAATACCGCCAAATAATGGCATGAGATAAACCAATGCTGTATATGTTCCATAAATTAAGTTGGCTTTCGCATCTTCATAATGTAAATTATGCACCATAAATAATACCAACAATGCACGCATTCCGTAAAATGAGAAACGCTCCCACATTTCGGTAAAAAATAATAACGCTAATTGTTTGGGATGCCCTTCAATTGCATCTGCGATATAGGTTTCTTTGTCCACTTTTAAAATATCATCGTCTAATAATGCTGTTTCATTAGCCATAAAATTCTGATTTTCAGCGTAAAGATACATATTTATTCTTCACTAAAAAACTTAAATCTAAGAGCGGAAACGCCGCCAATAATAGCCGGAATGATTAGATTAATGAACCAAAGTGTAACCGTAGTAGCAATGATAGCAATAGGATTATGGACAAATGGAATTAAGAAAAATGCAGCTACATTATTTCTAAAACCAAAATCAACTAAAGCTATATTAATAGGATTGATGGTTTGCACAAAAAAGATGGCAGCCACTATCATCATGGCTTTCATAAATGGAATTTGAATATCAAAAAAAGAAAGCAATAAGACAAACTGAACACAATAAATAACATAACGAAGGATAGAATAAACTTCTAACTTAAGTAGGTCTTTGGTTGAGTATAAATCGATAATATGTAAATACCTCGCCGCTTTATCTAAAAGTGGAAAATGAGAAAATTTGGTGCTTACAACATCAATATTATAATAACAAAAATGCACGGCAATAACCATCAAAATATAAATAAACACAAATGCGGAGGCAATATACGTATCGGTTTTTTCTATCCATAAAACATACAATAATAATCCAAATGCACCGATAGAAAGATTAACTACGATTTGTGCCAAACTACCAATAATAGTGGACACTATCGCCTCTTTTCGTTCTGTATTTAAAGCAAATACCCGACCGCCAAATTCGCCTATGCGACTCGGTGTAAACATGGAGAATGTAACTCCAAATAAAATTCCTTCTATTGCCTCTAACCACGAAATAGGATGCAAACGGTCAATTAAATATTTCCATTTAATGGCCTCAATGCTCCAATTAAGCAGCATCAATAAAATAACTACAAATAACAAATAAAAGTTTCCGTGAAAATTCATCCAAAAATGTGCTAAGGCAACATCCATTTTTTCATTGGAAAATAATTGTTTGTATAATACCACCAACAAACCACCAACTATCACCAACTTTATCAGGGTGTTTAAGAGTTTATTTTGGAATATTTTTTTCATGTGAAGGCATAAAGATAATAGGTTTCAATAATATTTCTGAAAGTAAGAAAGATACTCCAAGCTAAGTTGTATTTTTACACCAATGGCGACAAAAAAGCAAATCATTCTTGGTATTGATCCCGGAACACAAGTTACGGGCTACGGGTTAATTTTATCCGATGGAATATCAATGGAATTATTGGCGATAGGCTGCATACAAACAGAAAAATTTGACGACCATTACGACCGACTTCAATGTATTTTTGATAGAATATTGGAAATTATATTAGCCTATAAACCTAATATCTTAGCTATTGAAGCTCCTTTTTTTGGAAAGAACGTACAATCTATGCTGAAATTGGGCAGAGCACAAGGAATGGCAATTGCTGCCGCCTTATCACAAAAAATTCCGATACAAGAATACTCACCGAAAAAAGTAAAACAAAGTATTACCGGAAATGGAAATGCCGCCAAAGAACAAGTTGCCGCAATGTTAGGGCATATTTTAAAAACCGATGTATTGCCCAAACAATTAGACGCTACTGATGGATTAGCTGTCGCCGTTTGTCATCATTTTTCGATGCGAGGAATACCCAAAGGCGGAAAAAAATACTCCGGTTGGGAAGCTTTTGCCAAGGATAATGCAAGCAGAATTGTTAAATAATACACGAATAGAGCGTGTCTGTCCTAACTGAGCATATATACACTACCTCACTTTAGGTATTTTTCTAAGTTGACCAAAAATTAACAATTTTATTTAGATTGGTTCTAATTTGAGTCGTATTTTTGAGTATGCTTAAATTGCCAATTATACAAAATCAAATATCGGCCGAATTGAATTTGGTTCGTGCTTGCAAATGTGAGTGCGATGGCAAAAAGAAATGTTGTAAAAAATACAAACACGGCAAACGCTGTAAATCTTGTCCTAAGAGAAAAGATTAATTGTTTGTCAAAATCATAGACTTATTGTATTAAAAGATTTCACAGATTTTATATCTGTGTTATTTATTAAATCATAATATTCGCAGTTCAAGCAAAAAACTTACGACTAAGGACTAACGACTTACGACTAATTTCTATCTTTGCCACATGTCAGCACTTCATATACAAAATACACTTACACGACAAAAAGAAAAATTTGAGCCCATCAATCCACCTTATGTAGGGTTATATTGCTGTGGTCCTACTGTATATTCAGATGTTCATTTAGGAAACACACGTACTTTCATCTCTTTTGATTTGGTATATAGATACCTTAAATATTTAGGTTATAAAGTAAGATATGTACGCAACATCACTGATGCAGGACATCTTACCAATGAAGCAGGTGAAGGCAAAAACCGCATGGAAGACCAGGCCAAATTAGAGAAATTGGAACCAATGGAAATTGTACAAAAATACACGGTCGGTTTTCACGACGTATGTAGCATTTTTAATATTTCACCACCTACCATAGAACCAACTGCTACAGGTCATATTATGGAACAGATAGAAATGGCTCAACAACTTATTCAAAATGGCGTTGCATACGAATCCAATGGCAGTGTTTATTTTGATGTGAAAGCCTATAATGAAAAAGGACATAATTATGGCATTTTATCAGGCAGAAACATTGACGAACTCATCGCCGGTTACCGCGATTTAGATGGGCAAGAAGAAAAAAGAAATGCCATCGACTTTGCCTTATGGAAAAAAGCTTCACCGGAACATATCATGCAGTGGAACTCACCTTGGGGCAAAGGTTTTCCTGGTTGGCATTTGGAGTGCTCTGTGATGAGTACCAAATATCTCGGCAAACAATTCGATATTCATGCCGGCGGAATGGATTTAAAATTTCCACATCACGAGTGCGAAATAGCCCAAAACGTGGGTGCTTGCGGCGAACAGCCGGTGCGTTATTGGATGCACACCAATATGCTCAATTTTAATGGACAAAAGATGAGTAAATCTCTCGGAAATTCCATTTTACCAATGCAATTTATTACCGGTGATCATCCATTATTAGACAAACCTTACTCTGCCATGACGGTGCGTTTCTTATTTATGCAATCGCATTATTCATCAGAATTAGATATCACCATTAAAGGATTACAAGATGCTGAAAAAGGATTGCGAAAGTTGATGAATGCAGCAAAATATCTTAAAGAATTACAATTTGATTCGATTGCTGTAGAGGAAAAACAAGATAAACTGATACGTGATTTATGTGTCACATGTAAAGAAGTAATGGATGATGATTTTAATGCACCCAAATTAGTAGCTACTTTGCACGAGTTGGCTACTCAAATCAATATTTATTATAACAACGGAAAGAAAATAAACAATCTATCTGATGCGACATACATTAGTTTAATAGCTACATACAATGGTTTTTTATTCGATGTGTTAGGATTGATGGAAGAAGAACAATCCGGCGACAACACAGCATTAGATAAAGTGATGCAATTAATTATTGATATACGCAAACAAGCACGCGATAATAAAGATTGGACTACTTCTGATAAAATTAGAGATGCACTGAAAGAAGCAAATATTAGCATAAAAGATGGAAAAGATGGAACTACTTATGAAGTCAATTAGTCGTATTAGCCGTATTAGTCGATGGTCAATGGTCGTTGATCGTTGGTTAACAAAAAATAATCTATGGACTATGGACTATGGACTATGGACAAAATTTTCCTTTCTATTACTTTTGTTTATACTTATGGCATCTTCTTGCAAAACAACAAAAGAAGATACAAGTACAGAAACTGTTTCTACTGCAACCATTGCAAAGCCTGATTTTTCATCTGATTCAGCATATTACTTCATTCAACAACAATTAGAAATGGGACCACGTGTTCCGGGAACCGCTGCACAAACTAAATGTGCTGAATATTTTGAACGAAAATTAAGAAACTACGGTGCAAAAGTAATTTTGCAAAAAACAACAGTATCTATTTATAATGGAAAAAGCATTCCTTGTATCAATGTAATTGCATCGTATAATCCGGAAATAAAAAGAAGACTTTTATTATGCACACATTGGGATTCTCGGCCATTTGCCGACCAAGGCGATAGTGCCGTAGCAACGCCCATATTGGCTGCAGATGACGGGGCAAGTGGTGCTGCCGTATTGTTAGAAATTGCCCGACAATTACAACAAAAAAATCCGGAGATTGGTGTTGATTTGGTATTTTTTGATGTAGAAGATTATGGGCAACCGGAATATGATTTAGACCAAAAACAAGGTGATTTTTATTGTTTAGGTACACAGTACTGGTGTAACAATCCGCACGTACCTAATTACAAAGCAGAAAATGGTATTTTGTTAGATATGGTAGGGGCCAAAGGGGCTTCTTTTACTTTTGAAGGAGTATCTATGATGTATGCACCGCAATACATGAAACAAGTTTGGCTGTATGCCGAACAATTAGGTTATGGAAATTTCTTTTTGCGTGAAAATACCGAGCAAATTATTGACGACCATTATTACGTAAATACCATAGCAAAAATTCCAACCATTGATATCATCAACCGAACCAGACGTACAGCATCGGGTTTTGGTGCACATTGGCACACGCACGATGATAATATTGGAATTATAGATAAATTGACATTACAAGCAGTAGGTGAAACGGTATTGGCATCCATCTATCATTTTTAGATTTTAAAGAAAAAATAATACGAACAAATATTAGATAGCCATTAGTAGATTTAAAACTAAAATTGTAGATTTGCACTCCATTCTGAAATTTCTTCAGATAAAAGAATAAGAACATCATTCGCGGTCCTGTAGCTCAGCTGGTTAGAGCACCTGACTCATAATCAGGGGGTCCATGGTTCGAGCCCATGCAGGACCACAAAACTCCACCAAAACGTGGAGTTTTTTTATTTTTATACCCAATACATTATGTCTTCCATCCAAACAATTATATTCGATTTTGGCGGTGTGTTGCTAAATTTGAAAACAGAACAAGAATGGCTGAAAGAAGATCTATTACCAAATTTTCATCCTGAAAAATTACAACAACTACAAGAAAAAGGTCTTTTTAAAGAAATAGAAACAGGAAAAATCAGCAACGATATGTTTATACAATCTCTGCGTGATATTGCATTGGATACCAACATCAGCGATGAAGCAATTTGTCAACTTTGGAATGGCATTTTACTTAAAATTCATCCTCAAAGAATAGAGATATTACAACAACTTCATAAAAATTACAACTTAATTCTGCTCAGCAATACCAATGCCATCCATGCCCAAAAATTCATTACAGATATGCTGCACGACTTTGGCGAAAACATCTTACAAACATACTTCCACACGGTTTATTATTCACACGAAATTGGAATGCGCAAACCGGATAAAGAAATTTATGAATTTGTGATGGAGCAACAACAATTAAACCCCGAAAATATTTTATTTTTAGACGACAAACCCGAAAACTTGGAAATACCTAAAGCTCTAGGCTGGCAAACGCAACAAGTAAACTTTAATAAACTGTCAATTGTTGATGTGCAACACCTTATAAACTAAAAAATCCGGCTACTTTTTTCTTACTCCTTGCTACTAATCCGTATCTTTGCACTTCAATTTTAGTATCATGCAACTTTCTGAACAAGAACAAATTCGTAGAGAAAAACTGGAGAAAATAAAAGCCTTAGGCATTGATCCGTATCCGGCTCCTTTATATCCGGTGAATGCTTCTGCTACGGAAATTAAAAATAATTACCAAGAAGAAATTTTAGAAGACGGCACTAAAAACCGTCTAAACTACCAAGAGGTATGTATTGCAGGCCGCTTGATGGCAACTCGTCCTGCCGGAAAAGCTACCTTTGCAGAAATTCAAGACAGCACCGGAAGAATCCAAATCTACGTACGTCGCGATGATATTTGTCCGACTGAAGACAAAACCTTATACGATACACTTTTCTCTAAATTATTGGATTTAGGAGATTTCATCGGAATAAAAGGCTACGCCTTTAAAACCAAAGTAGGCGAAATATCTGTACATGCTACCGGATTCACCTTGTTGTCCAAGTCTTTACGTCCACTTCCTGTTGTAAAAACAGATGATGCCGGCAATGTTTTTGATGCTTTCTCCGATCCGGAAATGCGCTATCGCCAACGATATGTTGATTTAGTAGTTAATGCTAATGTGCGGGAAACATTTGTAAAACGAACTAAAATGATGAATTCCATTCGCGAATTCCTCAACAACAAAGAAGCGTTGGAAGTTGATACGCCGGTTTTACAAAGCATTCCGGGTGGAGCCGCCGCACGTCCTTTTATCACACACCACAATGCATTGGATATTCCCTTGTATTTGCGTATTGCCAATGAGTTATATTTAAAAAGATTAATAGTTGGTGGTTTTGATTGGGTGTATGAGTTTTCAAGAAATTTTAGAAATGAAGGTATGGACAGAACGCACAATCCGGAATTTACCGTATTGGAGTTTTATGTTGCTTATAAAGATTATTTCTGGATGATGGAAACCACCGAGCAACTATTAGAAAAAGTAGCGTTGGACACCAATGGAAACACGTATGTTCAAGTAGGCGAAAACATGATAAATTTCAAAGCACCGTACAAACGCATTTCTATCTACGATGCCATTAAAACTTATACAGGATTTGATGTTTCGGAAATGGATGAAGATGGCTTACGCGATGTATGTAAGCAACTAAAAATTGAAGTAGACAACTCCATGGGAAAAGGTAAATTAATAGATGCCATTTTTGGAGAAAGATGCGAACACAACTACATACAACCAACTTTTATTATTGACTATCCGGTAGAAATGTCGCCGTTAACGAAAAAACACCGCAGCAAAAATGGTTTAGTAGAACGATTTGAGTTGATGATAAACGGAAAAGAAATTGCCAATGCATACTCTGAGCTGAACGACCCGATTGACCAACGCGAACGTTTTGAAGACCAATTAAAACTACAGGAACGAGGTGATGATGAAGCTATGTTTATTGATCAAGATTTCTTGCGTGCATTGGAATATGGAATGCCACCAACTTCCGGAATTGGTTTTGGTATAGATAGATTAGCGATGCTATTAACCAACCAAGCATCTATCCAAGAAGTTTTATTCTTCCCGCAAATGCGTCCGGAAAAATAAAAGCTTTTTATACAATAAAAAATGGGATTTTTAAAGCTTTAAAAATCCCATTTTTTATCAATCTAAGAAATACAATCGCTTTACACGAGCAGAAATTTTTGTAAGTAACTCATACGAAATAGTACCTATTTTTTTTGCTTGTGTAATAATGGAAACTTCCTTTCCATAAATTTCGCATTCATCGCCCTCGCGCACATCATCTATATGCGTAATATCTGCCATACACATATCCATACATACATTTCCTATTATAGAGGCATGTTTTCCGGCAATAAATACATCGCCCAAACCATTTCCAAATCTTCTATCAAATCCATCCGCATAACCAATTGCTAACACTGCAATTTTCATGTCTTTATCTGCAACACCTTTACGTGAATAGCCAATGGTATCGCCTTTTGCGACGTATTTAATTTGTGCAATACGCGTTTTTAGTCTGCCAACAGGCTCTAATTGTGTTTGTATTGTTTCAGAACTATCTACACCGTACAAACCAATACCCAAACGAACAAAATCAAAATGGGCTTCCGGAAAACGCAAGATGCCAGCAGAGTTCAATAGATGTCGTTTTATCGGATATGAAAACGCCGATAAAATCTTGTTGGACATCGATTTAAAAGTGGCAATTTGTTCTTTTGTAAATGCGTCTAATTGTGCATCTTCACTGGCTGCTAAATGAGAAAATACCGTTCTTATTTGGATGTTAGGATAATGATGCAACACGGTTATCAATTCATCTAGTTCATCCGCCACAAATCCTAAACGATTCATGCCAGTTTCCAACTTTAAATGAATGGAAATATTTTTACCATTCACTTTTTTTATTAGATGATTTAAGATTTGTAGAGAATAAATTTCGGGCTCTAAATTGTATTCCAACATTCTATCAAAATCAACCACATCCGGATTCATCACAATAATAGGTAATTGTATTGCTTCTTTTCTCAATTCCACGCCTTCATCAGCATAAGCCACTGCTAAATAAGAAACGTGTTGTTTTTCCAAAAGCCCTGCAATCTCTACACTTCCGCTCCCATACGAAAAGGCTTTCACCATAGCAATTACACCACAATCTTTGGGCAAATATGTTTTATAGCAATTTAAGTTTTGGATGAGTGCATTTAGGTTTACTTCTAACACCGTAGCATGTGTTTGTCCGATGAGTTGTGCCGTTATTTTCTCAAATGTATATTGTCGTGCACCTTTTAATAAAATCAGTTCTCGCTCAAAATGTAATACGTGAAATTGCTCTAACAATTGTTGTGTGCTTTCAAAAACATACCACTCTTTTACAGTGTATGCTAATGATTCTACGTGATGCATAAATGCTTTACCAACACCAATTAATTTATCGAATGCATTGTTTTGCAAGATAGATTTGAGTTTTTGAATAAAATCTTTTTCGCTCAATCCGGATTCATCAAACTCAGAAATTATCAATGTTTTTTTCTTGTGCGATGCTTGTTGTTTCAAGAAATCTAAGGCGATTTGCAACGAGTGAAAATCTGCACTATAGGAATCATCAATGATAGTACAATTTTGGATTCCATATTTCAACTCTAAACGCATCGGCAAATTGCGTAACGATGAAATTTTTGTTTGAATTGCTTCAACAGAATAACCTAAATACAACAAGGTTACCACACAAAGCAAACAATTCTCTATCGAAGCATCATCTAAAAATGGAATAATAAAGTTGGTTTTATCCATTGCAAATAGTGCGGATGACAACTCCACTATTACACTATTGGGTTGTTTAGTACGATGATTGATTTTTACAACTGCATCATCGTTTCCACCAATCGAAATTTTTTGAAATGAAAAATCAGCTAATGCTGAGGTAGAAATATATTTTTCAAAAAACAAACATACATCGGCATGTGTAAACAATTGTAGTTTTTCGTGCAACTTCTCTTCCTTAGTTGTAAATCCGGCATCGTGTGCAGTGCCAATATTTGTAAGTAGTCCGATGGTAGGCTGAATAATAGATTGCAACTTTTCCATTTCACCTACTGTGGAAATTCCGGCTTCAAAAATGGCTAATTCATTTTCTGCTTCCATGTTTAATACAGAAAGAGGAACACCAATTTGTGAATTATAACTCTTCGGACTTTTTACTATATTTTTTCCTGTTGACATTAACTGAAACAACCATTCTTTCACAATGGTTTTTCCATTACTGCCTGTAATCCCAATTGTCGGAATTTGAAATTGTGTGCGGTGCTGTGTTGCTAATTGCTGCAATGCATCACACGTATTTGAAACCAAAATAAAATTGGCATCTGCATAAGTGTGCACATCTAGCTTTATAGAAACAACAAAATTACGAATTCCTTTTTTGTAGGCTGTTTCAACAAATTGATGTCCATCATTCTGGGCTACTAAACAAAAGAAAAGACTGTTTGCAGCATGCGTAATTTGTCGAGTATCGATGCAAACATGCGTAATTAACGGATTCGATTTTTCTTGCAAAAAACTTCCGTTTACAATTTTATTTATGTCAACAATTGAGTATTTCATTGATGTAAAACGATGCTATTATTTTCAATACAAAGTTAGTATTGCTTAATGCCAATCCATAACTTATCGTCTTCTATTTTAAATGTATAATGCGTGATTTTATAATTATTGCCATCTACACTTCTTCCGGATTTCATATCGAATTTATAACCATGCAACGGACAAGTAACCACGCCTCTTTTATTGCAATGACCATGATGTAGTTGTGCTCCTGCGTGTGGACATGTATTTTGTATTCCAAAGAAGCCATCTTCTAAGCGTGTTACGCAAATGGATTTGTCGTTAAAATCCAATTTTGCCATCTGTAAAATTTGTAATTGCTCAAAAGCTATCTTAGTTTCATTTGTCAATTCGTGCCATTGCCACATCATACATCAAAAATAGAGATTATAATGTTTGGTTGCTCCAAATTAGAATTAATATACAGTGTACTAAAATTTATCTAAATTAGAATTAAAATAAAATCTATGAGAAATATCTTTTTGGTGGCAATTATTATTGCCTTATTTACAGCATGTAAAAACAACTCAACTGACCAACCCGGCGAAAGCACCAATACAAGCAGCACTTCTGTAGATGTTACATCGGCACCAGCAGAAAATATCAAATCGGTTATGTATGAATCCGAAACGATTATGCCAGAAGGCATGGGCACCACAACATCTAAAGTATATACGGATGATTTTGGAAAGAAAGTTCGCACCGAAGCGATAACGTCCATTTCATTTGGTGGTAAATCCATGAACACTACCTCCAATATGCTTAAGTTGGATGATTATGCTTATACTTGGTCGAACATGTCTAAAACCGGAAGTAAAATAAAATTAGACCCCTCTAAATTTGACCCCAACACAACAGACATTGCAACGTTAACGGAAGAAATGAAAAAGAAAATGAACTTAAAAGAGGAAGGCGAAGAAACCATAGATGGAAAATCTTGCAAAGTGTTTAGTTTTTCGATGGAGCAAATGAATGGAAAGATGTGGTCTTGGAAAGGAATTCCGTTGAAAATGGAAATGGCCATGATGGGAAAAACCGTAACTACGAATGTGAAGAAAATAGAAGAAAATCCGAGTATTCCTGCCGGCACATTTGAGTTGCCTTCCGGTATAGAATTTAAAGAAATGCAATTGCCGGCAACTGCACAACATTAAAATTATTAGAAAAAAATTATAAACGAAAAAGGCTGTTTCAAAACAAGAAACAGCCTTTTTTATTTGAATACTTTTAAGGAAGAAAAATTAATGGTTAGTGTTTTATTCTTCTTTTTATCTCGATTATTTTTTCATTTCGGCTATCCATTGTCGAACGAGTTCCACACCTTCCACGTGTGTTACACTTCTGCCTAATTCCGGCATGCGCACTTCAGGGTCGTTTTCTGTAATGCGATGCACTAAGATGCTTTCATCCGGCTTTCCCGGAACGACATCGTACAGATTATCACCACTGGCAGCACCCGCAGCTACCGGACTTTTCATGATGCCCCAACTTTCCGGATTTTGCTCACTCAACAACAAAAACAATCCGGAATTATTGGCACTGCCTTCTTTGCGATGGCAATGAGCACAATTAATTTCCAAATAAGATTTAGCTCTCTGCTCCGTAGTTCCACTCGCAGAATTAAAAGCAGGTGGAATTTTATTGGTGGTATTTTCTGCAGCATAGTATCCGGTTAAGTAGCCCACAGAAGCCCATTTTTCTAATTGATTTTTCAGGCCATCTGCATATAAATATTCTTTGTTTAAATAGCGAACTTTTGGCCCAATTGGCATCAATACATTATTGAGATTGTGGCAGTTTTTGCATTCATTTTTGTTGGGAACAGTATAATCAATGTGTACGGCTTTTCCATTAGCATTCGTGTAATCTACTTTTTTAGAATCGCCTACAATATTTAAGGTCGCTTCGGTTTGTGCATCGTTCCATACATATGCTAAAGCATCCCATTTATCTTTGCGTTTAACCAACAAGCGTGTTTCAATGATTCTTCTTCCTTTTTGTGCATTCCGTTCATCCATTTCATAAAAGAAATTTTTTATCAAAACTGTTCCAACAGGAAAATCCAACACTTCATCTTTTATATATTTAGCTGATGTACCTTCCGGCATCCAAACAAAACGGGCTTTGTGTGCATAATCTGTAAACAAGGCTGTAATCACATCGTATGGCAATACTCTGTCATTAGGTTCTAAATTTTTTAGCGTTCCTTTAAAAAAATGATAGTCTGATAAATTTTCAAAAGGCTTTGCGTCAACATTCATCGCAACGGCTTTATTGCCTATCTTACATTGATTGAAAAATAATAAAATAAAGCAACCTATAAATGAGAAAAGTGCAAGTGTTTTTTTCATGGAACAAGATATTATTTTGCTGTTGCCGGATCGGTATTATTCCCATTAATAGCAGCAATGGAACAATCAAACTTTGAGATATCATTGTCTTTATAATTCATAATATCTTTTATGCCACTTGCTTTCCACGCATTTAAATTACCAAATTCTATGTTTCCATTATTTCGGACACAAATGCGTTTTGCTTCCGGAATTTGACCATTTTTATCTCTCCATTTTGGATCAGATGAGCCATCTACTAAAATATCTAAACCACCTTTAAATGTTGCCGCAAGCAATTTTCCTAAATCCGTGGATAAATCCGGAACACGCTCTGTAAGAGATAATCCGCTGCGGTCAAATTTATTATCGTGGATAGAAATGGCAGTACAATAAGGACCATACGCTGTATCGTTTAATTGCTTTCCGGTCATTTGATAGCAAACTGTAGCCACGCCAACTGTTTTATTGTTTGTAATGCGATTATTAAAGACATCTACGCTATCGGTTGCCATAATTATTATTCCGGAGCCGGGCGGAATCATTGCTACAATGCTTCCGGGTTTTCCAAAGTTTTTAAAGTTGTTGTTATTGCAATCATTATCCCAAACTTTCGCATTTCGTCCATTTGCTTGGAAGAGTTTTGGTAAATCAAACACTAAAATACCACCGGAATTATTTTCTGCTTTGTTTTTATATACATCTGAGTTGATGCAATTCTCAATTTCGATACCGGCAACATTATGATGTGCATAGCAATGACGCACAATTACATTGGTAGATTGACCAACATACACGCCGGCATCTGCACAATAAGAAACCTCGCAATTTTCTAACAATACATTTTTGCATTCCACAGGATAGTATCCATAATTTCCATTAGATGTGTCGGCTCCGGTAGTCCAAGTAGAATTCATATTTCGGATGGTTCGGATGGTAACTCCATCACAATTTTTTAGTTTCAAATTATCGCCTTTGGAATCTTGTATAGTAAAACCTTCCACTGTTACATTTTGGCAATTGGTGATATTAATACCTTCAGCACCTTCGGCTTGCCCTAAAAAAGATAAAATCGTTTCCTTTGTGCCTGCTCCTTTTATTGTAACATCTTTTTTCCCTTCCATAGATAGTGCTTTTTTAAACAAGAATTTTCCAGCCGGAAACACGACTGTTCCACCATCTTCCACCAAAATCAATTTTTCTTGAAATTCTTTTTCTATTTTTTCATCATACGTAAAACCTTGTGTGTCTCCTTCTTTTTTACCATTAGAATTACACGATTGAAAAATAAAGAGGGTGAGAATACCCATCATACATAATAAAAAATTTCGCATATACGTTTATTTATTTAGTGAATATAACAAAAAATGGATAACTAAAAAACAGAATTCAACTAGACAATTAAAAAAGGAAAAAATCGTTTTGTGTACTATTTAAAATGATAATCAACTCAATACGACAACTAATTCAATACAAAGGTTGCGTGTTAATACTTACAAAGCATACATACAATCTGTATAAAAACTATTAAATTTGCCAGCTAATCTAATATACATGTCTATAAAAAGAATACTTTATACAACATTGATTTTATTGTGTGCTATTGTTGTATTAAGTGCCATTATTAGAAACACGGCTAATTCTAAAAAAGTATATAAAAACCAAGTTGCCATTCACGTTTTATCCGATGCAACCGGATTAAATCCCTATACTGTTTCCGATGCCACTTCCAGAAGATACATGATTCCAAACATTATGCAATCTATGTTGAATTATGACTTAAAAACGATGGCTATTACTCCTGTGTTAGCGGTAGCATTACCGGAAGTAAAAAATGTAGGCAACACCATTGAAGTTACTTATGAAATTAGACCGGAGGCCGTTTGGGACAATGGCTCACCAATTACGGCAAAAGATGTTGTTTTTTCATACAAGGCAATACTTTGTCCGAAAGTAAATTCCGACAACGTAAAACCATCTATTGATTATGTAAAAGACATTCGATTATATCCGGAAAATTCAAAAAAATTCACTGTTGTCTGCAATGAATATATTGGAGCAGTAGAAGGTACTGGTTGTGAAGTTATCATCTTACCGGAATATGTATATGATGCAAAAGGGTTACTGAAAAAATATAGTATTCCGGAGTTCATAGTAGAAAATCCAAAATGTGCTGACGACGATAATATTAAAAAATTTGCCGACTTCTTTAACTCACAACAAACAATGCGTGAGCCAGCTTATGTGCAAGGTTCCGGAGCTTACAAATTGGTGAGTTGGGAAACAGGACAACGCATGATTTTAGAACGCAAAAAAGATTGGTGGGGTGACAAAATAAGAGATAAAAACATCTTCTTCGAAGCATATCCAAAACGTTTGGTGTTTATCACTATCAATAACTTCACTACGGCATTAACAGCATTAAAAAACGAACAATTAGATTTTATTTTTGTCACACCGGTAAAAGATTATAAAGACCTAGACAACTCACCTAAGTTTACTAAAAACTTTTACAAAAGTGAACCGGAACAATTGGCTTATCAATGCATCGGCTTAAACCATAAAGATAAAATACTGAGTGATGTAAAAGTTAGACAAGCGTTGTGCTATTTAATCGATGTCAATCAGATATTAGAAAAGGTAATTTACGGCATGGGTGTGCGTAATAACAGTGCAATTTTGCCGATGAAAAAAGATATCATCGATCCATCTATCCAATTATTTCCTTTTGATTTGAAAAAAGGCGTAGCCTTATTAGAAGCAGCAGGATGGAAAGATACAGATGGCGATGGCATATTAGATAAAACTATTGAAGGTGTAAAAACAAACTTTGAATTAACATACACCTACAACAGTGGCAACAGCTTGCGAGAAATGGTGGGTTTATTAATGCAACGCACTTTTAACAAAGCCGGTATTCATTTAAATATTAAAACATTAGAGTGGTCGCTTTATATAGATGAATTAAAAAAACACAATTGCCAAATGTGGTATCAAGGTTGGGTTACCGGACCGGGTGTGGATGACAACAAACAATTATTCCATACTTCGAGTGCCAATGGCGGTGCTAATTACATGAGTTTTGGGAATGCAAAAACAGATAAAATCTTAGACGATATTCGTGTAGAATTTGACGTAGAAAAAAGAAAAAAATTATACTATGAATGGCAAGAAATTGAACATACTCAAATTCCATATATTTACTTATACGTTCAAACTTATAGAAACTGCATACACAAACGTTTTGAGAATATCAATGCCGGTCCAGCATTGTATCCGGGTGCATGGTTTGCCGGATTTAAAGTAAAAGAAGGATATAAAGTAGAAGACAAATAAAAAGAGAAACGATATGCTAAAATATATTTTAAAGAGGGTTGTACTTTTTATTCCAACGTTATTTATCATTTCGTTGCTCACATTCTTTTTAAGTACCAGTGTTCCGGGCGATCCGGTAGAACAGATGCTCAATTCTAATAGTGAAATGGGAAGTTCTGCAAAAGCTGTAGCAGCCGAAAAAGCATACATTGCTAAACGAAAACAATTAGGGTTAGACTTACCCACTTTTTATTTCAGTATTTCTAATCAAGCCACACCAAAAGATTTATATGAGATTCCAAAAAAATTTCATAGAGAGAACTTATCTAAATTGATAAAACAATATGGCAATTGGGATGAGATTAATACCTATTATAAAGCACTAAGAGATTTAGAAATAAATTCTGGAAATGTAGTTACAGACTCAACCAATGCTGATGCTTTGATAGACATCAAAGCAGGTATTCAGGAAGTACTGATTGAATCGGATAACCAATCGATACAATTCAACTTAAATAAAATTGAGAAAATAGCCACTTCCGCCGGATTGCCTGCCTTAGCAACAGAAATCATCCATACTAAAAATTTATACTCAACGGTTGTAAACAAAGCAACAACCTATAAAAACTACATTCCTACTATTCATTGGTATGGCATCAAAAACCAATATCATCAATGGATAACAAAATTTATGGTTGGTGATTTCGGTATTTCTTATCAAGATGAAAAGCCGGTGAAAACAGTAATTTGGGAAGCAGTACGCTGGACAGTTTTATTGAGCTTCATCTCCATTTTCCTTACGTATTTAATTGCCATTCCATTAGGCATTGTATCTGCAGCTAACAAAGGAAATATTAAAGATCAAACCATTTCTACATCTTTATTCATTTTATATTCGTTGCCAAGTTTTTGGGTAGCTACTTTATTAATTATGTTTTTTGGCGGTGGTGATTTCTTTAATTTATTCCCATCATTTGGTGTACCACAACCAACAGAAAATATGACATTTTTTGGAAAATTTTTCAATTATGTATGGCATTTAACCTTGCCGGTTATTTGCTACACGTATGGCGGATTAGCGTTTATTTCCAGACAAATGCGTGGTGCCATGGTAAACTCATTATCGCAAGATTATATCCGAACTGCACGTGCGAAAGGCTTAAATGAAGAAGTGGTTTTATGGAAACATGCCATCAAAAACTCTTTATTACCAATCATCACCTTATTTGCCAATGTGTTTCCTTTGGCCATCAGTGGTTCGGTAGTATTAGAATTAATCTTTTCCATTCCGGGCATGGGAAAAACTGCCTATGAAGCCTTAGTGGCCAGAAACTATCCAATTGTATATACGGTAGTCATGTTTTCTGCTATTCTTACTTTAATCGGATATTTAGTGGCAGATATTTTATATGCTGTAGTAGATCCAAGAATTTCTTACAATAAAAAATAAATACATTGAGCACAAATCCTGAAATAAAACAAGATTATTGGTCGTATGTAAAACGGCAATTTAGGAAAAATAAACGAGCTTTGTTTTCGTTGTATTTGATACTATTCATGTCATGTATTGCATTATTTGCTGATTTTATTGCCAACGAAAAACCCATTGTATGCAAATATCAGGGCAAGGTTTATTTTCCCATTTTAAAAGAATATGCCGTAAAGCTAAAACTTGCCAAATTTGCTCCGGAATTAAATAATATAGATTGGGCGGATGCCAACTACGATTTTGTTTTAAGAGCACCGATTCCGTACTCACCTACAACACAAGATATTTTAAACTTCGGATTTGTTTCACCCTTTGGCAAGCAAGATGTGACGTCCGTTCGTTGGAGACATTGGTTAGGTACAGAAGGCATTGGTCGTGATATTTTATCAGCCTTGATACATGGAACACGCATAGCATTTATTATTGGTTTAATAGCCATGTCTATTGCCAGTGTCATTGGTATTTTATTGGGTTCATTAGCCGGATTTTTTGGTGACACCGGTATTCGTATTTCCAGAGCTGCATTTTTAATCGGATGCATTTTTGTGTGTTTAGGTTTATTTTATTTTAATGCTGTTGATGGTTTATTAATGGGCACTTTGGCATTCTTTGCCTGTATGTTTGTTGCTTACATAGTATCCAGACCATTAAAATCAATCCCATTTTTAAAAACAAAAATGAATGTTCCGGTAGATATTATTGTGCAACGTATGATTGAGGTTTTAGTATCTATTCCACGTTTATTTTTAATCATTGCTGTAGTTGCCATTTCTAAGCCAAGTATCTTTTTAGTGATGGTGGTAATTGGGTTAACTTCTTGGACAGAAATAGCTCGTTTTATTCGTGCAGAATTATTGCGTATTCGCAATTTAGAATATATCGAAGCGTCGGAAGCATTAGGTTTTCCGCGTTGGAGAATTTTATTAAAACACGCCATTCCTAATGCTTTGTCGCCGGTATTAATTACCATTGCATTCGGAATTGCAGCTGCCATACTAACGGAGTCGTTTTTATCGTTTATTGGTTTAGGTATTCCGCCGGAAACATTAACTTGGGGAAAATTGTTATCCTTAGCACAAGGTGGAAAATCGCAACTTTGGGTAGCTATCTTTCCGGGTTTCGCCATCTTCCTTACGGTTACATTGTTTAACTTAATCGGTGAAGGATTGACGGATGCATTAGACCCACGACAAAAAAAATAAAATGAGTAAAACGAATAAAACAATACAAAATAAGCAGCATTCAAGAAATCAATTTCTTAGATACTTACTTTGTTGTTTTTTACTCATTCCATATTCGCTTTTTGCACAAACCATCACCAAATCAATAGCAGAAAAAGTAGCCAGCCGTTTTTCGGATTATGAAATAATCGGAAAGAATGATTTGGGCATTGTGGTGCATTATTTTGGTAATAATGAGAGTGAATTGGTTACATACAATGCACAATTAAAAGTGGACAAACGCAAAGAATTGCCGTTTAAAGGAAAGGCAGCCACTTTAGAAGATTTGATATTAATGAAAGATAAGATTTTGGCTTTCTATACTACGGAAGACGACAGAAATCAATATTTGAAATTAAAAGTCATTGATGACAAATTAAATATTCCAAATGAAGCATACGTTTTAGATTCTATGCCATTGATAAATATTGGCAAAGGGAAAGTATTTTATGTAAAAACTTCACCGGATAAATCCAAGATTTTAACCTTCAATCTATTGCGAACCAAAAATTCATATTTCGTTCGTTTTACTATCTTAAATGATTCTATTAAGATTGTAAATAGAAACTTATTTTCTTCGCAAGACGTAACAAACAGTGTTTTAAAATCTATCAAAATAAACAACGAAGGCAATGTATTTGCTGTAATTGGCACTGAAAATGGAAGTACAAGCAATGATTACCAATTCTCTACTTATACTTCGTACACCTTTAACAGAGCCACCAATACTATTGGCGAACAAGTGTTACAACATCCGGATTATGTATTTAAAAATGTGATTACAGAAACCGGAAATGCTCGTAATATCGGCTATATCGCGGCTTGTTATAAAAACATAAAAAACAAAAACGACATCGGTATATTTTATCAAATCATAGATTTTAGAACGAATACCGTGTTGTTGAGCAGCAAAATGCCGTTTAATGAAGATGTCTTGAAAAAGTATCAAACGAACGAATTTAAAGCATGGCAAGATAAAGCCACCTTAGTAAAACCAAAACGTATCATACCGCGTAGTGATGGTGGTTTTGTTTTAATTACCGAAGGTGAGTACAAGTTTACCAGAACCGAAAGAATGGTGGACAATTATTCGTACTATAATGCGATACCATTGGCTTCATCGCTTAAATATGTCGAGCAAAATTTCTTTTACGACATCGGTGTTTTTTCAATAAATATGGATGGTTCAGTAGATTGGCAAACCAACATGCCCAAAGCACAAATTTCCGAAAATGATGATGGTTACTATTCGTCTTTCGCGTTTTTTGAGGCCAATAACGTGTTGAAATTTTTATACAACGAAGATTTTTATAATATTGGAAATTTTGTAGAATACAACATTAATCCAAATGGTTTGGTAAAACGTGCCAGCGTACTAAACAGCGAAAAACAAGGATTGGTGATGGTGCCTCAAAAAGCCAAGCAATTAGACGGCAACACCATTGTTTTCCCAAGCGAACAAAAACGAAATCTTCAATTTATTTTGTTTCAGTATTAAAGATAAATGAAGACAAAATAAGTTGTAACTTGCACACAAATCGATTTCTATTTCGTGTTATCCTTTTTTAAATCGCAGCAACCGCTTACACTAATAGCTTATATTTTCTTTTTTATTGCTATAAAAATACCATTTTTATTTATCACAATGCCTACAATTGCACCGGTACAAAATTTGTGGGGTATTGAAGGGTTGTTGAGCCAAAACATGATGCTCAACTTTTTATTAGCACAAATCTCTTTGTTAGTACAAGCGTTATGGTTAAACCGCTTGTTTCATCAAGCCGATTACCACGAAGGTAGCAGCTGGATTCCGGCTATTTATTATGTATTGTTATCCTCTTTGATACCACAATTCAACGTATTTTCCATGTACACCATCTTAAATTTTTTATTATTGATGTTGTTTTATACGTTCATACACATTACATCAAAAGAAAATGCTCGGATGGAATGTTTTAATGCCGGCGTTTTAAGTGGTTTATTGGTGATTTTGAATGTGAATATGGTATTTATTTTCTTGTTTTTATTGGTGATTTTATACGCAATTAAATCATTCCGCTTTAACGATTACATAGTATTATTTTTTGGGATGATTTTTCCAATATATATAGCATTAGGCATCAGCTATCTCTCCGATTTTTCATTAGATGTAGATGTGTTGCTTCCATCTAATTTCTTTTTTCTCAGCATACATTACCAATTGCTTAATCTTATTTGTTTAATAATGGCGGCTGTATATTTACTTTTTTCCTTTATAAGTATGCGAGGTTATTTATACTCTGTAAGCTTTAAACGCAGAAGAAACCTAAACATGCTAATTTTCTTATTAATAGGCTTGAGTATTTCCGTTGCACTTAGCAAAAAATTAGACGAAACAGCCTTTTCATTGTTATTTATTCCGGCAACTATCTTCTTGACTTTATTAATGTTAAGAATTCGTAAAAAGCGAATTGGTGAAATACTGAATGCTATCTTTGTAATTGTAATTTTTGTTACAAATTGGATTCGAGTTTTCAGTTAATTTTACAACTGCAATTATTTGAAATCTGATGCATTTTTTTACTATTTAAAACTAAGAATATGAAATTTGGTGTGGTGGTTTTTCCGGGTTCTAATTGCGATGCAGATGTAATTCACGTATGCAAAGAAGTAATGCAATGCGAAACACACATATTGTGGCACAAAGACACGCATTTACAAGATTTAACTACGGAAGATTGCATTATGATTCCAGGTGGTTTCTCGTATGGAGATTATCTGAGATGCGGTGCCATTGCCCGTTTTTCACCTATCATGGAAAAAGTAATAGAACATGCCAACAATGGAGGTTATGTTTTTGGCATTTGCAATGGATTCCAAGTATTGTGTGAAAGCCATTTGTTACCGGGTGCTTTATTGGCAAACAATCACCAACGTTTTATTTGTCAAAATCAGTATTTATTGCCTCAAACAAAAAATACGGCACTGACACAGCAGCTTGATTTGACAACACCACTCAATATTCCGATTGCACATGGCGAAGGTCGTTATTTTGCGGATGCCGAAACTTTAAAAATGTTAAAACAAAACGATCAGATTTTATTCAAATATTGCGATGCTTCCGGAAATATTACGGAAGCAGCTAACCCAAATGGTTCTATTGAAAACATTGCAGGCATTTGTAATGTTAATAGAAACGTATTTGGCATGATGCCACATCCGGAACGCTGTGCCGAGTCCGTGTTGGGGAATGCCGATGGAAAAAAATTATTTGAATCTTTATTGAATCTGGTCTATGGATAAATTTCGAGCAAACTACATAACAACGACAACCATACAGCCCAAAAATTGGATACCTAAATTTGGGACTTTAGTTGCACTCTTATTTTTTTTCGGATTACAACCTTTGACTGCTACTGCTGCGATGGAACAGCATTTATCTTGGAAAAGCGAAGTAGTTAAAATATCTGAAAACACTTTTAAAGTAAAATTTATCTGCACCTTAGATGACGAATGGCATACCTTCTCTCAATTTACTAGTGAAAACGGACCACTGCCAACACAATTTCGTTTTGAAAAAAATGCTGATATTGAATTCATCGGAAAAGTAGAAGAAGAAGGAAAAAAGAAAACCTACTTCGATGAACTTTTTGGCGTAAAAGTAACTTCATTTGTGGGTGATGCCATATTTGTGCAAACTGTAAAAATAAAAAATGCAAATGCCGTTTTAAAAGGTGAATTTGATGGACAAGTTTGCCGTGATGAAGTTGGTTGTATGCCATTTGGGCCGGAAAAATTTTCCATCACTTTCCAACAAGCATCGGGCAATGCCACGACAACAACGGTTGACACTATTTCGAAAAATGCCACAAGCACTGACACGCAAACAACAGCTACAACACCTGTTATTACAGATAACATCAACCAAAAATTTGATTGGACACATGCTTCAAATGCCTGTAGCACTACCGAACAAACCAACAGCGAAAAAGGCTGGCTTTGGATATTCATTGCCGGATTTATCGGCGGTTTATTTGCTTTATTAACGCCTTGTGTTTTCCCAATGGTGCCACTAACGGTTAGTTATTTTACCAAAGGCGGAAAAGAAAAAAAATCGGGCATCAGCAAAGCATTATTGTATGGCTTGAGCATCATTGTAATTTATGTTTCCTTAGGCTTAATCATTACCAAATTATTTGGATCGGATGCCTTGAATGCCATGAGTACCAATATCTGGTTTAATCTATTGTTTTTTGTGGTGTTTGTCATTTTCGCACTTTCCTTTTTCGGTTTGTTCGAAATTACATTGCCATCTTCTTGGGCAAATAAAACAGACAGCTTATCGAGTAAAGGTGGTTATTTAGGTGTCTTTTTTATGGCATTTACATTAGCATTAGTTTCGTTTTCATGCACCGGACCAATTATCGGAACGCTGTTAGTAATGGGTGGTTCATCTTTATTTTTTGGCTTACTCGGTTTTGGTATTGCATTAGCATTGCCATTTACATTGTTTGCTATGTTCCCGCAATGGCTATCCTCATTACCTAAATCAGGTGGATGGCTAACTACCGTAAAAGTAATTTTAGGGTTTTTGGAATTAGCCTTAGCCTTTAAGTTTTTATCTGTGGTAGATATGACAATGAATTGGGGCATCTTGCGTTTTGAACCGTTTATGCTCATTTGGATTCTCATTTTTGGTTTATTGTCGTTGTATTGTTTAAATATTTTTTTCAAAACAAAACAAACCAATGTGGTGAAAGCCTTTGGTGTAGCTACTTTGCTTTTTACATTTTATTTAGTGTATGCATTGATTGCTTACAAGCCGGTAAATATTTTAAGTGGAATAATTCCGCCGACAACCTATAATTTTAAAACAGAAAAAGAAACCACATTCAAACATTTCAACGATTACGAAGAAGGAATGGAATATGCAAAAGCACACAACATGCCTGTGTTGTTAGACTTCACCGGATTTGGTTGTGTAAATTGTCGAAAAATTGAAGATAAAGTTTGGAGTGATGCACAAGTAAAACAACGCTTAAAAGCGTATGTCATCATCTCTTTATATGTTGATGATAGAAAAGCATTGTCGGAAGATGAATGGTATATATCTACATCAACAGGAAAAGAACGCGAAGTAAAGACAGTTGGACAAAAATGGAGTGCATTCCAAGCAGAGCATTTTAAAACCAATTCACAACCATTGTACGTTTTAATCAATACTAAAGAGCAATTACTCAATCAGCCGGTTGCGTATGATTTTTCAAAAGATAAAAACAACTATATCCAATTTTTAGATTGTGGTTTGAAGATGAATGAGCAATTGAAATAACACACAAATAAAAAATGGATGTTTAATTAGTTAAACAATCGTTTCATTTTTTTCATAGCAGATTCTCTTGAAAAGGACAACGTACACAGAGTTCTCTGCGTGAGACGCTGTTAGTAAAGAAGATTGAACATTTTTCTCATTATTTCATTATTTCATTACTACCTTTGCATGGCTATGAATATTGGAATTGTATGTTATCCTACGTTTGGCGGCAGTGGCGTGGTGGCCACTGAGTTAGGAAAAGGATTGGCACAAAAAGGACACAAAGTGCATTTTGTTACCTACAAAGAGCCGGCACGATTATTAGATACGTTTAATGAAAATATTTTTTTTCACGAGGTAAGCCTGAACGATTATCCATTATTTGATTACGCACCGTATGAAACAGCATTAGCCAGCAAATTAGTGGATGT
>CAZDOT010000011.1:0-65589 GCA_964507125.1 uncultured Chitinophagales bacterium | reverse complement strand
AATCGACATCATTTTGAAACCATCAAAAAAATATAACAAAAAAAGCAGCCGTAAGGCTGCTTTAATTTTTAATTGAAATTGACTTACAGTGACAATGTTTTTAATACATCGTTCATTGCACGAACTGCATCTGCACTTTTGTTGAATGCTGCTTGTTCTTCTTCATTTAATTTATAATCAATGATTTTTTCCCAACCATTTTTACCGATTACAACCGGAACACCTAAACAGATATCTGTTTGACCGTATTCGCCTTCTAAATATACGCAAGAGGTGATTACTTTTTTCTCATCACGTAAGATAGATTCTACGATTTCCATACCGGCAGCACCTGGTGCGTACCAAGCTGAAGTACCAATTAATTTTGTTAAAGTAGCACCACCAACCATTGTATCAGCAGCTACTTTTTGTAACGTTTCTGCATCTAATAATTGTGCAACCGGTGTAGAACCTAAAGTTGCTAAGCGAGTTAAAGGAATCATAGTTGTATCACCATGACCACCGATAACATCTGCATTTAATTGAGATGGAGAGCAACCCAAAGCTTGTGCCAAATAATATCTAAAACGAGAGCTATCTAGAGCACCGCCCATACCAATAATTCTATTTTTTGCAATGCCGGTAGATTTCAATGCTAAATATGTCATTGTATCCATCGGATTAGAAATGATAACGAAAATTGTATTCGGTGAATATTTAAGGATGTTTTCTGCAACACCTTTTACAATACCTGCATTCACACCAATTAATTCTTCGCGTGTCATGCCCGGTTTACGTGGCAATCCTGAAGTAATAACTACTACATCGCTGTTTGCAGTTTTAGCGTAATCATTAGTAGAACCACTAATTTTTGTATCAAAACCTAATAAAGCGGCTGTTTGCATCATGTCCATTGATTTTCCTTCAGCAACACCTTCTTTAATGTCTAATAATACCACTTCGTGGCATATTTCTTTGCGTGCAATATTATCTGCAACGGTAGCACCCACTGCACCTGCACCAACAACAGTAACTTTCATCTTATGTATTTTAGATTAAAAATGTTAAAAATCGGTGCAAAGATAACACTTTGTCGGCAAGGTTGACGATAAAATAATGAGAATTTTAGGTTATATAACAGAAATCTATCCAAAATGATGCATGTATGATACCATTTAGAAACGAGATTTTGCCAATATTCTTTTATAAATTAGCCGGACAAGCGTATGTTTTATTGGCACCAAATTCTTGGGTTTGCACAATAATTTTATCTATTTTTTTAGCAGCCTTAGCTAAACAAATAATATAACCTTTACTTGTTTTGGATTCATTAGGTTTATAAGCATTGTTTACCATCGCTGTCGTTTGCAAATACGTTGGTGATACTTTTTCAGTTTGTTTGGGTTCCATCATGGAATAAATAGCACCATACGATAATGGATACTGCGAAACAAATGTTTTAGCACCTGTTTCTTCGCCAAACATTTTAAACGACACAAACAAAGCTTCCGATGCGTTTTGTCCTAATAGAATGGTTTGACCGGTAGTGTTTGTAGCAACAATTTCAACCTCGGCTAATTCATAGGCAAAACGTTGCGAAATATCATCTGGAATTTGCACATTCACACCTCTTGGAATTGGAAAACGATGTAGTTTCAAGAATTTAATTTTCATACCATTACTCAACAATACTTCATTGGGTGTATTTTGAAATGTATGATCTTTACTATCTATTGAAAAATTTGCATACGACAAAGAATCAGCTTTTCGTTTCTCTGCATTTTTATCTTTTACGGGAGCAACGAGTTTGTTTTTATTTGCATCGCCACCTTTTACTGTCATTACACCTAAAATAATTACCATCAACAAGCAAAAAGGAAACAAAAACTTTTTCATAATTATTCTTTTAAAAGATGAAATATAATACAAGATAGAAAAATGATTCTAACTTTGAAATACAAACAAAATTTATGCCTAAAATAGTTAAAATTATCAGCTTATTTATTTTGATTTTATTGCAATCAACTTTATATGCAAAACAAGATTCTCTTTATAATCAAATACAAGAAATAGCAAAACAAGCTAAAGGGAAAGTAAGTGTAGCAGCACGTGTGCTTGAAGATTCTATTTCATTTTCTTTTTATGGCGATGAAATGTGTGTAATGCAAAGTGTTTTTAAATTTCCGATTGGGTTAGCAATTTTAGACAGAATTGATAAACAAGAATTTTCCTTATTACATAAAATACACATCACTCCAAAAGAATTGATAAAAGACACTTGGAGCCCAATGCGCGATTCATTTCCAAATGGAAACGTGAATATTACTTTCGAAAATTTATTGAAATATATGGTATCACAAAGTGATAATATCGCTTGCGATGTATTACTGCATCATATAGGAAAACCTAAAGCAGTACAAAACTATATTCGCAAAATGGGTATAGATGATTTTGCGATGAAATACAATGAAGCCGGCATGCACAAGAAATGGAAAAACCAATACCGCAATGTGTGTTCACCGAATGCTATGATTAATTTGTTGCAGAAATTTTATGATGGAAAAATATTATCACAAACCAATACGGCATTTCTAAAACAGATTATGACTGAAACAACTACCGGAAAAAATAGAATAAAAAAATATTTACCATCGGATGCTGTTGTAGCACATAAAACCGGAAGTTCTGGAACGAATGAAGTCGGCATGACATCCGCAGTAAATGATGTTGGCATTATTACAATGCCGAATGGGAAACACTTGGTATTGGCAATTTTTGTGAACGATGCTTATGCTGATTTTAATGTATTAGAAGAAACAATTGCTACTATTTCCAAAACACTTTTTGATGCATATTATCATCCGTAAAAATAAGTTGGTCGCAACCTTCGGTTGCGACCAACAAAAATAGAATTATGAAAAATCTTATTTCGCTTTAGTAAGTTCCATGTTGACTTTAATGCTTACTTTTTTACCGATAGTCAAACCACCGGCTTCTAAAGCAGCGTTGTATTTTAAGCCAAAGTCATAACGATTAATTTCACCGCTTACCGTAAAACCACTTCTTGTTAATCCATACGGATCCTTAATAGTACCACCAAATTTAGCATCTAATGTTACCGTTTTTGTTACACCATGTAGTGTTAAATCGCCTGTTACTTTGTATTGTTTTCCGCTTACTTTAGTAAACTTTTTAATTACAAAAGTTAAGTTTGGATATTTCTCAACATCAAAGAAATCGGCATTTCTTAAATGTTCATCTCTTTTGTCATTGTCCGTATCTACACTTTTTAAAGCTACTGTAAACGTACCTTTCACATCAGAGAAATCTGCTTTATCTGCTTTAATATCTGCACTAAATTCTTTGAATTTACCTTCTACTTCAGAAACCACCATGTGGTCGATGCTAAATGTTACTGAAGAGTGTGCCTTATCTAAGTTCCAAACTGTTGCTGGCGTTTGAGCTTTTATTGTAAAAAAACTCAACAAAAAAATCGGAATAAAAAATATTTTTTTCATGTTGTTTAATATTTATGATGCAAAATTATGTCACTTCCAACAAAGGAAAAATGACCTATATTAATAAATAACATTGATGTAGGTTAAGATGTTTTCTTGTCCGATTGCATATATTGCTTACGAATTCTGCTGAGCGATTCAGGTTTCACACCTAAGTAAGAGGCAATTTGATGATTTGGGACGCGTTGCTCAATTTCAGGATAGCGTTGAATAAAATCACAATAACGCTCTAAAGTGGTTTGAGTCATAGCTGACATCATTCGTCTAGACAAAGCTATCAAAGCATTTTGCATTAACAACCTAAAAAAGCGTTCCATTTTGGGAATATGTGTGTAAATTTCTTCCAAGCTATCTTTATCAAAAATAAAGAGTTCGCAATCTTCCATTGCTTCAATATTTACTTTAGAAGGCTCAGAAGTATAAAAACTGTACAAATCGCCTACCCACCAATCTTCTGGTGTAAACAACACAACATGCTCGGCTCCTTTTTCATCTATTTCGTACGTACGTAAACAGCCTTTATTTACAAACCCTTGATATCTGCACCACTCGCCTGCTTGCAGGAAATATTGCCTTTTTCGTAACTTCTTTATTACCACTTTAGAAATTAAAAAATCAATTTCATGTTGATTTAAAGAAACAAAACGCTCTATATTACGTTGCAATAATTGAATATCCATCTTTTAAAGATAAGATTTATTTGGACTCAGCACACACAATAGGCAATGCCGTTAAATTACCTTCCAAATCGGGTTCTTGAAGTTGAACATGCACTAATTGATTAACCATTTCTGCATCGTACGGCATCGATATTTTAATATAATTATCTGTAAAGCCATGCATAATATCACCGTGTTGTTCTTGTTCCATTAATGCGTATCGTTCTGTACCGATGAACGTATCATAAAATGCTTGTTTCTTTTTCTCACTTAAATTTCTCAGCATTAAATTGCGTTCATTTCGCACAGGCATTGGCACTATCGGTTCTATGTCTAACGCTTTGGTATTTTGACGTTCCGAATAAGTAAACACATGCATATATGAAATATCTAAGTCGCGAATAAAATTGTATGTTTCTAGGAAATCTTCTTCGCTTTCTGATGGAAACCCGACAATAACATCCACGCCAATGCATGCATTTGGCATTTCTTTTTTTACTTTCTCCACTCTATCTTTATATAATTCTCGTTGATAGCGTCGTTGCATCAAACCCAAAATTTTATTGCTTCCACTTTGTAATGGAATATGAAAATGCGGCATAAATCGTTTACTCTTCGCTACAAAATCTATAATTTCATCTGTCAATAAATTAGGTTCTATTGATGAAATTCTAAAACGTTCGATGCCTTCCACTTCATCTAACATTCGCACAATACCGAAGAAATCTTTATCTGTTCTGTCGCTGCCATAATCGCCCGTATTTACGCCGGTCAACACAATTTCTTTCACCCCTTTTTCTGCTAAGTCGCGTGCATTTTTCAATATATTTTCCGGTGTATCGCTTCGACTTTTTCCACGTGCTAATGGAATCGTACAATACGAACATTTGTAATCACATCCATCTTGTATTTTTAAAAACGAACGTGTGCGGTCGCCAACAGAATAAGCATCAACAAAGAAATTAGCATTCGATACTTCTGATGCTAAAACTTGACCACATGGATTTTTGGTTAAGTCGGTGATAATTTCCGGCAACTTAAATTTTTCAGCTGCACCCAAAACTAAATCAACCCCTTTAATAGAGGCAATTTCTTTCGGTTTTAATTGAGCGTAGCAACCAATCACCACCACATACGCATCGGGATTTATTTTCATCACCTTTCGCACGATGTTTCTACACTTAGCATCTGCTTGTTCGGTTACAGAGCAAGTATTAATAACATACACATCAGAGAATTGGTCAAATTCAACGGTATGAAAACCGCGTTCCTGCATTTTGCGGGCAATGGCAGAAGTTTCTGAAAAATTAAGTTTACAACCTAAAGTATGGTAGGCTATTTTTTTATCCGTTATCACCTTACAAAAATACGACTTCTATCATAAACAAATCATTAAAAACAACACCAAATTGGAACTCATTTTATGTATAAAAAGCTCATTAATACACATTTAGTGGATTATTAAAGTTTATTTTATTTAAATGCGATAGTATTTTTGAGTATCGCAATGATAAAAATTGGCATCATAGGACTTGGTCGTTTAGGTGTTCAACACTTTGAAAAACTGATGGAATCTCCGTATTTTAAAGTGATTGGATGCTATGATATTGAACCGGAAAAACTTCAAAAAATTGAAGAAGATTATACGGTTCAATGCTTCCATGACGTAGATGAATTAATTCAACAATGCGATGCCGTAGATATATTAACACCGGCAGATTCGCATTTTTTTTATGCAGAAAAAGCCATCAAATACGGCAAGCATGTTTTTTTAGACAAGCCAATTTCGAATAATATCGACGATGCTAAAAAGTTGGTTGAATTGGTTCGAGAAGCCGGCATCAAATTTCAAATTGGACATATTGAGCGATTTAATCCGGCGTATTTATCTTTAAAATCTCAACAGATACATCCGATGTTCATTGAAGCACATCGGCTTATGCCATTTGATGCAAAACGCACTTCCGATTCTGTGATTTTGGATATGATGATTCATGATATCGATATTGTATTATCTATCGTGAAAGCAAATATTAAACATATCAATGCAAGTGGTGTTTCTGTTTTATCAGATACGATTGATGTTGCCAATGCCCGAATAGAATTTGACAATGGCTGTGTTGCCAACTTAACAGCAAGTCGCACCGCACCACAAAAAATGCGCAAAATATCTTTCTTTCAAAAAGATAATCACACAACATTAGACTTCTTACACAGAGAAGCAGAAATATTACATCTTTCTGAGAAAGCATTACATAATTCAGTGGCCATGCAACAAGATACATGTACAAAATTTCTCAATACATCAACCGTTGTGTTAGATGAATACGACGCACTGAAAGAAGAATTGAATAGTTTTGCCGAATGTTTAATCTTCAACAGAGAACCGATTATTAGCACATTAGACGGCTTAAAAAGCTTGGAAGTGGCGAGTGAAATATTGCGAAAAATAAATAAGCTGAATGGCTTAAACACGGGCATTCAAACTACTCAGGAACTCAAATTTGCCTAATCATTTTCCTATTTATTGTATAAATTTAAATAGGCACTTCTAAAGTGTGTGTAATATATTGAATAAAAGCACACATAAAATTACTTTCAGTGATATGTAACCAAAGTAACTGACAATTGACATAGAGTATCCGAAATTTGTCTTATCAATTTAAACTTTAAAAAAGCAAATTAGACGATGAAAATAGAACAAATTTACACAGGATGTTTAGCACAAGGTGCTTATTATATTTCTTCCAATGGTGAAGCCGCAATCATTGATCCATTAAGAGAAACACAACCGTATTTGGAAAGATTGGAAAAAGACAATACTACATTAAAATACATTTTTGAAACACATTTTCATGCTGATTTTGTAAGTGGCCATCTTGATTTAAGCCATAAAACCGATGCATCTATCGTTTATGGACCAACGGCAACACCGGCATTTAATGCCATTATTGCAACTGACAATCAAGTGTTTAAAGTAGGCAACATACAACTAAAAGTATTGCACACGCCCGGACATACCATGGAAAGTATTTGTTTGCTTTTGATAGATGAAAATGGAAAAGAGACAGCCCTTTTCAGCGGTGATACATTATTTTTAGGCGATGTGGGCAGGCCTGACTTAGCTCAAAAAGCTGCCAATCTTACACAAGAAGAATTAGCAGGATTATTGTACGACAGTTTATATAAAAAAATATTGCCATTAGCAGATGACATTACTGTTTATCCTGCTCATGGAGCCGGCTCCGCATGTGGCAAAAATATGATGAAGGAAACGGTAGATAGTTTAGGAAATCAAAAGAAAATAAACTACGCCTTGAATCAACCAAACAAAGAAGCATTTATACATTCGGTATTAGATGGACTATTGCCTCCTCCAAGTTATTTTGGAATGAATGTAGCCATGAACAAAACAGGTTACAATAGCTTTGACAATGTCATGAAAGGAGGAAAACGTGCTTTATCGGTTGCGGAATTTGAAACAGTGGCCGAAAACATAGGAGCACTTATTTTAGACACAAGAAATAATGGCGATTTTGCAAAAGCATTTATTCCACAGTCAATTAATATTGGTGTCAATGGTGATTTTGCACCTTGGGTTGGTGCCTTGATTGCTGACGTAAAACAACCACTTTTATTAGTTACTGACAACGGAAAAGAAGAAGAAGTTATTACTCGATTAAGTCGTGTAGGTTTTGACAATATTCTTGGATTTTTAGATGGTGGAATAGAAGCATGGATACAAGCAAATAAAGAAATAGATACAGTGAATAGAATTTCTGCTCAACAATTTGCTCAACAGTTAAATATTAAAACGGATAAAGTTATTGATATCCGAAAAGAAAGTGAATATGCTGCAGAACATATCGAAGATGCGTATAGCAAACCTCTTTCCTACATCAATGATTGGATAAAAGACATTAACCCAAATGAACATTTTTATATGCATTGTGCAGGTGGTTACAGAAGTATGATGGCAGCCAGCATATTACAAGCTCGTGGATATAGAAATTTCACCGAAATAGAAGGTGGTTTTAATGCCATTGCTACTACTGAAATTCCAAGGACAGATTTTGTTTGTCAATCAAAAACATTTGCATAATCTAAAAAAATTCAATGTATGTATTTTTCATCTAAAATCGGATATATAATTGCCTTATTGATGCTCATTACAGCATGTAACTCAAATAATACCAATACGACATCCGTAGAAAAAAGTACATCCAAAACAGAAGCAGAATTATTAGCAGATGGCGACAGCATTGCCACTACAGCACAACGAAATTTATTCATGCAAGTCAGTTCCGCCATTCAAAAAGGTGGAACGGACTATGCTATAACATATTGTAATGAAAATGCCATGCAATTAACAGATTCCGTTGCACAAAAATACCATACCAACATACAACGATTAAGTGATAAAAATAGAAATCCTAAAAATGCTATGGTGTTGGAAGAAGATAAAGTGGCTTGGGAAAAAATCAAACAATTAAAAACGCACTTTATACAAGTATATAACAAAGGTGAAACGTATTACTACAAACCCATTGCTATGGCAATGCCAACTTGTTTAAAATGTCATGGTACTCAAAAAGATATTCCATTGAGTACGCAGCAACTAATACGTACTAACTATCCGAATGACAAAGCCACCAACTATACTTTAGGTGAACTTCGTGGCATGTGGAAAATACAATTAACTACAGCACTTTAATGCGTTAATATCAATAAAATGAAAATGAAAAAATCAACTTTACTAACCATAATCGGTGTTGTATTTGGAGCCATCAGTGGTTATTTATATTGGAAATATGTAGGTTGTAGTTCCGGAACATGTGCCATTACATCTCAACCAATCAACAGCACCTTGTATGGCGCGGTAATGGGTGGTTTGTTGTTTTCATTATTCGAAAAAAAATCTGAAGATGCTAAATAATTAAAAGGTTTCAATTCCATTCAAATAGTTAGTTTACAATGATTAATTTCTATCTAAATTAGAACCACATAAGAATAAGTTAGCACAAAAATGTTGGTAAAAAAAATACAAGCATGTATATTTAAGCAAATTAAATATCGTGTCTAATTCATCATCCGACAAAAAATATAATATACAGCTAAGAGAATTTATTCCTCAGCTTTTTCAACGTTTACCAAAGAAAATTCCTGGATTAATTTTTGGAGGCATTCCGGCACTTTTACTCAAAGATTCGGACAAACAATCAATTGGAAGAGTATTAGAATACAATGCCATTCGACATAAAAATAAAAATGCCATTTTATTTGAAGATAAAAAATGGACGCACCAAGAACTCAATGAAACAGTCAATCAATATGCTCATTTTTTTATTGAACAAGGTATTCGAAAAGGACATGTTGCAATTGTTTTTTTAGAAAATCGTCCAGAAGTATTATTTATTGTTGCAGCGCTTGCAAAAATCGGAGCAGTGGCATCACTTATAAATTCCAACCAACGTTCTATTGTATTAACACATAGTATTAATCAAAAAAATGATGGTTTTTTTATTGTAGGAGAAGAATTAATTGATGCTTTTGAAGTAGTAAAAAATGAGCTACAATCTCCTACAAAAAAAATCTATTTAAGCATCAAAGACAAAGGCAAACAAAAACTACCGTCTTATTTTTTGGATGTTGATAGCCAACTCAAAAATTATCCGACGCACAATGTTTCCGGAGTTCGCAACATCACGGCTGGTACACCTTTCGCTTTTATTTTCACATCCGGAACTACCGGCATGCCAAAGGCTTCTATACAAACACAACGCAAATGGCTAAGTTGTATGCATTGGTTTGGCACATTGAATTTAAGTTTAAATAGTAAAGATGTAATTTATGTAAGCATTCCTTTTTATCATTCCAATGCCTTATTAATTGCATGGTCGAGCTCTGCGGCAAGCGGTGCTGCTTTGGCCATTCGTAGAAAATTTTCCGCATCGGAATTTTGGAAAGATGCCGTTAAATTTAATGCATCGGCTTTTATCTACATCGGTGATATTTGCCGATATTTATACAACAGTCCGCCAAGCAAATACGACCAACTTCATCGTGTAAGAAAGATTATTGGCAATGGATTAAGACCAGATATTTGGAAAGAATTTAAAGAGCGTTTCCATATTGATGAAGTATATGAGTTTTATGCATCTTCCGAAGGAAATATGACATTCACCAACACATTAAACATAGACAATACCGTTGGTTGGTGTGCCACACGATACGAGATAGTAGAATATGACCGTGAACGCGGCGAGCCAATTTATGACAAGAAAGGATTTTTGAAAAAAGTAAAATGGGGTGAAGTTGGCTTGATGGTGTTTGAAATATCAGAACAATATCCATTTCCGGGTTATATCAATAAAGAAGAAAGTGAGAAAAAATTATTTCGAAATGCCTTTAAGAAAGGCGATGTGTGGTTTAATACCGGCGACATCATGCGGAATATCGGATTTTTACATTCTCAATTTGTGGATAGAGAAGGTGATACTTTTAGATGGAAAGGTGAAAATGTAGCCACTGCGGAAGTAGAAGAAATTATCAATAAATACGATGTAATTGAACAATGCACCGTGTATGGTGTAAGCATTCCACACACAGATGGAAAAGCCGGCATGGCAGCACTTCTTCTTAAACCAGACACACACTTTGATTGGATGGATTTTGAACAATATTTACAAAAAGAATTACCATCCTATGCAATGCCTGTTTTCATTCGAATGGTGGATGAATTTGAATTTACTTCCACTTTTAAAGTGGTGAAAAAAGAGTTGAAAAAAGAAAGCTTTGATAATGCAACTTCTACTGTTTGGGTAAAACGAAGCAAACACGAACCGTATCAAATACTAACTGAAAAAGTTTTGAATGAAATAAAAATAAAAGGTATATAACACACAAAAACCTCGACAGATTGTCGAGGTTTTTTATTGAAACAAGCAACAGTAATTATTTCAAATCTTTAGAGGATTTCCCTAAAAGTCTGCGTGCAATAATAAGTTGTTGTATTTGTTGTGTTCCTTCAAAAATGTCTAATATTTTGGAATCACGCGCCCATTTCTCCAATAATTCTGCTTCGGAATAGCCCATACTACTGCATAATTCCACACATTTTAAAGTGATTTTATTTCCAATTCTTCCGGCTTTTGCTTTGCAAATAGAGGCTTCCATTGAATTTGGAATTTTATTATCAGCCAACCACGCTGCTTTAATGGTTAGTAAGCGTGCTGCTTCATAATCTGCTTCTAATTTTAATACTTCCGCTTCTACCGATTTTAAATTATTAATAGGTGAAGTGTAGTTCAAATTAATTTGCTCTTTTAAAATTTCCTTTGTACGCTCCAATGCAGCTTCTGCACAACCAACTGCCATTGCAGCCACAAATGGTCGTGTATTATCAAACGTTTCCATTACACCGGCAAAGCCTTTCTTTACATCAATTTCCGGTGAGCCTAATAAATTGGCTGCCGGAACGCGGCAATTCACAAATGAAATTGCGGCCGTATCAGAAGCACGTATGCCCATTTTGGTTTCTAAACGCACTAACTGCATGCCCGGTGTGCCTTGTTCTACCACGAATGATTTGATAGCTGCTCTTCCTAAATTTTTATCTAAAGAAGCCCACACAACAATGGCATCTGCACGCTCTCCAGCGGTAACAAATATTTTTTCACCATTTAAAATATACTCATCACCATCTTTTACAGCAGTAGTAGTTATGGATGCAGAATCGGAGCCGGCACCGGGTTCTGTAATTGCCATTGCAGCCCATAATTTTCCGAAACGTTTTAATTGTTCATCGTTGGCAACAGCAGCAATTGCGGCATTTCCCAAACCTTGTCTAGGTATTGCCAATAACAATCCAACATCGCCATAACACATCGTCATGATATTGATAACGTTTGCCATATTTGCACCATTTTTTACAGCCACCTCTTCTACTTTTTCACCTCTGCTTCCGGCAGCTCCGCCCACAGCACCACCACCGTCATTCATGCCATCTAAAGCAGCTGCAAACAAATCCAATTCTTTTGGATAGGCATGTTCTTGTGTATCGTATTTTCGAGATATCGGTCTGAAGATTGATTTCGCAGCCATTAATGCAGCATCAGAAATCGGTTTAAATTTTTTAGGTATTTCGAGATTCATTGTTGATTCATTTTAAAGATTAAAGATGCATTCCATTAAAACACCACGATACGGCACGTAGATCTCTGTACCAGCGTTCTGCCGGAAAATCTCTCATAAAGCCGATACCGCCAAATAATTGAACACCGTCTGTACCAATGTTCATTGCATATTCTTGACAAGCCACTGCTGCCAAATAAGCTTCGCGTTGGAATGGTTTTCCTTGTTCTGCTAATGCGGCTGCACGTTGTGTCAATATTTTTATTCCATCTAATTCAATTCGGATATTAGCAATCATAAAAGCTACCGATTGACGATGTGAAATAGGCTCGCCAAATGCAATACGGTCATTAGCATAAGGAATTACTTCATCTAATATGGCTTGAATAGTTCCCATTGCCAAAGAACACCAACCTATTCTTGCATAACTTATAAATGTTGCATAGTCGAACGTATCGTCACCTAATTTTGCATCGGCATCAACACTTACTTCTTTTAAGATGATATTACCCAACGCCGCCGGACGTAAGCCCATCGCATTTTGTGCTTCCACTTCCAATCCTTCTGTAGAAGATTCTACGATAAAGAGTGCAGGTCCTTCACCTTCCACTTCTGCAGCAATCAAAAATAACTCAGCAGTGTTTACTAATGGAACCGATGCTTTTACTCCATTAAAAAAATACTTATCTCCTTTTTTAATTGCTTTAGTTGTTAATACAAATGGATCAAAAAGAGCTGCATTTTCATTAATGGCAATTACGGCAATTACCGGATTTTGTTCCTCTAAAAATGATGGAATATATTTTTCTTGTTGAGTAGCAGTTCCCCAACGAGTAATAGCATTAAGAGCATTCACCGGAGCTAAAAGTGCTAATGCCATACCTAAATCGCCGTGTGCCATGCCTTCTGCTATAATCATTTGTGTTACCGTTGCTTTATCAGCCAATACGCCGCCCAAAGTTTCCGGTACAGAATAATAAGGCAATCCCAATGCATTAAACTCTTTTACAATTTCTTCCGGAATAGCACAATCCACATTTATTTTTTCTGCATTTTTTCGAAGATATTGCGATGCAAATTGCTGAATTGTTTGATGAATCATTTGCTGTTCTTCCGTCAGATTCAAATCAAAAATATCAGATTTATTTACATCACCTAAACGTTCTGCTGACTTTTGTTTATTAGACTTAGGAAATAAACGAGAAGATTTTTTTGCAAGATTAGCTCCTTGGTAAGTGCCTTGATAGGTGATTTTTTCCACCCATTTTCGCAACCCTAAAGAAGTTCCCACTTTGCTGTCTAAAACATTGTTGAATGCAACAAACATCTTAGCTAAAGGAGTGTCACTCATGTTTACTTTTTATTTAATTTTGTTTTGAAATAATGGTGAAATATAATGCATGCATTGCAATTTATAGCTTCACTATTGTTAAGAAATATTATGTAAGTAGATAACGAATAAAAGAGAATGGATAAAAAGGGAATAATACCGAATGAAAGTGGATATTCCAATACCAATGGAATTCAACTATATTATGAAATATATGGAGTAGGCAAACCACTTGTATTAATTCATGGTGGTGGCTCTACCATTCAAACCACCTTCGAGCATGCAATTCCTTTATTCTCAAAAAACCGGAAATTAATAGGAGTAGAATTACAAGCACATGGCAGAACAGAAGACAGAAATAAGCCTCTCTCTTTTGAACAAGATGCTGATGACATTGCGGCATTATTGGATAATTTACACATTGAAAAAGTTTCGTTATTTGGATTTAGCAATGGTGGAATGACGGCCATCCAATTTGCGATAAAATATCCTAATAAGTGCGATAAAATTATAGCTGCATCTGTTGTATTAAAAAGAAATGGAACATTTCCTCAATTTTGGGATTTTATGAAAAATAGTACATTTAATGATATGCCGGAAACATACAAAAATGCTTTTTTAACACACACTCCTAATAAGCAAAAATTATTAAATATGCATCAAAAGTGTGCTGATAGAATGAACAATTTTCAGGATTTTGAAGATACTGATTTAAAAAAAATTCAAGCTGAAGTTTTATTAATAAATGGAGATAAAGATGTAGCTACGAATGAACATATCGTTGCAATGTCTCAATTAATACCAAATTGCCAATTAGCTATAATTCCGGGTGGACATGGTGCGTATATTGGAGAAATTAATACTATAACGCCTTCAACAAAATCATCGCATTTTATTATACCAATAATTGAAAAATTTTTAGACGAATAGACCTTAAAATATGAAACAAAATATCAGCATTATAGGTGCCGGAATTGGTGGACTCACCTTGGCACTTTTCTTAAAACAAAAAGGATGTAATGTGCACCTTTATGAAAGTGCTGAAGCAATAAAACCGGTTGGTGCCGGCATTGTGATGGCAAATAATGCCATGCAAATTTATAAGCATTTGGGTATCCATAAAAAAATAGAAGCTGCCGGAAATCGCATTTCCAAAATGTATATTACCAATGGAAAATACCAAGAATTATCTGCATTTGAACTAATAGATTTTGAACAAAAATATGGTGTATCTAATATTGCCATTCATCGGGCAGATTTGCAATATATTTTAGCCGATGCATTTGGTTATGAAAATATCCATCTATCTAAAAGATTAAGCAATATTACACAAAACAACGACATAAAACTTACGTTTACAGACGGTACTATAGAAACGTGTGATTATCTTATTGGTGCAGATGGATTACGTTCCACCGTTCGAACGCTAACTTTTGGAAACAGTGCTCTTAGAAATGCACATCAACCGTGCTGGCGTGGTGTTTGTGATTACAATTTACCGATTGAAAAGCAACATGGTGCTATTGAAATTTGGGATAAAGGAAAGCGATTTGGTTATGTAAAAATAAACGAGCGACAAGTGTATTGGTATGCATTGATAAATGAAAAAGATATTCAAAATACCGAACCCAATTTGGCAGAAAGCTTTCAACACTTTGGAACAGAAGTGCAAAATATTATTGCTGCAACGGACAAAACGCAAATTTATAAAAGTGACATTGTAGATTTAAAACCGATATCTACATGGCATACCAATAATATTTGTTTACTTGGCGATGCAGCACACGCAACGACGCCCAATTTGGGACAAGGTGCTTGTCAGGCTGTAGAAGATGCGTACGTAATTGCTCGACTAATAGACACAAGAATTTCCATCTCAGACGTCTTTGCATCTTACAATAAAATACGCATAAAAAAAGCACACAAAGTAGTGCATACAAGTTGGATGTTAGGAAAAATAGCTCATTTAAAAAATCCTGTTGCTGTCTTCTTTCGAGATATATTTATGAGATGGACACCGCAATCCGTAAATAAAAAACAATTAGCAGAGCTATTCACATTGGATTAAATTCAATCATCAATCAAACACTTTTTTGTATTAAGAAAAAAAATAGGAAACTAAAAAAGAGTTTCTATTCTTTGTCTTACATCAACAAAATACACAAAAATTAATCCTACATAAAACTAAATTAACCCGAAATTAATTTTACATAAAAACAATACAAAAACATTTCCGACAAATTTGTCGGAAATAAAAAAAAGTATTACTTTTGTAGTGTAAATAAGAAAAAAGAATGTTTTCAAAAGCGTGTGAATATGGAATAAAAGCAATGGTGTATGTGGCAGTTCAGTCTATGGATGATAAACGGGTGAAAGTGGGCGATATAGCTGAAAACATTGGAACACCGGAAGCTTTTACTGCTAAAATATTAGGTGCTTTAACAAAAGCAAATTATATAGATTCCATAAAAGGCCCATACGGCGGATTTGAGATGTCCAAAACACAACGCGAAAAACTAAAATTAAGCGAAATTGTTAAATCCATAGATGGCGATGAAATTTATAAAGCTTGTTCGATGGGCATGAAGGAATGCAGCGATAAAAATCCATGCATCTTACATCACAAATACGTAAAAGTACGACAAGAAATAAAACACATGTTGGAAACAACCACTATTGAAAATTTAGCACAAGAAGTAGTATCGGGAAACAGCATTATTACAAATGAAATCTTTCAAAAATCAAGTATAAAAAAAGGAATCAAAAAATGCAAACATTGAATGATTTACAAAACATAGAAGATGTAAAATTATTGGTCGACACATTTTATGATACGATTCGAAAAGATGATATGTTAGCCGATATCTTTAACAATGTTATTCAAGATAGATGGCCACAACATCTAGAAAAAATGTATCGCTTTTGGCAAACAGTTTTGTTTGATGAACACACCTATTTTGGAAGTCCATTTGTGCCACACGCCACATTGCCTGTAGATAAAGAACATTTTGACAGATGGGTGCATTTATTCAACACAACGGTTGATAGTTTATTCGCGGGCACAAGAGCTGAACGAGCAAAATGGCAAGGCGAAAGAATGGCAACTATGTTTTTGTATAAAATAAATTATTATAGAGACAATACAGCATCACCTTTGCTATGAAAAACAAGTATTACATATCAATCATAGTAGCCTTTATTTGGGTTGGATTTGTATGTGCCATTAGTTTTATGGAATCTTGGTTGAAATTTCAAGCACCCGGAATTACTGTTCCATTAGGATTAGGAATCGGTCGGCTTGTATTTAACGCACTTAACAAAGCAGAATGGTTTTTTGCAGTATTAATAGGCATTAATCTTATAGTAAGCAAACATACTTTAAAACAAGCATCTACTATTTTTTTTGCTCTACCGATTGTATTACTTCTTTTGCAAACATTTTGGTTGTTACCAGCATTAGATACTCGAGCAGAACTAGTTATTAATGGAGCTACATCCGAACCTTCCACATTACATTGGTGGTTTGTTGGCTTGGAAATAATCAAAGTTGGTTTCCTATTTATATTCGGATTTATTCACTTAAAAAAATAAAAAATGAAAAGAGCATCCATCTTAAAAGAAATTACATATAAAGAAGACAGACCATCTGTAAGCGTTTTATTGGAAAGTGATTTTACGAAAGAAATACGAATCGTATTTAAAGCAGAACAAGGAATGAAAGAACATAAAACCTCCTTTCCTATTGTGGTAGAAGTTATAGAAGGACAAATAAATTTTGGAGCTAGCGGTGAAATACACGCTTTAGAAAAAGGCGATATCATCAGCTTAGAAGCCAGTGTACCACACGATGTAAAAGCTGTAACAAATAGCATTATACGATTGACATTATTTAAAGCAGATAATACCAATAGAGTGGAACAAGTAGTAAACAATTAAAAGATTCAATATGAAAACTGAAGATTTTGAAAAAGCACAAGGGCATTGGATACTTGCGAGAATGGGAAAAAAAGTATTAAGACCCGGCGGAAAAGAACTGACACAAAAATTAATCTCAGCATTACAAATTAATGCTAATGATGATATTGTAGAATTTGCGCCAGGATTAGGTTTCACAGCAGGTTTGGCGTTAGAAAATAATCCAAAATCGTATGTAGGAATAGATGCAGATGTGGAAGCAGTGGAACTACTCAAAAATAAAATATGTGGAAAAAATATTGAATTCAAAGTTGCCAATGCTGCACAAACACAATTAGAAAATAACTCAAAAGATAAAGTATATGGTGAAGCCATGTTAACAATGCATGCAGATCACCGCAAAGCAGAAATTATTCGGGAAGCTCATAGAATATTGAAAAAAGGTGGTTTGTATGCCATTCATGAATTAGGCTTAACACCTAATAATATAGATGATGCTACAAAAGCAACCGTACAGCGTGATTTGGCAAAATCTATTAAAGTAAATGCTCGACCACTTACTGAAGATGAATGGAAAACACTATTAGAAAATGAAGGTTTTAAAGTAAAGAGTATTACTATCAATCCGATGCATTTATTAAAAACAAAACGTGTAATAGAAGATGAAGGTGTGCTGCGTTCAATAAAAATTGCTTGCAACATTTTGCTTCATCCATCGGCTGCTAAAAGAATTTTAGAAATGCAACAAGTATTTCAAAAACATCAAGCAAAAATGAATGCCGTAGCGATTGTTGCAGAAAAAGTTTAACACAATTTTAAGTGCAAACATGATAAATATCATCGCGGTGGCAGACAATAAATAATAATTTTGAACACGGTTTTTTACAACCAATAAATTAAAAAAAATGAGTATCTCAAAACAAACAATCATCAGTGAATTAGTCGCAAAAGATTACAGAACAGCAGCAGTTTTCAAGCAAAATAAAATTGACTTTTGCTGCAATGGAAATCGCACTATTGATGAAGCATGTGCCTTAAAAAATATTGACACAGAAAACTTAATTGCACAATTAGAAAGTGCCTCTGCACAACAAGAAAATGCATCCATTGATTACAACACGTGGCCGTTGGATTTATTAGCCGATTATATCGAGAAAAAACATCATAGATATGTAGAAAATAAGATTCAGGAAATCATGCCTTTCTTAGAAAAAATAATGAAAGTACATGGCGATCGTCATCCAGAATTAGTAACCGTATTTGAGTTATTTAGAGATTCGTCCGGTGAGCTTACCATGCACATGAAAAAAGAAGAATTAATCTTGTTTCCATTCATCCGAAAAATGGTAAAAGCACAACAAGAAAACACTACAGTGCAAGCACCTTTCGGTACAGTACAAAATCCGATTGGAATGATGATGCACGAACATACCGCCGAAGGTGAACGCTTTAGACAAATTGCTGAATTAACCAACAATTACACACCACCGGCAGATGCATGTAATACATATAGAGTTACATTCTCTTTATTGAAAGAGTATGAAGAAGATTTACACATGCACATTCATTTAGAAAACAATATTTTGTTTCCAAAAGCTGTAAAACTTGAAGAAACATTATCCGTTGCTTAATTTTTTTATTCATTCATAAACAAACTAATTTTTAAAAAATGAAAAAGTTATTTTTAGTATTCGCAATTGGTGCATTTTTTGCAACCGCATGTAACAATGGTTCTAAAACAGAAGGAACTGAAACAGAAACAACTACTACAGAAGCTCCGGCTGCTGAAGCTGATAGCAAAGTAGCAGAAGTAGTATTAAATGCTGGTGATGACATGAAATTTGATGTGTCTGAAATTTATGTAAAAGAAGGTCAAACGGTAAAAGTCACATTGAACCACACAGGTGTTGCACCTATCACAGCAATGGGACACAACTTTGTATTGTTGGCTACAGGTGTTAACTTAGACAACTTTGCAAAAGAAGCTATTAACGCAAAAGACAATGATTATATTCCTGCTGCAATGGCAAAAGATGTAATTGCACATACTAAAACAATTGGTGGTGGAGAATCTACGCAAGTAGAATTCCCGGCTCCGGCAAAAGGAACGTATGAGTTTTTATGTTCTTTCCCAGGACACTCTGCTATGATGAAAGGAACTTTCATTGTAGAATAATTTACACATCAGTTTCATCGATTGCAATAGCTTTTATTGCAATCGGTGAATGCTGATTCGGTTTTACAAAAAACACGTATAATCCGTCAGGCTTTAAAAGAATAGAAACATAAAATCCTAAAAAAACTACAAAGAATAATTTCCATTATAAGCGTAGTTTGTCACCCAACTATTACAAAATACAAATCGTTTTTATGTCTAAAGAATCAGCCAAAATATTAATCAAAATTAATAGGCTGATTTTTCTTTTTACTAGTTTTCTAATTCAAGACATTCAATAAAAACAATCCAATGCATATTGATTATAGCATACTAATAGCATTTGGCGGTGTCGCAAAAAAAATTGAAAAGGGTACTTATATCTTTAAAGAAGAGGAAACACCTAAATTTTATTTTCAAATTTTACAAGGAGAAGTAAAAATTTTCACTTCCAATAAAAATGGTAAAGAACTTATACAAGGTATTTATAAAGCCGGACAAAGCTTTGGTGAACCGCCTTTATTATTAGATAAACCATATCTTAGTTCAGCACAAGCTACTCAATCTACAGTTATCATCAGCCTACGAAAAGAAAAATTTCTGGAAATTATAAAAGAATATCCCGAAATTTGTACGAAGATGATATATACTTTAGCAGAACGAATGTATGATTATGCTGCGCATGCGCAAATTTTAGTCAGCCATACACCGGAAGAGAAAATATATCAATTTTTAAATAAACATAAAAAAACATTCCATAAAAATTCAATAGCAGAAATTGCTATACCATATACAAGACAACAAATCGCAGACATCACCGGCTTACGCGTAGAAACGGTAATCCGAACGATAAAAAGTATGCACAAAAAAAACAAAGTAAAACTGATCAATCATAAAATCTATTATTAACCATGGAGCAAGCAAAATCATTTAATAAATGGATAAAATGGGGTTTAATAAACCTTGCTATTGTAGCATTATTTGGTACAATGATGCGATATAAAATTGCATTTGAGTTTCCAATATTCCAACAAAAAAATTTATTGCATGCACATTCCCATTTTGCCTTTAGTGGTTGGATTAGTCATTTCATTTACTGTGGATTGGCCATGATAATTATAGACCATTTAGGTGATTCCGTTCGTAAAAAATATAAGACTTTAATCATTAGCAATTTGGTTATGTCGTTTGGAATGTTGTTTGCCTTCACAGCGCAAGGATACAAAGCTATTTCCATTACGTGTTCAACATTAACTATCTTCATTGCCGTTATATTTACTATTGTATTTATTAAAGATGCAAAGCAATTGCCGGCAGACAATCCGTCTAAGAAATGGGCAATAGGTGGTTTGTTATTAAATATTTTATCTTCTATCGGACCATTTTATTTGGCTTATATTTTAGTATCCAAAAACATGAATCATAATTTATATTTAGGTTCTATTTATTACTATTTGCATTTCCAATACAGTGGTTGGTTTTTCTTCGGATGCATGTCATTAGCAAATACCTTATTGCCGAAACAGGAATACGGAAGTATGCAATCGTACTTTAAAATATTTATGGTTACATCCATACTAACTGTATTTTTATCATTATTGTGGACAAAATTACCTTTATGGATTTATATCATTACGGTAATTGCAACATTGGTTCAATTAGCAACGTGGTTTCATTTGTTATTCAAATTTCGTGTGTATTATAAACAAATATTGGAGCATATAAAACCAACTTGGATTGCTATTTTTCTTTATGGTGCTATTTTTTCATTAAGTATTAAATTTATTTTACAAACTGTCTCTGTAATTCCATCATTGAGCACGTTGGTCTTTGGTTTTAGACCTATTGTAATAGCCTATTTGCACTTAGTTTTATTAGGTGTGTATAGTTTATTTATTATTGGATTTGGGTTTTATAAAGGTTATTTTACACCAACCAAATTTGCCGGTTTCTCTGCAATATTATTTTTCATTGGAGTATTATTAAATGAACTATTTTTAGGGTTACAAGGCATGGCAGCATTTACCTACACGATAATTCCAAAAATAAATGAATTGCTTTTATTAGCCGCTGTAGTATTATTTACGAGTGCTACTTTAATGGTGGTTTCGCAGTCGATTGCATCTAAAAAATAATCAGATTTTGTTTTGCATTACATCTGCAATTGAAGCAGCGTGATGCTTCATTTTATCTGCATTCTCCCCTTTATAATATTCATCGATTATACTATTCAACAACTGAATCCATCTATCAAAATGCACTTTGGTAGTTGGCGCTTTTGCATTTAAGGTGCGATGTGTTGCTAATGGATCGCCATCAAAATTGCCTGAATAAAACAAGGCATTGTCCCAAAAATCAACCATTCGTTTATTATGTGAATTCCAATCTACAGCTACTACTTCTGTAAAATAATACCGTAGATTATTGTCCTGCTTTACGGCATCATAAAATAGCGTTACAATTTTCTCTAAGTCTTCTCGAGTAGAAATATCTTGTTGCATTATTATCCAATTAATAGAGTAAACATAAATATAAAAAACAAATTAAGCTTTAAAAAAAATGGCACTCCAAAAAGAAGTGCCATGAGCAGGTAATATAAAATATCTTTTAAGAATACATCTTATTTTGCACCATCATTTTGACGCATAAACTCTACGATATCGCGTGCTTCTTTTTCTGCTAAATTTTGGTTTGGCATACGAACTAAGCAAGATTCTAATTGAGCCTGTACTTCAGGGTCTTTATCAATCATCGGATCTGGATCTGTGATAAAGTTCATTAACCAATGTGCAGTTCTACGTTTTGTTACATCTTTCCAACCCGGACCAACTAATTTTTCGTCCGTAGTTTTATGACAAGAAAAACATTTTGTTTCTGCAATAGATTTACCACTTTTTGCCATGTCTGCATTCAATGCACCTAATGCTACATTAGATGAATCATATTTACCTTCACCACGTGTTGGATCATATTCACCTGCAGTTTCTTCTGCTGGTTCAGTAGCTGTGGTTGTTTCAGTTGTAGTAGTTTCAGTTGACTCAGTTTTTCCACCGGAACAAGCTACATAAAATAATGGCGATGCCACCATTAACGCGATAATTAGTTGCTTTTTCATAATTTTCATTTAATTAATTTATTGAGGTAAAGTTAGTTTCTATTCCATCAATCTTCTATGATTTTAGTCATAGTTACAATAATTTATTAAACAATTTTTAGTAATAAACATTTACTAAATATAAGTATTCACATAACTAAATATAATACAATATTATGAAGTTCGCAATATGCACTAAAAGAATTTATGAAACACCAAGTGAAGAGGATGGTTATAGAGTTTTGGTTGATAAACTGTGGCCACGTGGAATAAGGAAAATAGATGCAAAATTAGATGAATGGAATAAAGCAATCACACCTTCTACTGAATTAAGAAAATGGTTTCATCATGATGCCGCAAAATTTGAAGAATTTAAAAAACTATACAAAGCTGAATTGCAACAACAAAAAAAGGAATTAGCTCGATTAAAATCTATTGCAACAAAGCAAAATGTAACCTTAGTGTATGCTGCAAAAAATCCAAGTATTAACCATGCAATTATCCTACAAGACGTCATTGAAAAAATGAAATAAAACAAGCTTTATTATTTCGTTACTTTGCTAAAAAATACGCAAAAAAATTCATGAATCCCATATTAAAACAAATACAGACCATCCAAAACCGCATACAAAAATGCTGTGAAAAAACTGGAAGAAATCCGGCAGAAGTACGCTTATTGCTAGCTACCAAAACAGTTACAGCAGAACGAATCATTGCTGCTTTTGAAAGTGGTGTAACATTAATCGGAGAAAATAAAATTCAAGAACTGAAAGAAAAATATGATGCGTTAAAACTACATCCGCATACACATCATTTTATCGGTCATTTACAAAGCAACAAAATAAAAGATATTTTGAAGTATGAGGTTGCTTGCATTCAATCTATAGACCGATTGGAATTAGCAGAAAAATTGCATCAGCGTTTGCTAGCAAGCAATCGCAGTATTGATATTTTAATTCAAGTCAATACATCCAACGAGGCAAGTAAATTCGGTGTTGAGCCAAATAAAACCATAGAACTTGTAGAACAAATTGCAACACTATCTACATTGAAAATAAAAGGACTTATGACTATTGGTCTTTTTAGTGGTGAAGCGGAAAAAGTACGAGCTTGTTTTAAAACACTTAAAAATCTACAACAACAAATTCAAGCTCGTTCCATTCCGAATGTTGAAATGCACGAATTATCCATGGGCATGAGTGGCGATTTGGAAATCGCAATTGAGGAAGGTGCCACCATCATTCGCGTAGGCACAGCCATTTTTGGACAACGACAATATCCGGATAGTTACTATTGGAATGAAACATCCAACCAAAAGTAAATGCTTATTTAACTACATTTAATTTAGAAATATACACTTGCTCGTCTGCAAAAAGGGAAACAACATACATACCATTTTCCAATGGCAAATGCATGGATGCAGATTCGTTTGCTTGTATCATTTTGGAATAAACAATTTTTCCTGTAATATCTGCTATTTCCATTTTCAACGATTTATTCAAAAGCGTTTTAGGAAGAACAATATTAAAATTTCCGTTGGATGGATTTGGATAAATTTCCAGTGATGTAATTGTATTTTTCTTTATAGTAGAAACTAAATCTTGTTGTAAATTTCTAAATAAAAAATCGGTTGTTTTTTGCAATATCATGCTATACGTTGCAGAATCATTGATTTGATCAGCCGGATGTCCAATCTTATCAATTGGATAAAATTCTGCATACGTACCATTGTTTTTTATACGTGGAAATATTTTATTATCGCCATAATAATTTCCCAACCAACAAGCAACCGTAACAAAACAACCGATATCAAAAGGAACTGTAAAATCAATAGTATGATGAAATCCTAGATACTCAATATTAGTATTATTGTTGATGCAATTTAAATCAAAAACGGCACCACTGCTACTAATAACTGCTCGAATACCTTCCATTGAATGACCTGGATTTCCACTGTTTCCATCTAATCCACCAACCTCTTTATACGCCACTTTAAATACCGGATTCATCTCTAATGTGTCGTCTAAAAAAACTGCATGTAATGAGGCGATTGCACCGGCTGAAGAACCATAAATATAAATACGATTGGTATCAACACCATAGCTATTATTATTTTCTACTACATCGCGTTTAAAATAACGAATAGCGGCTTTTAAATCTTGAGTAGCACGTGCAATAGCACGATGCCAATTATATGTATCTGCAAAATTAACGATTGGATCTATAAAAGTGGTTTGCTCTAAGCGATATTCTATATTAGCCGTTACATAGCCTTTTTTAGCAAAGAAACGAGCCGTTGAATCAATGGCTTGGTCTTGTCTATCACCGCCTACAAAAGAGCCACCATGCACAAAAAATATAATCGGGCGATGTGTTGCTGTATCTACAGAAGGTGTATATACATCCATCCATAAATCGGTCAATTGATTTTTGCTATCATAGTTTTTGCCGTATAATACATTATGAAATCTTTGTATGGTAAAAAGTTCATCTTTATATCTTGTTTGTGCAAAAGATGCAGTAGCCAAAATTAGTACACTAATGAAATAAATTAATCGTTGCATGATAGGATAGATTATACATTATTAAAAATACAAAAAAATAGAATAATGTAGTTCTATATATTGAACACTTTATCTTATAGCGTAAAATAGATTAATATGTAAATGGAAAAAATTACTTATTCAATAACCACTCTTTAAATGCAGTAAAATCAGCAGCCATTGGAATGGATAATTTTTTTCCATTAATGATGCTTTGCAAACGTTCCGGAATTTCTACCGATTTACCGATTAATGGTTCTACTACTTCACCAAATTTCACCGGATGTGCCGTAGACAAAATAATATTATTGGATTCCTTCGGATTTAAGTTATTATCTGCAATAAATGCTTCCATGCCTAAATAACCAACTGCAGTGTGCGGACATAAAACATACGCATATTTTTCTGCAACATTTTTTATGCAAGTTGCTGTTTGCTCATCATTAAATGCATAAGCAGCAATTTCTGCTCGTACTTTTTCTATCTCATTATTATACAAATCCATCATACGGGCGAAATTGCTCGGATTGCCCACATCCATTGCGTTGGAGATGGTTTGCACGGAACGTTGCGGTTCAAAAATTCCGGATTTATGATATTGTGTAAAGATGGCGTTTGCATTATTTGCTGCAATCATTTTGGCAATAGGTAATCCCATTTTTTTTGCAAATAAGCCGGCTGTTAAATTCCCAAAATTTCCGGAAGGCACCGAAAAATACAACGGCAAAGATTTATTATCTACTTGTTTGTATGCATAAAAATAATAGAACGATTGTGGAATCAAACGAGCTATATTTATAGAATTTGCAGAAGATAAAGTCAGCTTTTCATTCAGTGTTTTATCTAAAAAAGCTTGTTTTACCAATGCTTGACAATCATCAAAAGTGCCATCAATTTCTATTGCTGTAATATTAGCACCTAAGGTTGTAAATTGCTTTTCTTGTATATCACTTACCTTTCCTTTCGGATATAAGATAGTTACTTTAATGCCTTCCACATTTAAAAAACCATGTGCCACCGCAGAACCTGTATCGCCGGAAGTTGCCACTAAAATATTTACTTCTTTATCATTTCCTTTTAAGAAATGTCCCATCAATCTGCCCATGAAACGTGCACCAAAATCTTTGAATGCCAACGTAGGACCATCAAATAATTCCAATATTTTATAATCACCCACGTTTACTAAAGGTGCATCAAAGTTATACGCACTTTGAATTATCTTATTCAAATCTTCATCCGAGATGACATCACCAATAAGATGTTTGGCAACATGAAATGCCATTTCCGTAAAAGAATACGTTGGTAAATTATTCCAAAAAGCTGCATCAATTGGTTTTATTTCGTATGGCATATACAAACCATTATCAGCAGGAAGTCCTTTTAAAACGGCTTCTTTCAAATCTACATCGGGTGATATTTTTTTAGTGGAATATAATTTCATGTTGCGTGCTCTTTTAAATACTCTATTTCAAAAATTAATCAATTAATGGTAAAACTTTCGGCCCTTGATTGTTTACTTTACTTACATACACCTCTGCACCGATGTTTAGTTTATCCATTTCTGCTTTAAGTGCTTCGCCTACTTTATGGGCAATTTCTTTACCATGGCACAAAGCAAATACGCTTGGGCCGGAACCACTGATACTTGCTCCTAATGCTCCGGCTTCAATTGCCGCATTTTTCATATTGTAAAAACCGGGAATTAGTTTACTTCTGTACGGCTCCGCAATATAATCTACCAAACTTCTTCCTATCAAATCGTAGTCGCCGCGTAGCAAACCTACCATTAAACCACCTACATTAGCACTTTGGCGTAATGAGTGTGCTAATGGTATATCTTTCGGTAATATTTCTCTTGCTTCTTTTGTTAAAACAATTACATGCGGATTAATTACGGCACACCATAAATCTTCCGGAACCGGAATTTGTAAAATATCTAATGGCTCGTAACTTCTTACTAAAATAAATCCACCAAAAAGGCTGGCAGCTACGTTGTCGGCAATGGCTGCATCACAAGCGGCTTTTTCTGCATTTAATAAAAAGGGCATTAATTCTTGTTTGCTTAAACGCTCATTGCACAACATATTAATGGCAAATACGCCGGCTACTGCACTTGCTGCACTGCTTCCCAAACCACTTCCGCTTGGCATCATTTTTTTCAACCAAATCTTACAGCCAAAATCTGCTTCAATAAAGTCTAAATAATCTTGAATGGCAACTGTAGCGGAATTCTTTTTGGCATCTCGTGGCAATACACCTTCATCGCCTTCTATGTCCACAATTACTACACCTTTTTCAGCCGTAATTTCCATTATCAATTCATCACCAGGCTTATCAATTGCAAATCCTAACACATCAAATCCGCAAGCTACATTGGCAACTGTTGCCGGTGCAAATACTCTAATCTTATCTCCTACTTTCATACTTTCTATTTTGATTTGAGAAAAAGCATATCACTATTTTCTCATTTCTACTTTCAATAATTAACCTGCCATGTAATTTCCAATGGTAATAATTTCAGCAAATACACCAGCTGCGGTAACTTCCGCTCCGGCACCCGGTCCTTTCACTACCAATGGGTTGGTTTTATAACGCTCGGTGGTGAAGACAATCATGTTATCACTTCCACTTAAATTGTAGAATGGATGTGTACTATCTACCGGTTTCAATTCAATAGATGCTGTACCATTTTCAATAACGGCCATATAACGAAGTACATGTCCGTTTGCTGCGGCATCTTGCTTTAATTTTTCATATTGTGCATCTACTTCCGGTAATTTTTCTAAGAATGTTTTTACGTCGATATCTCTTAAATTTTCCGGTACTAAGTTTTCTACTTTAATATCGCTCAATTCCATTGTTGCTCCTGAATCTCTGGATAAAATCAAGGCTTTACGTGCAACGTCTAATCCAGATAAGTCGTCGCGTGGATCCGGTTCAGTAAATCCTTTTGCTTTTGCATCTAACACTACATCCGAGAATTTTAAATCGCCTTTAAATGTATTAAAGATGAAAGATAATGTACCGGACAACACCGCTTCAATTTTCAAAATTTTATCACCGGAATTCATCAATGATTGTAATACACCAATTACCGGCAAACCGGCTCCCACATTGGTTTCGTACATAAAGTGTGCATTGGATTTTTTTGCTAATTGTCGCAAACGAACATACTTATCTTGACTAAGCGTATTGGCAATTTTATTAGGTGTTACGATGGAAATACTTTTCTTCAATAATTTCTCATAATACTCTACTACATTCTTACTTGCTGAACAATCAATAAATACGGAATTGGCAAAATTTAGGTCGATGATTTTATTCGTGAAATTTTCCAAGCTAGAAACTTCTCCTTTTTCACTCATCAACGTTTCCCATTTATCTAAATTAATTCCGTTGCTATCTATCAACATTTTTTGAGAATTAATAATACCGGTTACATTGATTTGCATCGACTTTTCTTTCTTCAAATACTCGTATTGATTTTTAATTTGCTTCAACATTGTTTTACCGATTAATCCTGTTGGCCCAACCAAGAAAACATTGACAGAATGTACGTCTGTTTCAAAGAAAATTTCATGCAAAGCATTTAATGCTTTTGCTTCATTGTGGCTATCTATAACCGCGGTAATGTTTAATTCGGATGAACCTTGTGCAATAGCATTGATATTGATACCATTGTTTCCTAATGCTTTAAACATTTTAGCAGAAACGCCCGGCACTTTCGACATATTTTCACCAATAACAGCAATAATAGAATTATTGGTTTCTACTACTAACGGTGCGATAAGTCGGTTTTGAATTTCATATCTAAATTCTTCTTCTACGCATTTTTGTGCTTTTTTAATATCCGTTGGCACAATACCAAAACAAATAGAATGCTCAGAAGAACCTTGTGTTAAAAAGATGATATTGATACTTGCTCTGGATAAGCCGGCAAACAAACGCGATGCTATACCCACAACACCAATCATTCCGGTACCTTCCATACGCAATACAGCAATATTGGAAATAGAAGAAATTCCTTTAATATCGTTGTTGGATTTACCGGAATCTTTAGAAACCAATGTTCCCGGATGTTCCGGATTGAAAGTATTTTTAATGATTAACGGAATATTTTTGATATAAGCCGGTTGAATGCTTGGTGGATAAATTACTTTTGCACCAAAATGCGATAATTCCATCGCTTCTTTGTACGATAATGTTGGAATGGTAAATGCTTGTTCCACACGACGAGGATCTGCAGTTAATACGCCGTTTACATCTGTCCAAATTTCAATCGCATTTGCTTTTAATGCTGCACCAAAAATTGCTGCAGTATAGTCAGAGCCACCGCGACCTAATGTTGTTACATAGCCGTGTTCATTGGTTCCAATAAATCCGGTAACAACAGCAACACCATGTATCGCTTCAAAGAAATCCAAAATATTTTTGTTGGTTTTTTCAAAGTTTACTTTTGCAGAAAGATAGTTAGAATCTGTTCTAATTAATTTTGTGGCATTTACATAAATGCCATTTAATCCGGCACTGCGCAATGCACCTGCAACAATAAAGGCTGAAAATCGTTCGCCATAGGAAACTAAATTTGCCAATGTTTTGTCTGAAAGTTCTCCGAGCAAGTTAATACCTTTCAAAATATCTTCTACACGAATCATGCTATCCACGAATTCTTCCAACATCACATTTTTAGTTTCTTCATCTTGCACTAACTCTTCGATAGCCAAACGATGACGCTCTTTGAAACTTTCAAAAATTTCAATATAGGTATTGTTATCTTTTTTCTCTGCTAATTTTCCGGCATTAATTAATTGATCGGTTACTTTACTAAAAGCAGAACAAACCAACACGACTTCTTCGCCTTGCGCTTTTTTATCTCTTACGATTTCAATGATACGTCTTACATTTTCATGCGAGCCAACCGAACTTCCTCCAAACTTAAGAATCTTCATATTTTTATATACAATATTTTATAATTAAATACAATATAGCAAAAAAATTGCTACTACCAACAAAAATACGGAAATGCCATCAAAAATGAACTTTGAAGTAAGTATAGGAAGTTAAGTATTAATTAAATATAGCGCGAATCCCGAATAAAGTCAGGATTGTTTAATTTATAGAAATGAAATTAATTTTGAACGGCATCAAAAGCATTACACAAAGCTTGTATCGTTTTGTCGATATCAGCATCCGTGTGTGCGGCGGAAACAAAGCCAACTTCGTAGCCGGATGGGCCGAAATAAATGCCATTTTCCAACAAATGATGATATACTTTGGCAAACAAACTCATCTTTCCGGAGTTGATTTGATCGGCACGTGTTAGATGTGACATATCGGAGAATGCAAACCAAAAAATAGAACCGATATTGTATATCGTAATTTCGTATCCTTTTGCTTCAATATGTTTTTTCACACCATCTACTAATCTATCTGTTTTATGTTGTAAATGGTGATAAAAATATTCTTGTAAACAAGCTTTTAATTGTGCTATTCCGGCACTCATTGCCACCGGATTTCCACTCAAAGTACCCGCTTGATATACGCTACCCAACGGTGAAACATGGTTCATGATGGCATGGCTGGAAGCATACGCACCAACCGGCATTCCGCCACCTATAATTTTACCAAATGTGATGATATCAGGCTGGATTTTGTACAAGCCTGTTGCACCTTCAAAACCTACACGAAAACCGGAAATTACTTCGTCAAAAATGAGTAATACATTGTATTTCGTACACAACTCACGGAGATGCAATAAAAATTTATGTGATTGCAACAACAAACCGTTATTAGCCGGAATAGGCTCGATAATAATCGCTGCAATTTCTTGATGCATTTGCTCTAAGGTGTTCGCTACTTTTACTTCATCATTTAAAGGCAACACAATTGTTTCATTGGTGAAACTTGCCGGAACTCCGGATGAAGTAGACTCGCCTAAGGTAACCAAGCCGGAGCCGGCTTTTACCAATAACGAATCGACATGACCGTGATAGCAGCCTTCAAATTTTATAATTTTAGTTTTGCCTGTAACACCACGAGCCAAACGCAAAGCAGACATAACGGCTTCGGTACCACTGCTTACAAATCTAATTTTTTCGATATAGGAATGATTAGAAATAATCAACTCGGCTAACTCATTTTCCAATGCCGTTGGTGCACCAAATGAAGTTCCTTTTCTCACTGTCTCAATGATGGCATTTTCTGTATTTTCATTGGCATGACCTAAAATAAGTGGCCCCCAAGAGCAACAATAATCTATGTATTGATTATCATCTTCATCTGTGATGTATGCGCCTTTTCCTTGTTTCATAAAAAGTGGTGTACCGCCTACAGAATTAAACGCACGAACCGGAGAATTTACGCCACCCGGCATAAGCGTTTTTGCTTTTTCAAAGAGTTGTTGAGAGTTGGTAGATTTCATTTCAAAAAAAATTAAAACTTGTGAGCAAAGTTATTAAAAATAAAACTCGGATGCTATAATTATGTGATAAGTAAATTTTATCCAATAATAGGTACGTTTTATAAAATGAAAAAATATCTTGGAAGTCGAACGGGATACAAGGCTAGTTGAGGGCGAGAATTAAATTTATACGTCAGCTGAATATTTAGGAAGTTCAATGTAGAAAATAGAATATTCATCAACAACAGAATGGAATGTAATTTTACCATTCATTCTTTCAACAATATTTTTACTAATAGCCAATCCTAATCCTGTTCCACTTGATTTTGTAGTAAAATTCGGTTCAAAAATATGTAATCGTTTTTCTTCGGCAATCCCAATACCATTATCTTTTATTACTATGGTGTAATTCAATTCATCTTCTAAAACGTTGATATCAATTTTTCCTTCTCTTTCTTCCGGAATTGCTTGTGTGGCATTTTTTAAGATATTCGTGAACACACGCATCAATTGATCTTTATCACCATAAACAGTGCAAGCATGCTCTGGATGTTGCAAGTTGATTTGGATATTATCTAACTCTCTGAACAACTCAACTGTAGACAATAAAATTGGAACTAAGTCAATAGATTTGAATTCGCCTTGTGGCATTTTTGCAAAATCTGAAAATGCCGTAGCAATGCCGGAAAGATTATCAATTTGCTCTATTAGTCGCTCAGAAATTTTAGCAGTCAGTTCTTTAATATCCGGTGAATTATCTTTCAATGCACGTTGCAAATGTTGGATGCTTAACTTCATTGGTGTTAACGGATTTTTAATTTCATGTGCTACTTGCTTTGCCATTTCACGCCAAGCACCTTCTCTTTCTGATTTCGCTAAAAGGTTGGCACTTTTCTCTAATTCTGTCAGCATCAAATTATACTGTGTAACTAACAATCCAATTTCGTCCTTATTTTTCCATTGTATTTTTTTATTCTGTTTTCCGAACTGTACATCTTTGATATTTTCTGAAATAAGTGTCAGCGAATTAGTAATGGAACGCGATAAAAAAACCGCCAACAATGCTGCCGCAATTAAGAAAACAACATACACGTTGGCTAAAGCAACCAAGAAATAAGATATATCTTCTTGAAAAGATTTTTGCTTGCCATAATATGGAAAATTAAAATAACCTAATACTTTTCCATTGCTACGCAAAGGCTGATAGGCACTTAAAAATTCAAGGTTTCCTATTTTTTCATCGTGTACATATTTTGATTTTCCTTTTACCACGAGATTGTAATATGCATCCGCATCCATCTTATCTGAAACCAACGAACGCTTGAAAATTTCCGGTTGAGAAGATTGCAGCAATTCACCTTTTATGCCGTAAACATTGATATCTAAGGCATGTATGGTTGATAATGCATTTATCTTTTGATGAATAACATTATCAAAAGTAGCATTGCCATAAATTGGAAAATCATCCACGTAATACAATGCCACATTTTTCATTACGGCATTTACTTTCTTTAATAATTTGCTGTTTTGATAAATATTGTATTGGTATTGAAAATACACCATTGTAACTAAGGCAATGATTGCTAAAGAAAACAAAACTAATGCCATCATTGAATTTTGGATTTGCTTTTGTAGTGTGTTTCCTTTCATAAAATTCAACAAAGAATCGTTGCCCCAAAAACGATACGAAAATCCAATAATATCTAACAAAATAAAGAACAGAATAAAGAAAATAAGTAAGTAAGAAAATACAGAAAGTGTACTTAATGCCGGTCTGTTTTTTTCTGACATAACCACTTGTTTATCCGAACTAAAATAAATGGTATGTGTGTAATTGGCGGTTTTATAAATAGAAAATTCTTTAGTACTATCAATAGGAAAATTAAAGCTCACTTGATACTCGTAGTCGCCTTTTTGTTTTATTAAATAACGCGTATCATAAATAGCATATGAGAAATTATCGAACTCTTCATCGAAATAATTTTTTTGTTTCTGCAATAATTCCGGATATGCACTATACGAACTAAAAATTTTTGGAACAAACTCTACAAACAAATAACCTAAAGCAGAAGAATCTTCCTGAATAGGAAAATAACCTAAATATTTTTCACCATTTTCTTTAAATGGTAAGTAATAAAAATGAGATGAAATGGACTTCGCTTTTCTTGAATTTTTTGTAGATGATAATTTATAAAAAGATTTTTGTGTTGTACCGATTAAAGGTTGTCCATCCTTATCAAAACTATATATATTTAAGGAATAGCGACGCAATAAGGTTTTGTAATATTTAGTAGAAATTCGCTTTTCAATATCTACTGTTGAGATGTACGGATTTTTAAAATACGATTTGATGAAGTAATCATTTTCAATGTTATTTTCGGTTTCTAACAATGTAAACTCTTCGCCGATATCTTGTTCAGAAACTAATTCTTTAATTCTATATTTTCTTTTTTCTACATCTTTTTGAGTGGTATTATAAATAATAATTACGGAGGTCAGAAAAGAAATCAACGACAATAAAATAAGATTAGATAAGAATTTGTATTTCTTATCACCCGGAAACATGGCTTTTTCGTAATAAAAAAACAACATTAACGTGAGCAACCACAACAATAAAAATGCGCCATAAGTCCAATCCGACAACACTCCTGCATATACAGAAACAGACAATAAAATAAGGCTGAATGCAATCGTATAAATAAAAAATATGCGATTAATTTCTTGTTCAAAAATCCACTTCATCACAAATAACAAACAAGAAAATGCCAAGCCAAAAATAAACAAGCTGACTAGCGTGTAACGACTTAACGAATTGAGCAAATAAAAATTAAAGCTGATTACAGAGTTTTGAATAACGCTTTGTATCACTATGATGATTAGAAAATAAATGGCGACCGGCAACAAAACCAACCATTTTCGATTCTGTATTTTTACTTGTTGAATGGGCACAAAATGTAATAAAGAAAATGCCCAAGCGACCATAAACACACGCACCAACAACGTTCCTAACGTGTCGCTAAAACCGGATGAAGCATATAAATTTGATGAAAATAATAACGAATTTTTTGTGAGTGCAAACAAGCTGAATTGATTGAACAATAAATCGGTAGAAATGACTATCAGCAATAACAATGCAACAGCTTGTGCGTATTTTTTTTGTATGAGTTTGTTTTTTATCACTTGATACATTGCCCAAAACAACAGCAATAAACCAAGTATTTCCAACACCAAAGTATATGGATTTGACACGGCATTCGCATCATCGGCAACACGTATCGAAAAAAGATTTTTTCCGGCAGAACTTGTAATAAAAAGGGATGTTTCTGCTGATTTATTTGAGATAACAAAACGTTTTAAAAACGTATTATTCCACACAAAACCATTCACCAAAAATTTATTATCTGTTTCGTATTGATAATAAATTGGAATGAGTGCATACATATTAATTTTTCCATCTTTAGACGTATGTTTTATTACCTCATAAAAGCCATTTCCTTCTTTAATAAATGGGATTTCTTGCGTGGATAGCTTCGAAATATTTTCCGGAATAAAGGCATTAGACGACCAATATTGCAGAATATCCTCTTTATATACATAAAACAAAATATCGTTTTGCGGATATAATTTATCTAATACAATTTTGGTTTGCGTATAATCATTTGCAGCATTCTGCAAATCGTTCGAAGCAATAATTTCTGCTGCTATTTTCTCTTTTTGATGAAGATGATTTTCTATAAGTTGCTTCGCTTTATGAATATTTGGCGATAGCATTTGTTTGGTATCAACCAATAAACAAATAGATAGCAACAGCAAGCCAATTACTGCAACAATACTAATGATATGTTGACGAATAAATTTCAATTGGATTTATTTAATTCCATTTTAGCTTTATTCCAAATTTCGTCTAATTGCTCCAAATTCATTTGATGCATATCCAACTTATTTTCTTTTACGTGTTGTTCCATCCACTGAAAACGACGGATAAATTTTTGATTGGTTTTTTCCAATGCACTTTCCGTATCTACACCTATAAATCTAGAATAATTAATCAACGCAAACAATACATCACCAAATTCCAATTCTATCTCTTGTTGGTTTTCGGTGGCAACCGCTTCTTGCAGTTCCTGCAATTCTTCCATTACTTTTTGCATCACTTGCGTTTTATCATCCCAATCAAACCCAACTGCTTTAACTTTATCTTGTATGCGTTGTGCTTTATTGAGTGCCGGCAAACCATTAGGCACACCTTCCAACACCGATTTTTTGCCTTCTTTTAATTTTAATTGTTCCCAATTTCGTTTGACTTCTTCTTCATCTTTCACTTGCACATCGCCATAAATATGTGGATGCCTGTAAATCAATTTTTCGCATACACTATTTAGTACATCTGCCACCGTAAAATGCTGTTGTTCTGTTCCAATTTTAGAATAAAAAACCAAGTGCAAAAACAAATCTCCTAATTCTTCTTTTATTGCTTTGGCATCATTTTTTAAAATAGCATCAGATAGTTCGTAAGTTTCTTCTATCGTCAATTTACGCAAGGTTTCGTTGGTTTGCTTTTTGTCCCAAGGGCATTTCTTTCTCAAATCATCCATTACATGCAATAAGCGTTCAAATGCCTTTAATCGTTCATCCATAAAAAAATATTTTATACAAATCTACTACTTTGCGGCAAATAGTTAATTTTGAAGTAGTTTATTTGTGTTTAATTAAGATATATGAACAAGAAATTTTCTTTTAATTTAAAAAATACGACGCCCGTACAACAAGGATTGGTGGTTTTGTGTGTTATTGTGCTGATATCTATCGTGTGTGTAGCGATTCAAAAAAGAGATGTGATGTATTGGAATTTCATCATAATTCCATTTTTCTTATTTACAGTTTATAATCCGATTATTGGTGCATTTCAGAAAAAATTATTGCCGTACATGGGCATTTCATCACTTGTATTTATTGGCTTAGCAGCATTGGTCTATTTTTTAGGAAATTTAATTTCCAACTTTTCATACAGCGAAGTACGCGAACTACACATCATCGCTCCTACTATTTTGATTTTTTATTTTATGTTCAATTTTCTATGCTTTGTTTTCCGCACTTCCTTGCATTATCTAAATAGAATATAAAAATAGAGTATCCGTGTTAGCACCGATATATTAGTGGATTGGATTTCTTATTTTTAATGTATTATAGAAAACAATATGATACAAAAACTATTTCCGATGTTTGCAATGATGTTCTTATTGTCTGCAAACAGCTGCACAAAAAGTGAATCAACTAAAAAAGATTTATTACCTGGAAGATGTAGAATATCTTGCAACATCAGTGGTGCTGTTTCTGGAAATTATACTTCAGATGATGTATACAGTTTTAGTGCGTACAATGCGTCCGTCATGGCATTAGATGCAGTACTTATTAATAATTCAACATCTATTCGTCAAGATATCTCCTTCTTATTTCCTTTATCTATTACAACAGGAAATTATGATTTAGATGAAGCCGGTGCTCCCAATATTACCATGCAATATTTAAAGAAGAACATCTATATCTACGATGATAAAACATGGAAAGCCGGAATTGGCAGTGATTTTAATGTGAAGATAACGAAAGTGAGCTATAATGAAATAGAAGGCACTTTTAGTGGAACAGCAACCAATAGTTCAGATGGCTCAACGATTCAACTTACAAATGGGAAGTTTTATACTCAATTTTCGCATTAAATAGAAGAAGCAACTATTACGATTGCAAGCTTTCCCAATTTTGCATCAATTTTTCTAATGCCATTTTTTCTTTGCCTAATTGCTCCACAATGGCTGCATCATACTTTCCATTTTCAGATAATTGCTCTATCTTTTCCTCTAATTTTTTTATATCAAATTCTTTGATAGAGATTTCTTCTTCGAGTTTTGAAATCTTATTTCTTAATTGTTTCGCTTCTTTATCTTCCATTTTATTTGGAGATTCAGCATTTGCTTTTTTGTGCTGACTATTAACTATTGTCTGTTGGCTATTTTGCGGATTTAATTCTACTTCTCTAAAGTCATTTAATTTGCGTTCATTAAAGAAAGCATTTACATCGCCCACAAATTCTTTTACAACACCATCATTAAATTCAAATACTTTATTGCTCATGCCAGCTAAGAAATCGCGGTCGTGCGATACAACAATCACCGTTCCGGGATATTTTGCAATAGCATCTTTTAATACTTCTTTTGCACGGATATCTAAGTGGTTGGTGGGCTCATCCAGAATTAAAGTGTTACTTGGATGCAATAACAAATGTGCTAAGCAAACGCGAGCACGCTCACCACCACTCAACACAGAAATTTTCTTGGTAGCATCATCGCCACTAAACATAAATGCACCTAAAATATTGCGAACTTGAGCTCGGATTTCATTCGGTGCAGTATCTTCCATGTATTGTAAAATGGTCAATTCTTTGGGCAATTGTTCAGCGTGGTGCTGTGCAAAAAATGCGATATTGACGTTGTGTCCGAGTGTGTATTCGCCAGAACTTGCTTCAATTTCTTTGGCAATAATTTTTGCCATTGTGGTTTTACCCATTCCATTCTTTCCGATAAATGCCACTTTATCACCGCGTTCAATTTCTAAATTCACGTCGTGAAAAACATGTTTTTCGCCATAGTTTTTAGCCAAATTAGTAGCTTTTACTACTATTTTACCACTTTGTTGTCCCATTGGAAAAGTGAAACGCATGGAGCGAACATCATCTTGCTCTACTTCTACCACTTCCATTTTATCCAACTTTTTCACTAAACTTTGAGCCATACTTGCTTTACTTGCTTTAGCTTTAAAACGTTCTATATTCCGTTCTATTTGTTTAATTTGATCTTGTTGGTTTTTGAAAGTTTGTAATTGTTTTTCACGTCGTTCTTCCTTTAAAATAAGGTATTTAGAGTAATTCGCTTTGTACTCATACATTTTACCTAATTCCAATTCTACTGTTTTGTTACACACATTATCCAAGAAAGTTTTATCGTGCGAAACCAACACAATAGCACCTTCATATTTTTGGAAAAATTCTTCTAACCAAATAATAGACTCAATATCTAAATGGTTGGTTGGCTCATCGAGCATCAATAAATCCGGATTTTGCAATAATAATTTTGCTAATTCTAAACGCATTGCCCAACCACCTGAAAAAACAGACGGTGCTTTCTCAAAATCTTCTCGTTTGTAACCCAAACCCAACAACACCAATTCTGTTTTTTTGTCTTTATCATCAATATCCAAATGCACTAATCTATCATTGAGGTCGCAAAACTCTTGCGATAAATTCATGTAATCATCGGTATCGTAATCTGTACGCGTTTCTAATTGATGTTGGATATCATCTAACTTTTCTTGCAATACATTTATTTCTTTAAATGCTGTTTGTGCTTCCAGCCAAACAGTAGGCTCATTTTGTCCACGAATTTCTTGTTTTAAAAAACCAATTGTATATCCATTTGGTTTGGTAATAGCTCCTTCTTGTGGAGTATTTTCACCATTGATTGTTTTAAGTAAAGTAGATTTTCCGGCACCATTTCTTCCAACTAAACCAATTCTATCGCGCGGTTGAATAGTGAAAGTAACTTTGTCGAATAAAATACGACTGCCAAATATGATGGATAAATTGGTTGCTTGTAACATAGTTAATGTAGTAATGTAGTAATTTAGTAATTCAATAATTAAATAATTCATTTAATAAATACATTATTTAATTATTTCATTTAATAATTTATTTACTTTCTTCCCAAGCGCGGGTTTTGTCGCCGAGTTCCATACAGAAATTTTTGATATCTTCTTGTACATACGGATTGCCGGTAGCCTTGAAATAGGTATCGCCTAAGCTGAGTAATAATTGAAAAAAATGCGTATGCATTTCATCCACTTGCATATCTTTTGTCCATAAATCAAATCGGAGTGTGTTTTTTTCGTTGCCGTCCCACATAGCTACCATCATGCTTTTACACACATCGCCATCACCTTGAGGTCCGTCTGTAGCGGACCATTTTATTTGCTCCGGTAAGTTCTGATCGTCTAATGTGATTTTAAATTTAATTTCGGTTTGTCGCATTTTTTTAAAATTTCACCGCAAATATACGGATTCCTACTCAAAGGATTATTGACTAATTACATACTTAGTTTAACTTTTTATTGATTTTAAGTAATGCCAACTCCAAAGTTGGTTATAAAATAGAATTCTTATGATGAGAGGAAATAATTTAGAGAAAAGAATCAAAATAGGAATTTTATCAATAAATGACTCATTAATATCGTAAGTAAACCAAGGTAGCACTTTATCACCATCACCAAGGTACAACATCAACAGTATTGAATTGACTCAAGTCAATAAAACAAACCCTAACAATAAATTAACTTGCAAATTAAACAAACGTTTAATTAAATTTGTGACAGAAATTAAACAACTGTTTAACTTATCATGGCAGTAGAAGAAAATAAATTAATAGAGAAAAGAGAAAATATCTTGAATGTAGCAGAAGTATTATTTGCTCAGCAAGGTTTTGAAGCGGTAAGTATTCGGGAATTATCTAAAGTAGCTGATATCAACATCGCAATGATATCGTACTATTTCGGTTCAAAAGAAAAACTATACGAAGAGGTAGTTTTAAGAAAACTTACTTCGTCAGAGAAAATAAAATCCATCATTGAACAACACGACACCTATACGGAGAAATTATTTGCCATTAGCGATTTATATGCAGATGTGTTTATAGAAAATAGAAATTTTCACAATATCATCTTTCGTGAAATGGCCATGGAGCAACGCACAATGATGAATGCAGTGATTACTGAAAATTTATATAAAAACTTCTCCTTGTTATCTGATATCGTTCGAAAAGGAATAAAAGCAGGTGAGTTTAAAAAAAATATAGATGTAGAATTAGTTGCAACGACTGTAATTGCCGTAAACAAGCTATTTTCCACATCTCCAATTGTTATCTGCAAGATTTTAAAAGTAGATGAATCGGAATTTTCGTACGGAGATAAACATAAGAAAAGATTAAAAAAATATTTACACAATTTATTAACCAGTTATTTAGCCATTCCATAAATGAGAAAAACAATTACGATACTATTGGTTGTATTAATAAGCCATACAATAGTTGCACAAGATGTACTGAAATTATCGCTCGCAGAGGCCATTTCTATTGGTCATAAAAACAGCAAACAACTACAAATTGATAGTCTAAAAATTCAAGCATTAGAATTCAAGAAAAAGCAAACACAAAATGCGATGATACCCGTAATTGCGATACAATCCAGCTATACCCGTTTGAGCGACAACATTGACCCTTTTGTTATTAGCATTCCTGGTTTAGGTAGCCATTCTATCAATACAAATATTCCAAACCAATTCAACAATCGGGTAAGTGTTCAACAGCCTATTTTTCAAGGATTAAGAAATTGGAACACACTCAAAGCCATCAATGAACAAAAGAATGCAACACAATATGAGCAAGAAAAAAACACACAAGATTTAAGTGTAAGTATAGTACAAGCATATTACAATCTTTTTAAGATGCAACAATCAAAAATCTTATTAGATTCTACTATAGCAAGAACACAAGTGCGAGTAGACGACATTGCTAAATTTAAAGAGGCCGGTTTGGTTTTGAATAATGATTTGATGCGTGCTGAATTACAAAAAAATAATTTCCAAATCACAAGAGCAGATGTTGAAAGTAATATTGATGTTTTGAACTACAACTTATGCATTCTACTCGGAATAAATCCGGCTACTAAAATAGAAGTTGACAAACCAGAAAACGTAGTAAACACAAGTGTTTCCATAGATAACTTGATCGCAGCTTCTATGATTGACAGACCGGAAATAAAAATACAGAAACATAAAAATAAATATGCAGACTATATGGTTAAAGCATCGAGAAGTGCCTACATGCCAACCATAAGTGCAATAGGAAATGGTGTTTATAGCAACCCAAATCAACGAGTGTTTCCGCCGGAAGCAAAATTTAAAGCAACTTGGGATGTTGGTATTAGCTTGAGTTGGAATATTATGCAATTATATTCTGCGAGAGCAATTGTAGGCGAAGCAAAAAATCAAAAAGCACAATTACTAAAAGTAACGGAGCAAATAAATGACGGAATTGCAATGGAAGTAAATGCCAATAATGAAGCCGTAAAAGTGTCTCTATCAAAAATTGAATTAGCACAAAAAGCCATTGAACAAGCCACCGAAAACAAACGCATATTAGATAATAGATTTCAAGCTCAAGTTGCTTTATTAAGTGATGTTTTGGAAGCCGACCAATTATTACTGCAAGCACAAGCCAACTTACTTAATGCACAAGCCGATGCAATGATTGCTAAATATAAATTGGAACGCAGCTTAGGAACGATAAAGTAATTTAGGAGTTTTAGAATCTAAGAGTTTAGGAATTTAGAATAATATTTTTATGGAAAATACAAATTAACAAGTTGAAATATGAATTACTAAAGATATTTTCAAAATCTCGAAAAACGATGAATAATAATAAGTAACGAACCTATAAATTCAAAAACTCATTAACTAACAAACTCTCAAACTCATAAACTCTCAAACTCATAATTAACAAACGCAAATTAATCACATGGAAAATAAAGAAATAAACAACGAAGAAAAAAAAGGAGCAAAAAAATGGATAGCACCTGTAATTGGCATATTACTACTCTGTGGTGCTGTTGTATTTGCCTATCAAAAAATCTCATTTGCTATGCACAATGAAGACACGGAAAACTCACAAATAGAAAGCAATATTGTGCCAATAGCACCGCGTATTCAAGGATATGTAGCTATTATTTACGTCACCGAAAACCAATATGTAAAAAAAGGTGATACCATCTTAAAATTAGATGATAGAGATTTAAAAATAAGATTAGAGCAAGCTATTGTTGCTGCTAAAAGTGCCGGTGCAAACATCAATGTAGTACAAAGTAATGCCACTTCTGCTGATGCATCTGCCAATGCTGTATCAACATCTATTACCACAGCTCAAGCAGCAATTGAAACAGCGAAAGCAAATGTGGAAGCAGCGAAAGTGCGTGTTTGGAACGCAACAGAAAATTTCAAACGATACGAAAAATTATTCCATCAAACATCTGCTACACAAGCTCAATACGACGCTGCACTAACAGAAAAAGAATCTGCAGAAAAACAAGTAGCCGTTTTAGAAAAACAAGTTCAAGTAGCACAAGCACAATTCAAATCGGCACAACAACAAGCGAAAGCATCACAAACACAAGCAAATGGTGTAAGCACACAAGTAAATCTGGCTGAAGTAGGCTTGCAACAACAACAAACGAATGTAGATTTTGCCAAACTACAATTGTCGTATGCTTATCTTATCGCACCATGTGATGGTTATATTTCTAAGAAAAATGTGCAAGTAGGTCAGCTACTAAATCCAGGACAAATCGTGATGAGTATTGTAGATGATTCTCAGCTTTGGATTACGGCCAATTTCAAAGAAACACAAATAGAAAAAATGAAAGTTGGACAAGAAGTAACCATCGATGTAGATGCATATCCGGATGTAGAATTCAAAGGAAAAATTGAATCTATACAAGCAGCAACAGGTTCTAAATTTTCTTTATTACCTGCTGATAATGCTACCGGAAATTTCGTTAAAGTAGTTCAACGCATTCCGGTTCGTATTGCCATATCAGACGACAAAAACGATCAATACGATTTGCGTGCCGGCATGAATGCCGATGTTGCGGTGAAAGTGAAATAAATTATAAACTAAGCATTTAAGAGTTTAGAAATTCCTATTCTTTTAAATGAACAAACTCTTAAACGCACAAAACATCATGACAAAAGAGCAAACTGATAGTCTTATAGAACACGGTTCACGCCGAGTAATTATTACCATTACCGTAGTTTTATGTACACTTTTGGAGTTGATAGATACAACTGTAGTAAACGTAGCTACCACAACTTTAATGGGAAATTTAGGTGCTACTATATCAGAAGTAAGTTGGGTGGTTGCAGCATATGCTATCGCTAATGTTATCATCGTTCCGATGAGTGGTTGGCTTTCAGCAACCTTTGGTAGAAAATATTATTTTGCCGGCTCCGTGACTATCTTCACGTTTGCATCGCTCATGTGTGGTTTATCAGATTCCATTTGGACTTTAGTATTTTGGCGATTTGTACAAGGTATTGGTGGTGGTGCATTATTTGCCACATCGCAAACTATCTTAAAAGAAATATATCCTCCGGAAAAAATAGGAATGGCAATGGCAATGTTTGGAATGGGTGTTATTGTCGGACCCACTATCGGCCCTTATTTAGGTGGATATTTATTGTATAATTTTTCATGGCCAATTATTTTTTACATCAATATTCCGATTGGAATTATAGCAACCTTCCTTACGCTTACCTATATTCGAGATAATCCGTATGAAAAAAACAACGGTACAGGTGTGGATTGGTTAGGCATTATTTTATTAATCGTTGGTATTGGTTCATTACAATTAGTGTTAGAACAAGGTGAACGCAACGATTGGTTCGAATCAACTTATATCGTTACATTTACCATTTTGGCGGTATTAGGCATCATAGGTTTTATTGTAAAAATGCTGACCACCAAACATCCATTCGTTGACTTACGTGTATTGAAAAAAGGGAATGTTGCGATTGGCACTATCATGAATTTTATTTTAGGATTTATATTGTATGGAAGCGTATTTATTTATCCTATTTATATGCAACATTTCTTAGGTTTTACGGCACAATTATCCGGTGAAATGTTTATTCCGGGAGCCTTACTAAGCGGATTGATGATGCCTATCATTGGTGGTATGCTTACCAAAGGTACACCACCTAAATTCATGATTACAGCCGGATTTTTAATTACAGCCATTTTTGTTTTTTGGTCTTCGTTTATTTTCACTACAAACACCGGAGCAGAAGTAATGTTTTGGCCACTTTTAGTTCGAGGTTTTGGAATGGCATTTTTATTCGTTCCTTTATCCGCACTTACTTTAGGCGGCTTAGTAGGACAAGAAGTAGGGCAAGCATCCGGAATTTCAAACATGGTGCGTCAAATAGGTGGTTCCATAAGTGTTGCTATTATTGGTGTATTAAATGAAACATTGAGTGCAGAACATCGTGCTAATATTTTAAACCATGTCACACCGGATAATCCGGCATTATTTGAACGTCTGAATGGAATGAAAGCCGGATTAATGTCGATGACAAGTGATGCCGATCATGCGGCACAACAAGCATTAGCTTACTTAAATTTCACAATTGATAAACAAGCTGCCATCTTAAGTTATATTGATATTTTCCATTATTTCACACTGTTTATTTTAGTATCTGTTCCGTTAATTTTATTTGCGAAAACGTATAAAATAAACAAAGATGATTTAGGCGGTCATTGATAATTCTTATCAGAAATAGATGAGATTATTCAAACGAATAATTATAAATATCAAACATGGGAATAAATAAACTTTTCTTCCTTTGAGTAAAATTTTAAAAACAAGATTTCTATCTTATTTTATCCAAGGAACATTATAGGTATCGTGTGCATATCCAATTTTAATTTGAGAATAATCAATCCAATAACTGCCGGTGCTTGTTTTTCTGATAGCATTCAATGTATTAAATCCATTAATTGCCACTTTTACACGCTGATTAGCATTGGATAAATCATTTACAGATGCAGGAATTTTCACCATATATCCTTTGTTTGATTCCGTTGTTTTATTAGTGCCGATGAAAATATCGCCAAAAAAAACAATTTTATGTTGAAATAAATCAATGGCAATTTTATTTAAATCGGCAAAAATTTTCATCGTAGGTTGGTCCCACATTGGTTGTAAAATATACACTTGCTCATGTGCACCAAATTGTATGGCAGCCTGTGTTTGTAAATCTTGATAATTGGCACAATTACCTTGTTGCAAAGCTTGTTCCGCCAACTCTTGCAAGCGAAAACCTTCACGTGCTTCAGGTGTTAGCCACGTTTCCGTTTTAATATTATTTGCTCCTATTTTTTTATTTAAAATTCCTAACGAACCAATATCTGTTAATACATTTAATTGTCCTTCAATTAAAACTTGAGAAGTTGCCAAAAGTGTATTGCCTACTGTAGATGTTCCTAAAGGTAAATCAACATTATTATTGATTAATATTTGACGCATCATTAATGCCATAACTAAGCCATTACGCACTTCGTTGGCAGCAAAAATGCCCAATTGTGTCCACATAAATTCCGGATATTTTCGTTGCAACGCATCATAACTCATCAATACGAAAGCATTTTTTGTCAATACAATTTTAGCCGGAGAATTGTTATAAAAAACGGCTGCTTTCTGCTCTACTAATTCGGCATGTGCTACAAAATTTGCTACTATTTGATTATAACTATCTTGGATGGAGCCGTTTGTATTTACATTAGATGACAAAGCATCTATATCATTGGCAATAGCACGTACTTCGTTTAGAAATTGGCGTTCTACAAAAGAATATTGTGTGGTATCTTGTGTAAATTTTTCTAATGATTGTACCAATGCATTTCGTTGCTCAGTTGGGATGCAAGAATCAAGGGTTTTCTCTTTTTTACAATTAGTAAGGAATAAAACGACCAAAAAAAGCGTGGAAAAGGTAAAAAAACGCATACTTAAATTTGGGTAATATTACGAAACATTTAACTCAAATTAAAAAAACGCCGTATTTCTTTGCTTATGTTTAAGAATATAAAAAATCGGCTTACCTTTATGGTATGATATACTCAGCAGAAATAAACGTAATGCCGCTAAAAGAATTGTTAGACCCACAAGGTAAAGCGGTAGAACATAGCTTACACAACTTAGGTTTTCAAGCAACAAATGTGCGTATCGGAAAACATATCACATTAAAAATAGAAGCGGCTTCAGAAGCAGAAGCAACTCAAAAAGTTGAAGAAGCTTGCAAAAAACTCCTACACAATCCGGTAATGGAATATTACGAGTTTACAGTAAGTGCGTAACTACGTTTTCTGAGGTTTTTTCTTTGCTGCCGGAAACAAAATATTGTTTAATATTAAACGATATCCGGCTGAGTTAGGATGCAAATTTAAGTCTGTAACAGGATCGCCCACGCGGTGCTGATAATCTTCCGGATCATGACCACCATAGAAAGTCCAAGTGCCTTTTCCATATATTCCATGAATATATTTTGCTTCGTTTAGGCCTTTGTTCTCTCCCATTATCAATACATCTTTTTTAATATACTGTTTCTTATAAGCCGTAGTTTGCCCCATAAATCCTTTAATCAATTTCTCGTGATTTTGGGTTAACATACTTGGAATTGGATCCCATTTTGCAGAAAAATCAAAGAGTGTAAAAAAGTCCATTTCTTTTGATACGGTTCTAAATCCGGGCACATCAATTGTAGAAAATTCATACTCATACGGATTGGTGCTGATGATGTAATTTTCAAAAGCAAAACCGTTGTTATAATTTAATTTTTCTTGTGCATGTGGGTCCATTGCATCGTGGTCAAATGGAGCAGAACAAATATCCACGCCATCTGCTGCCAACGCAATATCATACGAATCAGTTGCAGAACACATTGCAAATAAATAGCCACCACCCATCACAAAATCTCGGATTTTTTTAGCGACTGCCAACTTTTCTTGCGACACTTTAGAAAAGCCCAAAGCAGTGGCACGCATTTCATAATCAGCAACTTGTTTTTTGTACCAATCTGCATTTTGATACGCTGCATAAAACTTTCCGTATTGTCCGGTAAAATCTTCGTGATGCAAATGCAACCAATCATACAAATTCAAATTATCATCTATAATTTCTTCATCATAAATAACTTTATATGGAATTTCAGCATACGTAAGTACTAAAGTTACGGCATCGTCCCAAGGTTGGTTAGTTTTAGGTGAATACACGGCTATTTTAGGTGCTTTATCCAACCTTACAGCATCCATATTTATTTCCGGTTGTGCAATTTCATCTAATATTTTACTCATCGATGCATCGGCAATCGTTTCGTATTTTACATTACGAATTAAACATTCTTTTTCAAACTCTTTGGAATATGGAAATGAAAAACTGCCTCCACGATAATTCAACAACCAATCAATCGGAACATTTTTAGTAAGCACCCAATACGCAACACCATACGCTTTTAAATGATTCGTTTGTGCTTCATCCATCGGTATCAAAATAAAAGATGCCTTTGTAATAAAAGAGATGCCAATAAATAGTATTAAAAGCAGTTTTTTCATTGCACTAAAAATACAACAAAATTGATTCCAATTTGGTTAAAATATGTCATTAATCAAATAGGATTTAATATCCGTAATGTGCAAATAAATTATCTATTTGTGTTTGTAGTGTTGGATAATTTAATTTCAATTTTGCTTTCAGCGACCAAACATCTTGCATGTCTTGTTGTAAGAGTGCATATATTTCTGGATAAGTAATTCCGGAAACAGCATCAAATGGCTCGTTTATTCCATCATCGTTTAAATCACGATATAATCCATACGGAATCCAAGAATTTATGGGTGTTTCAGCATTTGTGTCATAAACAGATTGATTGTATAAATATTTCAAAACATGCAAATGCAAATCTTCTGCCCAAGCTTCTGAAATAGCCACAATACCAGAATTAGGCAATGAGATATTTCCATAACCACCATAAGTATAAATATACTTCACGTACGGAAGCCAATACGTTGGTCCTACTTGTGCATATTGTGAAGTGTGTGATAACTCATGAAATAAGGTTTCTAAAAAGGATCTTCTTGCGATTGTATTATACACTGAATAATAGGGTGCATAAATATCCGGCAACTGATTTTTGATTACCAACGCCAATAAATTTGCAATGTCGGGTGTAATTCCTAATAATTGCACTAAAAGTTGTTCTGTATTTGCATTATTCACAGATGCCATATTTTGCAACATCGGTGCGGCATAACTTGTACTAATTGGAGCATCTTTTCCTATCCAAAAAAGCATTTTTTTATTTGGGAATAATAAACCAAAATGCTGTGCATAATCTTTGAACTTATTGTACGCTAACAAGGTAGCACAAGAGTGATGCAACGCTGCATTGTTAAAAGCACTTCCAATTTGGATATTTAAGGAAGTAAAACCACAAGCTTTTCTAAAACCTAATGAATAAGTATTAATTCCCATCACACCTAATAAATTGGCATTATCTATAGTATGAATTTCTAAATTGGGATGATCGAATTTCAATAAAACTTCCACCGTATCAGAAGTAATGGAAGAAGATTGCACAGAAAAATTTCCCAAAGAATCAGAAAAGGCATAAATAATTCTGGTACCATCTTTAATTACAATTTGAGCTCCTTCTAAAGGAACGTACGTTGCCGCAATCGGATCATAGAAAGTAATATTTCCTGAAAATTCTTTTTCATTTTCATCTGATACTCTTTGGTTTTTCAAAGGATGTTCACCTAATACATTTGCCAATTTTTCTGCATAAATGCCATTGAGTGAAAGATGATTGGGAACAACGCCATAATACACGCCATACTGTGCTGTGTGTTCGGTTTGGTAATGTAAATTTTTATCCGGAACGGCATCAAAAGGATGGTCTAACAAAAACACACCATTTTGTATTAAATAAGCATACTGCTCAGCATTATACAGATGAAATTTTGAATATTGATAAATAGATTGTTTGTTTTTTAATTGTGTTGTATGCTCTATTTCATACGGATTTTTTAAACGATGTGTGATATCAACTGTACACGTATCTTTTTGTGTTACATCATTTTTCTTACAGGATAAAACAGAGAACAGCAATAGGTATATTATTATTCCTCTTTTCATAATTTATAGTTTATATAAATGTACATATTTTTTGTAATCAATTAGGTATTATGCCAACAAGTTTTTACCTTAGAAGATATGTTAATACAGCTCTTTCCAAATAATATTGATATGCGAAAAATGAAAATCATTGTTGACTGTTTACGCAACGGTGGTTTAGTAATTTATCCAACAGATACAGTGTATGGATTGGGTTGTGATATTTTTAATAAAGATGCTGTAAATAAAATATGTCGTTTAAAAAATGTGAAAATAGAGAAGATGAATTTCTCTTTTATATGTCATGATTTAAGCAATATCAGTGATTACACAATGAATGTAGATAACCCGACTTACAAATTGATGAAACGTTGTTTACCAGGTCCATTTACTTTCATTTTAAAAGCCAACAATTCAGTTCCTAAATTATTTAAAAACAATAAGAAAACGGTTGGTATTCGGGTGCCGGATAATGAGATTGCACGTACTATTGTGAGAGAATTAGGTCATCCAATTATTACTACATCTATACATCATGAAGATGATATTATAGACTATATCACAGAGCCATCTGCCATTTACGAACGCTATGAAAAATTAGTAGACATCGTGATTGATGGTGGCTCCGGTGGTTACCATCCTTCTACGGTTATAGATTGTACCGGCGATGAACCTATCGTTATTCGCGAAGGTGCCGGTATTTTATAAATCTACACTTAATTCATTTTTATTTTGTTTGCTATCGGATTTTTTTCATTTGCTACAACTGCCACTTTTCTCATTCTTCTTTCGATATCTAATTTTTCTCGTGCAGTGCCTTTGTATGGAATGCGAGTGCCCATTACATAATCCCAAAGAGGAAACGTTACACACCAATTTTTATCTTGATCAGGTGCCATGTGATGGTCGTAATGCCATGGTAAATATTTATAAGCCCATTCCGGATCTAAATGCGATTTTTTGTGTACACGATAGTAATTATATTGCGAAAACCACAATGCCGAGGTAAAACCTGGTGCAACCCAAAACAATGGCGAAACCGCAACAGCCGCAACAGCTAATGCCGCCACTTCCTTGCTTTGCGGATCCCAAGCATCTATGATATTATGTTCATAATCGGAATCGCGAAAATTTTCTTTCAATACCGTTTTGTGATGCACAGCCCAATGAAAACGCCAAAAGCTATTTTTCTTTTTTCCTTGTCCATGTAAAACATGCTTATGAAAATACCATTCAAATGCATTGGCGGAAATTAATCCGGTAACAAATCCTATCATCTTTATAAAATTTACAATGAAAGATAATGAATACGAGCGAATTTTCAATGGTTTTATATTAATTTTAAACAATTTCGATGCATCCTTGTTACTTTTGCTGAAAGTATGCAAACTCACTCCATCGTATTGGAAAATAAGTATCAAATCCAACTATTTGATAGTATTACAAAAATTGATGCATTTATTTGGAATGCCATTGATACGGATATTGCATTTTACCAAACACATGCATTTCTTTCCACAATAGAAACATTGCATCCAGACATTGGATTTAGATATGTGTTAGTTTATGAAAATTCAGTATTAATTGCTGCTATCTACGTGCAATTGCTCAATTTTTCCTATAAAAATTTAGTCAATTATGGCACTGAAAAAAATAAAGGTGTAAAGAGTAGTGTAAAAAAATACATCGCTAAAAAGAGCACCAAATTATTGAATTTGGGAAACGTATTTTTCACCGGTGATAATGGAATTATCAGTAAAAATGAAGATACCATTTTACCACATATTCCTACTATATTCCGCCATATTCATCAATCCTATCAAGAACAAAAACCCAAAGCATTTTTAATTGCTAATATTTATTTGCAAGATGAAGATAAATGTGCTAATTATTGCCATGGTGCATTTCATCCTTTTATCACTGAGCCGGATATGTTTATGCATGTAGATAATAGCTGGAAATCTTTTGATGATTATGTACAAGCCTTAGCCTCTAAATATAGAATTAGAGCAAAAAAAGTATTGAGTGTTTCTAACAATATCATATCGAAAGAACTCACCCTAACTGAAATACAAGCTCAAGCAGCAGATTTCAATAAATTATACAACAATGTAGTCAACCATGTAGCTTTTAATATGGCAACATTGAACATACAATTTTTTGAAGAAATTAAAAAATTGTACAACGATAACTGTAGCATTTTAGGCTATTATTTAGATGATGAATTGGTCAGTTTTGCTTGTATTTTTCATGTAGATGCTTCAACCGTACACGTACATTATATCGGTTTAAATTATGATATTAACAAATCGCACAAACTCTACAATAGAATGTTATTAGACTTTGTAAAATTTGCGATAGATAGGCAAAAATTCCGGATTCATTTTGGTAGAACGGCTACTGAAATTAAAACAACTATTGGTGCAAAGCCTAATGAGTTACGTGCGTATTTAAAAATGCAAAATCCGATATTTAATCGCATGTTACCTTATTTTTTAAACAGAATAAAACCACAAGAATACATCGTTCGGAATCCGTTTAAATAGGTAATTCTATGAATGATTATTTAGATATTGTTCAAAAGATTTCGAATCATTTTCTTCCATTTCATGTGCCATAATTTCTTTTGCTTTGTAATGATTACGATATATAAAAGCCAATACAAAGCCTACCATTCCGCCTATTAAATGCGATTCCCAAGAAACCCCTTTTTCCAACGGCAACACACCCCAAACCATCCCGCCATAAAACAACGCAACACCACTTGCCACTGCAATTGCTTTTATATCCATCCTGAAAAATCCACTAAAAAACAAGAACGAAGCCAACCCATACACAATACCACTTGCTCCAATATGATAAGAATTACCTCGAGCAAAAATCCAAACTAATAATCCTGTGAATAGGTAATTATAACACCATACACGTAGGCTAATTTTCTCGTATGAAAGAAACAATAAAACTCCTAAAATGAGTAACGGAAAGGAATTAGACAATAAGTGTTTCCAATTTCCATGTATTAATGGCGAACAAATAATCCCTAAAATGCTATCAAAATGGCGTGGTTGAATGCCTAAAAATCCAAAATCAATACCAAAAAAGAAATGAATTAAATGCACACACCACATCAGCAGTACAAATAGAAATGGAATGCTCACTTTATGCATCATAAGTAATTGGATATTATGGCGAATTTACTTGTTTCAGATTAACTTATGTAAATAAAAAATTGTGTTATAAGTACAATGCATGCATTTTATTTTAACAATAGTTGAATTTTATCGACATTATTTAGGAAAAATGTAGAACATTCTTATTTTAGCACATAAAATTTTTAAAATCAATGATAATAGGCATTCCAAAGGAAACAAAATTTAAGGAAAATAGAGTTGCCATTACTCCATTAATCGCAAAAGATTTAATCAAACAAGGTTTCAGCGTACAAGTAGAAAGCGGTGCCGGTTTAAATTCTTTTTTCTCTGATGAAAATTATAAAGAAGCCGGAGCTACTTTAGTAGATAAAAATACAGCTTACACTGCTGATATCGTGCTAAAAGTAAACGCACCACAAACGGATGAAGTAGCATTAATGAAAAAAGGAGCAGTTTTAATTTCATTTATGTGGGCTGCTACCAATCCAGATTTAGTGCAAGCGTGTGAAAATGCCGGCATTTCTGCGTTTTCTATGGATGCTGTTCCTCGTATTTCACGTGCTCAAAAAATGGATGCACTTTCTTCACAAGCCAACTTAGCAGGTTACAAAGCGGTCATTATGTGCGCAGATACATTGGGAAAAATTTTCCCGATGATGACAACTGCCGCAGGAACCATTAAACCGGCAAAAGTAGTAATTTTTGGTGCCGGTGTTGCCGGATTACAAGCTATTGCTACAGCTAAGCGTTTAGGTGCTATGGTAGAAGTTTCAGATATTCGACCAGAAACGAAAGAACAAGTACAATCCTTAGGTGGAAAATTCATTGAAGTAAAAGGTGATGATTCCATTAAAATGGAAGGTGGCTATGTTAAAGGTGTATCCGAAGAGTTTTTGAAAAAACAACAAGAATTAGTTGGCAAACACGTAGCAGAAGCAGACATCGTGATTACAACGGCTTTAATTCCTGGACGAAAAGCACCGGTGTTGGTAACGGAAGACATGGTGAAATCTATGAAATTTGGTTCTGTTATTTTAGATATGGCAGTAGAGCAAGGTGGCAATGTGGTTGGCAGCAAATTACACGAAAATGTAAACATCAATGGCGTCACCATTATTGGAGAAGGAAATATCCCTTCTTTATTGCCGATGAATGCCAGTGATTTATACGCTAAAAATATCCAAACGCTATTATATCATTTAGCTACAAAAGAGGGTTTTAAATGGGAAATGGAAGAAGAAATTACAAAAGGAAGTTTAATCGTTCACGAAGGTAAAAAAGTACATCCTACCGTTACACAATAATATTATTTCAAAAAAAAATTAATGCATAAAATATGGAATTTTTAGATTTCTTTGTTCAAAACCGCGAAATGATTTATTTCATTATTCTTTCGGTTTTTGTGGGTGTAGAAGTAATTGGCGGTGTTCCGACTGTATTACACACACCATTAATGTCCGGTGCAAATGCCATTCATGGTGTCGTTATCGTTGGTGCTATCATCGTGATGTTAGATACTGATCCGGGCAATATTTTCGGATTAATCTTAGGATTTTTAGCCGTGATATTAGGTACATTAAACGTGGTAGGTGGTTTTGTAGTTACCGACCGTATGTTGGATATGTTTAAGAAAAAATAAAAAAGGAATGTTATGGTTGGATTTGAAAAAGATCTACCGCATAACTACCAATCATAAAAAAAATAAAAAACAGAATGGAAGGACTTTTAGAAATATGTTATTTGATAGGCTCAGTAACATTTATTATGGGCTTAAAAATGATGGGCAACGCCAAAACGGCACGTAAAGGCAACTTAATTGGTGCATTTGGTATGACCTTGGCTATCTTAGGCACTATCTTTTTATTTGAAAGCGAACACACTACACGTAATGCCATGAAAATGGTATTAATTTTTGGTGCAATAGCAATTGGTACAGCCATTGGTTGGCTCACTGCGAAGAAAGTAGAAATGACCAAAATGCCGGAATTAGTTTCCATGTTCAATGGTATGGGTGGTGCTTGTGCTGCTTTAATCGGGTTGACAGAGTTTGAACACAACTTAGGAAATCCAACAGCATTATCGTTCATCGTTGCCGGTATGGTAATTGGTACGGTTTCATTTTCCGGTTCTATCATCGCTTATTTAAAATTAGCAGGCAAAATGAAACAACCGATTCGTTTGCCACAATACAATATTTTAAATAATGCCTTATTGCTTGGTGTATTCGTATTCTCTGTTTTTGTGGTAATACAAAACCAAACATTACCTATTTCAATTATCTGGATATTATTTGCGGTAGCCATTGTGTATGGTATTTTATTTACTATTCCGATTGGTGGTGCAGATATGCCAGTAGTGATTTCCTTGTTAAACTCATTTACCGGTTTAGCAGCAGCTTTTGGTGGTTTCTTATATGACAACAAACCGATGTTAACAGGTGGTATTTTGGTAGGTTCTGCCGGAACACTTTTAACTTTAGCCATGTGTAAGGCTATGAATCGTCCGTTGAGCAATGTAATATTTGGTGCATTTGGTGGTGGTGGTGCTACAAGTGGTGGTAGCGAAGTAAATGGAACAATCAAAGATGTGCAAGTATCCGATTTAGCGGTAATGTTGAACTATTCCAAAAAAGTGGTTATCGTACCGGGTTATGGTTTAGCAGTAGCGCAAGCACAACACATCATTCATGAGTTAGAGAAATTATTGGAAGAAAGAGGTGTTGAAGTAAAATATGCGATTCATCCGGTGGCTGGTCGTATGCCGGGACACATGAACGTTTTATTAGCAGAATCAAATGTAGAATACGATAAGTTAGTAGAAATGGAAGATATTAATCCGGAATTTGAACAAACTGATGTAGTATTGATCGTTGGTGCAAACGACGTTGTAAATCCATCCGCTAAAACAGATCCAAGCTCACCAATTTACGGAATGCCAATTTTAGAAGTAGATAAAGCGAAAAATGTGGTAGTAAACAAACGCTCTATGAATGCAGGTTATGCCGGTATTGATAATATCTTATTCTATGATCCAAAATGCTCTATGTTCTTTGGTGATGCGAAAAAAGCATTAACCGAATTAGTAGCCGAAATCAAACAATTATAATTCAATATAATTTTCAGCAAGTAACAAGAAAGAGGCTGTTTCAAAACAAGAAACAGCCTCTTTCTTTTATTGGAATACGTTCTGCGAAAATGTAGAATTTTTAATTCTAAGTGTTTTCAATTTAATGATTAGCTTCTTTATACAAACACCACAATAAAGCAAGAATTTAACTCGGTTCTTTTATCAATAATTTAAAGCCGACACCATGTACATTTTGTATTTCTACATTAGCATCATTTTTTAAATATTTACGAAGTTTGGTGATATACACATCCATACTTCTTCCGGCAAAATAGCTATCATCTTTCCAAATTTTCAATAGCATATCTTCTCGTTTCACCGATTGGTTGGCATGTTTCGTAAGATATTCCAACAAGGCTGCTTCTTTTTTTGTAAGCGATGAAGTCTCATCTCCGTACACTAACTTCAGCTCATCTACTTTTAAAACATAATTGCCAATCTTAAATTCTTTTTGTTCCGGAACAACCGATTTGGTACGTTTTAGGATGGCTTCCATCCGCATAATTAATTCATCGAAATTAAATGGCTTCGTGATGTAATCATCACCACCAATTTTAAATCCGCGAATCTTATCTTCTTGCATTTCGCGTGCCGTTAAAAAAATAATTGGCGTATCATCTTTTTTATCGCGTAATTCTTGCGCTAAAGTAAAACCATCTTTTTTAGGCATCATGACATCCAATAAATAAATATCGAATTTCTCTTTAAAAATGGCTCGTTCCGCTTCTACGCCGTTGGCACAATGCGTCACTTCATAGCCTTTGTCGCTTAAATTATCTTTCACGATGAAACCCAAATTTGGGTCATCTTCTGCTAATAAAATTTTTACACTATTTTCCATTTTTATTGTCTTTCGTGTGCAACCATATAGTGAAGGTAGTGCCTATTTTTGGAGTACTGTGCAATGCAATTTTTCCTTTGTGTAGTTTTATCATGCTTTTCACATAAAATAAGCCCAACCCAAATCCTTTTACATCGTGAACATTACCACTCGGCACCCTGAAAAACTTTTCAAAAATCATGCCTTGTGAGCTAGTTTCAATACCTTTGCCGTTATCTATTACTGCAATTTCTATTCCTTTGTGTTTATTAATTGTTTCAATTCGTATTTCCGGAATTTTATCACAATATTTAATGGCATTATCTAGCAAGTTATACAAAATATTTGTCAAATGCACCTCATCTCCTTCTACAATTGCATTTTTTGCGTGTAATTCCACCATTATTTTTCCATCCAATTCACTCACGCGCGGTTCCATGTTTTTCGCAATATTTTCAATCAAATCATGCAGATTAATCTCTGTAATATTAAGAGCAATTTTATGCGATTCGATTTGTGAAACTTGCAATACTGATTCCACTTGGTTTTTTAAACGTTTATTTTCTTCTTGTATAATAGTAGCGTAATGGTGTAGTTTTTCCGGATACTTAGTGATGTCATCCCGTTTCAAAACATCGCTTGCTAATGCAATAGTAGAAATAGGTGTTTTAAACTCATGCGTCATGTTGTTTACAAAATCTGTTTTTATTTCGCTCAGTTTTTTTTGTTTTAAGATGACAAGAATTGTGTACGTAAAAAACCCGATGACAATCAACAACACCATAGAAAAAAAAATCAGAAGTTTCAGGTCGTCGTGCAAATACGATGTCTTTTTAGGAAACAATACACCGATATAATAATTCTCAGAAGGTTTTGCTTTAATTTTTAGTCTTTCAATTTTTCCGGTATTTTGAATATTAACGTAACGTCCGGTATAAAAAGAATCGGTGGTACATTCAAAAATTCCGTATTCAAAATCAGCATTTAAATTTTGATTTTTTGATTCGATGATGAGGTAATTTTCAAGCATACGAACATTTACCGGCGAAGTAAAATCCAACGTATAATAGTTAGATGCTTTTTGGTTGATGCCATCTAATTGTACTTTATTTTTGGTATCATGAATCAATCTATCCGATACACTTTTTAAAGCCACATATGCTCTATGGTTAAATTGTTGTTCTTTTAAGTCCATCGCCTTTTTCACCCAAAAAATTTGAGTGGCAATAATTCCTGCAAGCGAAATAAAAGCCAATAAAATGATATTGCGTATCGCAGTTCTACTCATTTCATCACAAAGATAGATGTATGAAAAATAAGAATAAATATATTAACAATTATTTTGAATTTCGTTTTTAAAAAGTGTTTTGCATACAACTCTATTTTCGGACATAAAGAAAATAAAAAAATGCTGCACATTGGCAGCATTCTATATCATAATAAGTAGTTTTAGTATTTCGCAGCAAATTTACCATTCGTGATATCCACTTCCGTAACATCTGTTTCATTTACAGCTATACCGCTAAAAGTACCTTCTATTTCTGTAGAAGTTGCTTTTGTGATTTCAATAGTAAATTCTTGTTCACTTGGTGCCGCAGACCAACCGGTTGATCCTTTCGTGTATGTAAATACCGGCAACACATCGGATGATGACATGGATTTAAGATTATAGGTTCCTTCCGTAATAGTAGCTGGTAATAATATCATTACTATTTCTGTTGCAAACGTAGAAGTATTCACATAAGAGGCACTAATATTGATTTCGACACTACTTTTTGCGACCACACTAATTAAATCATTGGAATTAAATTTACCGGAAGTTGCGCCGGAAGATGTGAGTACAACTTTACTTTGTCCGGCTTTTAGCTTAGAGGCAGAAACTTCATCGCTTTTTTTGCAAGCATAAAATAAAAAAACAGACAAAATAGATAAGAGGATGCTTAATTTTTTCATAGATATATATTTTAGTTTTAGTAATAATACAAAATTAGTTTACTTATAAGCCACTTTATATACCCAAACGGTGGTATTTTAAACGTACATCGATAAATTAATTGAATAAATACATTCAGGAAACAACGAAATTGTAATTTTGCATATCTATCTTGCTGATAATCATTGTGGCAATAAATTGCATTTAATGAATCAACTATCATACAATAAATAATTTTCATGAAAGGACATGCTATCATACCGACTAAACAAAAAATAAGAGTAACCAAGCAGTTTACTTTTGAAATGGCTCATGCATTGTATGGATATGATGGACCTTGCAAAAATATACACGGACATACGTATCATCTCATTGTAACGGTTTCCGGCTATCCGATGGATGATGCATCTGAACCTAAAAATGGTATGTTGATTGACTTTGGAATGGTGAAACAAATTGTGCAAGAACACATCGTACAGCATTTTGATCATGCCTTAGTGCTTAATCAAGAGGCGCCGTATGTGAAATATGAAGTAATTACAAGTGAATTTGAAAAAGTAATCACTGTTCCATTCCAACCTACGTGTGAAAATTTGATGTTACTTTTTTTAGAGAAGATAAAAAACGTATTTCCCCAAGAAGTGCAATTGTGTGCCTTAATTTTACGGGAAACACCAAGCTCCTATGCAGAATGGCGTTTAGAAGACAATCTATAAAAATGGAATAGATTTTGTAATAGTTGGAATATACCATCATTTGGGTATCTAAACTGATGGAAATATTTTTTAAGTTTATCTATTCATCATAACCATTCCACTCTATGAGAAACTTCCTAAAACTATTTACTTTAAGTGCCATCTTCATGGCATTTATTTCCCATTCTTTTGCTGCAAGCAATGTTGCCTTCACTATTAAATACACGACTGTTGGAACAATTAGCGGATATGACCATCTTACCAAGATGCGTGTTTATTGCGATGGCAATGAATTAGGAGAAAATACACCTAAAAAACAAACTTTAGAAAATAGCATTACAGTAAATGTGCCTACCGGAAAACATACTATTAAGGCTGTTTTATACGCTAAACCGGACAATTATTGGGAAGAGAGAACTACTAAAAACAACTATAGTTTTGATTGTATATATGAAAAAGAATGGAATCTTACATCAGATAAAACAATCAACATAACGTTTAATTTCAGCACCTACAAAATTGAAGAAAAAAATAACAATAATGATGGAAATACATCTTCATCAAAAACAGAAAAAACAACTTCTACTAGTTCTACAAATACTTCGAGTGCAACAGCATTAAAAAAATTAAATGATTACCTCAAAACATTTGACAATGGTTACTATGGTTATATGGAAATAAAAGATGGATATCTTTACGATCGATTTAAATCGGGAAAATATACCAAAACGCTCCTTAGTGATTTGACAGAAGCTACCGTTGAAATACCCAACCAAAAAGTGAAGATAACATGTAAAAATGGGAAAAATTGTGCATTCTCTACTTATACAGATTCCTACCACGCACAACTCAGTTTCTCACAATCTACGGATTTTAATACGGCTGAATTAATTACGCTCTTAAACAATGTTCTAAAATCAAATTCATCTAATAGTTCAACGGATTTGGACAAGTATATTTCAAACATAGATGTTACTAAGAGTTCTACCACAAAAGCAAATACAACAAGTGGCTACCAAAATGAATTGGAAAATTTAAACACGTATTTAAAAGTTTTTGACAACGGTTATTACGGTTATTTTGAAGTAAAAGATGGATATATTTATATGCGTTTTAAGGCAGGAAAATACAATAAATTTAAAATGGAAGATATGGAAGGTGCTGTCATCCAAGAACAATATAATCGTGTAATTTTAAAATGTAAATCTGGTACTTGTATTACGACAGATTGGAAAGAAAATGGTAAAGAAGAATATTCACAATTCACCAATGGCAGCACATACAATTATCAAAAATTGGCTGATTTATTAAACAACTTCAAAGATGCCTATTTGAATTATAAAACAACACCAAAAAATTCGAACACCACAAGTAACTCAAAATCCACTGCCGATTTAAATCGTGAGAAGATGAAGAGAGAAAGAGAAGAAGGAACCAAAACATCAACCGAAACTAAAAGTAGTAATTCACCCAAAGCAGGAGATGATGATTTTTGGGATTGGTTTATGGATGGCGATTGGGATGATGACACTACTTATAACTCAAAAACGACAAATAATAGCACTTCAAATAAACAATCAAACACGGATGATAGCTATAAATCCAGTCCAGCTAAATATAATATCGCATTAAAAAACTTAAATGATTATCTTAAAACATTTAACGCAGATACATACAAAGGTGTAGAAGTAAAAGACGGTAAAGTATATTTCAAATTTGCAGTATATGGAAAAATATACAATTCCTACATTGGCATTAATTCTTTAAAACAAAATACAACCGTACTAAAAGTAACCGGACAAGAAGAAGTTAAAATACTTTGCAAGAGCAGTGCCAAATGCTTTTATTCCGAATACACGAAAGACGTCGTTGATCACTTCCGATTCTTTACTAATACCAAAAAAGATTTAAACAAGATGGAGCAACTTGTCAACGATTTTATAAAAGCACTTTAATGTTTAGTTGGGAATTCTGAACGAGTAGCCAATAGATGCAAACCAACCTTTTGCAAATGGAAAAAGTTGAATTCCGCCGGAAAAATCTATTTGCATATTGTTTTTAATTTGATACGTAAATCCTGTATCAAAATTATGCGAACTCTGTGCTTGAATCGGAATTTCTCCATAAAATTCATAATAGAAACCTCCTTTTTTACCTATTCCAATTCCATTAACAAGCGTATATACAAAAATAGGTTGCGGTGAAAAGCCATCCCATTCTATGCCGCCATTATAACCTAGTGAAATATTTTTCTTGAAACTATGACCAAATGCTAAGCGCATGGAAGGAGCGAAATAAGTAGTTCGTTGGTTTTTAGTAGATAAATATGGGATTTGCAATGCACCTAATATTGCAATCGAAGGACGGGCTTTCTGCTCTTCGCAGATAGCTGTTTTAAAACCGATAGACATAGGCACCAAACCAACTTTATATTTTCCGGTCGTATCTTTTTGTGAAACGATATCGGTGGTTAATCGCAATTCCGTTGATTTTAGAATGCCTACACGCCATAGTATAGTTGGATGCACAAATTGCAATTCTTTATCAGCACTTTCTATATTCATCCCAAATTCCATTTGAAAATACTTAAATGGTATGGCAGCAGATGATTCCGACTGGTCAGGTCTATCGGTAGAAATAGGTTCTATCAATGTATCTATTTCTGGCTTTGACCAAACACTAAAACACAAACAACAAAAACAAGCAAAAAAGAGTTTTTTCATGCATCAAAGATGACAAAAAAGATAAACATAGCTAAATAAAATTTTTAAGCGAACTTAAAAATCAAACCTATATAATACAAAAAAAAATCAAACAACAAGATTTCCTGTTGTTTGATTATATAAATAGAATGAATAATAAACACTATACTATCCGCATCTAGAAGCACCGCAATCTTTGCACGTTAAGCAACCTTCTAAATATTGTTGATTTACGGAACCACAATTCGGACATTTTGATTTAGTAGACAAAGTACCATCCGGCACATAGCGTTTTAAAGCACGTGCTACACCGTTTTTCCATGTATTAATTGCTTCATCTAAATCCAAACTACCAATTAAATCGACTACATTTTCAATCGGCATTCCATGGCGTAAAGTGCCGGAAATTAATTTGGCATAATTCCAATATTCCGGATTAAATTTATACGACAATCCTTCTATCGTTGTCTTATATCCGCGTTGATTTTTATATTGAAAATCATATCTTGATGTACCATCGTTTTCTTTATTTTTAATGATAACACCTTCGTTTACCCAACGTGGCAACAAGATACCATCCTCATCATCACTCAAGCCGGTAAATATCTCGTACGGTTTATTATCTATTAAACCAATAAAGGCAATCCATTTATCTTTATTATTTTGGAAACGTACTACATCAGCTTTTAATGTAACCGGACGTGTAAGTGGAAAATAAGAATCATCTGTTGACGATTCATCTTTATCTTTTTTCTCCTCTGTACTAATTAATACACCGGAACGCGAGCCATCTCTATACACCGTAACGCCTTTACAACCTGCTTTCCAAGCTTCCATATAGCACTCACCTACTAACTCTTCTGTTACATCATTCGGCATGTTTATAGTAACACTGATAGAATGGTCTACCCATTTTTGAATAGCACCTTGCATCTGCACTTTTTTCAAATAATCAACATCATTGGAAGTAGCTTTGTAATAAGGCGATTTCTTTACTAATTCATCCAATTCATCTTGTGTAAAACTGCGATTGGTATTGTATCCGTTCACTTCCATCCATTCTTTAAAGCGATGATGAAAGACCACATATTCTTCCCAGGAATCACCTACTTCATCTACAAAATCAATACGAACATTTTTATCATTTGGGTTTACTTTTCTTCTGCGTTTATACACCGGCAAAAAGACAGGTTCTATGCCGGAAGAAGTTTGCGACATTAAGCTGGTAGTGCCGGTTGGTGCAATAGTAAGCAATGCAATATTTCTTCTACCATACTCCAACATTTCATAATACAATTGTGAATCCGCTTCTTTTAATCGCAACATAAACGGATTATTTTTTTCGCGTTCTGCGTCAAAAATTTCAAATGCACCACGTTCTTTAGCCGTATGCACAGATGCTCTATATGCTTCAATGGCTAATGTTTTATGTACGTTCACAGAAAAATCAATCGCTTCATCACTGCCATAACGCATACCTAAAGCAGCCAACATATCGCCTTCTGCAGTAATGCCGATTCCTGTTCTTCTACCTTGTATGGATTTCTCTTTTATTTTTGTCCAAAGATTGATTTCTGTATGTTTGATAGCTTCATCTTCCGGATCTTGATGAATTTTTTCCAAGATAGCATCAATTTTCTCTAACTCTAAATCGATGATATCATCCATCATGCGCTGTGCAACAGCAACATGTTGTTTAAATAAATCCCAATTAAAACGTGCATGTTTTGTAAACGGTTGTTCTACATACGACAATAAATTAATTGCCAACAAACGACAAGAATCGTAAGGACAAAGTGGAATTTCACCACATGGATTAGTAGATACCGTTTGAAAACCTAAATCAGCATAGCAATCCGGTAAAGACTCATTAATTATCGTGTCCCAAAATAAAATTCCCGGCTCTGCAGATCTCCAAGCATTGTGTACTATTTTTTTCCATAATGCAGTAGCATCTATTTCTTTTTTAAATTTAGGTGTTGCACTCTTTATTGGAAATTGTTGAACAAATGGTATATTTTTTTCAACTGCTTGCATAAATGCATCGTTAATGCGTACCGAAATATTTGCACCGGTTACTTTTCCTTGTTCTAATTTGGCATCTATAAAATCTTCCGCATCCGGATGAGCAATAGATACCGATAACATCAATGCACCACGACGACCATCTTGAGCAACTTCCCGTGTCGAGTTGGAATAGCGTTCCATAAAAGGCACTAATCCGGTTGACGTTAAAGCGGAGTTTTTTACGGCAGAACCTTTGGGACGAATATGCGATAAATCGTGCCCAACACCACCACGACGTTTCATCAATTGCACTTGTTCTTCATCAATTTTCATAATGCCGCCGTACGAATCAGAATCCACGTTATTGCCAATTACAAAACAATTCGACAAAGAAGCTATTTGATATGGATTTCCTATGCCGGTCATCGGGCTACCTTGCGGAATGATGTAGCGAAAATCTTTAATTAAATCAAAAATAGCTTGCTGCGACATCGGATTAGAATATTTGGCTTCTACGCGGGCAATTTCAGACGCAATTCTATGGTGCATATCATCCGGTGTTTTTTCGAAGATATTGCCATCAGAATCCTTCAGTGCATATTTATTCAGCCATACTCTGGCGGCCAAATCGTCGCCTTTAAAATATTTTAACGTAGCTGCGAAGGCTTCCTCTTGAGTGTACGTTTGTTGTTTGGTAGGAATATCAATTGTTTTCATTTTTATGGTATTATTATATTAGGGAATACGACAAAAATACAAAAACATACACTTTTGGCAATACCTAATCTTAGTATAATTTTCAATAAAAAATTACATCTTGCTGATAATCAATATTATAATATTTTATAAAAACAAAAAAGTTTTCAAATATTTACAAACCTATGTTTACAACTTTTAAATAAAAATTTCAAAAAGAATAACTATTAAGGAATAGAATTTGATAAAATAATCAAATAAAAAGAAATAACTTTAAGAAAATAGGTGAAATAGAAAATACTAAAGTAACTGTAAAAGTGTATTAAAATATACAGCTTTATCAGTATAACGAGCATTTATTTTGGCTGCAAATTGGGCATGATGGTGCGTAATAAATTGCTGATAAACGGAATCGTCATTAAAGTATAACTGAAAAGTAAACGTCACACCTTCTTGATCATTTAACACTTTAAATACTTTGTATTCCACCAACAATTGTGTTTGCTGTACAAAATGTAAAATTTCTACTTTCATCCAATGCAACCATTCTTCTGCTACATCTTCATCTACATTTGCGGTAAGTGTATATACTATCATTGTAAAAAAAATAAAGGATAAAATGGATTATTATTTTTCCCAAACGTCTGCGTAATCCGGCGTTTTCTCAAACACAGATAATGCATACGAACATTCCGGAATAATGGTAAGTTTATGATTACGCGCAAATTGCACACCTGCATCCACCAACTTTTTCCCAATTCCTTGTCCAGCCAAACTTTTATCTACATTGGTATGTTCGATTACCATCACCTGATCATTTTTCATCACATAGGTCATATCCGCCACTTTTTGCTGTTGCTCATTTTCAATAAAAAATTCGCCTATAGTTTTTTGTTGATGTTGGATTTGCAT
>CAZDOT010000010.1:49375-67057 GCA_964507125.1 uncultured Chitinophagales bacterium | reverse complement strand
GTGTACGATATCAACTTTCAGAGTGCAAAAATTGCGCGCGAAGTAGCCGACGAAATTACCGCTAAAGAACCACTCAAACCACGTTTTGTTGCCGGTGCTATGGGTCCAACCAATAGAACTTGTTCGATTTCGCCGGATGTAAATGATCCGGGATTTCGGGCAGTTACGTTTGATGAATTAGTTACAGCTTATTACCAGCAAGCAAAAGCACTCATAGAAGGTGGTTCTGATATTTTATTAATAGAAACCATCTTTGATACTTTAAATGCAAAAGCCGCCTTATTTGCTGTGCAAACCTTATTTGAAGATATCGGAAAGGAATATCCGGTTTCTATTTCCGGAACAATAACAGATGCCAGCGGACGAACATTGAGCGGACAAACCACAGAAGCATTTTTGATTTCTGTTTCGCATGTTCCTTTATTTTCTGTTGGTTTAAATTGTGCTTTAGGTGCCAAAGAGTTATTGCCGTATTTGCAAATCTTATCCAAAGAAGCACCGTTCTTAGTAAGTGCTTACCCAAATGCCGGATTACCTAATGCGTTTGGCGGTTACGATGAAACGCCGGAACAAATGGCCGAAGCAACCAAAGAATATTTGGAATTAGGCTTAATTAATATTTTAGGTGGATGTTGTGGCACCACACCAGATCATATAAAATGCTTTGCAGAAATTGCTAAAAATTATGAGCCAAGAAAGGTGAATAGTCAATTAGAAGAAATAGAACACAGATAACACGGATTTTACTGATTTTCACTGATGGCTGATTTATTACATAAAGAATTATCCGATGCAATTATAAAAGTGTACTATGCTGTATATAACGAATTGGGCTATGGATTTTTGGAAAAAGTATATCAAAATGCATTTTATCTCGAGTTGAAAAATCAAGGATTCAATGTTATCGCACAACAACAAATAAAAGTATTTTATAAAGATGATTTAGTTGGAGAATATTATGCAGATTTGGTTGTTGATGATCTTATAATTATTGAATTAAAAGCTGCCGAATCATTAGTTCAAGAAAATGAACTACAACTTTTAAATTATTTAAGGGCAACAGATAAAGAAATTGGTTTGTTATTTAATTTTGGAAAAATGCCAGAATTTAGACGTAAAATATTTACTAACGATAAGAAAAAAATCACAATAGAAAATCCGTGATAATCAGCGTTATCAGCATTATCCGTATTCAAAAAAATATAAAATAGATAACTGAAGAAAATTTTACGAAAACAAATCAGTGCCAATCCGTTTTATCCGTATTGTCCGCGTTCTAATAATATTCATAAATGGAAATAGATTGTAACATACTTAAACTTTCCGGACTCGAACCATTACGAGTGACCAAAGAATCCAACTTCACCAATATAGGCGAACGTACCAATGTAACCGGCTCCAAGGTTTTTCTTAAAATGATAAAAGAAGAACGCTTTGAAGATGCATTAGCCGTTGCTATGGATCAGGTGCGTGGTGGTGCTCAAATCCTCGATGTTAACATGGATGAAGGGATGATAGATGGTGAAAAAGCCATGGTGAAATTTTTAAACCTCATCGCTTCTGAGCCCGAAATTGCCCGAATTCCTATCATGATAGATTCTTCTAAATGGGAAATTATTGAAGCAGGATTGAAATGTGTTCAAGGAAAATCTATCGTCAACTCTATTTCATTAAAAGGTGGTGAAGAAGAATTTATTCGCCAAGCAAAATTGATAAAAAAATATGGTGCCGCTACGGTGGTAATGGCTTTTGATGAAGACGGACAAGCCGATAGTTATGAACGAAGAATTGAAATTTGTCAACGCAGCTATGATGTATTAGTAGAGAAAGTACATTTCAATCCGAACGACATCATTTTCGACCCAAATATATTTCCGGTTGCCACCGGAATGGAAGAACATCGCAACAATGCTATGGATTTTTTCCGTGCTACGAAATGGATTCGTACCAATTTAAAAGGTGCACATGTTAGTGGTGGTGTATCCAATGTTTCCTTCTCTTTCAGAGGAAATAATGCCGTGCGCGAAGCAATGCACTCTGCGTTTTTATATCATGCCATTAAAGAAGGAATGGACATGGGCATCGTGAACCCATCCATGTTAGAAGTATATGATGATATCGACAAAAAATTATTAGAGCATGTAGAAGATGTTTTATTAAACCGAAGAGAAGATGCTACTGAACGCTTATTGGAATTTGCAGAAACCGTAAAAGGTAGTGCTAAGAAAAAAGAAGAAGATTTATCTTGGCGAAACCAACCCGTAAACGAGCGATTAAAACATGCTTTAGTAAAAGGTATTGTTGATTTTATAGAACTTGACACCGAAGAATGCAGACAGCAATTTGATAAACCACTTAGCGTAATTGAAGGTCCATTAATGGATGGCATGAACGTAGTAGGTGATTTATTTGGTGCCGGAAAAATGTTCTTGCCACAAGTAGTAAAATCTGCACGTGTGATGAAAAAATCCGTAGCGTATTTGTTACCTTTTATCGAAGCATCTAAAGAATCGGGTGCAAGCTCATCTAATGGAAAAATATTATTAGCTACTGTTAAAGGTGATGTACACGATATCGGGAAAAATATTGTTGGCGTTGTATTGGCTTGTAATAATTTTGAAGTTATTGATATTGGTGTAATGGTACCTTGCGATAAAATCTTAGATACAGCAGAAAAAGAAAATGTAGATATTATTGGGTTGAGTGGATTGATTACACCATCTTTAGATGAAATGGTTTTTGTGGCGAAAGAAATGAAACGTCGTGGCATGAAACAACCGTTGTTAATTGGTGGTGCCACCACATCTAAAATCCATACCGCCGTAAAAATTGAACCCAATTACGACCAACCAACAGTACATGTTTTAGATGCATCACGCAGTGTGCCGGTAGCAAGTTCTTTATTAAATCCGGCAAATAAAGAAAAATTTGAAGCCGAAATTCGGGCAGAATATGAGATGATGCGCCAACGTCATCTTAGCAAACAAGTAATCAAAGATTACATTCCAATACAAGAAGCGCGGAAAAATAAATTGCAACTCGATTGGGCAAATTATACACCGCCAAAACCATCCTTTCTTGGTGTAAAAGTTTTTAAAGATTATGATTTAGCCGAATTAAGAGATTATTTAGATTGGACTCCTTTCTTCTCTACTTGGGAATTACACGGAAAATATCCTTCTATTTTGGAAGATAAAATAGTGGGCGAAGAAGCACGAAAAGTTTTTAAAGATGCCAATCTCTTATTAGATAAAATGATTGCTGAAAAAATGATCACGGCTAATGCTGTTGTCGGATTTTTTGAAGCCAATAGTAATGAAGATGATATTGAATTAAAAGATATCAGCAACGATGCAACATTAACAGACAAACGCAAATCAGTATTGCATCATTTACGCCAACAAAACAAAAAAGGAGAAGGATTACCAAATTATTGTTTGAGTGATTTTATCGCACCTAAAGAAAGTGGCAAACAAGATTATATTGGTGGATTTGCCGTAACATCAGGCATTGGTATTGAAAAATGGATTAAGCATTTTCAAGATACGCACGATGATTACAATAAAATTATGATTGCAGCTTTGGCCGACCGTCTTGCAGAGGCTTTAGCAGAACGCATGCACGAACGAATTCGTAAAGAATTTTGGAAATACGATACCAACGAAAATCTATCAAACGAAGAATTGATAAAAGAGAAATACAATGGCATTCGTCCGGCGCCGGGTTATCCAGCTTGTCCGGATCATACGGAAAAACCGATGTTGTTTAAATTATTAAATGCCGAAGAAAATGCCGGCATCACACTTACTGAAAGCAATGCGATGTATCCGGCTTCGAGCGTGAGTGGTTGGTATTTCTCACATCCTGATAGTAAATATTTTGGCATTGGAAAAATTGCAAAAGACCAAGTAGAAGATTATGCCAAACGTAAAAATATGAAAGTAGAAGACATGGAACGCTGGTTACACAGTGTGTTGAATTATGATGTGTGATACAATCAGCTACTACTGCAAAATATAAACGAAGAGCGTGTACCAATGGTACACGCTCTTCGTTATAAAGCTCAGATAGATAGTTTAATTCGCTCCATCTAATGTGCCAACAAACACACTATCTTCTTGTATATGACTGATATAATTACTGTTTTGCCAAACTTTAATATAATCTACATAAAAGACGCTGCTGTTATCTGTAAACAATCCTATTTTTTGTGCTTGCGGACCATCACCATTGCCTTCATCCATTTCTACCGTAAATCGTAAAAACTCTTTCACGCGACTCACGTCACCGGCATTTGTTGTCCAAGTCGGTTTTCCATCTATATAAAAAACATAATACGTAGGTGTCCATTTTAATGCATATGTATGATAACCATCGTACAAATCTGTTCCGGTGTCTAATCTTTTTACTGCCGATTTAGATTGCGTACCGTATCCATCCCAAATTAACGCATGTCCCATATTTTTAGGATTTTTTATAAATGCTGATTCGAATACATCGATTTCTGTTCCATCTTTTCCGGCATTTCCTATTTTTCGTTGGTTAGATGATTGCAACCAGAAAGCACTCCACAAACCTTCTGCTTTGGGGAACTTTACGCGTGTTTCAAAATATCCATACGCTTGGGAAAATAATAATTCATCGGCAGTGCCTTTGTTTTCATTTGGGTCACTTACAATTTTTCTTGTTTCAAAACCACCGGAAAAACGACCTACACTCGGGCAAATACCTTGTGAACACACATGGTTGGTACTTTGAATAGCTCTTATTTCTACATTGCCATCTTTAACGGTAACCATATCCGGACACCAATGAGAAGTCCAAAGTGCTTGATTGGCAGCATTTGAACTCGTCCACCTTACGGCATGCGGAGAATATGTCCATATCGAAGCATCTAAAGTAGTTCCATTAAAATCATCTCTAAAAACTTCATACCATCCGTCTTTTCCAAGTTCCGGAATACTTACATCGTTCCCGGAAGGAGTTGTTGGTGCTCCAACTGGTGGAATACAACTCGTAATACCAAAAAGGCTAAGGACAGTAAGCCCAACAGCCATTATACGGTTTTTATGTTTTCTCATCTAACAAAAAATATTTACTATGTTTTAAAAAAAAATCTCATCAATATTGATAAAATATTACACTTCAGCAGCTAAACGGGCAGCTTGGTCTATGGCTCGTTTTGCATCTAACTCTCCGGCTTCGTACGCACCACCAATTATGTGAAAAGGAATTCCTAATTCGGCTAAAGGTTGTTCCAATGCACGTTGTGAAATTTGTCCGGCACATATCACCACATTGTCACAAGGCAAAACTTGCGGTGTTTTGTTTTTATCTATAAAATGTAATCCTTCATCATCAATTTTTGTGTATTCTACTCCGGCTACCATTTTCACTTTTTTCATTTTTAATGTCGTACGATGTATCCATCCGGTGGTTTTTCCGAGCTTCGCGCCTACTTTTCCATCTGTACGTTGAAACATGGTTACTTGTCGTGCCGGAGCTTCGATATGTTGTTGTACGCCGGCGACACCTCCACGTGCTTCATTTTTCGGATCAATGCCCCATTCTCTTAACCATTCCTCTTTGTTTAATGTAGTACTTTCGCCGGCTTGCGTTAAAAATTCACTCACATCAAAACCAATACCACCGGCACCAATAACTGCAACACGTTTGCCTACTGTTGCATTGTTTCTTAATACATCTATATAGCTTAATACTTTTGGATGTTGGATACCTTCAATTTGGATGGATCTTGGTGTAATTCCGGTTGCAATAACCACTTCATCAAATCCTTTTAAATCGTCTGCAATTACCTTTTTTTTGAGTTGTACATCGACCTTGTTTAACTCCAATTGTTTTTTCATATATCGCAAAGTTTCATAAAATTCCTCTTTACCCGGAATTCTCTTTGCCATATTAAATTGACCACCAATCTCACTTTCTGCATCGAATAATGTAATTTGATGACCACGTTCTGCAGCTATTTGAGCAAATGTTAAGCCAGCTGGTCCTGCTCCAACAACCGCAATTTTTTTCTTTTGATTACTTGGAAGATAGTTTAAGGTTGTTTCGTGACAGGCACGTGGATTTACCAAACAAGAGGATAATTTATTAGAAAACGTATGATCTAAACAAGCTTGATTACACGCTATACAAGTATTGATTTCATCGGCTTTTTCTGCCATTGCTTTATTTACCCAATTTTCATCCGCTAAGAATGGACGTGCCATGCTTATCATATCTGCACAACCATCGGCAATTACTTGCTCTGCCACATCCGGCATATTGATACGATTAGACGTACACAATGGTATGGAAATTTCTGATTTTAATTTTTGCGTTACCCAAGCAAAAGCTGCTCTTGGCACCGACGTAGCAATAGTAGGTATTCGAGCTTCGTGCCAACCAATACCGGTGTTAATGATGGTTGCTCCGGCTTTTTCAATTTCTTTTGCCAAGTGCACTACTTCTTCCCAATTACTGCCATCTTCTATCAAATCCAACATGGACAATCGATAAATAATAATAAAATCTTTGCCTACTTTTTCTCTCGCTTTTTGAACAATTTCTATCGGAAATTTTATTCTATTTTCGTAACTGCCTCCATACGCATCTGTACGTTTATTGGTATGTTTCACAATAAATTGGTTAATCAAATAACCTTCAGAACCCATGATTTCGACACCATCATAGCCGGCTTCTCGTGCCAATGCTGCACTTGAAGCAAAATCATTAATAGTCCTGCGAACGCCCCAAGTAGTTAATGCTCGAGGTTTAAATGGATTGATAGGTGCTTGTATGCGTGAAGGTGCTACACTCAACGGATGATACGCATATCTTCCGGCATGTAATATTTGTAAAGCAATTTTTCCTCCTTCTTGATGTACGGTATCGGTAACTATTTTATGTTTTTTGACATGTCCTTGATTGGTCATTCTTCCCGCAAATGGTTTCAACCAGCCTTCCCAGTTCGGGGCAAAACCTCCGGTAACAATTAAGCCTGCACCACCTTTTGCACGTGCACCATAGAATGTTGCCAATTTTTGAAAACCATTGGATTCTTCTTCTAAATTAGTGTGCATGGAACCCATTAACACCCGATTTTTTAATTTAGTAAAACCTAAATCCAATTCTGAAAATAAATGCGGATATTTGTTTGTGGACATATTATTTCGTTTTGATTTGGAATAAAGATAATAAATAAACCAAATGCAAGCATTGATTTTATAGCAGTTGAAATGGAAAATATCTTAAGTATAGGACTTGTACAAATGGATGTACGCTGGAAAGATAAAGCGGCAAATTTAGCCCACATTCAGCAGTTGGTTGAAACCATTCATCAACCAATGGATATATTATTATTGCCGGAATTATTCAATACGGCATTTTGTATAGATGATTTAAGTTTGGCAGAAGATGAAAACGGAACAACATTCGCATTTATGCAACAACTTTCCATACAAAAAGGATGTGCTGTAGGCGGAAGTTTCTTATTTAAAGAAAATGGAAACGTGTACAATCGATTTTTTTTAGTAAATAAAAAAGAAATTTTAGGTGTGTATGACAAACATTATCTCTTTTCGTTGGTTCAAGAAAATCAATTATTACAAAAAGGAAACCAGAAAGTTTGTATTACATACAAAGGATGGAAACTACAACCGTTTATTTGTTATGATTTAAGATTTCCGGCTTGGTGTCAAAATAATGACCATGCAGATGTGCAATTGTATGTTGCCAGCTGGCCCCAAAAACGCATCCATCATTGGCAAATATTATTACAAGCAAGAGCCATAGAAAATCAATGTTATACGGTTGGCGTCAACAGAATTGGGGATGATTTTTATAACAATGCACACAATGGGCACAGTTCTGTATTTGATTTTGCCGGAACAAAAATCTGTGATATGCAATCTAAAGATGGCATAGATATTGTTACTTTATCCAAAATAGATTTAGAAGCACATAAAAAACGTTATCCTTTTTGGAAGGATAGAGAAAAAGAATAAAGAATACCGTATTTTTGAGCGTGGAAAATAATACAATAGATATGGCTTATAACGAGGTAGAGTGGCAACATGTATTAACTACGCTCGAAAAAAAATTTGGTAAAAAACCGGATATACAAACCATTACTTTCTTGATTGGACATAGAGAATTAGGGAAGAATTGGGTGAAAATATCCAAAGAACAAAAACAAGATTTAATGCATATTGGTGTGTGTGCATTATTGAGTAGAGTGCATTATTACACTTACATAGCATCTGATGAAGATGGTTGGCCGCATTATGAATTCAATCGAAATAAAGAGAAACTACAACCGGATGAGCAAGAAAAATTACTCAAAAAAATGATTATCGAATATTTTAAAGAATTCTAATTAAAAAAGATGAAATTGAGATTTTTAAGTTTAACGTTTTTATGCATCTTTGCTTTGCAATCATTATTAGCAGGTAATAACACAACAAAAAGTACTACAACTACTATGGACACTTCAACCTATGTTTTAATTTCGACAGATTTAGGCGACATAAAAATTAAGCTTTATGACGAAACGCCACAACACAAAGCCAACTTTATAAAAATTATTAAAGATGGTGTTATTGACAGCACGCTTTTTCACCGAGTAATTGCTGAATTTATGATTCAAGGTGGCGACCCAAACTCTAAGAATGCACAACCCGGGCAGCCTTTAGGAATGGGTGGTTTGAACTATCGAGTTCCTGCGGAGTTTAATAAAAATTTGTTTCACAAACGCGGTGCTTTATCAGCTGCACGCGATAATAATCCGGCTAAAGCAAGTTCTTCTTGCCAATTTTATATTGTACAAGGGAAAAAATATACCAAACAAGAATTAGCAACTTTGGCGGCTCGCACCGGAAACAGCTGGACAGAAGAACAATTAAAAACCTACGAAGAAGTTGGTGGAACACCCTTCTTGGATATGAACTATACCGTGTTTGGCGAAGTAGTTTCAGGCATTGAAGTGGTAGATAAAATTGCAACTTTACCAAAAGATGGCAACGACCGACCAACAAACGATGTACGCATGAGAATTAGCGTAATTGAGCCGAATTAATCCGCATTATTTACTTCCACCACCTTTCCAATTAAGATAACGGCAGGTGGTTGAATATTTTCAGCAAGTGCCAATGCTTGTATATTCTCTATATTACCATTAATCCATTTCTCGTTGGGCAACGTGCCATTTTGAATAATAGAAATTGGATAAGAATTGGGTTTGTATTTCTGAAAAACGGCTACAATTTCTGCTAATTTTCCTACGCCCATTAATATCACAACAGTCGCATTGGATTGCGCCGCTAACTCAATATCTTCGGAGAGTTTGCCACACGACGTAGTGCCTGTTGTAATCCATGCACTTTCTGTAATACCGCGTTTGGTAAGTGGAATTTTGTGAACGGTTGCCAATGCTGTAGCACTGGAAATTCCGGGAATAATTTCGGTAGTAATGCCGTGTTTTTCGGCATACTGAATTTCTTCATGACCTCTACCAAATACAAATGGATCACCGCCTTTTAAACGCACAACAATACCATGCTGCTCCGCATTTTCAACGATTTGTTGATTAATTTCATCTTGTTTCATGTAATGCGTGCCGGCACGTTTTCCGCAAAAAATTATTTTTGCATTCGGTGCGTATTGCAATAATTCTTCACTCACCAAAGCATCGTACATGACTACATTGGCTTGTTGTAAAGCTTTAATGCCTTTTAGAGAAATTAATTCGGCATCACCGGGACCGGCACCCACAAGAATAAGTTTTTTGAGCATTGGAATTTAGATAATAGGTTTTATTTCTTCTTTAATTATCCTATATTATTTGGTTCATTTTATTAAAAAAAAGTTTAAAATGTTGTTTATATTTTACTCAATGATGGTTTTTATTTCTTACAATCTTTTCTTCATCATCAATTTTTTTTGAGTTAGTAGAAATAATAAAATGGTTTACATTATTAAGATAAAATTTCTTTGAATTGGCTGATATCTATTACCTCTACTTTTGGAAACTCAATCTGTTTTAGCAGATTAAAATCTTTGTCGTGAGAAACGATATAATTTGCATTACTTGCAATTGCACAATCTACAAATTTATTATCCTCTTTATCTTTTAGCAAATCAAACTTATAATATGAAGTAATGAGTTCTACGTTATTTAAGTTTTCTAAAACACCTAAGGCACTCTCACTAGCAATAGTACCCATGTGTTGTTCAATAATTTCTGCGTATTCTGCTAATATATCGGTCGTAACGCATAAGGTATATTTTTCATTTAATAGGTTTTCAAAAATCCAATGTAGTTTTGATTTTTGTGAAATGGAAACCAACAAAATATTTGTATCTAATACTACCTTTCTCAAATCCTATTTTGAATGTTTACGTAATTTTGTATTTAGTAATTCATCCATTTTTTCATCACTCCAATTATTCTCATCATATATTTTATCGGCTTGATGTATTAAACGTTTCGCAAAAAAATTTGCTAAGATTCTTTTAAATTCTTTTAAATCTTCCGTGCTTAATTCATGTGAAAAAGATTTTAATATTTCTAATTGCACATTAGTCAATGGTGTATGTGTTGTAGTTGGCATGATTTATATACTATTTAAATTAGCATAAAGCACTATTGCTATTTTGTTGAATTTGCATACTTAAAGATAAACATAATTTTGGAGTGTTGCGTTTAGATTTCGTTAATGGAATATGGCTCTTTTAATTTCAATCTGTATTCGGTAGGTTGAAAATTAAGTTACATTTTCGCTTTCGAAAAACCCACTATTTCTACATGTTCAAACTCTTCAGTTTCGAGCAATAACGTACACTATAAAGCATAACTCATACTGCAAAGTACAGGCAATAATATCAACTTATTTTATGCTTTATAGCTGCTTTCTACCACCATTTTCTCGGCATTTACAATCACCTCGCGAAGGGCAACGGCCTCTTTTAAAAATGCTTCAAACTGTTGAATATATTTTTCGGCAAAAGCTGGTTCCGGTTCGTATTGGTTGATTTGTAAAACCAAGTTTTCAAAATTATCCGTAAGTGTTATTTTATTGGTTTGCACAAAGTGTGTATCAAAATCTTTGATGATTTTTATTTGGGTATTGCATTCCACTTCATTCGATAATAATAATGCTTTTGATGTTACAATAAATCCGGTATATGCGTAATAGATGGCTTCTGCAAATCGGTTGTTTTTATAGTTTTCTTTGGCATCCATTAATTTCATTTCTGCCTCTTTCATAATTATACCAATCATATCATACATTACGCCGGCACATTCACCTACACCAATTTCCGGTGTATATGCTTCGCTTCCGCCATAATCAATAAAATCATCATCTACATACAATGCAACATTTGCTAATGGCTTAAGTAAAGTATAGAAATAATTTTTGCCTTGACGTTTGTAATAATCATTAAAGTACTCGCCTTCGGTGCTGTTGGTTTCGTAATCATTTAACACCATACGCAACATTTCGGGAGTACGTTTGGTGGGTATTTTTACAATTTTTTCGCCAATAGAGCCTACACCATTTACATCTACACCACCACCTAAAATTACTTGCATTGCCGGTGCTACACGCTCGCCCACTTTAATAGAACTGCCATGCAAACCAATATTGGCTGCCATGTGTTGCCCGCAAGAATTCATGCAACCGCTAATTTTAATTTTTATTTCGCTATCAAAAATTAGATGATAGAATTCATCTTGAATAACATCTTCTAAAATTTTTCCCAACGTCATACTATTGGTAACACCTAAGTTACACGTATCTGTTCCTGGACAAGTGGTTACATCGCCAATGGTATCATAACCCGGGTTAGCAAATCCTAATTTATCCAATTCTTGATAGAAATAAGGTAAAGAGGCTTCCGGAATAAATTTCAACAATAAACCTTGATTCATGGTAATACGCATATCTTGTGATGCATATTGCTCCGTCATATCTGCAATAATTCGTGCTTGATCCGGTTTTATATCACCTTTCGTTACTTTTAAAGCAACAGCATAATAACCGGCTTGTTTTTGTTCAAACACATTTGTTTTCAACCAATCATTGTATCGTTGTGTGTCTTTAATCTCTACACTTGGAGCAATGTTATTGTGGGTTGGCTTGCCATCTTCTACTTTGTTTCTATCAAACTTATATGATTTTACTTTATTGGCTTTGTGTTCAATGGCAACTAATTCCATGAACTTTTCTAAACCAATATCTTTTATCAAGTATTTCATACGTGCTTTATTTCTACGCGTACGTTCGCCATATCTATCAAACACGCGCAAACACGCTTCAATAAACGGAATCACTAAATCTTCATGTAAAAATTCGTGTGCGGTTTGTGCCAAAACAGCTTGTGCACCTAAGCCACCACCTACTACTACTTTAAAGCCGCGTTCACCATCTTGGATGCGTGGAATAAAGCCTATATCGTGCAAAAAAGTATAAGCAGAATCTTGATCAGAAGAGGAATAAGCAATCTTGAATTTTCTTCCCATATCTTGGTTGATTGGATATCGAAGAAAATATTCAAACGTTTCTCTCACATACGGTGAAACATCAAACAATTCATCTTTATCAATGCCGGCAAAAGAAGAGCCGGTCATGTTTCTAACGGTGTTTCCGCAGGCTTCTCTGGCAGTAGCACCTACATCTTCCAAACCAGCCCACATTGCCGGTGCATCTGTAACTTTCACATAGTGCAATTGGATGTTTTGTCGCGTAGTTAAATGCAAATTAGCACTTGCATATTGCTCAGACAAATCTGCTAAACGGCGAAGCTGAATAGGTGTAATTTTCCCGAATGGAAATTTAGTACGAAACATTTGCACTCCAAATTGTCGCTGTCCATACACACCTCTGGTGAGTCGGAAAGATTTGAATTTATCTTCCGGAATTTCTCCTTTTTGGAAGGCATTGATTTTGTGTTGCAATTCAAAGATGTCTCGAGCTGCTTCTTGCGAAATGTTTTTTGTGATAGTTACACTCATACTTAAGATTTGAGATTTGAGATTTGAGATTTGAGACGACTTATCTATCATCTCTTCTCTCATTTCTTTTCATCTATTAATAAAAAAACCTATCTACATAAGAGATAGGTACATTCGTTTATTTATATAAAATCAACCTATCCAACTACTGTGGATTGGAACAACAACAATTATATAGGCTGACTATTTGTTTCATTTGCAACTAAAATTAAAATTTTTGATGCATTTAAAAAAGTGGTTAATAATTTAATAACGAAAAACTGCTTTCAACAAATAAAAATAAATGAAGTCTCGATTTATTTTTTGACTTTTGACGGATTGATTTCCGCTTTATTATTCGCTTTCTGCAATAACACTTTGTACTTCCGGCACAAAGCGTTTCATTAAGTTTTCAATGCCTTGTTTGAGCGTAACGGTACTGGAAGGGCAACCACTGCAAGAGCCTTGTAATTGCACGGTTAAAACACCATTTTCAAATTTTACAAATGAGATATTTCCACCATCCATTTCTACTGCCGGTTTCACATATTTATCCAACGCACCTTTAATACGAATTTCTAAATCACTATCGTTTTCATAAATTGCATTGGTAGCTGTTTTCGTAGGTTTCACGTAATTAGCGGTGATAATTTCATTTTCATCTTCAATAAATTTCTTCAAAAACTCTTTGATAGGAATCATTATTTCTGCCCAAAGAAAATCATCCGTTTTGGAGATAGATACAAAGTTATTGCTCACAAATACATTGCTCACGCCTTCCATTTCAAAAAGTGCTTTAGCCAAAGGTGCTTCTATGGTATCTTCGATACTTTGAAATTCAATTGCATCGTTTAACAACAACGCTTTATTTGTTACAAATTTTAATGTATTTGGATTCGGTGTGGCTTCTGTATAAATCATCACCGGTGTTTTTTGTTTAGTTTCCATTGTAGTATAACGTTTGCGTATATTTTTGGTTTAATAGAATGCTTTAGTTCGATTGTTTGTGCGTAATAGTTGCAGTAGCTTGTGCCGTGGGTAAAATAAATATTTCTTCTATATTGACATGTTCCGGCTGCGTTGCCATAAAATAGATGCTATTGGCAATATCTTCTGCTTTAAGCGGTTGATAACCTTCATATACGGCATCTGCTTTTTCTTTATCGCCTTTAAAACGTACTAAAGAAAACTCTGTATCGGCAGCACCCGGACTAATCACGGATACTTTAATGTGATGTTGTAACAAATCTACTCTGGAACTGCGAGAAATAGCACGAACCGCATGTTTGGTACCACAATAAATATTGCCTCCACCATAGGCTTCCCACCCAGCTAAAGAGGCTACATTAATGATATGACCACGATTTCGGGCTATCATCAATGGAGCTACTTCACGCATCATATAAATTAATCCTTTGATGTTGGTATCAATCATCTGTTCCCAATCTTCGTACTGTCCGTTTTGTATTGGGCCACGGCCGGCTGCTAATCCAGCATTATTTAACAACACATCTATGTTTTTCCAATTGCCTTGCAAAGAGGCAATCGCTTGTTTTACTTCATCTAGATTTCGAACATCAAAACATAAACTCAATACAGCAATTGGATATGCTGCGGTTAATTCTTTTTCTAATTTTTCTAATCTATCTTTTCTTCTTCCGGTGATAATAAGATTCCAATTATGTTGGGCAAATAATTTGGCTGTGGCTTCTCCAAAACCGGCTGTAGCTCCGGTAATTAAGATTGTTTTCATGTGCGTTCGTTTTTCAAAAATTGACTGATAGCAGAATGCTGAATTTATTCGTCTGAAATGATTTTTATCTTTATAGATAATTACGTTCTTACAAAAGTACGAATTAACTTATTAATTTTAGTTCAAACAATTATTATGACAATACAACAAGCACAAACCACGGTTGATGAATGGATAAAAACAACCGGTGTTCGCTATTTTAACGAATTAACGAATATGGCCATTTTAACGGAAGAAGTAGGCGAAGTAGCACGAATAATGGCGCGAAAATATGGTGAACAATCGTTTAAACAATCGGATAAAGACAAAGACTTAGGCGATGAACTTGCCGATGTGTTGTTTGTGTTGATTTGCATAGCCAACCAAACCGGAATAAACCTAACAGAAGCACTTGAAAAAAACTTAAACAAGAAAACAACAAGAGATGCCGATAGACATAAAAACAACGAAAAACTACAATAATACGTCATTTTGTCGTTATACAATAAGGTAAATCGGTATTTTTGTCATGTTTTTTTATTAAAAACAGACGAATTTGGGTTGTTTTTGTGGGTGGTATAGCATTTGACTAAACTTGAATACATTATTTAAAACAAATAAAATTAAATGTATATGAGAACTTTAGTAAAAAGACAACCAGTATTTCCGGCTTTTAACCGTTTTTTCTTCGATGATTTCTTTCACAAAGATGCCGATTTCTACCCTGCAACATTTGCAAAAAATGCCGTTGCGGTAAATGTTAAAGAAGAGGAAACAGCATTTTTAGTAGATGTATCTGCTCCGGGATTTCAAAAAGAAGATTTCAGCATTGAAGTAAACGATGGAATTTTAACCATTGCCGGTGAAGTAAAATCGGAGAAAACAGAAGCAGACAAAGTAGCTAAATTCACTCGAAAAGAGTTTGTGTCCACTTCATTCGAAAGAAGTTTTTCTATCAATGAAGATAGCATCGATACAGAAAACATCGCTGCTAAATATGAGAATGGCATTTTGCAAATTCAACTACCTAAACGAGTGAAAGTAGAAAATGAGAAGAAAGTAAAAGCTATCACTGTTTCTTAAAGAATTTTGAAACTAATAGAAAATGAGCATCCTTTGAGGTGCTCATTTTTTTTATATCTAATGTAATATCTAATTCCACATTATGCTCCATCTTTTGGAAATCCATGACACTCCTATTCTATTTTAATGAAAGTCAACGGTAGGGTACTTTTTATAAATTATTTTTTATAAATTACAGTTTATTAAACTTCAACTACCAATACCGCAACTATGCAAGTTCAATCGCCTTTAGAAAAGTTCTATGAATGGAGTACCATCCAACCCAAACAAACCTTTTTACGCCAACCATATAATGGCGAATGGATACATTACTCTTGGGAAAAAGCAAACGATGAGGTACGTAGAATGGCCAATTATTTAAGGTCATTGCAATTGCCACCACAGAGTAAAATTGCCATCATTTCCAAAAATTGTGCCCATTGGATAATGAGTGATTTAGCCATCATGATGGCCGGACATGTTTCCGTTCCATTGTATCCAACCATTTCCGCAGATTTGGTACGATACTGCTTGGAGCATTGCGAAGCAAAAGTAGCTTTCATTGGTAAATTAGATACGTGGAGCAAGCAACGCGATGGATTACCCGATAATGTAAAAGGAATTTCGTATCCATTTTGGACAGAAGAAGGTTATGAAAAATGGGATGATATAATTACTAATAACGAGCCATTTTCGGGAAATTTTGTTCCGGATGGTGCTGATTTATCCACTATCATTTACACTTCCGGAACTACAGGATTGCCGAAAGGTGTAGTGCATTCTTTTCATACATTCTCATTTGCCGTTTGTGGCGCACTTTCTCAAATTAATGATATTGGCACAAAAGATCGTTTCTTCTCGTATTTACCATTATCACATATTGCGGAAAGAATGTTAGTGGAAATGGGTGCGTTGTATTCCGGTGGTTCTATTTCATTTGCAGAATCGCTGGATTTATTTGCTGCTAATTTAAAGGATACCAAACCAACAGTATTCTTAGCTGTTCCACGTATTTGGACAAAATTCCAAATGGGAATTTTATCAAAAATGCCACAAAGTAAATTAGATATCTTATTAAATATTCCGATTGTAAAAAACATCATCCGGAAAAAAATAAAAGAAGGACTTGGCTTAGATAAAGCGAATTATATTTTTACCGGAGCAGCACCGCTTCCGGTTGCAACTATGGCTTGGTTTGAAAAATTAGGAATAGATATTTGTGAAGCGTATGCCATGACTGAAAACTGTGCTTACTCTCATTTTACCAGAAAAGGACATAAGAAACACGGTAGTGTCGGCACTCCAATGCCTGGCTGTGAAATTCGCATTGCAGAAGATGGCGAAATACAAGTAAGAAGTGAAGCCACCATGTTGGAATATTTTAAAGAACCGGAAAAAACAAAAGAAACTATTACAGAAGATGGTTTTTTGCGCACCGGCGACCAAGGAGAAATAGACAAAGAAGATTTCTTGAAAATCACAGGACGAGTGAAAGACATCTTTAAAACGGATAAAGGTAAATATGTGGCTCCGGCTCCGATAGAATTGGAATTATCTAAAAATACACATATAGAACAGGTTTGTGTGGTTGGGATGAATTTACCGCAAACAATGGCTTTGGTGGTACTTTCTGCTGATGCACACAACTTAGATAGACGAGAATTAGAAAGTAGTTTAGAAACATCGATGCAAGATGTAAATCAACAATTTGAAAAACATGAACGCTTGAAAAAGGTAGTGATTATGAAAGATGAGTGGACGATAGAAAATAATATGATTACACCAACACTGAAAGTGAAACGCAATATTTTAGAGAAAGCAAAAGCACCACATTACGAGCGATGGTATAAAGAAACAAACACCATTGTTTGGGAAAATTAAAGACTGAAAA
>CAZDOT010000010.1:0-49275 GCA_964507125.1 uncultured Chitinophagales bacterium | reverse complement strand
AAAAAAAGCGATGCATCTCAATGGGCATCGCTTTTATTTTTTTTGGACTGGTTAGATTTTGTACTTAAACTATCTTATTAAAATACATAACCTACTTTTACAAATCCGGCATGCTTATTTTTAGCAAAATCGGTGTATAATGCATATCCACCGTTAATAGTAAAAGATGCATTATCTTTCGCTTTTACTAAAATACCGGTTCCGGCATTTAATAAAAATTGGATATCGTTTAACTTTTTAGATTCACTATCCATCAGCTCATTTGATTTATTAATACCAGCTTGAACAGTAAACATAGGAGTTACCTTTTTATCCAACACATACGTTCTTAAATCCAATGTAGCTTGCAACTGATACACTTTATTTTTACTTACTTGCACGCCTAAACCTTGTCCGATAAATACATGTGGATTGATGCGCATACCCAAAACTTGATATAAGCTAAAATAAGATTTGTCTTTTCTGATAACAGAACCTACCTCTGTAATGGAAGAAAAGCGTCTTACTGGAGTAATTTCTTCTGCATCATCTAATTCAGTTGATGTTACATCAAGGGTTTCTTCTGTTTGGGTGCTGATGGCTTCTACGCTTGTGGTGTTCTCCAAATTGTCTGTTGCATATAAGGATGCACCTAATAAGAAGCTCGTTGCTAATAAAATTGTTTTTCTCATGTCTTTTATTTTTAATATTTAACAATGTATTTGAGTGTTCAAAACTTTCAAGCAAAATTGAAACTTTTATTTCATATAGCTGTTAGAGTAGTTTTAAGAGTTAATAGAGAAAAACTTATCAAAAAGTTGAGTTAATATTATCCAATACTTTCAATTATTACTGAAAGTTTAAATCTATGTGGGTTTATAATGTTTGATCATAACGAGTAAAATATCTATGGTAAAAAAAATAAAAGTAGGACAAACAAATGTATTTTTGCATTTATGTTATCTGGAAACGAAAAGTCGTATATTTTACAACGAGCCAAACCGAGAAAAATATTTAGCCGTTTACCTTTTATAGTAAAGCAATTTATTTATTTCTTAGTTCATACATATAGAATACTAATATGGAAAATAAAAGGTAAACCCGTACCACCACCACATGCTATAAAACAAAAAACAATATTATCTTTTAACCAAAATAAACAATATAAATATTTTGTAGAAACCGGTACATATTTAGGAGATATGATTGAAGCACTACGATACGATTTTGATGAGTTATACACTTGTGAATTAGTACCATTTATTTATGAAAAAGCACAAGAAAGATTTAAAGGAAGTAAAAATATTCATTTAGTTTTAGGTGATAGCACACATGCATTACCCATCATAATGGAGCAATTAAATGGGTCTGCAATTTTTTGGTTAGATGGTCATTATTCTGGTGGTGATACAGGATGGAGTGATGTAAATGGAGGCTGTCCTATTTATGATGAAATAAAAACTATATTTAAATCACCTTTTAAGCATACGATAGTTATAGATGATGCCCGTTGTTTTAATGGTGATGCCGTAGGATACCCAAAATTAGAGGAGTTTATACAGACAGTAAAATCTAATTATCTCGTAGAATTTATTGAAGTAAAAGATGATTTAATTCGCATAGTGAAGCAATAAATATTTTTTTGTAAAAATCACATTGTCTAAATAATAAATGGTTGTCAAAATAGGCAACCATTTAAATATTGACATCAAAATATTTGCTTACAAATTTTTGAATGTGTAAGAAGTAGTTTATTACAGCTTACGTTTTACTTCCACTTCTTCGTATGCTTCTACAATATCGCCAACTTGAATATCGTTGTAGTTTTTAATTTTCAAACCACATTCGTATCCTTTAGTAACATCTTTTACGTCGTCTTTGAAACGTTTTAATGAATCTAAGTCGCCGCTGTGCACCACGATACCATCTCGAATAATTCGGATTTTGTTGGAACGAGCTACTTTTCCATCCAACACATAACAACCGGCAATCGTACCTACTTTGCTCACTTTAAATACATCTCTAATTTCAATATTACCAACGATTTTCTCTTCTAATTTTGGTTCTAACAAACCTTCCATCGCCGCTTTAATTTCTTCAATTGCATCGTAGATGATATTGTAATATTTGATTTGGATATCTTCTTTCTCTGCCAATGACTTAGCATTCATAGATGGACGCACTTGGAAAGCACAGATAATAGCATCGGATGCAGAAGCCAACAACACATCGGATTCACTGATAGCACCAACGCCTTTATGAATTACATTAACTTGGATTTCTTCGGTAGATAATTTCAATAAAGAGTCGCTCAATGCCTCTACAGAACCATCCACGTCACCTTTGATAATTAAATTCAACTCTTTGAAATTACCCAATGCCAAACGACGTCCAATTTCATCTAAAGTAATATGTTTTTTCGCACGCATTCCTTGCTCACGAATAATGGTAGAACGTCTGGTGGCAATTTCTTTTCCTTCGTTTTCGTCGTCGTACACTTTTATTTTGTCGCCTGCAGTTGGTGCACCGGACAAGCCTAATACTTGTACAGGAGAAGATGGGCCTGCTTTATCGATGCGTTGACCACGCTCGTTACTCATGGCTTTTACTTTACCAAAGTATTGACCAGCCACGATAAAATCACCAACTTCCAACGTTCCTTCTTGTACCATAATGGTAGAAACAAAACCACGACCTTTATCTAATTGTGCTTCAATAACAGAACCAACCGCCGCTTTATCCGGATTTGCTTTCAAATCTAACATCTCAGATTCTAATACAATTTTATCCAACAAACGGTCTATATTTACTCCTTTCTTAGCAGATATTTCTTGGCATTGGAATTTTCCACCCCATTCTTCCACCAAAATATTCATTTGTGATAATTGGTTTCGGATATTATCGGGATTTGCACCTTCTTTATCAATTTTATTGATAGCAAAAATCATTGGAACTTCTGCTGCTTGTGCATGTGAAATAGCTTCTTTTGTTTGAGGCATGATGGCATCATCTGCTGCAATAACAATGACAACGATATCGGTTAATTTAGCACCACGTGCACGCATTGCCGTAAACGCTTCGTGTCCGGGTGTATCTAAGAAAGTGATGCGTTCGTTATTAGCGGTTATCACTTCGTATGCACCGATATGTTGGGTAATTCCACCCATCTCACCGGAAACGACATTGGCACTTCGGATATAATCGAGCAAGGACGTTTTACCGTGATCCACGTGTCCCATGATGGTAACAATTGGAGGTCTTTTTACTAAATCTTCCGGATCGTCTTGTTCTTCTTCATCTTCATCGTTTTCATCTGCCAAGTTGATAAATTGTATCTCGAAGCCAAATTCGCTGGCAACCAACTCAATTACTTCTGCATCTAACCGTTGATTAATGGATACAAAAACTCCTAAGCCCATACAAGAACTGATAACTTGTGTTGGAGATACGTCCATCAAGCCTGCTAGCTCACTTACTGTGATAAACTCGGTTAATTGTAATACTTTATCATCTAATTCATCCCCTTCTGCTCTGGCAGCATGGTCTTCTCTTTTTGATTTTCTGTATTTAGAGCGATCTGATTTAGTTTTCGTTCCTTGCAATTTTGCCATGGTGGAACGAATTTTATCTTGGATATCTTTTTCTGAAATTCCTTCTTTTGTATCTGCTGGTTTTACACCTCTTTTATCATGTTTACCACCTACCGTTTTAGACGGTCTATTATCTTTAGCAGAAGGTTCAAATTTCTTAATATCTACTCTATTTTGAACGATACGAGTTCTTTTTTGGTTGGCATTTCTACCTTCTTTTTGTTTTTCTCGTTCTTTATCTCTTTTTGCCTTCTCTTCGTCTCTAAAAATATCTTCCGGTCTGCGTTCTTGTTTGATAGGTAACTCTATCTTCCCTAAAATTTTAGGTCCGGTGAGCGTTTCTGTTTTAGCTCTGATAAACTCTTCAACCGGAGGTGTTACTTCTTTTTTCTTTTCTTCAACAATTTCAGGTGTTGGTTCTTCAATTATTTTAATTTCTTCTTTTGGAACTTCAACATCCGGAATGATTGGTGTTTCCACCTTCTCTTCTATTTTCTCTACCGGTTCTTCTTTTGGTGTTTTAGATTTTTTTGGTTTATCTAAATCTACTTTACCAAGTACTTTTGGTGCTTCAATCTCGTGTTTTACAGCAATAAATTCTTCTTCTACTTTCGGTGTTTCTTTTAAAACTTCTTTAATAGTAAGTTCTTCTTCTTTGCGTTTGCCGATATTGATGGCTTCTGCTTTTTCTTTCGCCACCATGTCACTGCGAAATTCTTTTAAAAGAATTTCAAATTGCTCTTCAGTGAGCTTGGTATTGGGTGTGCTTGCCACATCTTTAAAACCTTTAGCATGTAAGGTTTCTACGATAGTAGAAATACCTACATTTAGGTCTTTGGCGGCACTCGCTAATCTATGTGTTTTAATTTCGGACATGTTATTTTTTTAGTCGAAAGTCATAAGTCGTGCGTCATAAGTCATGTATTGAACTATGACCGATGACAATGGCTAAAGACTTTGCATGTTATTCAAATTCTGCTTTTAAAATAGAGATTATTTCATCTACGGTTTCTTCTTCCAAATCGGTTCTTCTAACTAATTCGTCTCTATCTAATTCCAATACAGATTTAGCTGTATCGCAACCAATACCTTTTAAGATGTCAATAATCCAACCATCAATTTCGTCTGTAAATTCATCTAAATCCACATCGTCTTCTTGTGCGGTATCTGTATCTCTAAATACATCAATTTCGTAGCCGGAAAGTTTAGATGCCAATTTAATATTAAAACCACCTTTACCAATTGCTAAAGATACTTGGTCTGGTTTTAAATAAACTGCTGCTCTTTTTTTCTCATCGTTTAATGCAATACCTTCAATTTTTGCGGGTGTTAAAGCACGTTGTAAAAGTAGGTTGATATTGTTAGTATAATTGATGATATCGATATTTTCATTTCTCAACTCACGAACTATACCGTGAATACGTGAACCTTTCATACCTACGCATGCACCTACCGGATCAATTCTGTCGTCATACGATTCAACGGCCACTTTAGCACGCTCACCCGGCTCACGCACAATTTTGCGGATTACGATTAACCCATCCATAATTTCCGGTACTTCTTGCTCTAATAATTTTGCTAAGAAAGAACCATCTGTTCTAGATAAGATAACCACTGGTGTACTTCCTCTTAATTCTACGTTTTTAATTACAGCACGAATGCTATCGCCTTTTTTATAGAAGTCTGATTTTATTTGCTCGCTTTTTGGTAAAATCAATTCGTTGTTATCATCATCCAACAACAAAATTTCTTTTTTCCATACTTGATATACTTCCGCAGAGATGATATCGCCTACGCGGTCTTTGTATTTTTTATAAACCTCATCTTTTTCTAAATCGAGTACACGAGAAATCAATGTTTGACGAGCCGCTAAAATAGCACGACGGCCGAATGATTCAATCGTAATTGGTTCGTATAGCTCTTCACCTACTTCCATATCCGGCTCGATAGTTTTGGCTACAGAAATTTCTACTTCTGCCAAACGATCTTCCAGTTTACCATCATCTACGATAGTTCTGCGACGCCAAATTTCAAGGTCACCTTTTTCGGTATTTACGATTACGTCAAAATTTTGATCGGAGCCATATTTTTTTCTTAAAAGCGTTTTAAATACATCTTCTAATACCCGCATCATGGTTGGTCGGTCGATGTTTTTAAAGTCTTTAAACTCCGAAAATGATTCTACTAATTCTCCACTGTTCATAACAATTATAGTTTAAAATTGAAGTGTTTTTTTACTGATTTAATTTCGTCGAAACTGAAAGTATGTTCTTCTATCGTTTCTGATTTTTTTATTTTAATAATTTCTTTAATTTTTATTTCATTTTCATCTACTGCAATTAATTCGCCTGTAAACTTTAAGCCATTTTTCAGCACTACATCTACTTGCTTGTTCAATTGTTTTTGAAATTGTTGCGGCACTTTCAATGGTTCATCAATTCCCGGTGAAGAAACATCTAATGAAAGATTATCCGTCATTAGATTATTTACTTCCAAGTGCTGATGAATATGTCTGCTAATTTGTACGCATTCATCAATGGTAATATTGGATGGGCTATCAGCATAAACTTCAATTTTACCATTTGAAAGCACTTTAATGTCCACTAAAAATAATGGTTTATCTTTGAATAATTCAGAGATTTCAATTTCAATAACTTGCTTTAATTGCGTCAATTTATCCATAGCTATAAGAATGAAAAAGAGGACTTTGTCAAGTCCTCTTCAATTCAAATTCGGTGCAAAAATACTGTATAATTCTTAAAATACAAAATTTTTCGTTTATTTTATCCAATTTGATAAACATCTAATCTACCAATAGTTTTATAATTTTACCCAAACAACTATCGTGAATACGCTTTATCCTATTTTTCTGAAGTTAGAGAATTGCCCCATCTTAATTGTTGGTGGTGGAAAAATTGCAGCAGAAAAATTACAATTTATTTTAAAAAACTCACCCAATGCCGTGATTACATTGGTTGCAAAAGAAGTTTCCGACTCCGTTCATGCATTTAATAATGTTGCTTATCAACTTACTATCCTTGAAAAGGAATTTGAAGCATCAGATATCATAAACGTAAAATTGGTTATCGCTGCCACAAATGACAAATCAACAAACGAGTATATTTATACAAAAGCTAAAGAACGAGATTGCCTAATAAACGTAGCAGATACGCCAGCATTATGTGATTTTTATTTAGGTTCTATTGTTACCAAAGGCGATTTAAAAATTGCGATATCTACCAATGGAAAATCACCCACTTTATCAAAACGATTGCGAGAGTTTTTTGAAGAAGTAATTCCGGAAAATATGCAAGATTTAATTCTGAATTTAAATACATACAGAACTCAATTAAAAGGAAATTTAGAAGAGAAAGTCAATAAATTAAATGAGCTCACTGCACGATTTCTAAAATAAAATGGTATCTTGTTTTTATGCAAAAAATTCAATTACCATTAATTAACCGAACCATAGATGCGTATTTATATGCAGCTGCCGATAATGAAAAAAGGCCAGGTATCTTGTTTTTACCGGATTTAACCGGCATACAAAAAACAACACATAAAAGTGCCGAAATTTTATGTGAAACCGGAAATTATAATGTCATTATTCCGGATTTATACAGCGGTGGCTCCTCTTTACAAAAATATTGTGTGCAGTTTTTAATGAGTAGTTATGTTCGAAATAATGAAGCAGACAACAACGCACCTTTGGCCGAATTTTTTGAAATTTTAGATGCTTTCAAAGCATTAGAAATGGTGGATGAAGACAACATTGGTTTGGTTGGTCAATGTTTAACCGGTGGTTTTGTATTGCATGCAGCCATTCGTCCGGAAGTTAAAGCACCGGTGGTATTTCATCATTCATTTGGATTAAAAGGAAGCGGTGCACCGAAAAATTGTACTTCATTAATCAATAAAAAAGTACAAGGTCATTTTGTTTATATCGATGGATTTTGTCCTATTTGGCGAGTAAAGCAATTAGAAAAAGAATTAAATGGGAACTTGGAAAGTCATTGGTATAATTTACCACACGGCATTCCACATTTTTTCTTTAACAACAAGCAAGGTGAAAAGGCTTTTCAACACATGAGTGATTTTTTTGAGCAACAATTGCACTAAAAATAGCTATCCATTTTTACACACAAAAAAAAAGAAAAGGCTGTTGAAAACAACAGCCTCTAAAAAAATACTTCTATTATTACACATCAAACGTTTGCAGTTTTCACTGTTTTCACGATTCTTGCAGCTACTTTATATGGATCAGCAGCAGAGTTAGGACGACGATCTTCCAACCAGCCTTTCCAGCCTTTATCAACTGTAGCAATTGGAATACGAATCGATGCACCTCTATCAGATACGCCAAATGAAAATTTATCGATAGATTGTGTTTCGTGTTTTCCCGTTAATCTCAAGTGGTTGTCAGCACCATATACATCAATATGCTCTTTTACAAATGGAGCAAATGAGTTACAGATTGTCTCGTATGTTTCTTTGCTTCCACAAGTACGCAATACATCGTTTGAGAAGTTTGCATGCATACCAGAACCATTCCAATCTGTTTCGGAGCCCAATGGCTTGCAATGCCAGTTGATAGCATATCCATATTTTTCAGCTACACGCTCCATTAAATAACGAGCTATCCACGTTTGGTCACCTGCAGATTTAGCACCTTTTGCGAACACTTGGAATTCCCATTGTCCGATAGCTACTTCTGAGTTAATACCTTCTACGTTTAAACCTGCTTCTAAACATAAATCTAAATGTTCTTCTACAATATATCTGCCTACTGCTTTTCCGGCACCTACTGAACAGTAATATGGTCCTTGTGGTCCAGGTTCACCGCTTGGTGTAAAATCTGACCAGCCGATAGGTTTATCAATTTTCAAATCCCAAATAAAATATTCTTGTTCAAAACCGAACCAGAAATCATTATCATCATCATCAATTGTTGCGCGTCCGTTGGAAACGTGAGGTGTACCATCCGGAGACAATACTTCGCACATTACTAAGTAACCAAATTTACGAGCCGGATCTTGGCAAATATAAACAGGCTTCAATAAACAATCTGATGAGCCACCCGGAGCCTGCTCCGTAGAAGAACCATCAAAACACCAAACCGGACAATCTTCTAAATTACCGGAAAAATCACGTTCAATTCTTGTTTTGCTACGTAGGCTTTGAGTTGGTTTGTAACCATCTAACCAAATGTACTCTAATTTTGTGTATGACATGTTATAATTTTAAAAATGTGAATAATATTTTAATTTTACAAGACAAATATCACAATTAGACGTAAAATTTCAAATAATTTTCGTGTTAAATAATTTTTATTAAACAAACCTAGTTTTTAATTGACATCATTTAAAATACACACTTATTTAATGAAAAATAAATAAATTTTATTTTTTATCTCCTTAACTTTAATGCAGTGGCGGAACACAAAAGAAATATAGAAATCTGCATCATTTCAGACATACATCTGGGCACACGGGCATGCCATGCGGCAGAACTTAATCGATATCTAAAAAGTATTGACCCAACTATATTGATTATCAATGGTGATTGGTTAGATATTTGGAATTTTGGCGCCGGTTATTTTCCGCAAGAACACATTGAAAATGTATTTTTAATTTTAGATATGGCTCGACAAGGAATACCTGTTTATTATATTACAGGAAACCATGACGACCAAATGCGGAATTTTTCCGGATACAAGTTTGATACGCTACAGCTGCGGGATGAGATTATCTTAGAAGTAGATGGTAAGAAACATTGGATTTTCCATGGCGACAAATACGATTTATCCGTTGGTGGCTCGGCACGTTGGCTTGCAAAACTCGGTGGAAGAACCTATGATAAAATATGGCAACTCAACCGTTTCATCAACAATGTACGCATGAAATACGGAAAAGATAAAATCTTCATCTCGAAATACATCAAAGACAAAGTCAAATCTGTTGTAAAAAGTAAAGTGCAAGATTTTGAAGATATTGCTATCGAAATTGGAATCGAAGAAGGTTTTGATTACATCATCTGCGGTCATATTCATAAACCACAAATCAGACAAGTTTTTTCTGAAAATGGAAAAGCAATGTATTTAAACAGTGGCGATTGGGTAGAAAACCTTACTGCTCTCGAATATGCTAACGGAAAATGGGATTTATTCTTCTATGAAAACGACCTGCGATTTAAAGATATAGATCGCACCTAATTTATTAGGGAAACTACTGTATTTACTGCCACTTATCCACATTTCCACATCCTTTGAAATGTTAAATTTTATTATTAAGTATTGACAACATCTAATATTTGATGCAACTTAATATTTATAAACCAAAAACATGAAAGAGAAATTACCAATCATCCAAGAGGTGCAAGATTATCAATATTTTTTAGTGTTGCTACTCATCCTATTATTAGGCGTACTTACCAAGTAATTACAAAACTATTTTACCATTCCAACTTTAATAAGTTGATTGTTTTCGTTCTAATTTTTCAGAACTAGATGGCTTTCTAAAAAATTATTCCATTTTTAGGCACGTAAATGTATCTTTGTGTGCATTCCATACTCATTTTAAGCTGTTTTTATTTCCTAATCATAAGAAAAAATAACATCTTACACGTGAATAGAATAATATCTTAGAACTATTATGATTAAAAAGATTGCCATTGCCTTTTTTTGTCTTTATTTGTTTGGCTCCGTTGCACAAGCACAGATGTACCAACAAAAGATGTCTACTTTTCTAAACACCATCGACAACTATTACGTGCAAGATGTCAACTTAGATTCTTTGGTGGAAATAGGCATGATTCACATGCTCAAACAACTCGATCCGCATTCGGTGTACATGAATGCCGATGAAATAAAAAAAGCCAACGAACCGCTAGAAGGAAATTTTGAAGGTGTTGGCATACAATTTCAAATTTATGAAGATACCATTCGTGTCATTCATGTTATTACAGGCGGTCCATCTCAAAAAGTAGGTGTGCAAGACGGCGATAAAATTATTTTTGTAGATACCGCAAAAGTAGCCGGCATCGGCATTAACAACGAAGGAGTTTTCAAAAAACTACGCGGAAAAAAAGGAACTAAAGTTATCATCAAAGTAAAGCGATACGGCGAACCGGAATTACTGACGTTTGAAATTATTAGAGATAAAATTCCTATTTATGCAATTGGTGCGCAATACATGGCAACACCTAACATAGGTTATGTAAAATTGGAACGATTTTCAGCTACTGCAACAGAAGAAGTAGTAGCAGCTATCGACTCGCTAAAAAAATTAGGTGCAAAAAAAATCATCTTGGATTTAACCGGAAATGGCGGTGGTTATCTCAATCAAGCGCATTCCTTATCGGATTTATTTTTGCCTGCCGGAAAATTAGTAGTGTACTCCGAAGGTCGCTCGCAACCACGCATCGACTTAACATCTACAACCAAAGGCAACTTTGAAAAAGGTGATTTAGTAATTATGGTAGACCAAAATACAGCATCAGCATCAGAAATTGTTTCCGGTGCCGTTCAAGATTGGGATCGCGGATTAATTGTTGGAAGAAGAACCTACGGAAAAGGATTGGTACAAAAAGGTTATATGATGCCGGATTTATCTGCCGTGCGATTAACTATGGCTCACTACTATACACCAAGTGGACGCAATATCCAAAAACCTTATACGAAAGGTGTAGATGAATATAAAGAAGATATTGAAGAACGCTACGAAAGCGGAGAACTCTTTGATTCATCAAAAATAAAAATCGTTGACTCGACAAAATATTATACCAACAACAAACGTATCGTGTACGGCGGTGGCGGTATTACACCGGATATTTTCGTGGGCATCGACACGATGTGGAACTCTAAATTTTATGGGAAATTAATTCGTTCGGGTTCTTTTAACCAATTCATTTTATCGTATGTAGATGCGAACCGTGCCAGCTTAGAAAAATCATATCCAACATTAGAGAAATTTATTAAAAATTTCCACGCAGATTCCATTTTCATGGAGACATTTTATGCTTATGCAAAAACTAAAAAAGTAGAACCCGATTCGGCAGAGAATTACAGTAAAAGTATTCCAACCATACAAAATCAACTCAAAGGATTATTAGCACAAAATCTATGGAATAGTAGTGCCTACTATCAAGTTACCAACGAACAAAATCTGATTTATTTACGTGCGTTAGCAACATTTACCGATGGTTCATTTCAAAAATTTGGTATTCCAACTTTTGAAGTTGTAAAAAAAGAAACTACCTCTAAAAGAAAACGAATTATACAACAAAAGAAGAAGCAAAAAACAACAACAAAATGATTTCAATAAAACCATTTAAAGGATTGCGACCACGCAAAGACATCGTAGATAAAGTAGCTGCCAAACCGTATGATGTATTAAACTCTGCAGAAGCAAAAGCAGAAGCCGCCAACAATCCATTTTCTTTTTTAAGAATATCTAAACCGGAAATCAATTTTGATGAACCTATAGACCAATATGCAGAAGAAGTATATCAAAAAGGAAAAGAAATTTTTGATGCTTTTATTCAAGATGGCATTTTAGTTAAAGATGCCGTTCCGTGTTTATACATCTATGCACAAACCATGCAAGGCAGAACACAAACAGGTTTGGTTGCCGGTAGCTCTATTGATGATTATTTCAACAACAACATCAAAAAACATGAGTTGACATTAGTAGCGAAAGAAAACGACCGTATCAAACACATGAAAACCAAAATGGCACAACCCGGAATGGTTTTTCTTACGTATAAATCAGTAGCAGAAATTGATGCGATTATTGAGCATTATTGCGAGCACCACGAAGCAGAAAACGATTTTGTTGATTCTCAAGAAGTGCGTCATCAACTTTGGAAAATCGACAATGAGAATATCATCCAAAAATTAGTAGAATTATTTGCAACAAAAGTAGAAGCAAGCTATATCGCAGATGGACATCATCGTTCAGCTGCGTCGGCAAAAGTAGGCAAACAATTACGCGAGAATAATCCAAACCACACCGGAAGCGAAGCATATAATTATTTCTTATCTTGTTTATTTCCGAGCAATCAATTACAAATCCAAGATTATAATCGCTTGGTTAAAGATAGTAATGATTTAGATGTTGTTACTTTACTTCAAAAAATACAAGCCAACTTTGAAGTAGAAAAAATAGGAAACACCATTTATAAACCTCAACAATTACACGAGTTTTCTATGTATGTAGATGGTGATTGGTATAAATTAACAGCTAAGCAAAACACCTACGACGAAAACGATCCAATTGCCGTATTAGATGTTACCATTTTATCTACTTATGTGTTGGATGAAATCTTAAATATTAAGGACCAACGCACCGACAAACGCATAGATTTTGTAGGCGGTATTCGTGGCTTAGGTGAATTGCAAAAAAGAGTAGATTCCGGAGAAATGAAAATTGCATTTGCACTGTATCCGGTTTCGTTAAATCAACTCATTGACATTGCGGACACCGGAAACATTATGCCACCAAAATCCACTTGGTTCGAGCCCAAACTAAAATCCGGCTTAGTAATTAATGTGTTGAAGGATTGATGGAAAAAGTGTGATTTTAAATATGCCTTTTCAAGAATACATTGAAATCAATCCTGAAATTCGTTTCGGCAAACCAATCGTCAAAGGCACCGTATTGCTGTTGTAGATGTATTGGATTGGTTAGCTGCTGATATGACAATCGAAGAAATCATCGAAGATTTTCCTCAACTTAATAAAGAACAAATATTAGCTTGTGTTGCCTTTGCTGCAGAGAAAGAAAGAAAACTTAAAGTATCTGTATGAGGATGATGTTGGATGAAAATGTTTCTTATCGTATAAAGAAATATTTGCAAGATGATTTTAATGAAATCATACATGTGTCAGATGTAAACCTACTTTCCACAAAAGATGCAATTATTTTTGAGTATTGTAAAAACAATAAAATAGATATATTAGTTACTTTTGATGAAGATTATAAAAATCTTGTATTACTAAGAAATATACCACCTAAGATTGTGCTCTTTAAAACCGGGAATTTAACAACGAAAAATATTGCGAGCATATTAATCTAGCATAAAGAAGAAATTATTCATCTTCAAAAAGAAGAAGAAATTGCCTACTTAGAAATAGCGTGATAAATCTAATTCATAAAAATAGAATAGCCTGATGTGCTGTTTGAATTTTAAGGTAAGAGAATAAAAATCATAATTAAATTAAACCGCAAAACGCATTATAATAATGCTATCCTACAATCCTTAACAAATAATTCAAGATTAGACACCTAATTTTTCTTAACTTCAATGTATGAAAACAATGAAATACTATATCTGCTGTTGCGTTGCAAATAAATAACGGGTATAGTATTTTATTATTAATAAGATTTAAGACCGTTTGTATTTGCAAACGGTTTTTTATTGAATACCTTTGAAAACAAATTTATACTCAACTTTTATAATTATACCAAAATGAAATTCGCTACAAAAGTAATTCACGCAGGCATAGAGCCGGATAGCAGTTCCGGTGCCATCATGACGCCCATTTTTCAAACTTCTACCTATGTGCAAGATGCACCTGGCGTACATAAAGGTTTTGAATATGCCCGCACACACAACCCAACACGACATACTTTACAAAATCAATTAGCAGCTTTAGAAAATGGCAATTATGGTATTTGTTTTGCCAGCGGTTTGGCTGCTACCGATGCCATTGCCAAATTATTCAACAGCGGCGATCACATTATTTCTTGTAATGATTTATACGGTGGAACATATCGCATCTTTACTAAAATTTTCGGGAAATTAGGTTTAGATTTTTCGTTTGTAGATATGACCAACATCTCCAATATCGAACAAGCTATCACCAGCAAAACTAAACTCATTTGGATTGAAACACCAACCAACCCGATGTTGAATATTGTAGATATTGCTGCGGTTTGTGCCTTAGCTAAAAAACATCAAATATTAGTTTGTGTTGATAATACATTTGCATCTCCATTCTTGCAAACTCCATTAGATTTGGGTGCAGCTATTGTGGTGCATTCTGCTACAAAATATTTAGGCGGCCACAGTGATGTAATTCACGGTGCCGTTGTGGTAAAAGACAAAGCCTTAGCCGATCAACTGTATTTTATACAAAATGCATGTGGTGCCGTGCCGGGTCCGCAAGATTGTTTTTTAATTTTGCGTGGCATTAAAACCTTGCATATTCGCGTGCAACGTGCTTGCGAAAATGCCGAAAAAATTGCTGCCTTTTTGAAAACGCATCCAAAAGTAGCAAAAGTAAATTATCCGGGTTTTGAAGAACACCAAGGTCATCAAATTGCCAAGCAACAAATGAAATATTTTGGTGCAATGATTTCATTTTCTTTGAAAGAAGATAAAATAGAAGCGGCCAATAAAGTACTTTCTTCTACTCAATTATTTTCATTAGCAGAATCATTAGGTGGTGTAGAATCTTTGATTGGACATCCGGCAACAATGACACATGCCAGTATTCCATTCGAAGAACGTAAAAAAACAGGTGTGGTAGATTCTTTAATTCGATTAAGTATTGGTATTGAAGATGCAGATGATTTGATAGCAGATTTAGCACAGGCCTTGCAATAAATTTGCCATTCCGTTTTTCATTTTTAGGAAATGTACTATCTTACAAAAAATAGTACATGACACTTACTTTGTTTATACTATCCATAGCGCCGGCATTGGCTATTTGCGGATATGTCATTCATAAAGACAGATTCGACAAAGAGCCTTTTGGATTGCTGGTATTGGCATTTATTTTTGGCATATTCAGTATCTTTCCGGCTATTGTTGGAACCTTAATAGGCGAACAGTTTTTAGCATACGATGGCAGTTTCATCAACACAGCATTGTACGCTTTTTTTGTGGTGGCATTGAGTGAAGAGTTTGCCAAATTTATTTTCTTACGTTTTATTTTGTTTAATAGAAAAGCATTTAGCGAACCCATGGACGGCATTGTATATGCCGTGATGATAGGAATGGGATTTGCATCCTTTGAAAATATATTGTACGTTGCCGAAGGTGGTTGGAGTGTTGCTATTATGCGCATGATTACTGCGATTCCGGCACATGCCATTTTTGCTATAATTATGGGTTACTATGTGGGCTTAGCAAAATTTGATTTAACGCATCGCAATGAGTTTATTAAAAAAGGATTGCTATATCCAATTCTGTTGCACGGTGCATACGATTTCTTTTTATTGCAAAAAAACATGTCGGCTTTATCTTTTTTAGCATTTATAGGATTATACTTCGCAGGCAAACACGTTATACAACTACTCAATTCATCGGATAATAATTTGCCCAAACGAAATGGAAACAACGATATATGATACCGCAACAAACGATTGATTTGCTCAACTTTTATCACGATAAATATAATCGTAGCAATTTTATTCAAGATGATCCTATACAAATACCACATCGTTTCACTAAAAAACAAGATATAGAAATTGCAGGATTGTTTGCTGCAACATTGGCTTGGGGCAACAGAAAATCCATCATCAATAGTTGTAATAAATTGATGACATGGATGGATAATCAACCGTATGATTTTATCTTACATCATCAACCCAACGATTTAAAACCATTTGAAAATTTTGTACACAGAACGTTTAATGCTACCGATGTATTATATTTCATAGCAGCATTAAAACATCAATATACACAACATAATTCCTTAGAAAATTTATTTACACACGAAAATATAGAGCAAGGTTTAATGCAATTTCATCAGGCATTTTTTGCTTTAGAAGATGCTCCGCACAGAACGCGAAAACACGTTTCAACACCGGAGCGAAAGTCGAGTTGTAAAAGATTAAATATGTATCTACGATGGATGGTTCGAAAAGACAAACGAGGCGTTGATTTTGGAATATGGAAAAAAATATCGCCAAAAGATTTATTGATACCATTAGATGTGCATGTAGAAAACTATGCACGCCAATTAAACTTAATAAAAAGAAAACAACGCGATTGGTTGACAGTTTGTGAATTAACTCGTAACTTAAAGTTGATAGACAACACCGATCCGGTGCGATTTGATTTTGCATTATTCGGAATGGGCATAGAAAAAGTAATTTTATAAATCAACCTTTCACTGTTTGCATTTTTAGACAGTAGCAAACAATTATCAAGTATGGATGATACATTAAAAATACAAGAGTACACCTTGCAACTAATTGAAGAAAACAATGTGAGTTTTAGTACCTTTGCTGAATTCAGAAAGTTTATTATTCAAAAAATCAATCATTGGATTAATAATGATTTTGAACATTTATTGTATTTGTTGTATCGAATTGATGTACACGAAGATAAAGTGCGCAAACTATTAACGGCACACAAAGGAGAAAATGCCGCAGAAATTATTACCGATTTAATTATCGAAAGACAAAAACAAAAAATAGAAACGCGTAAACTTTTTCAATTTCAAAAACCATCAGACATTAGCGAAGATGAATTGTGGTAAATTATGCAGCGTATAGAATATTCTTGTAAAACACTTCCATTTGGAACATTAGCATCGGTGATGATAGCCATGAACATTGGTTTAGCTATAGTGTTTGCTACAGCATATACTACATTAAACCCAATAATATCTACTATTTTGATGGTAAGTGCGATGGCAATTGTCCTCTACATTTTATCTTCAGAAACTGTTTTTTATATAGATGATTCCGGATTATCGCGCAAAGTACTTTCTAAAAATTTTGCTCTTCAATTTCAAAAAGACAAATACTACCAATGGTCGGATGTAAAATCATATAAAAATGGAGTAGACAAAGGACGATACAGAGGAGAATTTCAATATGTAGAAATTAATTTTAAAAATGGTGATTCATGGAAATTAACCGATATGTATGGCGAACGCATAGTTGCTTACAATCAATTTCTATCAACATTTTTATCTATCGTTAATGTGCAAAATGAAAGCAGAAAAATGCAAAAAACAACCGTTACATCTTCTGCAATACCAACCATAACAGATGTTCCGGAACTAATTCAACGCAAAAAAACATTTTACGAAACAATTTACGCAAAGCTATTTACAATTGCTGTCGGCGTTTTTCTATTTGTAATTTTAACCAAAGGTGTAGCTTACTTAAATACTTCTTCATTCTTCAAAATAGGCTTAGTAATCGTGCCGGGTTTTCTGTATTTATTTTATCGTTCTTTCTTAAAAAACACCAAGTAGATTTATTCATAAAATTTATACAGCGACTCATCTATTAAATGCGTTTGTCCTTTATAAAAATCTTCTTCTACTTCACCAATTAAATCGGTATCAAAAATAGCCGGCCGTTCACTGATTTCGTGATATGCAATTACATTATTTGCAAAATAATGTGCCACCATACTTTTTCTGGAAAGTGCTTTATTTACATGCGGTTCACCTCCATGAATCAAGTTGGCATGCCATATCAACACATCTCCTTTTTTAGCCAAAAAAACAGATTTATTTAAAGCATGTTCTTTAATGACATTGGCAATTTTTTGTTCGTATTTTTTATTGGCATCAGCGTCCAACAAATAAGCATTACTGCTATTATCATAATCGGCATTGGTGATATAAGGCAACTGATGCGAGCCTGCGTAATAAGAAATCGGACCTTGTTCCAATGTAATATCTTCCAAGGCAAACCATGCTGCAATCATATTTCCATTGGGAAAAGTGGACATGTGTAAGGCATCGGAATGTGCGTGTTGCTCGCTGCCTTGCAAAAAATTAATGGTTTGAAACGGCAATACTTTTTTATCTAAAATGAAAGTAAACAACTGCAACAAACGTTTGTCTTTTATCACTTTTCGAATAGCATAAGAATCTGTGTATGCGTTTAAAATTTTTCGATGCGTATAATTAAAATCCACTTTATGTGTATCCAATAAATCATCTATTTCTGTATTAATAGCATCTACCGTTTCTGTATCTAAGAATTGTTCCCAAATTAAATATCCATTTTTATTCCAATTTAAAAGTTGCTTTTCGATATGTTCGGGAAATGTAGCATACATCGGATGATTGATGATATCTTTCTCATTGCAAAAAGCATCTAACCAAGGTGCTTTTGCTTTTTTTTGTAAAAAATCTTTATGCGAAATAGAGGAATAGATAGATTTATTAATCTCAAAATACGGATATAAATGTTTGTTGTGTTTTAAACCTTTTCTATGCAATAAATTATAGATGTAATGCACCAACCGCAGATTGCGCAAATATCCGGTGTATTTTTGTATCCATTTTTTCATTCAAAGAATAAAGATAAATGTTTAATTTTAAGTATGTCAAAAACAAAAAAACAAAAAACTAAACCAAGCACTAAAAAACCGGATTTGCCACAACAAGAAGTGACAGTTTATACGCAGTTGCCGGAAAGTTTAATGCCGGAATTAGAAGAGTTGGTGAAAAAAAATCCCAATCGATTAATTGGTTGTGGTGGTTAGGTTAGTTGCTCGCTAAATAAATTCCACACTGTTTCCGTAGGCAATGGTGCCATGATTTCTATCTTTTCTTTTTTTATCGGATGGTCAAAAGTGATTTGTCGTGCATGCAAATGTATGCTTCTGGAATTTTCATTCGGACGTTCGTAGCCATATTTTACATCGCCTTTTATAGGTGCACCCACTTTGGATAATTGTGCTCTGATTTGATGAAAACGACCCGTTTCTAATTGTATTTGCAACAAAAAATAGTTGGTTGTTGAATGCAATAGTTGATAATGCAAAATACACTTTTTAGTATGTGCAACTTCTTTATCAAACAATTTTGCTTTGCGTAATTTTTCGTTTTTTTGATGATAATGCGTAAGCGTGCCTGCTGTTTGTGCAATTCCATTTTTTTGGGGCAGATTTTTCACTACTGCCCAATACGTTTTCTCTATCTCTTTCGTTTTGAAAAGCTCATTTAATCGCGTGAGTGCTTTGCTGGTGCGAGCAAACAACACCACACCTGAAACAGGCCTATCTAAGCGATGCACCACACCTAAAAACACGTCGCCGGGCTTGGCATATTTTTCTTTTATATACGCTTTCACATACTCACTCAATGGAGTGTCGCCGGTTTCATCACCTTGCACAATGTCGCCACTTTTTTTGTTGACCGCAATAATATGATTGTCTTCATACAAGATTTCCAACATTCGCTTTTTTCATTTTAGAATTTTCCAAAGTTAATGTAAATTCGTAGAATGCACCAGCAACCTATTATTATTCTCGGCATGCACCGCAGTGGTACCACCATGATTACAAAAATGTTGGAAAATTTAGGCTTGTTTGTTGGTGCCGAAAAAGAAATTAACCACGAAGCACTTTTCTTTTGGGAAATTAATAATTGGATTTTTGATTTACACACCGCAACGGCAGAGAAACCGTATAACATGCGATATAAAAATCCGGCGTGTGAAAAAGTGATTTTGGAATCGTTGGATTATTTTGTGCAATCCGGAAAGCGAAAACAATATTTAGGAAAATTTACATCGCAATATAAAAACATCAAAGCACTTGATTTTCCTTTTGGATGGAAAGATCCTAAAAATACTTACACCATCGATTTTTGGAAATATATTTTTCCCAATCCTAAAATTATTCATATTTATCGCAATCCAATTGATGCTGTTTCTAGTTATATTGAACGCGATTTAGCCTTGAAAAATAAATTTGAATGGAATTGGAAAAAGAAATTAAAACGAGATTTTTTAATCAGTAAAAACTTTCATCAAAATTTTCGATTAACCAACATCGAAGAAGGTTATAATTTGTGGGAAGAATATGTGTCTAAAGCACGCTTGCTAAAACAAGAATTTCCAAACTATATGGAAATAAAATACGAAGATTTTTTAGCAAATCCTCAACCGCATCTTTTACAACTCACTGAATTTTGCGATTTGAAAAAAGATGCTTCCACAATAGACCAAGAAGCAAAAAAAATTGAAAATAGTAGAGCGTACGCATTTACTAAAAATGAACACTATGTCGCTATTTTTGAGCAACTGAAAAACAAACCCATCGTTCAACAATTAGGCTATCATACTATCTGATGCAAGATTCTGTTCAAATATTATTAGCCACATACAACGGTGAACAATTTCTAGAACAACAATTAGAAAGTTTGTTACAACAAACATATACAGCATTTCGTGTATTAATTAGAGATGATGGTTCAACGGATAATACAATAGCGATTCTTCAACGCTATATCACAAAATATCCGACCAAATTTTTCTTATTACAAGATGATAAAAAGAATGTAGGTGCAACACAAAATTTTGGCATCTTATTGGAAAATGCCGATGCGGATTATCTCTTTTTTTGCGACCAAGATGATGTTTGGTTATCCAATAAAATTGAAAAATCACTGAATACTATTTGTGATTTAGAAGCCGGACAAACCTCCACACCATGCATGGTTTATTCTGATATGACGGCCATCGATGAAAATGGAAACGTAACATTTGAGTCTGTTTGGAAGCAGTTGGATTTGCGTCCGGAATATTTTACATTAAACCGACTTTTGGTTCAAAATATTCCGCATGGTTGTGCCATTACCATAAACCGAGCCATGGCTGAACTCGCGAGACCATTGCCTAAACAAGCCATTTTACACGATCATTGGTTGGCATTGCTCGCTGTGTGTGCTGGCAAACATCAAGCTATAGAAACACCTTTGTTATTGCTCCGAAATCACGTACAAAACGTAACACGACAAAAGAAATTCAGCTTCAATAAAATAAAGCGTGTTTTTGAAAACAGTCAATCGCGAGCGATGTATGAATATTTTATTTCTATTCGAGTGGCACAAGCCGAAGCACTTCGAGAAAGATTAAAATCCATGTCGTATGCTAATCCAATTATAGATGATTTTATTTTGTTGAAAGAAAGTAGCAGTTGGCAACGCAAAAAACTGATGCTAAAAAATAAATTTTATAGAACCACGCTTTGGCATACGTTTAAGATGATTCTTCGGGCTTAATCTTATTTATTTTTTATACTTTTGAATATTCTAAAAAAAAATCGCATTGAAGCATGTTCTCATCACCGGCGGTGCCGGATTTATTGGCTCTAAACTCGCATTACAATTAATCGATGCCGGTTACCATGTAACGGTTTTAGATAATTTATTACCACAAATACATGGAGAAAATCCTGAAATCACTTCGCCTTTATATCAATCTATCAAAGATAAAGTTCATTTTATAAAAGGAGATGTTACTCAAAAAGAAGATTGGAAAACAGCATTACAAAACCAACATATCATCGTACATTTTGCAGCAGAAACCGGCACTGGACAAAGCATGTATGAGATTGAGCGATATACACAAGTGAACGTGAGCGGCACGGCTATTTTATTAGATTATTTAACCAATGAAAAACATGCAATTGAGAAAGTAATTATTGCAAGTTCACGAGCAGTTTATGGTGAAGGAAAATATTTTTCCCAACAACAACAACAATTTATTTATCCAACAGATAGATTAGAAAATGATTTAGAAAATGGGATTTTTGAATTACGCAATCCCAATAATTCCACCGAATTTTTACAATTAGTTGCCACAGACGAAGACAGCAAAATTCAACCTAAATCTATTTATGGCTTAACGAAATATCATCAGGAACAAGCATTGATGATATGCTGTTCTTCTTTAAATATTCCGTGTGTAGCACTGCGCTATCAGAATGTGTACGGACCCGGACAATCACTATCCAATCCATACACCGGAATTTTATCTATTTTTTCTACACGCATTTTGCAACAAAAATCTATAAATGTTTTTGAAGATGGTTTAGAAAGCAGAGATTTAGTTTTTATTGATGATGTAGTGCAAGCAACTTTTCTAAGCATCGAAAAAGACACTGCAAATTATCGCGTGCTGAATGTTGGCACCGGAATAGCAACAACCGTTTTGCAAGTGGCAACTACTTTAATGCAACACTATGAGAAAGAAGTGCCGTTAGAAATTTCAGGACAATACCGCAAAGGTGATATCCGACATAATTTTGCAGATATCAACCGACTTCAACAATTAGTAGGATTTACACCTAACATTGATTTTAATACTGGCATAAAACGCTTTTGTGATTGGGTAAAGCAACAAGAAATTCAAGCAGATAAATACGAGCAATCTTTAGCAGAATTAAAAGCAAAAGGATTGATGAAATAATATTGAATAGTGGTAAGTCGTCAGACCATTAAACCTTTAAAATAGAAATGAAGAAAATTGGATTAGTTACGATAACCTACAACAGTGCTGCAGTAATTGAGCCTTTTCTGCAATGTGTGTTAACGCAAACGCATACCAATTTTATTCTTTATATCATCGATAATATCTCATCAGACAATACACTGGAACGAATAAAAAAATATCCGGATTCCAGAATAGTTGTTATGGCAAACACTAAAAATGTTGGTGTGGCCGCCGGCAATAATCAAGGTATTCAACAAGCTTTAAAAGATGGTTGTGAGGAGCTTTTAATCATCAATAACGATGTTGAATTTGAAGACACCCTTTTGGAAAAATTATCTAACCAATTAGCAGCATTGAATTGCAGTTTAGTGGCTCCTAAAATGATGTATTATCCCGAAACAAATCTCATTTGGTGGGCAGGCACAAAATTCAACGAACGCGAAGGCTGCATGACCAACCATATCGGCATTCAGCAAGAAGATAAAGGACAATTTAATACCATTGAGCCAATGGACTACGCACCTACTTGTTGTGTGCTAATGAAAAAAGAAGTGATTGAAGATATCGGTTTATTTGATGAAAAATATTTTGCGTATTACGATGATACCGACTTTTTTTATCGCATTTATAAACAAGGAAAGTATCGCTTATTTTACTATCCGTTTATTCAATTTTTTCATAAAGTTGGTGGTTTATCCAATATGAAAGAAGGTGGTGCCAAAAAATTTAAATTCAATGATTTTTATGTTCATCTATTTACGCGCAACCATGTATATTATTTGAAGAAACAACATACTTTTTGGGGTTGGTATAACATTGTCTATTTCTTTTTTAGGATGAATCTTAGATTTTTATTTAGTGGAAAATACCATTTGAATATCAAGACATTTTTGTTGCTACAAAAAGCCTATTTTCAAGGTTTATTTTTATAAGGATGCTACAAGTAGAAAAATCTTTCCAATTTTCGAACTTCTATTTTTTCATTTGACATTTGTCAAAACGCTTCTTAAAAAACTGCTAAAAAAACTCGTTTTAACAAGTATTTAAGCATTTTCAAGTACACCAAAAGGTGTATCTGCGAGTATATTTTGTATTTTTAATTACAGAAAACGCAACGTATAGCCATTTTTACAATACGTAAACACTTTTAATAAGTATTATTATGAGCAAAAGAACTATCTTTTTGATAGCATTAGTTATTTTTTTTCCGTTGAATCATTTGCCGACATACGCAAATGAAACCAACATGGCTACTGCTTCAAAAATCCCGACAGACTATTTGTTTGATTTAGAAAAAACAAACCCAACAGAAAACCTTATCAACAATTATTTGGATTGCTTTTCGTATGTATCTGCAGATGCCATGAAATATGCACTTTCCGGCTATGCAGCATTAAACAATAACGGAAAAATTACCAAAAAAGACATTATTACCATCGTAGATTTCAGCAAACCATCTACTGAAGAAAGACTCTTTGTCATCAACCTAAAAACAAAACAAATTATTGCTAAAAGTTTGGTGGCACATGGCAGAAATAGTGGCGAGATTTGGGCATCTAAATTTTCCAACAAAGCAGAATCATACCAAAGCAGTTTAGGTTTTTATATTTGTAATGAAACGTACGATGGCAAGAATGGTTATTCACTTCGTTTAGATGGTCAAGAAACAGGCATCAACGATAAAGCCAGAGACAGAGGCGTGGTGATACACGGTGCTGATTACGTAAGCAAACAATTTATTGCGAACAACGGAAAATTAGGTCGTAGCCAAGGCTGTCCTGCATTACCATTAGAAAAAAATGAGAAAATAATCAGCTTATTAAAAGGCGGTTCTTGCTTGTTTATTTATCATCCAAATACATATTACAAAACGCACTCTCCCATTTTAAAAGATTATAGCGAATCCAGCTTAGCGGAAGTTGTAACAGAATTGGCTGAATAACTATTCATCAATTTACGGATTGGTAAGAATAGTATCTGATGATGGCGATAATGTAGTGGTTAATTTTTCTTGTGCTTTTTTTAGTTTGGCATCCGCAGCAATGGAATCTTTTATTTTCTTTTTGATAATGCTGATGGAATCTGCTATTTGTTTTTCGCGTATTTCTTCTTTGGTTAATTTATGCGGTTGTTTTCCGTTAAAAATGTAATTAATCAGCTGCTTATCGCGATTATAGACATCAGCATAAAATTTTACATCACCTTTAAAATCAGCTTCTGCCGTAAAATATCTAAAATACACCGGAACCGGTTTTTTTAATCGAAATGTACGCGTAGCAATCTTTGCATCTTTCAACGCTACTAATGAATCGTAATCGATTCTAAACGTATCCATTGACATTAATGCCGCAGCAACTTCCAATGGCTCTTGGCAGCGCACACAACCATGACTTGCCGCTCTAAAATCAGCATTAAAAGTAGCTTTCGTTGGTGTATCGTGTATATAAACTGAATATTTATTCGGAAATAAAATCTTCACAACGCCCAATGCATTTCTCGGTCCGGGTGGCTGCACTACACTTGTCCATCCGTTGTTTTTAGTAACCACATAACCTTTAAAACTTTTCATTTCATGCTTGATAATGCTTTGCGGCACACTCCAAGTTGGCCACAAAACAACCTGGTTGATGGCACTTTCTAAAATAGGTGTTTCATTTTTTAAATTGGATTTTCCTATCACCACGCGCTTCTCTAATCGCAACGTATCTTGTTCTATTATTTTCAATCTGTAAGAAGGCAAATTGACCCACACATATCGCTCCGGTAATTCTTTAATCTGCTCTTTACGCCAACGGTCAGCATTAATAGCTAAAAGTTGGAATTTTTTAGCATTATCTCGCTCCAAAGCTTTAATAGTAGCTGCACCTATCACACCATCACCATTCAAATTATTATTTTTTTGAAATTGTTTCAGTGCATCCAAATAAGCCGCATCTATTTGCTTCATCGAATCCACTAAATAATGATGATATACCAAGGCTTTGCGCGTATCATCAACGGCACCTAATGAATCGGTTTTGGGATTGCGAATCGTAATCGGATTAGACGAAATATTATTTTTAGCAACAAACGCACGCAAGGCTTTCATGTATCTGTTATACAAAGGATTGTTAGGTTCTAAAGTAGATAAAGTTTGAAAAATGGAATCGGTTTTTGTTTTATTCAACAGCGCGATGTATGCATCTTTACTTTTCCAAAAATTAGATTGAATGCCTTGTATAGTGTCAGCAAACATTCCATGATCGATGTGTAATGCCATTTGGAAAAATGAACGTGTTAAGCCAACTTCCAATTGTTTGCATAAATTAAAATCTACATTAGGAAGAATTTTTAAGATAGAATCTTTAATGTGTAAGAGTTGTTCGTATTGATATAAATCTTTGTTTAGTGCTAAAAATTCTGCATTGCCTAACACGTGCATCATTTCTTTGCCTTTTGGCGACAAGCCATTGGCACTCAACCAAAGTGATGCATAATTATTTTGTTGATAGATTTCTTTTACGACTGCATGCCAACTAATATACTGTGTGCTATCATTTTTGATGGTAACTAATGTAGGAACAAAATCATGCAAAACAGTAGACAATTTTTGTTGAAATTCTATTTCATCTTTTGGAATTTCGATGGTTTTTTCTATTTCCACTGCATTGCCCTCTTGATTGCATTTACAAGCAGACAACCACACTACGCAACTTAGCATAATACCAACTATTTTCCACGAATGCTGGAGCATCATATCTTAAAAATTAAAAAATAAATATAATGAGAAAATAGTAGATGTTGTGCTTTCTATAGCTATTAATTCAGCCTTGCTGCTAATACACATTTCCGTTTATACACTATTTTATCGCCTTCCGGTGTTTTTCGCTCAAATACGAGGAAATAAATTCCTACGTCTTTTTTGTTTCCATTTTCATCATTTCCATCCCAAATAAATACACCTTCGTTCCAAATTGTTTCATTTCTTACTAAATGATTTGCCAATCTGCCATCTGCAGCATATAAATAAACATTCACTACACTTCCGGGTTCATCAAACGAATACGTAATTTTTGCTTCATCATCCATCCCATCACCATCCGGTGAAAAAACTTCCGGCACTATGTGCACATTTCCTTCTAATTGGTAGCTATTTGTGGAATTGAGTAGCGTAGGTGTTCCATTACCAACTTCAGCTGCTGCCGAATGCCAATTCCTTTTTTGTTGTGTTGGCATCGCAAAATCGGTTCTCTCTAACGAAACACCTCTGGTAGAATTTAATAATGGAAAATGCCAATCTACATGGTAATGTAATTTATCTAATATCGCATCATTCGTATTTTTAATCGATACAATATCTTCTGTCTCGTCGTAGTTCGGCAATGGAATATCTATCATTTTTGATAGAATAGCACTTGGATATTGTTGGTGCACTGTTGTTTTTTGATTAGAGAAAACAACATAATCATTAGGTTGAACATAACCGGAATACGACGATAAATCTGCTACTTGCGTTTCTATTTCTGTGAGCTTATCTGCTTGTGCTATTTTAAGGTCTTTTATTTTAAAGAGCTTGTTTGTGGTATTATATAACTCAATATATTGAACACCACCGCCATTGGGTTGAAATAAAATCTCATTTAAAATTAATTCACCATTAGCAGGAATACCGGTAATAGCAATATCAAACGTATCGGCTACGTGTTGGTATTGTAAACAACCTGAGAATGCTCGGATAATGAAAGTATGAATAATATTTGGTTGGATGATAGTACTTAATGTCAACCGTGCTTTTGTATTTGTCGGATTTAAGATAGCCACCGATTGAACAGCAACACCATTACTGATAAAATAATTATTCAGATTTTGTACTTGTGTCGCATCCATTGGTTTTGCAAATTCAACATCTAATTGTGTATTAGAAACCAAGTTATAGGTTGCGTGTACATCTTCCGGAATTAAGCTGCCCGCACGATTCGGTAATCCCGGAGTTCCACCATCACTATCTTCTGAAGCAGCCCAAAATATTTCTTTAGCACAACTTCCGCTATATGCCGTTTGTATTAACTCCAACGACCAGCCGCCTTGTTGTTTAATCGCATCTTGATAATATGTATCGAGATAAGTTATTGAGTCAATTAATATTTGGTCGTCTGTTATAAGCGAAACCATATCATTCACTAATAAAGTTGACCAACCATTTACACCAATCGTATTCGCAATAGGTTTAAACAATGAAGTATCCGAAACGGAGCATAAAATGGCATAAGCATTTGGTGCCAGATAGCCATCAGATAAAGTGGCATTTTTAATTTTGAAATGTTGTAATCGTATGGTTTCTGATGTAGTATTCTTAAGTTCAATATATTGTCTGTTGGGCAAACCCATTGTTGCAGTAGGTTTCACCATAATTTCATTTATCAATATATCGTTGGGTTGTGCATAGTACGGTGTTGTAATAATAGCAGATTGCAGTTGCATTATATTTCCAAGCGTATCTTGTATAGATTGCACAGAAAGCGTATAAGTAGTATTAGATGCAAAACGGGTTGGAAATGTTAGGTGCACTAAATTTTTATTCGTAATATCTCGTATGGCTACAATCGGATTACCATTTCCGGAAAGGGTGTAGTTATTCGTATTTTGGGCAGAAACCAAATTCACTTCTTCATCAAAATAAACATCTATTTGTTTGCTGTGGATGAGTTGAGCTGATGTCAGATTGGGAGCAACAGTATCTGTAGGTAATAAAGGAAGTGATATGGAATAAATATCATCAAACCAAATGCTGTCTTGCGAAGCGGAAGTATATTGCGTTATCATCCCAAAATAAGGAGCAGTATAATAGGTCGTTTCTTGTAAACTGTCAATTACTGTATAACTGGATTGAGCAGCATCTTTCCAATAAAAGACAAATTTACCTAAGTTGTTTTTAATCACTTTTAAGTTGCCATCCATTCCATTTTGGAAAGCACCACTCAACATACTTTTTAATAATATATTGTTACTTCCATCTTTCCTATAAAAATCTAACCCATCGTTCGTTCCATTTTGTCCAATACGCACAAAATAGCCGTTATAATTATTCCTAATATCCATCACATCGGACATTAAAACGATATCTACAGCATCATTATCAGAAGGCTGAAAACCTAAACGGATATAAAGGCTCCATTCCACACTTGGTCCGGTATTTTCTGCTGTAACGATGGCTGCTTTACCGGAAGTATTGGGTGCTTGGACGTTTAAAACTTGATTTACGACAATATGGCCAACACCTAAAGTGTCCCAATGAGGATTCACGTTAAAACCACCATCCGTGAAGTGCTCTTCAAACTGAGCATGCACTGATATGGTGAAAAACAATAATATGTATAGAATAAGTTGTTTCATTCAATACGGCTTATACAAATATCTCTAATATATGTCGTTAATCCAAAAGAAAAGGTTGTTTTGGTAATATTAAATTAAAGATACAATGCTATCAATTTCATAGATTTGTATTTCAAAAATATTACCAAATGAAAGTAGCTGTAGTTGGCTCCACCGGTTTAGTAGGTGGCGAAATGTTGAAAGTTTTAACAGAAAGAAACTTTCCTGTAACAGAATTAATTCCCGTTGCATCTGAGCGTTCAGCAGGGAAAAAGGTATCGTTTAAAGGGGCAGAATATACGGTGGTAACACCACAAACAGCCATCGAGATGAAGCCGGATTTGGCATTATTTTCTGCAGGTGGTAACACTTCATTAGAGTGGGCTCCAAAATTTGCAGAAGCAGGCATTACTGTGGTAGATAATTCATCAGCATGGAGAATGGATTCAACTAAAAAATTGGTAGTTCCTGAAATTAATGCAGATGCGTTGACCAAAGAAGATAAAATCATTGCCAACCCCAATTGCTCTACCATTCAAATGGTGGTTGTATTAAACCCGTTACATAAAAAATACAATATTAAACGTGTAGTAGTTTCTACGTATCAAAGTGTTACCGGAACCGGAAAAAAAGCGGTAGATCAATTAATGAATGAACGTGCAAATGGTTATTCTGATGAAATGGCATATAAATATAAAATCGATTTAAATGTTATTCCACAAATTGATGTTTTCTTAGACAATGGGTACACCAAAGAAGAAATGAAAATGGTGAAAGAAACCAATAAAATCATGCGCGATGAAAACATTAAAGTGACGGCAACTACCATTCGTATTCCGGTAATGGGCGGTCACTCTGAAAGTGTAAACATCGAGTTTGAAAATGAATTTGAATTAAATGACGTGTTTGATATATTAAGCAAATCAGAAGGCGTTGTGGTGGTGGACGATCCGGCAAATCAAAAATATCCAATGCCAATGGATGCACATGGAAAAGATGAGGTTTTTGTAGGTAGAATTCGTAGAGATGAAACACAACCGAAAACATTAAACCTTTGGATTGTAGCCGATAACTTGCGTAAAGGTGCTGCTACAAATGCCATACAAATTGGGGAATACTTAGTAAAACAAGGATTAATTGGTTAATTAATCCTTTAATTATATAAAATATAATTGAGTTGGTGCTGCAATATTGCAGCACCTTTTTTTATCCATTTTCAATTTTTATATCTAAATTTCCAATTAAATATTTTTTGCTATGCCTATTAGAATGGTCGATGACGACAATCAACAACAAGATTATATTCCTTCAAACGATGGTGGCGGCGGCTCTCGTGGCGGTGGCGGCGGACTTCCGGGTGGTGGTTGTTTAACTGCCTTTTTACCCATCATCTTAAAGTTAGTATTTAAAAAACCATTAATCGGAATCCCACTTTTATTAGTAGGAGCATTTATATTGTTTAAGTTTAGCGGTGGTGGAATACCGGATGTTAGTAACAGTGCCACTTCCACATCACTTGCAACCGGTGCTGAATTAAAGCAAGAAGAATACGACAAAGCGGAAGTAGCAGCAGCGCTCTCTGAATACGAAAAAAATCCATTACCGGAATATGTCAGTTTATTAAAGTTTGCACCGAGTCGTATGGATCAAGGTCAGCAAGGCTCTTGCGTAGGTTGGGGTAGCTCGTATGCGGCACGCACCATATTGGAAGCATCCTCCACAGGACAAAATCCGGATGAAATTGCTATGAGTCCATCTTTTGTATATAACCAAATTGGACATGAAAATTGTCAAGGTGCATATATTATTAATGCGTGTAAAGTACTTTCGGAGTTTGGCGATATTCCTTTAAAATATTTTACATATACTGACCAAAGTTGTAGCAGAGAGCCTAATCAACAATTATTGCAAGCGGCTCAACAATTTAAAATAAGAGGATACGAACGTTTATCTGTTGATGGCGATGATTATACAACCGATTTTTTTGCCATCAAACAATATTTAGCAAAAGGTGCACCTGTTATTTGTGGTATGATGGTTGGTGGTTCATTTATGCAAGATATGCAAGGTCAAAAACTCTGGAAACCTACTCAATATGATTACGATATGGAAGGTTTTGGTGGGCATTGTATGTGTATAATCGGCTATGATGACCGTTTAGATGGCGGTGCTTTCCAAATCATGAATAGTTGGGGACCGGATTGGGGCGAAAACGGAGTAGCTTGGGTGAGATATAAAGATTTTATGCACTTCAACAAAGAAGCCTACGCACTTCAACCATTACCCAAACGCGGCGAAATGGCAGCTCGTAAATTTGAATGTGCCATTGGTTTAGTAAATAATGAAACGAAACAATATATTCCATTAAAGAACAACGGAAATTTATTCCAAACAAGTCAACCTATTTCTAAAGGAACTAAATTTAAAATTGAAGTACAGAATTCAATTGAATGCTATATTTATATTTTTGGACAAGAAACCGATGGAAGTAGTTACGTATTGTTTCCATATTCACCCAAACATACCGCATTTTGTGGCATTACAGGCTATCGTTTGTTCCCGAAAAGCCAATCTTTACAAGCGGACAATTTAGGAAATAAAGATTATATGGCAATTGTAGTTACCAAAGAACCTATTGATTACAACCAAATAAATACCACTATTAATGCAGCACAAGGCGATTATAGAACCAAAGTAACAACCGCTTTACAAGGCTCTACATTAAGCAATGTATTATTTAATTCAAACAAAGGTCGTATCGCATTCTCAGCAGAAAGTGAAAGTAAAAATGCGGTTATCAGTATAGTAGAAATCGATAAAAATTAATAAGAAAAACTATGTCATTTTTAATATATGGTGCTTCTGGATATACCGGAAAAATTGTGGTAGAAAATGCCATAAAGTTGGGATTAAAACCAACGCTTGCCGGAAGGTCTGAAAATAAAATTAAAAATCTAGCAAGTGAATTTGGATTAGATTATTTGATTTTTTCTTTAGATGATATTGACACGATTGTACAAAACATACAAGCATTTCCTTTGGTGTTAAATTGTGCCGGACCATTTAGCCAAACAGCCAAACCCATGATAAAAGCTTGTTTGCAATCCGGAGTTCATTATTTAGATATCACCGGAGAAATTGAAGTGTTTGAGTTGGCAAAATCCTATCATCAAAAGGCGATAGAAAAAAATATAATCATCATGAGTGGTGTTGGTTTTGATGTAGTACCAACAGATTGTATGGCAAAATTCCTTCACGATAAAATGCCGGATGCCACCCATTTAGAATTAGCTTGGGCGGGTTTAGGTGGAAACATTTCACACGGAACCATGAGTACGATGGTAGAAAATTTAGGAAAATCCGGAGCTATCCGTAAAGACGGAAAAATTGTGCCTACGCCTACAGGTCATATCGGAAAAACGATAGACTTTGGACGTAAGAAAATTTTCTGTATGACAATTCCTTGGGGCGATGTTTCAACAGCTCATTTTACAACACAAATACCCAATATCATGGTATTTTCTGCGGTGCCTAAAAACGTATATTATACCATGAAATTTCAACCTATTTTCAACCCAATTATCGGCACCAATTTTATCAAAAATAAAGTACAACATTATATAGATAAAAATATCACCGGGCCAAATTTTGAACGAAGAGAAAAGGGAAAATCGCTTGTCTATGGAAAAATTACCAATCAGCAAGGAAAAAGCATAGAAGCTCGATTAGAAACCGCAGAAGCCTACAAACTTACTGCTGAAATGGCTACTAAAATAGCATTAAAAGTAATTCTCGACAAAACATTAAAACCGGGCTATCACACACCTGCAGAATTATTTGGTGCTGCACTTATTTTGGAAATGTCCGGTAGTAAATTTTTATAAAATAACGTTGGTGTATTATTGAAGAATAATATCAAAATCTACCAAATCAATAAATACTTGTACGCGTTCTTCAATTTCTTCGCGAGATATTTCTTTTAATCGTTGCGGACCAAATTTTTCTACACAAAAACTTGCCATGGCGGAGCCATAAATCACGCCGCGTTTCATGTTTTCAAAGGATAAATCTTTGGTCTTTGCTAAATAACCCATAAAACCACCGGCAAACGTATCGCCTGCACCGGTTGGGTCAAATACATCTTCTAAAGGCAATGCCGGTGCAAAAAATACTCTGTTTCCATGAAATAACAACGCACCATGTTCTCCTTTTTTGATGATTAAAAATTTAGGACCCATTTCACGAATTTTATTGGCAGCCTTCACCAATGAATATTCGTTGGTTAATTGTCGAGCTTCTTCTTCATTTACAATCAACAAATCCACCATTTTTAATACGGTTTTCAATGGTTCCAAGGCAATTTCCATCCAAAAGTTCATCGTATCCATAGCTATTAACTTCGGACGGGTGTTCATTTGCGAAATCACTTTTGCTTGTAATGTCGGATCAATATTTCCTAATATTAAGAATTCAGCATTTTTATAATTTTCGGGTAAAACGGGATCAAAAGTTGCCAAGACATTTAAGTCTGTCACCAATGTATCACGACGGTTGAGGTCCATGTGATACTTTCCGCTCCAAAAAAAAGATTTTTCTCCATTTTTTATTTGTACGCCTTCAATATCTGTTCCGATGGATTTTAAATACGCTAATTCATCTTGATCAAAATCATCTCCAATGACGCTAACTAACTGCATATCATTGGTAAAATGGCCGGCAGACTGGCAAATATAGTTGCCGGAACCGCCCGTAATTTTATCAATTTTGCCAAAAGGCGTTTCAATAGCATCAAATGCGACCGTACCAACAGTTAAAAGACTCATGAATTTTTTTTTTGCAAAGATTGCATATTTATTTTTAATGTCCTACATTTGCAGTCCAAAATAAAGCAATTAGATATTTCGCTTTTGAAAAACTCTATTTGTCTTCTATTCTTCCTTAGCTCAGTTGGTTAGAGCATCTGACTGTTAATCAGAGGGTCGCTGGTTCAAGTCCAGCAGGGAGAGCTTCAAAATCAAAGAGTTACAGCAATGTAGCTCTTTTTTATTTTATCTTTGTAACACATTTGTAACTATCGTTGACGCAGTGCCTCAAATAAAACAATCGCCGCACTGTTAGAAACATTGAGTGAATCATTTTGGCCACGCATCGGTATGATGATATTCTGATGAGCATTATTTTCCCAAAATGTATCTACACCTGTTGCTTCTGTTCCCATTACAAATGCAGTAGCTTGTGTGTAATCAACAGAAAGGTAATTTTTAGCAGCCTTCAAAGAAGTAGTAAAAATGGAAATATGATTTGATTTTAAAAATCGATAACAACTTTCTTTGTCTGCAACGACAAATTGTTGGGTAAAGATGCATCCAACAGAAGAACGAATTACATTTGGATTATAAATATCTGTTGCTACATCACAACAAAAAACCGCATCTACATTTGCCGCATCTGAAATACGCAATAATGCACCTAAATTTCCGGGCTTTTCTACCGCATCTAACACTAAAATTAGTGGATTTTTTGACAGAGAAATATTGGATAAAGCAACATGTTTTTGCTGAGCAATTGCTACTACTTTTGACGTATTGCCACGATACGCTATTTTTTCAAAAATAGCGTCCGAAACTTGAATAAGTTCTATTTTATTTGATTGGGATGAAATGCTCGATTGAATTTGTGCGAAATCATCACTTTTTACAGTAGATGCAGAGCAGAAAATGGTTTGTATTATAAAACCGTTTTCTATTGCCATTTTTGTTTCTTTCCATCCATCTATCACAAATACATTTTCCTCTTTTCTAAGTTTAGATTTCTCTTGTAATAACAAGATTTTTTTGATAGTTGGATTTTGAAAGGATTCAATAATTTTCATCTACACAAAAATAAGATTTTAATTTTCTGTAATTTCGAATTACTTAAAAAAATGCTCCATGGCAAAAGAAATCATACGATGCAATTGGTGTGTAGGCAAACCACTGTACGAGCAATACCACGATGAAGAATGGGGAATGCCGGTTTATGACGATCAAAAACAATTTGAATTTTTAGTGTTAGAAAGCGCGCAAGCCGGCTTAAGTTGGTGGACAATTTTGCAACGCAGAGAAGGTTACAGAAAGGCATTTGCTCATTTTGATTATAAGAAAGTAGCAAAATTCGACGAGAAAAAAATAGAACAATTAATGCAAGATGCTAGTATCATTCGCAATCGTGCAAAAATTACGGCCGCCATCAACAATGCAAAACGTTTTATAGAAGTGCAAAAAGAATTTGGAAGCTTTAGTAATTATATTTGGAGTTTTGTAAGTGGAAAACCTGTTGTAAATAAATGGAATTCATTAAAAGAAATTCCTGCAACTACTGAACTGTCCGATGCCTTAGCAAAAGATTTAAAAAAAAGAGGATTTCAATTTTTAGGCTCAACCACTATTTACGCACATTTGCAAGCCACCGGATTAGTGAATGATCATGTGGTAAATTGCCATCGATATAAAAGATGTAAATAGCTGTTTTATGTTGTTGCTGTTTTTAAAAAATCATCTTTAGAAATACCGTATCGATACGTATCAACCAATTGAAGATCATAAGTAGTGTACGCATTATAAAAAGTGCCTTCGTATTGCATTCCATTTTTTTGCAAAACACGTTGACTTGCCAAATTGCTTGTTACTACACGAGCGGTAACATGTTGCATTTCCAAAAACAAAAATGCTAATCGAAGTATTTTATGAATCGCTTCTGATACATATCCTTTCTTTTCAAAATCTACATCTATAAAATAAGCCAATTCACATTCTTTATTTTTCCAATCTATATCTTTAATATTAAAATGGCCAACGAGTTGATGGTTTTCTTTTAATAAAAGATGATAAGCAAACGATTTATTTTTATTCCAATCAAAAATTTTTTGTTGAACAAAATCTTTCGTAGCCGCTTCTGTTTCCGTTGCGCTGAGCATATTGGGAAAGCTATGAATTAATCGTGGTTTGTTTTTTTGGATTAACTGAAATACTGCACGATAATTTTGCACCATATATGGTTGCAATATTAAGCGTTCCGTTTCTATTTTTTTGTGTGGCAGTTTTGTCATTTAACACCTATCTACAAATAACAAATAAAATGGTATATTTAGTTATATTTTCAAAAAACCAAGATAATGAACTTAAGTTACTTTTCAGAAAAATCCAGCTTGCCTTTATTGGTTACACCACCAAATGGCAACAATAGCAGACAGCAACTACTGGATTGGATTGCTTCTAACAAGACGATGGTAGAAAATAAATTGACCGAATGTGGTGCTATTTTATTTCGTGGTTTTGACATACAATCTGCCGCTGATTTTGAATCGGTGGCAAAGGCGGTAGATGCTGATTTAAAAGATGATTACATGGGCACTTCGCCACGCGATAAAAAATCGGATTATGCTTTTTCTGCCAGTGAACTTCCGCCACATTATCCAATTATGCAACATTGCGAAATGAGCTTTTTGCCAGGTGCACCACGCCGTTTATTTTTTTATTGTCATATAGAACCGCAATACGGCGGCGAAACACCGATTTGTGATTTTAGAAAAGTATATGCCGATTTAGACCCAACCATCAGAGCTGAATTTGAGCGTAAAGGCGTGAAGCATATTCGCAATTATGCATCACCGGAAAAAGCCGGAACAAGTGGTTTTCAATTAAAAAGTTGGAAAGATATGTTTCATACAACTGACAAGAGTATAGTAGAAAAAAAATGTGCTGAGAACGATATTATTTGTGAATGGAAAGAACTTGACGGCTTACGCATGATTAATAAAAATGCGGCATTTAAAACACATCCAATTACAAAAGAAAAAGTATGGTTTAACCACACTCAAGTATTTCATTTAAGTGCCGCTGCCGATGAATATCATCGCATTCATAAACGACAAAAAAGATGGGAAACATTTAAAACAAGTATGCTCTTAGAAGCTATGACTTGGTATAAAAAATTAACCAAAAATCCGAACGAACAAAGCATGCATGTAACCTTTGGTGATGACTCAGAAATTCCGGATGATTATGTAGAGCATATTCAAGATGTAATTTGGAAAAATTTAGTAATTCAACCTTGGAAAAAAGGCGATGTGATTTGTATTGATAATTTTTCTACTTCACATGGTCGTTTACCGTATTACGGACCGCGAGAAATTATGGTTTGCTGGACTTCGTAAAATAACTGCATGAATTCAATCGACAATATTCAAATAGAAACACATGGCGACAGCCTTATTATCTTAAAAATTTGTTTGGTATTTATTTTGTTTTCTTTGGCAATAGATATTAAAAAAGAAGACTTTAAAATCTTATTTACCAATCCAAAATCTGTGATTATTGGAAGTATTTCGCAAATTATTTTATTGCCTTTATGCACCTTTCTATTAATTCTTGTCATAAAACCATCCGCTTCTATTGCTATGGGCATGCTGATGGTAGCGGCGTGTCCATGCGGAAATATGTCCACGTATGTATCTTATTTAGCAAAAGGTTTTGTTCCATTATCTATCACTATTACAGCCATATCTACATTATCAGCTGCTGTAACAACGCCTTTTAATTTTTATTTCTATACATCGCATTATGAACCGGCTAAAGCATTGTTACAAGAAATTCATATTTCCTTTTGGTATTTATTGGGCTCTATTGTATTGTTACTATTGCTTCCATTGCTGGCAGGAATTTCTCTGAAAAAATATTTTCCTGAAATAGTCAATAAAATAAACAAGCCGGTGAAAATAATTGCACTTTTGTTTTTTTTAGCTTTCTTAGTTGGAGCATTTATCGCAAATAAAGAGATTTTCTTACAAAATCTATCTTCTATTTTTTGGATTGTATTTATACAAAATACCATCGCATTTTTAATAGGATATGTGTTTCCAAAATTGTTCCACTTGCCGGAATCGCATTGCAGAAGCATATCAGTAGAAACCGGCATTCACAATTCCGGATTGGGATTAATTTTAGTGCTTACCTTTTTTAAAGGAAATGGTAGCATGGCTTTAATTGCGGCGTGGTGGGGCATTTGGCATATTATTGCCGGTATGACATTAGCATGGATATGGAACAAAACAACTAAGCCGGAACAAGCTTAGCGACCGGTTTTTTAGGTTTCTTACCTTTTGTTTTCACTGCTTCACTTGCCTTATCTCTATCTGCTAAAATAAATAAGGCGATGAAATAAAATGGCATTAGTGGAATTTTATAACGAACCAATGAACCAAAATTAAAACTGGTGAAGCCTACGGCAAATGCAAATGCCACCGAAAAAATCATACAAAATTGCACTTCCGGATTACTGATAACTAAACGTGTAAAGCGAACAAAGCCACATTTATATAACAAGTAAATGGTGAAAAACAAGGACACCAAACCTTCTATGGCGGCCGGAATTAATATCGGTTTTTTGGCTTCCCATAAATATGGACGAAACAAGGAAACATTCACCGCTTTCGGAAATACTTTTATTAATCCCATTGTAGAATAATCAATATCACCTAATGTATAGCCCGAGCCACCTTGTTTGATGGAAGAATAATAAATCCAGTTTTGCGTGTCTTTTGCCGTACGCATTAAATGTTCCAAAGCATATCGCTCCGAGAAGGAAGCAATTTTAATTAAAATAAAACCACCTATTAGTAATGGAAACAAAGAAAATTAATGGACTCATAGTGGTTCTCAAGAATTTACTATTGATCGAGTCTTTATATTTAAACACCACCCAAAAAAAGTAGGCAGGTATAAAAGACAAGACAATATATACTTTCAAATTTTTGAGTAACCAAAAGCAAAAAATTACCATTAATACGCGTTGTATTATTTTTGAACGCTCGAACAATAATTTATATAGATGATATGTTAATGCACCTAATGCACCCAAACAAAGTGGATCTTTTAGAATACCGGTGCCCCAAAAACAAACAGACGGAATATATAAACAAGCAAAAGCAAATTGTTTTTCTAAGTGTGGATACAATTGATAAAACAATCGGAAAATTTTCCAACATCCATAGTAACAAAATGCACTGAAGAAAAAGGAAATAAGCAGGTAAGTGTTTAACAACGGATAACTCAGTAAAGTAGAAATTCGAATAACCAGATTAGAACTATTATTGATGAAGAACTCTGTTCCGGGATTAAAATATTCATTTATTAAAAACAAATCATTCGGTGGAAAAAATAACAACTGAAGAAAATCATTAAAATTTTCGTGTGCAACTTCTCGCAATCGCAAAGTGTAGGTAAAATAAGTATTCGTGTCGCCTCCACCACCATAATAATACTGATAAACAAATGCCATTAATATGGAAGAAAATAATCGCACCATTAAACCTTGCACAAAATACTTTTTATAAATAGGGCTTTTTTGATTAGCCGCATATACTTTAGAAAGATAATAGATGAGTGCGATAGCTATAGGTGCTAACAAAAAATCATTGAGAAACAAGAATTGGTTTGGAACGCTATGGGTAAACCATTTTTCCATTTATGAATTGATTATATTTACGTGTTCAACAATGTATAAATATAGAACTTTCTTCTTTCTTTTTTGTTGCTTTATCCTACTCCTTTTGTGGAACCACTTTCCTATTACCTTTGACAATAATGATGACCAAGCCATGTGGTTCATTAGTGCCGGCATTTTCACAACGGAACATTCACCATATTTTGTTTTAAGTCATGTTTTTTTAGGAAAAATTATAAGCTTTTTTTCTGCACAAATTCCGGAAATTAACTGCTATACACTCTATCTGGAAATCGTATTGATGTGGTGCTTTTTCGGAATATTTTATATAACCACCATTCCTAAGGGAATCAGCATTTACAAAGAAGCGGCATTTGCCTTACTGTTCGTTTTAGGCTTTCTTGCTTTACTCGTTACAAAAATTCAATTTACAAGTGTCGCTCTTTTTTGTGTAGGAACCGCACTTTTGGGATTACAATCTCACTTTAAAAGTTGGCATAAACTTTTATTCTGTTTGTTTTTTATTGTAATAGCATTTCTTATGCGTAGAGAAAGCTTTTACATCTTGCTACTTTTTGCATTTCCCATTTTTATCATACAACAAAAAAACCAGCGAAAATGGACGATTGCTATTTTACTGATTTCGTCGTGTTTGTTCTTTTTTTGTTGGTGGATGAATGATACTTCGCATATCTATCAACAACAAAACACTTACTCGAAAGTTAAAACCATCGATATTTTAGCTGCCCATCCAATCGACATAAAAAAAGAAAAACTATCAAACAATGCCTTTTCATTGGATGATTTGTTGCTGATACAATCGTGGTTTGTTGCAGATAATCACTATATAGACAGTGCTGCTGATTATGCTATGGCGAAACAATTACGCACGCATCGCAGCATTTCACAAACCTTATTTGAATTAAAAAAGTGCCTTCATGGCGAGTACTACTCTATTTTATTTTTTATTATCAGTGCTTGTACGGCTTGGCTTTTTAATCCGAGGAAACGATTATTTATTGCAATGAATGGCGTACTACTTTTAGTTTTATTCAGCTATTTAGCAGCTACTTCACGCCTACCTTTTCGAGTAACATTCCCCATTTTTACTTATCTAAATTTGATGCACCTTTGGTGTATTTTAGAGAGTAACCGCCAACATCTTTTATAAAGAATAGCAATACTTACTTTATGCTTATTATCGGTGTTTAAATTTTATAGTACGATACATCATTTTTCTACTAAAAAAGAAAAGATACAGTTGTTTGAAAAATATGTACAAGAAATCAACCAACATCCCAACTATTTATTTATTGCTTTAGATGATTTTCCAATACAATACATGGACGCTTGGACACCTTCCAAAAATTTTCTACATCATCAAAATGTCATACTAAATGGATGGTATGCTGCAACGCCCAATTATGCGGAAGTGCTAAAAATACACAGTTTAAACAATTTAACTTCGGATTTAGAAAACAAGCAATATGTTGTATTCCTAACACAAAACGAGCAACTGCTCCAACATTACAAACGTGTAATGCAGCAACGTTATGGCATTGCTTGTCATTTTGAAAAAGTAACTAAAGATTTCACGGTAATGCAGCCAAACTTATTGGTGTTTGATTAATGTGATAAAACATGTGCATACACTGTAGCGTATTTATTCACTCCATTTTCTAAAGAAAAATAATCGGTGGCACCGTCAATAATTGCTGTCGTATCCAATGGTTTTTCCATTTCTTTAATGGCATTTTCATAAGCCGTTCGGCTAAATTGTTCCACTAAAATTCCGCTGTGATAATCTTGTACAATTTTATCGGTGTCGCCCACTTGTGTATTGCAAACAATTGGAATACCCATTGCCATAATTTCGCCTTGTTTAGTAGGAGATGATGCTTTTTTAGAATACGAAGGCAATATAAAAAAGATGGAATAATGGGCTAAAGAAATGAGATACGGTATTTCTTCTCTATTTCCTGGACGAATAATAATATCGTTTACAACCGCATATTTTTCAGCAGTTTTCAAGATGCGTTCTTTCTCATCTTTGGTTACAAATAAAAACTTAGCGTTGGATTTTTGTTGTTTCAATACACTAAAAAATTCCATCATCTCATCTAACATATACCATGTTCCAATTGAACCTAAATACAATAAAACAAAATCATTTGCATTAATATGTAAAGATGCTTGTAATGTGTTGAGTTGATTAGTATCTATCTTATTTTTATTAAATAAATTCAAATCAGCACAACATGGAATTACTTCCATTTTAACCGGATTATTTGGGACACTACTCCAAGTATGAATTTCATTTTTGGCATTGTGTGTTAAGCTAATCGTATAATCGGCTTGTTGTAAAAATTGTATTTCTTTCTTTTTAAAAAAGGAATACACCGCTTTAAAAATGGGATTTTTTAAGTTCCATAATTTACCATCTACACGTTCGTCAGCCCACAAGCCACGCATATCAAAAATAAAACGAACACCTAATTTTTTTTTCATTTTTAAACCGACTAATGCGGCAATATAACTCCTGCAATGTACGATAGCAATTTGCTTCGCATTGCATATTTTTTTGGCATGATGCATCAAGCGAAACACATCATAAATAGTAGAAAAAACTGGTGGTTGTTTGGTATACGTGATCGGATGCCAATCTATATTATTACTTGATAAAATGTGCTTTATTTTGGATTGATGTTGTTCAAAATTTTGTGCTTTTTCGCAACTCAATAAAGTAAACGAATAGCCTTGTTGAGTAAGTCCAATTAAGTACGGAATCACCTGAGATTGTCCCAATGCATCCGTCATGCCATCATACGAAATATATAATACGCGATTTGTCATTTATGCATTTTCTTCTAACCACCAATGTAAAATAATAATCGTCCAAAGTCGTCCGTATAAATGTTCCTCACCTTTTAAGAAACGTTCTTTTATTTCTTGTACATACAAATTCGTTAGAATATCATATCGATTAATTATGGTACTGTTTAAGTATTTATCCATTAAAAATCGGAATCTTCCTTTTAGCCAATACGGCAAAGGAACGGCAAAACCCCATTTCGGACGTTCAAACATTCTCTTAGGTAGCAACTCATATAAAATTTCTTTTAAAACATGTTTCGCTGTACCGTTGTGATAACGCAAGGAAGCATCAATACTAAGTGCATAGTCAACCACTTGATTGTCTAAAAATGGCACTCTACTTTCTAAGGAATATTTCATGCTGGCTCTGTCTACCTTCACCAGCAAATCATCTTTTAGATAATGTTTCAAATCCCAAAAAGACTGCGCTTCTTTGGCTGCTAATTTTCTGTTTTTTGAAATCATCGGTTGGTTCAATGTATCAAAATTAAAAGCAGGTTCCAAAAGTAGATGTTCTAAATCTTGTTGGGAGAGAAAATATTGTTCTTGCGAAAAGATATGACTGTGTATATGTTGTAATGACGGATAATCCAACAACAAACCACCTCTTTTATAGGGGTTTTCTGTGATTTGGGTTGCCCAATACACCGGCTTCCTAAAAGTTTGGACGATAGGATTGTTTAATCGAGATGCCCAATTATACATACCATAACCCAAAAATAATTCATCTGCACCATCACCGGAAAGCGTAACCGTAACGTGTTGTCGTGCCAACCTCGAAACTATCATCGTTGGAAACGCCGATGCATCTGCAAATGGCTCATCGTACTGGAAAATAATATCCGTCAAGATAGCCTCCACATCGTCTTCTGTTAATGTAAACGCATGATGATCTGTTTTTAAATGTTCTGCTACCGCTAAAGCATGCGACGACTCATCGTATTTTTTATTATCGTAACCAATACTAAACGTCTTGATTTTATCTGTTTTGATAGTGGTAGCAATTGCTGTAATCAAACTAGAATCGATGCCGCCACTTAAGAAAGTGCCCACCGGCACATCGCTGACTAATTGCTTTTCAACCGCATTTGTCAATATTGTTTTTAATTCTTTTTTGATGGTGGATATATCCGTCTTTACTTCCGGTGTAATGGTATTTTGCAAACTCCAATACGTTTGTATCGGCAATGAAAATCCATCGTGTACTGATGAGACAGAGAATTGTGCAAACTTTCCCGAAGGAAACTTAAACACATTTTTATAAACGGTATTGGGTTCTGAAATAAAACCAATATGTAAAAATTCCGGAATTATATCGTAGTGAATGGTTTTATCAAAATTGGGTAATGCTTTTAGCATTTTTATTTCGGATGAAAATGCTACTTCTTTTCCGTTGAAATAATAAAACAAGGGTTTGACACCGAACCGATCTCTGCAAACGGTAATCGTTTGTTGCTGAATATCGTAAATGATAAATGCGAACATACCATTTAATAACTCGAAAGCGGCAGTTCCCATTTTTATAAATGCTTCTAAAATAACTTCGGTGTCGCCTGTGGTACGTGTCGTTAATTGGAGTTGTTGTTTTATTTCTTTATAATTATACAACTCACCGTTATATACCATCACATATCGACCACAAGAAGAAAAGAAAGGTTGATTAGAAGCCGGTGATAAATCAATTATTGATAAACGTTTATGTCCTAAAAAAACAGTTTGATTTTCGTTTTCAAAAAAACCTTCGGCATCCGGACCGCGGTGATGCAATGTATGGGTTGCTTTAATAAAATCTTCTTTTCGAAGCTTATTTGAATTTGATATATACGCTGAAATTCCACACATAAACTAAACAAAAGAGGCTAAGATGTTTCTTTTTAAAAGGGTTTTTACAATACCTAAAAATCGTCTATCAAAAATAGACAGCGGATAATGTTTAATAGCATTCGCGAGATATTGAATGGAATCTTTATTAAATTTTGCTATTGCTAAATGCAAGGAAACATAAAGTAAATTGTTAGAAATAAACTTTTCTTGTTCTTTTTTAAAAATCTTACGCACTACCTTATCTTCATAGGCATACTTAATTATCAAATCTTTACGCAATACTAAAGGTTCGCGTTTGATATTATAAATCACGCTTCTTTCCTCGTGTGAATGCAAGGAACAAGTCACTAAATGCGGCGTGTGAATTTTAAATCGTGCAGCCAATCGCATCCAAAATTCATAATCTTCTGAACCGGATAAATCTCTATCTTCATTAAAACGATAGCGTCTGGCAATTTCTGTTTTTAAGATTATACCGCTACAACCCATGTAATTTCCATTTATCATTTTAGGGTTGATGTTTTCCGGCATCTTAGAAATTTGCAATACGTTTTTATCCGAATCAACAATATCAAAATCAAAACGAACAATTTCAGGTACCTCGTGTGCTTTAATATATTTTACGGCTTCCTCTAAATGCGTAGGATACAAAAAATCATCAGAATCTAACAAGGTTACATAATCACCTTTTGCTAAATCAAATCCGGCATTTCTGGCTGCAGCCCTTTCACCGTTTTGTTTTCGGTGATATACAATTTTGGGATGTTGCAGAGATAACACCACGGCTTCGGTATTATCTGTACTACCATCATCCACAACAATTACTTCGTAATGCGGATAGGTTTGTTGCAGCGTTGTAAGCAACGTTTCTTTTATCATGTGTCCTCTGTTGTAGGAAGGAATGACAATTGAAAAAAACAAATCCTTTTCCATTTTAAAGCGTGTAAAGCTGTTCTAATTTTTGAATCATCAAATCTAAAGAAAAATTTTCGCCTAATGAATTTTTTCCATTGATAGCTAATTGTTGTGCAAGCGTTTTATTTTCCAATAAATTGGTAATCGCTGTATAAATTTGTTCGCTATTTCTGAAATCAACCACCCAAGCATTTTGCTTGTCAACGATAAACTCTCTTGCAACGCCGGAAAGCGTGAAAACACTTGGCACACCCACCGCAAGTGCTTCTACGTATATTTGTCCAAAGGCTTCTTTTTCCGCATCTATTGGCACATGAACAAAAACGTCAAACATACTGAATAATGCAGCATTATCTTGTTCAAAATCAATCTCCACATAATTCTTTTTAGGCAATTGCTGTATCATTTCTATCACTTTTTTATCATCGCCTTTTGCATTCGCCAATACCAATAATGCATTTGGGTAAATGTTCAGTAATTTTTGGAAAGCCTGTAAAGTATAAATTATTCCTTTCCACTCTGTATATCTAGAAACTACACCAATTACCGGATGCTGATTCGTAGGATTATATTTTACTTGCACTTGCTTTATTCGTTCCTCGGAAATAGAATAAAAAAAATCCAACTTAAAACCATGATGAATGAGATAGATTTTTTCCGGTGGTACATTTTCTTTATGAATAAGAATATTGCTCACATTTTCCGAGATGGAAACAATATGTGTTGCCATTTTATTGGTTAATAAATCGTATTTTCTACCGCTTGGTGCCACATCGTAATGATACGACGAATGATGTCGTGTGAAAATACGTTTTGGTACACCGGCAAAAAGGGCAGCAGTTAGGCCGATTAAATTGGCTTCAAAAATATGACAATGCACTGCATCCGGCTGGATGCGTTTTAATAGCTGATAGGTTTGATAGGTTGCTTTTAGAATATCTTTTTTGGATGTATATTCAATGCGATGAAATGGGATATTTCTTTGTTCACAGAATTGTTGGAACGGCGTATTTTCGGGCACACAGATAGATAACACCGAAAACTCTACTGCATTTTTATCGACACCATCTAAAACCCATTCAAAGCCGAGTGATTTCTCAATTTTAAACGTGATATAGGTAATCTTCTTTTTCATGTAGTGGAATAGTAAATCAGTTTTCCTTGCAAAGTACAATAATTATTATTCTGTTAGCCATGCTTTGTAGTAAATAATAGATGTTTGTAAACCAATCAACCTAAAATTTAGAGTGTCGTATTTCGGTTGATTTGGAATAATGGAATACAACCATTTTATAATCGGTGCAAATGGAATTAAACAAATAAAAATAAGCCACTTCATCCAATTTATTCTTACAGATGATTTATCTTTTTTAAACTGAGAAACATAACCTCTTCGCTCTCTATCTAAATAACCAGCTAAATCTAAACGGTCTTTTTGGTTGTGTAGGCAAGTGATAGGTGTATATAAATAAACAGAAATGTGGTGATTTTTGAGTGCTGCTGACATGGCATTGTCTTCTCCTTGAAACATAATCGATTCATCATAACCACCAATTTTTTGGAAAATAGGTTTTGACATGGCCATTGAGCCGCTTCCTATAGATGGAATTTGTACCAATGTTTGCGATTTATCTACTTTCACCTTAGCACGACCTTCCAAGGTATGATAATTCGCCTTTAAAATATATCGGCCTACTTTTTCGCGTTGCATTTGTTGTTGTAATATGGGTGGATATTCCCAATTTAACAAAGCACATTTGGTGTCAAAAAAAGACTGTTGGTGCAGCGCAGCTATAGCATCCAAACTTTCTTTGCTCATCCACATGTCATCATCCAAAAAAAATAAAATGTCATATTGAGCTTTTTCTACGCCAAAATTGCGAGCAGAAGCCACTCCTTTTTTAGGGTTTTGATGATATGCTACTCGAGGATGTTTAAACTTATATGGAAGTGGTTGGCCATCATTCACCACGATGATTTCAAATTCAACCGATGTTGAAAGGTGCAACATCCGCTCTACGGTTTCTTGAATAATTTCAAATCGATTGTAAGTGGGTATTATAATGCTAATCATCTTTTATTCCATAATTTCTTTAAAAACACCGGTAGCATTTTCATTTTAAAACTAATTTTTTCCATTTCATTTTTATCTTTTTCTAATAAAAAATCAGGATTTACAATACGAAAAAATTGTTGTGCAGCTTTGTATTCATTTTGTGCGTAGCATTGGCATCCTTGAAAATACCAAAAATAATGGATGCTTTTTTGTAATAAAATTGTGTCCACTTTTTCCGGCAAATTAAATAAGTCGATTTTTGAGACAGGAAAAGTTGGTTCAAAAGTAGCTGCTTCTTTTAAATGATAATGAGCAGCCATTGAATAATACAGATTCCATGTTTCTTGTTTAAACTTCGCTTGACTGGTATGAGTTTTCGATTCGTCGTGAATTCTGAAATTTACCCATGTCTCCGTTGTTTTTTGAATGCTGTTTTGTCCAAAATATAATAAATACCGAATCCACCATTCTCTATCCATCACGTAGTGCAATTGTTCATTGAGTAAGCCCATTTTTTGCAAGGCCGTTCTACTAAAAAACGTTTCGGGTTGGTCGATGCGAGCACCACCAATCGTTTTTGCCAACGTTTCGTGCACATCGGTGCCGGCAGATTGCTGAACGATTTTTTCTTGTTTCCAAATATTACTGATACCGGAAACTGCTGTGGTCGTATTATCCTCAAAATAAGAGGCAACACGATGTAAGGTATTTTCTGCATACCAATCATCGCTATTTAACCAATTAAAAATTTCTCCGGTAGATTTTTGTATGCCTTTGTTGATGGCATGGCTTTGTCCATTGTCTTTTGTGCTTTCCCAATAACTAATGTGCTTTTCATATTTTCGGATGATGTCAAGCGTATTGTCTGTACTTCCGCCATCCATAATGATATATTCTAAGTTCGGATAATTTTGAGAAAGCACCGAATCAATAGTTTGCTCAATAAATTGACCTTGATTAAATGTGGGCGTTACAATAGAAATCTTCTTCATCTTTAAAGGCATCCAAAAATAGTAAAAAACAGCGATAACACGCTTTTTATATGGTTTTATGAAGTGGATTTCCTGAGAACAATTATCTTTGTTGTAATCAGCTATTTTTGAAATATGCAATCAACAACACAACCTTCTTGTTTATTTTGTTCGAACACAGCTTATACCGATACAGCGTATGAAGACACCATTTTCAACCAAAAACGTTTTCAATATGTACAATGCACCAACTGCCAATTGGTGTACGTGCATCCGTTACCCGATGCTGACGACTTAACAAAAATGTATCCGGTGGAATATCAAGGTGCACTTACTATTGCGCCGAATGGTATGTACGACCGATTGTTCGAGCAAATCAATAAGACAGGCGGACAGTATCAAACGATTTTGGATTACGGTTGCGGTGGTGGCCGTTTTGTTACTGAAGCTATTGCCAAAGGATATGCAGTTACCGGAACAGAATACAATCCGGATTTGGTGAAAAGTTTGCAATCTGCCTTTCCTACTGCAACATTTATTACTATTGAGCAATTTTTTAAAACCGATACACAATACGATATCATTTTTCTAAACAATGTGTTAGAGCATTTAACCAACCCAAAAGAAATCATGTTGTTGTTAAAAGAGCGACTAAAACCCAATGGCATTTTTATGTTAGAAGGTCCGGTGGAAAATAATTTTACGCTTACCAAATATGTGCGAAAAACGATCTTTTATATCCGAAAAAAATGGTTTCACAAGCACGCCACACACGTACCTACGCACGTGTTATATTCCAACAAAAAAAACCAAGAAGCTTTTTTTAAAAATTTGGGATTAGAAACCTTGTACTATACCATTTATGAAGGACATTGGCCTTTTCCATCCAACTATAAATCCTGTGATACGCTGATGAAAAAAGTAATGTTTTTGATTGCAGATACTTCTGTTCGGTTGAGTAACTATTTTTCATTTTGGGGCAACTACTTTACTTATATCGGCAGAAAAGAGAGTAGTAAGTAGTGAGTAGTAAG
>CAZDOT010000009.1:0-82724 GCA_964507125.1 uncultured Chitinophagales bacterium | reverse complement strand
ATAATGCCATTTGAATGCTGATATCATCGCTACCGTTATCATTGGCATCTACTACTATACTTCTTCCCGGCACTTGACCAAACTTGTACCATACACCAGCATCATTATCCTGACAAACCTCTGCAGTCCAATTGGGTTGAGGGTCTGAACAATTTGTTCCTCTAGTATTGTTTTCACTATTTAATAATTGAGAATTGTACGTATATGCCGTTTGAACAGTAATATTGGTTGCATTACAGATAAGGTCATTTGCAGGATATGGACCTTTATCTTTCACCGTTAAGCCAAAATAACCTTCTTTAGTTGAACCTGTTACTGCTTCAAAATTACTACCACTCACAAGGATATAATAATCTGTGCTAGAATTTAAGCAATATTGGCCTTCTAATGTTTCACTATATGATGAAGGTGTATCATAATCTTTATCGATTAAGGTCATGCTTCCACAAGTTCCACTATATAGAGCTAATTTTAAATCAATTTGGTCACCATGAGAGCCTGGGTCATTATAACCATCGATAGCAATATTTCTACCAGCTCCACTTGAACCTGTATTAAATTTGAACCAGACAGTTTGATAAGGATCTGTAGGCGCACCCAATAATGTCCAACCCGGGTTTGGATCGCCTGCAGTGCCTGCACAGAAGTTATTCCATCTATTAACCCCTGTTGCATCACCAATAGTGCCGCCTTGAGTTAGCGTTCCCAATGGAATTGCTTGAGAACAGAGGTCTGCTGCTTTAGGTCTATTATTTCCAGTCACTCTTACTCTAAATTCACCTCTATCAGAAGCAGAACATGCTCCATCACCTTCAGCATCTACCATTATATAATATATTGAGCTTGGTTCTAAACAAAAATTGGCACCTCCTTCGTCATCGCATCCAACAGGATCATACTCACCAACAAAAGTTAGTCCAGGTGTAGATGCACAGGCTGTTCCTGTAAGTTTATATATTTCCATTTCTACACCACCAAAAGTTGGGAAACCATTTGGATCTCTTACTTCAATATAATAATCTGCAGGTAAATTTGATAATGCAGGTGTATTAAATTTAAACCATACAGTTGCATTATTACTTTGTGCATTTACCGGATCGTTATGGCTGCCTGTGTTTAATGTAGCACATTGGTTGCTTAATCGTGTTGCAGTCTCAGAGTTGGTGTTAATATTAATTCCTCCTATTGGACCAATTTGCAATGCATTACAAATATCATCTGGAGCTGCTGTTGAAAATCCTTGGAAGTAAGGATTTTGTATATCACCTGTAGAACATGCACCAGTAATATCTGCTTGCATATAATAAACAGAACCCGGAGATGGGCAATTTATTTCTTCATATCCATCTAAGCCTCCATCTGCTACTTCTGAAATATTATTGAATGGGTTAGAATTCGTACATCTGTTAAAAGGACATGGTAATGTTGTGTTTTGAATATATGCTTTAGACCATGGTGTGCATAGTCCACCTGCATCCGTATTGAAAGCAATTTTTGCCGGTGCAGGATTTCCAATTGTGACCTTATACCACATAGTATTATCTTGCCCTCCAGGTTCACTAACATATCCGGCATTTTCCTTCGTATATGAACCATTATTTCCACCAGTACCATTAAGTGTTACTGATGGATCTAAGGTGCCTAAATCTTGAGCATTACATATATTATCTCTTGCTAATGATGAGCCCGGTGCAGATGTATTTTCTGAGCCAGAAACATTTATTCTCAAACGAAAGCGATAAGTTGCTCCACATCCTCCACTACCAGAATACCATGTAGTAGATGAAGGATAATAATAATCTCAATTTGTTCCTGCAATTGACTGTAAATTTATATCGCCGGAGTTAAAATCAGCTTGAGCACCATCACAAATACTTGCTGTCCAACATGATGCTCCATCATTTTCACAAGCACGGCAACGTGCATTGTAATTAGTAGGAAAAAGTGAATTACAATCTCTTACAATAGAGGAAATAATATCTCCTGAACCATTTTTGGAATGAGTTACAACACCAGTAGTTGATTGTGAATGTTCATAACACGGATCACTAGATTGATAGTTATTTGTAAAATACCATCGTGGGTCTTCATTTCCTCCACAACAATCACAACCTGTACTGAGACCTTGTACTTCTATGGAATGCACATAAACTGTGATAGTTTTTTGTGCATAATTCTTGTTTATAAACAAGCAAGACAACACTATTATAAAAGTAAATTTGTAAAATGTATTCATAGCTCTATTGTTTATTTGAGTTAAAAATGGATGATTTCTCAAATTTATCAGGTAGAACATCATTTTCTGTAAATCCGAGCAATAACAAAACTTCTGTTTTAGTATTATGTATTAACTTTTTTTCGTCAATTTTTTGAGTTTGTTGCACTAAAGGAATATTGTTTTTTTCGATAAATCCAGCATCGTTTATATGACGTTTAATATATTTAATTTTTGCCATAAATACTTTAATAAACAAAACGGATTTTTCGTTTTCAAGTAAACCGAACTCACTTAAGTCATAGTCTCTACTTTTTAGTTCATCCCAAGTAGGAACTTGTGCTTTAATTTTTTCATTATCAAAATTTGATTTACTTTGTAATTCTTCAATTGATATAGACTTATTAGATAGGTCTGAACTTAAAATATTGTTATTTACAATGCTAAATCCGAAGATAAAAACACAAGTGATAATTTTGTAAATAGAACTCATAATATTGATTTTAACTTTATTACAATTAATTAATAAATAATTATTTTAGTTTTACGGCTACTTAACTAAAAAAAATCTATATCTAAAATATGTTAAATTTTCGTGAACTGCAATAGCTTATTTGTTAAACTTTAAAGATTGATATAATTGCAACCGCAAAGTACACAAAGTATTGTCGCAAAGTTTTTTAATTTGCTTGCTTTATAGTCGATATTAAATATATAATATTACCACTAAGGCACTAAGTTCATAAAGTTTTATTGGAGACTTTTTAACCTCAAAGTACACTAAAGTATTGTCGCAAAGTTTGTTAATTTGCTTGCTTTATTATCCTTTTCCTTCTTTATTTTCTTTGGCTTTTGAAGCTACCAATTTTTCAAATTCCTTGTCGATATAATACATACTCTGTGGACCTTTACCAATGAGTTTTATCTTGTCTATAATTCTATTAAACTGCACTTCTTCCTCGCGTTGTTCCATCACAAAAAATTGAAGAAATTCTTCGGTGGCGTGATCTTCTTCTTGTTGGGTAACTTTCAAAACATTATAGATAGATTTAGTCACCTTCTTTTCACCATTTAGTGCGTGTTGACATATCTCTAAAATATCTTTAAAATCAATTTTTGGTTGTTTCACAGATGGCACAATGGCATGTCCACCAACTTCGTTGATATAGTCAAAGAATTTCATAAAATGAACATGTTCTTCATCTGATTGTTTACGGAAAAACTTAGCACAGCCTTCCATACCTTCTTTCTCGCACCAAGCTGCCACAGCAAGGTAACTAAAAAAGGCATCGGCTTCTAATTCTAAATGTACATTTAATACTTTCTCTACTTTTTTAGGAATAATCATACGTTATAATTTCATTTCAAAGTTAACAAACCAAGCGAATAATTTGTTCTATAATCCATTCTTTTATTTTAATTTAGAATCAATATATACTAATGAAAGATTACACTTTTAAAGTTCAATCATCCATCCTATTAAATTGTTCTGACGTATGGAATATCATAACAACAATGGAACAAGTAAACAACGAACTTTACCCATTTGCGCGAATGACATATCCAATAAACAAAAATCATTTTTGCAAATTAATAGAAACACCAAATAAAAAAATATTTACAAGCTGGATTTTACTTTTTGGATTTTTACCAATAGACATTCACTTTTTTAAATTAGAAAAGTTAGAAGAAGGCAAAGCATTTTATGAAAACTCCAGTTCCATCATGCATAAATATTGGAAACATACAAGATTACTAATCGCAGAAAATAAAAACACTATTCTCATAGATGAAGTGCATTTTTCACCTCGAGTTCCACTTTTAGGAGCTATTCTTTTTCCTATTTATAAAAAAATATTCAGCAACAGACATCGGCAATTAATGCAATTAAACAAATAAAAAACCGCCAAGAAATCTTGACGGTTTTAAGAATATAGATTGAATTGGATTCTCTAAATTAAGCTACTTGTTGCTTAATTAAGTTCAAGGCAGAACCTGCTTTAAACCAACCAATTTGTTGCTCGTTGTAAGAGTGTGCTACTTCAAAACTATCTATAGAACCATCTTTATGATGCAATACTACGGTTAAATTTTTGCCTGGTGCAAATTCTGTCAAACCTGTGATATCAATCGTATCTGTTTCTTGTACTTTTTCGTAATCTTCTTTATTTATGAAAGTCAACGCCAACATACCTTGTTTTTTCAAGTTGGTTTCGTGAATACGAGCAAACGATTTTACCACCACAGCACGCACACCTAAATGACGTGGCTCCATAGCTGCGTGTTCACGAGAAGAACCTTCACCATAGTTTTCATCACCAAACACGATAGAACCTAAACCGGCTGCTTTGTAAGCACGTGCCGTTGCCGGAACTGCACCGTATTCGCCTGTTACTTCGTTCAATACATTGTCTGTTTTGTCGTTAAATGCATTTACAGCACCAATCAACATGTTGTTAGAGATATTATCTAGATGACCTCTGTAACGCAACCACGGACCTGCCATTGAGATATGGTCAGTTGTACATTTACCTTTTGCTTTAATCAACAATTTCAAACCTGTAACATCAGTGCCTTCCCAAGGTTGGAAACCAGCTAACAATTGCAAACGGTCTGAAGTTGGACTTACCACTACTTCTACAGAAGAACCATCTTCTGCCGGCGCTTGGTAACCTGCATCTTCTACAGAGAAACCATTTGGTGGCAATTCAAAACCTGTTGGTTCATCTAATTTTACTTGTTCGCCATTTTCATTAGTTAAGGTATCAGTAATTGGGTTGAAATCTAATCTTCCTGCAATTGCTAATGCTGTTACTAATTCCGGAGATGCCACAAATGCGTACGTATTTGGGTTACCATCTGCACGCTTAGCAAAGTTTCTGTTAAAAGAGTGAACGATGGTGTTTTTCTCTTGTTTTTCTGCACCTTCACGGCTCCATTGACCGATACAAGGTCCGCAAGCATTAGCAAAAACATTCGCACCAATTTCATCAAATAATGTAATGAAACCATCTCTTTCAATAGTATAACGTACTTGCTCTGAACCCGGTGTAATAGTGAATTGAGCTTTTGATTTTAAGTTTTTGGCTTTTACTTGTTTTGCTAAAGATGCTGCACGAGAAATATCTTCGTAAGATGAGTTCGTACAAGAACCAATTAAACCTACTTTTACTTCTAATGGCCAGCCATTTTTCGCTGCTTCTTCTTTCATTTTAGAAATAGGAGTTGCTAAATCCGGTGTGAAAGGTCCGTTCAAGTGTGGTTCTAATTCAGATAAATTAATTTCAATTACTTGGTCGAAATATTTTTCCGGATTTTCATAACACTCTGCGTCTGCATTTAAGTAAGGTTTAATAGTATCCGCTAAGGCTGCAACATCAGCACGGCCTGTTCCGGATAAATATCTAGACATAGACTCATCATAACCAAAAGTAGAAGTAGTTGCACCAATTTCAGCACCCATGTTAGCAATTGTACCTTTACCAGTACAAGACATGGCGGTAACACCTTCGCCAAAATATTCAACGATAGCACCTGTACCACCTTTTACCGTTAAGATGCCGGCTACTTTTAAAATAACATCTTTTGGAGAAGTCCAGCCACTTAATTTTCCGGTTAATTTTACACCGATTAATTTAGGCCATTTTAATTCCCAAGGCATTCCTGCCATTACGTCTACAGCATCTGCACCACCAACGCCAATAGCGATCATACCTAAACCACCTGCATTTACTGTATGTGAGTCGGTACCAATCATCATTCCGCCGGGAAATGCATAATTTTCTAATACTACTTGGTGAATAATACCTGCACCCGGTTTCCAGAAACCAACTCCGTATTTATTAGATACGGAAGACAAGAAATTATACACTTCATTATTAATATTAATGGCTTCTTGCAAATCTTTATCTGCACCAATTTTAGCTTGGATTAAGTGATCCGCATGAACCGTGGATGGAACTGCTACCTTTTTGCGGCCTGCTTGCATAAATTGCAATAATGCCATTTGAGCAGTTGCATCTTGCATCGCTACGCGATCCGGTGCAAAATCTACATACGATTTTCCGCGTTGGAAATCTTCTAAATTCTGCGATTCGTGTAAGTGTGCAAATAAAATTTTTTCTGCTAAAGTTAAAGGTCTATTTAAAAGTGCTTTAGCTTTATCCACTTTCGCAGGAAATTCTGCGTAAACCTTTTTAATCATATCCAAATCAAAAATCATGGTATTGGAGTTTTAAAAATTAGAAAATAAGAATTGAAATCGGGTGCAAAGGTACGACATTCTGAAGAAAACTTTATAAATGATGCTGCAAATTCATCAAAAAATGTACTTTATTAAATTATTTAATCTTAATTTAGGTTGATGCCAACATTCTCCAACTATACGTCTATTCTATAAGCGGTTGAATTATTTAACAAACAAACTTACAACGTTGGATTCGATTTTAAAGTTTATACCTTAAAGCTATCTTGTTTGTATGTACAAGCCAGTTTTGATTTTAGAAGATTTAATTTAGGTGACATAGAACTATTTTTTATGCTGCTACATCGAAATTCAAACCGCACAACAGCTTAAAGTAACTTTTTTGATTTTGGATTAAATAACAAAAGTCAAGAAATTTTCAACTGGTTTAATTAACCAAAATAAGTAACTATATTTAGTTACACAAATAAATACTAACCAAATAAAATCTTTGATGAAAAAAACATTTTTATCCGTAATTGCTATTGTATTAGTAGCATGTTTGTCATTCGTATCATGCCAAAAAACCACTGAGCTTACAGGTTCATCTGCTACTTTAGAACAAAAATTAGCCAAAGACCAAGTGCTTACAGATGCGATAAATGCTGCCAAAGATTTATATCTAAAAACATCTGGCGGAACATTGAACGATGCAAACAGCCTTACAGAATTACAAACTATTGTAGCAAAAGTAAACAACAAAACAGCTACTTCCGAAGATTTGGCAAAAGCAGCAAGCATCTTAGGAATGCCGTATGAATCTTTCATAAAAGAAGTCCAAGAATTTGGAGTTACTTTAGGAAAAATAAATGAAAAATATCCGGAATTATCCAAAATGAATAACGCCGATTTACAAGCTACTTTCACTAAAGCCATCGACTTAAATCCTGAATTAAAAAATTCATTAGGCGCTGATGCAGTTGTAAACGGCAAAGTGATGGCTTGCCCATTGAGAGACATTTGCAACTTAGCCGTTACTTTAACAAAAATGTTTGCCGGTGATGCTATTTGTGCAGCTATCAACGTAACAACTATTCCGGTTGTAGGCGGACTTTTATGTTCCTTAGTTTTAAATCTTGGTGCCGGTTTATTAACAGGCATTTGCAATGCATTACCTTGCTAATTATTTTCATTTAGTTTAATACAAACCATCCTTCGGGATGGTTTTTTCATTTGTAATATTTTGTAAATATTTTCTACCTATATAAACAACTTCCTTTATCTTTAAACGGTGAATTTTTTAGAAATACTCACATTGTCATTTCGTTCTGTTCGGGCAAATATTATCCGAACGGTTATTACTTGCTGCATCATCGGTTTTGGAATAATGGCACTCGTTGGCATTCTTACATCTGTAGATGGTTTGAAAGGTTATTTGTCGGAAAGCTTTAGTAGCATGGGCGCAGGTACGTTTAAAATACGCAATAAAAATCTTGGATTTAGCTTAGATGCAGACGATGATGTGGCACAGAAAGTATATAGAAGTATTTCTTATTTTGAGGCGGTTCAATTTAAAAACAAAATCAATAATCAATATCCAACTTCATTGCAATATATAGGCAGTCAAGGTTCTGTTGTAAAAAATGGTACTACCAAAACTAATCCGAATATTCTTGTTTTAGGTTCGGATGAAAACTACTTACAAAACGAGAGCTACACGCTTTTACAAGGCCGAAATTTCAATGAAACAGATATGAAATTCGGTACTAACGTAGTTATTTTGGGGTACACGGTTGCCAAAAAATTATTCGGTAAATCGTACTCTATTGAGGGCCGAATTGTACACATCGACAATGTCAAATTTAATGTCATTGGTGTACTAAATGAGAAAGGCTCAAGCTTTATTACCACCGATAATATTGTAGTGATACCGCTTACCAAAGCAAGGCAATTATATGCACAAACCAATCCATCGTATGTTATTAGTGTAAAAGGCGATGATCCGGAAAATTTACAACCGTCCGTGGATGCAGCAACCTTAGCGATGCGCAATGTACGCAAACTACGACCGGGTGAGGCTATCAACTTTGACATATTAAAAAGCGATAGCATTTCCGGAATGTTTGTAGAAAAAATGAGCTATGCAACAATGGCAGGATTTGTCATTGGTATCATCACACTCATTGGTGCTGCTATTGGATTGATGAATATTATGCTGGTTAGTGTTACGGAACGCACCAAAGAAATTGGCACATTAAAAGCGATAGGTGCCAGCAACAAAACCATTCGTTTACAATTTTTATTAGAGGCCATTGTTATTTGCCAATTAGGTGGATTGCTGGGCATTTTATTAGGCATCATAGCCGGCAATGCTGTTTCTTTATCCGTAGGTGGCACTTTTATTATACCTTGGATTTGGATGTTGGTGGGTATTAGTTTTTGTTTTATAGTTGGATTAATTTCCGGCATTTATCCGGCATTTAAAGCATCTCAATTAGATCCGATTGAGGCTTTGCGGTATGAATAATGACATTTATACATTATCCTTTATTTTCAAAAATATCTTGAAGTACATAAAAAAAACGCTGAATAAAATCCAGCGTTTTCGTATTGTGTAAGTATTGGTTTTACTTATTCAGCTACTACTTCAAAATCAATCTCAGTAGAAACTTCTTTGTACAAGTTTACATTTGCTTTATACGTTCCCACTTCTTTTACTTCACCGATGATATGTACTTTTTTTCTATCAACTTTTAAGTCGAATTGGTTTTTCAAAGCTTCTGCTACTTGAATATTGGTAACGCTACCAAATAGTTTTCCGGTAGTACCGGCTTTTGCACCTACAATTACTTTTGAAGCTTTCAACTTCTCTGCTAATGCTTTGTAATCTTCGATTAACTTCGCAATTTTTGCAGATTGTTGTTTTTTAATTTCTTCGTTGTGTTTTTTGTTAGATACGTTTGCTATTTGAGCAAATCCTTGAGGAATTAGGTAATTACGACCGTAGCCTGGTTTCACATTTACTACATCGAATTTAGTGCCTAAGTTTTCTATATCTTTTAATAAAATTACTTCCATGATTTTCTTATTTTAAAAGGTCAGTAACATAAGGCAATATTGCCACGTGACGTGCTTTTTTCACAGCTTGTGAAATTTTACGTTGGTATTTCAATGAGTTTCCAGTAATACGACGAGGCAATAATTTACCTTGATCGTTCACGAATTTCAACAAGAACTGAGGATCCTTGTAGTCGATGTATTTGATACCACTTTTTTTGAATCGGCAGTATTTTTTCTTGTTTGAACCAATTTTAGGTGCATTCAAAAATTTAATTTCGTCTTGTGTTGCCATTTTAAACCTCCGCTTTTTTAGATTTACCACTTAATTTGTTTCTGCGTTGCTCAGCATACGCGATTGCATGTTTGTCTAAACGAGTTGTCAAGAAACGCATGATGTTTTCATCGCGTTTAAATTCAACCTCAAACTTGCGGATAAATTGAGGATCCACCTCAAATTGTAACAAGGTATAAAAACCTGTTGTTTTCTTTTGGATTGGATAAGCCAATTGCTTAATGCCCCAATCTTCTTTGTGAACCACATTTCCACCAGCTTTTTCTATTAGCTCAGCGTACTTTTTTACGGTTCTTGTGTACTCATCGTTACTGAGCACCGGCGTTGTAATAAAAACCGTTTCGTAATTGTTCATAATAGGATTAATTTAATAATTCCGAAAAATTTCGGACTGCAAAAATACAACATTATTTGATAAATCGAAAATGAAACGATTTGAAAATGAAGGTTTAATGTTAAATTTTGGTGATTTTGAACACAGATTTAGCTGATTTTGAAGATATGTGCTGACTTTTTACAATTTCATTTTTTCTATTTCTATTTTTCGTCCATCAATACTCAATATTAATGCTTCATGTGTATTATCGATTATTTCAATATTACCAAAATGGAATTGTCTGTGGTGATTTGCACAAACAGTAATTAAGTTAGAAATGCCTAATGAACCTTGTAATAAATTAGAAACTGGAATTAAATGATGAGTTTCAATATAATATTCACCGTTTGTCTTTTGGAACGAATATGGGTTCAAACCAAGTGATTCACAAATTTTACATTTGTATTTATATACTTTCTTTATTTCTGAAGATATTTTCCCTCTTTCAATTCGTTTACTAATTACTTCCTTTACTTGTGGTGAGGCATTCTGATATTTTAACTCAAGATTTATAATCTCTTGATTGTCATGTATAGTTTCATTTTCTATATTATTAAAGATTTGTTGTTCAGCACCCAGTATTTTTATTATTTCATCAAAAACATCTTTCTTCAAGGGCATACAAGAACGCTGAAAACCTTCAATTAAATATTTGTCTTGATTTGTAATAGGGTTTTGTTTCAATATTTCTAATGACAATGGATTATTAAGTAAATTTTTTAAATAACGAATTTTTACTCTTAATCTCTCTTGACCATTCTCATTATCTTTTAAATAGAAATCTGATTTAACAGGCAAAACTCTAGGTTTATTAAGTATTTCAACAATTGCGTAAATACCTGGATTGAGTTTATTCTTATTTGTTAATTGTTCTTTCGTTCTTTTATCAATTCCAACACGAATGATAGCTAGTTGACCTGGTTGAATATAATTTTTATACCAATCATTTACTCTATAATTATCATATTCTATATTAGTTGAAAGAAATTTGTCAATTTCCCATATAGCAGGATTGCAAAAAAATGTCCAATATCCAGTAAGTTCCTTTTGCATCAAACAGTATTAAATTTTCTCTATTCTCTTCTGATGGCGACCACCTTCAAAATCAGTGATAAGGAAAGTATGCACCATTTCTTGTGCTTCATCTATCGTAACGAATCGTGCCGGCAAGCAAATTATATTGGCATCGTTGTGTTGACGAGCTAAACTGGCAATCTCGTTTTGCCAGCATAAAGCAGCACGAATTTTTTGGTGTTTATTGGCTGTAATGGCCACACCATTTGCTGAACCACATATCAATATTCCAAAATCTACTGTAGCATTTTCTATCTCTTTTGCGGCTGCATGTGCATAATCCGGATAATCACAGCTATCTGTTGAGTACGTACCCACATCTATCACTTCTACATTATTTTTTTCTAAATATTGCTTGATAACTGTTTTGTATTCAACGCCGGCATGATCAGAGCCAATTACTATTTTATTGGGAAAATTCATACTACAAAAATAAACGTTTTCGTTTTATTCACTATTACTATAATATCAACCTAACTAAAAATATCTTTTGAGCTTATACTCTTGAAAAAACAGCTGCTAATAATAGCATCGAAAATTCAATTTTAAAAATCCGTAAGTAAATGCTTATTTTTATCACCTTAAATAGCAATTCTATTTAACAATCAATATTTTTAAAAGCACTTTTGATGGCTAAAAACGATTCTCCTTTAAAGAAAACTTGGATACGATTATTGAAAAATAAGCCGGCAATTATCAGTTTGGTAATTATATGCATTGCAGTAGTTTTGGCTATTATCGGTCCGAGTATTGCTCCCGACAAAACACCGGATGCCGACGATCAAGTATTGCAATTAGCCAATATGAATCCGGGATTTTCAACAAAGATGTTGCTGGTGCAAAAAAACAGAGAAGAAAATCCAACCTCTTTTTTAAAGCGCGTTTTTATGGGCAAAGACAATCCGAACGAAATGCTTCCGATTGTATCTTATTCATTTGATTCCGCTAATATTATATTACAAACCTATGAAGGCGAAGGAAGAGGTTCTTTGCAAAAATCAATACCTATTGTGGATGTTTGCGAAGCTTTATCTATTACACAACCGGAAATTCAATACCAAGGCAAACAAGCAACTTTTACTGATTTTAAAGAAGAAAAACACACCATAGATATTGAGAATTTAAAAAAAGAAATTGCGAACGAGCGAGTTATCACCAAAACTTATCATTTAGGAACGGATGGTTATGGTCGCGATATTTTGAGCCGTTTATTATTTGGTGTTCGAGTATCGCTTTCGGTTGGCTTAGTTGCCGTTTTAATTTCATTAACCATCGGTATATTTATGGGTAGTATCGCCGGCTTTTATAGAGGCACGGTTGACAATATTATTATGTGGTTCATTAATGTAATTTGGGCAATTCCGACAATACTTTTAGCAATGGCAATTCGATTTGCTATTGGCGATAAAATTCCATCTTTCCTAGCTATTTTTATTGCAGTGGGCTTGTCGATGTGGGTAGAAGTAGCACGTATTGTTCGTGGACAAGTGATGTCTGTTCGGGAAATGGAATACGTTCAGGCGGCACGTGGTCTTGGTTTTCAAAATGGCAGAATTATCCTCAAACATATTTTACCTAATATCATTGGTCCTATTATGGTTGTTGCCGCCTCTGATTTTGCATCGGCTATATTAATTGAAGCCGGCTTATCGTTTGTTGGTATTGGCGTAAAGCCACCCACACCAAGTTGGGGAACGATGTTAAACGACCATCGTGCATATTTATTAACGCCGGATAAAGCATTTTTAGCATTAGCACCCGGAATTTGTATTATGGTTATGGTATTGACATTCAACTTATTAGGAAATGGGCTCCGAGATGCTTTTGACGTAAAAGGGCAAACGCAGTAACCAAAAGACATTAATTATCAATTACTTACACGCTTTCTATATTAATTTTTTACTTTATATGAAATTAATATCGTAGGTTAATAAAAGATTGAACTAAAGTTGTAATTTCGTTGTTCCTTTTGTGAAGTAGAAAGTTATACCTACTTTTGGTGAGCAAAATTGCCTGTAAAATTAGAAACTGAATGAAACGTACATATATACATAAAGAAGGTTGGAAAATTGTATTAACCACTTTCTCTGTAGTTTTAGCCATCAACTTAATTACAAATTTTGTTTTTAAGGCAGGACCAACAGTTAGCTGGTTGGTATTTGGCATCACTTTTCCGATTTTTTGTTTTGTTACTTATTTTTTCCGCAACCCCAAACGTAACCTCATCACAGATGACGACAAAATTATTTGTCCGGCTGATGGGAAAATAGTAGTAGTGGAAGAAGTATATGAACCGGAATATTTTGAAGACAAACGTTTGCAAGTGTCTGTGTTTATGTCACCGGCAAATGTACACGTAAACAGAGCACCTATCAAAGGTGAAGTGAAATACTCTAAATATCACGATGGAAAATATTTAGTAGCATGGCATCCTAAATCTTCTACAGAAAACGAACGCACATCTATTGTTATTGACAACGGAAGTGTAGATGTTTTGGTGCGTCAGATAGCCGGAAAAGTGGCTCGTAGAATTGTTTACTATTTAGAAGAAGGCGACAGCATTGAGCAAGGTGCTGATTTTGGATTCATCAAGTTTGGGTCACGCGTGGATATGTTTTTACCATTGGACACCAAAATAAATGTGGTACTTGGACAAAAAGTAAAAGGTGGCATTACCGTTATTGGTGAACTGCCAACAGAATAAATAAAAAGTTCATTTTTTGATTATAAGTAAAGCCGGCATAAATGCCGGCTTTATCCTTTTATAAAGAGATAGAAATTATTTCGCTTCCATCAATCGCTCTCTAATTTTTCCTTCTATTTCATCTGCTAATCCCGTATTATCCAACATCAATTGTTTCACTTGGTCGCGACCTTGTCCTACTTTTTGACCTTCGTAGCTATACCAAGCACCACTTTTTTGTAAGATACCTAATTCAGCACCCATGTCCACAATCTCGCCTTCTTTAGAAACGCCTTTGCCAAACATGATATCAAACTCAGCTACTTTAAACGGTGGTGCCAATTTATTTTTTACTACTTTCACTTTGGTTTGATTTCCAATCACGTTACCTTCTTTATCTTTTATTTGTCCGACACGGCGAATATCTAAACGGATAGAGGCATAGAACTTCAAGGCATTACCACCGGTCGTTGTTTCCGGATTACCAAACATCACACCTATTTTCTCTCTTAACTGATTGATGAAAATACAACTGCAAGATGTTTTATTAATTGCACCAGTTAATTTACGCATAGCTTGGCTCATCAAACGGGCATGCAAGCCCATTTTGCTATCGCCCATTTCTCCTTCTATCTCACTGCGTGGTACTAATGCCGCAACAGAGTCTACTACTACTAAATCTATCGCCGCAGAACGAATTAATTGCTCTGCAATGTCCAATGCTTGTTCACCATCATCCGGTTGAGTGATGTATAAATTATCTGTGTCCACACCCAAGGCTTCTGCATACTTTTTATCAAATGCGTGTTCTGCATCTATAATAGCACAAATGCCACCTCGTTTTTGAGCTTCAGCTATGGCATGAATTGCCAATGTCGTTTTACCGGAAGATTCCGGACCGTAAATTTCAATAATTCTTCCTTTGGGAATACCGCCAATACCTAATGCTAAATCCAAACCTAATGAACCGGTTGATATAACTTCCGACTCAACGATTGAGTTATCACCCAATTTCATCACCGTACCTTTGCCGTATTGTTTATCTAGTTTTTCTAGTGTAAGTTGTAATGCTTTGGCTTTTTCGGAGATAGCCTCTTTGGCTACTTTGTCTTCTTTACTCATATTCTTCTTGTTTATTTCGTTCGTTCAACAAATGTATACTATTAAGAGTCCGAAATGAAAAAATTCCATAAAAATTTAGAGAAAAAATATGAACATTCTGAACAACCTACTTAGGTACTTGTCAGAAACAGTTACTTATATACTGCGAAGTCGAAATTTATATACGAATTATTTCCATTTTTTGACTAATAATTAAGAAATGTCTTGTATTTTTGTTTAAAGTCGATTTTAATTTGTTTAATATTTTTTAAATTCTGCTTAACATGTGCAACGCAGTTATCTGAACTTTCAACTTATTAAATAAAGAAAATAACTAAACAATTAACGCCAACCTATTTTTTATTGTGATAATAGAAAATGCATTAATAATTACCATTAAGGCAATTATTTTTTAGGTGAAACGATTATAAAAAAATGAGAAAAAAGATTACCAATTTATACGTTTTATTGCATGCTTTGGGTGATATTTTCATCTTGAATACAGCGTATATTTTTGGGCATGTCATCAGTTGGGATTACAAGCATCTTTTTGAGCCAAAATATCTACAACTTTGGATTTATCTCAACATCATTTATTTATTTGCAGCACAGCTTTCCGGCACGTTTGACATGTACCGAAACACTCGTTTTTTCACACTTTTATCAGCATTGTTGCGATTGTTTTTCTTAGAAATTGTTTTATCCTTTTCATACATCGTTATATTTAAAGATTTCAATCAAACATTTAAATTATCCAGAGAAGTTTTATTAATCACTTATACATTATCCTTCTTTTTTACACTTATTTGGCGGTTTGGATTTATCAAGATTGTGCGTATATATAGGGCACGTGGCTTCAACAACCGAAAAGTATTAATTATTGGCGCCGGCGATTCTGCACAAGAATTTAAAGACATGCTCGACCACAAGATTGAGTATGGTTATCAATTTTTAGGTTTCTTTGATGATAACCCAAGCAAATTCAAACCCGAAATTCAAAAGCATATTATTGGCTCAATTGAAGACGCCAAAACCTATGCAATGGAGCATCAAATAGATGAATTATTTTGTGCCTTGCCTTATCAAGAAGAAGAACGCATTAAAGAGCTTATTCAATTCGGCGATGAAAACCTTATACGTGTAAAAATTGTACCGGATTTATCTCGATTCTTAACGCATCATCTCAATAAAGTAGAGATAGATTATTATGGTCCAATTCCGGTAATGACATTGCGTAGCGAACCTTTGGAAAATATTGTCAATCGTTTCATAAAAAGGAATTTTGATATCTGCTTTTCCATTTTGGTTTTCATCACTATACTTTGGTGGTTTATTCCTTTGGTGGCCATCATCATCAAAATAACGTCCAAAGGTCCTGTATTTTTTATGCAAGAACGTTCGGGAATTAAAAACAAATCGTTCCGAGTTATTAAATTTAGAACGATGTATGTAAACAATCGTGCACATCAATTACAAGCAACTAGAAACGACGAACGCATCACACCTATTGGCAAAATTTTACGAAGAACCAACTTAGATGAGATGCCACAATTCTTCAACGTGTTCTTTGGACAGATGTCTGTAATTGGCCCACGACCACACATGTTGAAGCATACTGAAGAATATTCAAAAATTATTGATAAATTTATGGTCAGACATTTGGTGAAACCCGGCATAACCGGATGGGCTCAAGTGAACGGCTATCGAGGCGAAACAAAAGATGTTACCGACATGGAAGGAAGAGTACGTGCGGATGTTTGGTATATCGAAAATTGGAGTTTCGGCTTAGATGTCAAAATTATTATCATGACTATAATCAATATGATTCGCGGTGAAGAAAATGCATTCTAAAAAATACACGTTACTATCCATTCTGTTAATAGCTTTTGTTTCCACTTTTGCTCAACAAGAAAACCTACCTCTCAACAGAAATATGATGCTCAATTATGAGAAATCATTAAATGCTTTTGATAAGAAAGTTTTCCATTCTGCTGTAAAACCATACAAAGCCGACCAAGTTTACGAATTTGTATATCCGGACACAGTGCAACATTTTGAGCGCGTGCCACACACCAATTGGTTCAGCAAATTTGTCAATGTATTTGGATATGAAAATTTAATAGAATTTGATGACCATGGCTACATCAAACATTATGGCAAAATTTTAGCAAAAGATTCTGTTTTCTATGAAGATAATATTTACGACAAAGGGTATAAAAAAAGAAAAGCATATGTAGCCATTAATCCCATTTTAAATATTGGTTTTGGTTACGATGTTTCTGCCAAACGCTTATTGACATATAACTTAAAAGGCTTGGAAATACGTGCAGATATCGGTAGTAAAGTAACTATCTATACTTCCTTTTTAAATACCGTTGGTAAATTTCCAACCTACATCAATATATATAATGCTCAAACCGGAATTGTACCGGGCGAAGGAAATATACGCAACAGAGGCAAAGGTGGCTTAGACTTTTCTAGCATCAATGCCTATATCTCGTATTCGCCGGTAAAGCAATTTAATATTCAAGTTGGAAACGGAAAACATTTTATTGGCGATGGCTATCGTTCCTTATTTTTATCAGATAATGCCTATACGTATCCGTATGTTCAACTGACCACAACTGTTTGGCGTATTAAATACACCAATATCTATGCTGAATTAATTGACAACCTTAGAAATTTCAACGACTTTGGGCAAGGATTTCCACGTAAGTTAGCCAACTTCAATTACTTCAGTATTGATGCAGCAAAATTTTTGCAACTCGGCATTTTCGAAGGTATTACTTGGAGAAGAACCACTGCAAAAGGCAATACTTTTTTTGATTATAATTTCCTAAATCCATTAATTGGAGCACGTGCATTTCAAAAGAAATTAAATGCCAACACAACAAAAATTTATGGTGCCAATATCAAAGTTACCTTGCCAAAATATATTGTTTTATATGGCCAATTTATGTTTAATAAATACGGCAAAAAAGGCAGTGCAGACCGAAGAATGGGCTGGCAAGCTGGCGTTAAATATTTTGACGTAGGTGGTATTAAAAATCTTAATTTCCAAGCAGAATACAACAGCGTTCGTCCATATAGTTATCAAGGACAAGACAGTTCTATCGGCTATTTCCATTACAATCAATCACTCGGACATCCAATGGGTGCTAACTTTAATGAATACTTAGTGATGTTGAATTATCAATACAAACGCTACTATGCTTCGTATAAAATGTCCTACATCCAAACCGCAGCCGATTCATCTATTTATCAAAATTTTGGAAACAATGTAACCGACATTGCATCACAAGCTTCTACCTTAAACAATGTGAAAATACAAAATGGATTTTCATACAACATTATGGATCACGAAATACGAGCAGGCTTCATATTAAATCCTAAGATAAATATGGTAGTAGAAGGTAAATTGCAATTCAGAAAATACACCTCAAAATCCTTAGGAACACAAGGTTTAAAAAGCAACTCTTTTATGGTATCATTCGCAACTAATATCTTTAATCGATATTACGATGTGCCTATCCTATTTTAAACGGCTCAAATACTTCAAAAATCCCATTTTTACCTTACTTTAAGGTAGATATAATTGTATATTTCCGCATATTTATGTAGGTTTTAGTATCTTTGCCCAAATTTTTTTGGAGGATATCGATATGTCGAAAGCAAAGCAATACAGAGAAGTAAAAAACCTGACTCAAGCACAGATTGAAAATGAAATTGCCCAATTCTGGAAATCCAATGCCATTTTTGAAAAAAGCATCCACGAACGCGAAGGCAAAACGCCGTATGTGTTTTACGAAGGACCACCAAGTGCCAACGGTATGCCGGGCATTCACCACGTATTAGCTCGTACCATTAAAGATATTTTCTGCCGATTTAAAACCATACAAGGTTATCAAGTAAAACGAAAAGGCGGTTGGGACACACATGGTCTTCCGGTAGAGTTACAAGTAGAAAAATTATTAGGCATCACCAAAAAAGATATCGGCACCAAAATTTCAGTGGCGGAATACAACCAAAAATGCCGTGAGGAAGTAATGAAATACAAAGATATATGGGATGACATTACTCAAAAAATGGGCTATTGGGTGGACTTAGAAAATCCATATATCACCTTTGACAATAACTATATCGAAAGTGTATGGTGGATTTTAAAAGAATTATACAAAAAAGATTTCCTCTATAAAGGGTACAAAATACAACCTTATTCTCCGGCTGCCGGAACAGGCTTAAGTTCTGCGGAACTCAACTTGCCGGGTTGCTATAAAGATGTAAAAGATACAAGTGCTGTTGCTCAATTTAAAATAGAAACAGCATCTGTACAAGAAAATACATTCTTTGCAAACAAAGACGAAGCCTATTATTTCTTGGCATGGACCACCACACCATGGACCTTGCCATCCAACACGGCATTAGCTGTAGGCGCAGCCATCGATTATGTATTGATTAAAACATTTAATCCATACACACAATTACCTGTTAATTTAATTTTAGCCAAAGATTTACTATCTAAATATTTTCAACCGGAAAATGAACAGAAAGATTTTGCATCGTATGCTCAAGATGGGAAAAATTTGCCTTATCAAATTTTAAAAACGTGTAAAGGGAAAGAACTTGCCGGCATTCGTTACGAGCAATTATTACCTTTTGAAGCCAATCAAAAAGACAAAATAAATGGCGATGCATTCCGTGTTATTACGGGTGATTTTGTTACCACATCAGACGGTACTGGAATTGTACATATAGCTCCAAGCTTTGGTGCTGATGACATGAAAGTGGCTGCAGAAAATGGCATCGGTGCATTAACCTTGGTTGATTTAGAAGGAAAATTTATCGACGGCGTAGGTGTATTTTCGGGTAGATATGTAAAAGATTATAAAAATGAACCTAATTACGTTTCTGTTGACATCGATATTTCTATCCAACTAAAAAAAGAAAACAAAGCATTTAAAGTAGAAAAATACGAACACTCTTATCCGCATTGTTGGCGTACCGACAAACCCATTATTTATTATCCATTAGATTCTTGGTTTATACGTGTTACCGCCGTAAAAGAGCGCATGGTTGCTTTAAATAAAACCATTAATTGGAAACCGGAAAGCACCGGAACCGGTCGTTTTGGACAATGGTTAGAAAATTTAATAGATTGGAATTTATCCAGAACTCGTTATTGGGGAACACCTTTACCTATTTGGAGAACGGAAGATAAAGAGGAAGAAATTTGCATTGGCTCTGTAGAAGAATTAAAAGGAGAAATGCAAAAATCGATAGATGCCGGATGGATGGATAAATCTATATTGAATGCGACATTTGATTTACACAAACCATTTGTGGATGATATTATTTTAGTATCTGCAAGTGGCAAACCAATGCGAAGAGAAAGCGATTTAATTGATGTATGGTTTGACAGTGGTGCGATGCCGTATGCACAATGGCATTTCCCATTTGAAAACAAAGAAACATTCCAACAATCTTTCCCGGCAGACTTTATTGCAGAAGGCGTTGACCAAACACGTGGTTGGTTTTATACTTTACATGCCATTGCTACAATGTTGTTTGATTCCGTTGCTTATAAAAATGTTGTTTCTAACGGTTTGGTATTGGATAAAAATGGAAACAAAATGTCTAAATCAAAAGGCAACACAGTGGATCCATTTAAAACCATTGAAAAATATGGTGCTGACGTTACACGTTGGTATATGATTTCCAATTCACAGCCGTGGGATAATCTTAAATTTGACGAAGAAGGATTGGCAGAAACCGGCAGAAAACTTTTCGGTACGTTGTATAATACGTATAACTTCTTTGCCATTTATGCTAACATAGATGGATTTTGTATTGATAGTCAAAAATGCACACCTTTAGCTGATAGAGCAGAAATTGACCGTTGGGTAATTTCTAAATTACACTCACTAACCAATGAAGCTGCTGCTGCATACAATGACTATGAACCAACCAAAGCAGCTCGCTTAATAGAAGATTTTGTGATAGAACATTTATCCAATTGGTACGTGCGTTTGTGTCGTCGTAGATTTTGGGGCAACGAATTATCACAAGATAAAAGAGCCGCATTTGAAACCTTGTTTGAATGTTTACAAACAGTGGCTCAATTGATGAGTCCAATAGCACCTTTCTTTAGCGATTGGTTATGGCAAAATTTATTAGGCACTACTTCATCCATTCATCTTTCCCAATTAGAAAATGGCAATGAAAATGCAATAGATACGGCATTAGAACAACGAATGGAATGGGCACAAGAAATCTCTTCCTTAGTTTTATCTTTAAGAAAGAAAACAAAAATAAAAGTTCGCCAACCTCTACAAAAAATATTAGTGCCAGCCATCGATAAAAATTTTATTGCACAAGTAGATAAAGTAAAAGGATTGATTTTATCGGAAGTAAATGTAAAAGAGATAGAATATATCAGCGATACATCCGGCATTATCTCTAAAAAAGTAAAACCTAATTTCAAATTATTGGGAAAAAAATTAGGTGGAAAAATGAAAGCGGCATCGGAGCATATTCAAAACCTATCGAATGAAGACATCCAACTTTTGGAAAAAAATGGTCATATCGACATTCAATTAGAAGATGAAAAATTCAATATTTTATTGGAAGAAGTGGAGATAATTTCTGATGATATCCAAGGATGGTTGGTAGCCAGCAACAACGGAATTACAGTAGCATTAGACATCCATATCTCTGAAGAATTAAAAAATGAAGGCTTTGCCAGAGAAATAGTAAACCGAATTCAAACGGAGCGAAAAGAATCGGATTTTGAAGTTACTGACAAGATATTCATACATGTGCAAAATCAATTGGTTCTCAATGGTGTTTTGAATACTTATAAAGAATATATTTGTAATGAAACCTTAGCTAAAGATATTATTCTTGCCGACAACATATCTGATGCGAAAGCGTTTGATATAAATGGTGAGGAATTATATATATTCATTCAAAAAGCATAGATTATGGCAAAAGTGACTAAGAAAACAAAAACGATTGCAAAAAAAGCTCCAATTAAAAAAGCAATAGCAAAACCCGCTGCTCCTAAAAAAGTTGCAAAACCGGTAGCTAAAAAAGTAGCTACCAAACCGAAAGCTACCGCAGCAAAACCTACTAAAAAAGCAGCAGCAAAAACACCTGTAAAAGCAACGGCAAAAGCTGTAAAGAAAGCAGTAAAACCGATAGCTAAAAAGGTGGCACCTATAAAAACTACCAAAAAAGTAGCTGCAGCAAAACCTACTAAAAAAGTAGTCGCTCCGGCGAAAAAGGCTATAGCAAAACCCGCAAAAAAAGTAACTGCTCCAATAAAAAAAGCAGCGGCGAAACCTGCAAAAAAAGTAGCAGCTCCGATAAAAAAAGTAGCAGCAAAACCTGCAAAAAAAGTGACGGCACCGGCAAAGCCTGCAAAGAAAACAGTAGCACCTAAAAAGGTTACTAAACCAGCAGCTAAAACTATTGCTAAAGCTACACCTAAACCAGTTAGCAAACCAGTAGTAAAGTCGGCACCTAAACCAATTGCTCCACCAGAAAAACCGAAAAAAGCAATTGAAAAACCGTTGTCTAAAAAAATAGAAAAGAAAAAAGTAGAACAACCGATAGCACCGATTGTACACAGACCAAAAGTTGAAGTAAAACAAATGGAAACATTGGTAGCTAGATATAGCGATGCGGATTTAGCCATCTTTAAAGAAGTAATTCAAAAGAAAATTGCAAAAGCAAAAGATGAAATTGATTTCTATGTAGATCAAATCAAAAGTGCCTCTGAATCACAAACAGAATTTGCAAGTATTGATGATGGTTCTTCTACTTCTGAAAGAGAAAATATGAACCAAATTGTAGTACGCATGCAAAAACTTATTTCACATTTAGAAAGTGCATTGGTACGCATTGAAAATAAATCGTACGGAATTTGTAGAGAAACCGGCAAACTAATTCCTAAAGAAAGATTGATGGTGGTGCCACACGCAACACTAAGTGTAGAAGGCAAAAAAATGGAAAAAAAATAAATTGAAAAAATTCCCGCCACGGCGGGATTTTTTTTGTGGAAATACGAATTGAAATGAACAAGAAAAATATCGCATTACTGACTATTTTTATATCCTTAGCAATAGACCAATTATCCAAAATTTATATCAAACTGAATATGAAAATTGGAGATGAGTTTTCATATATAGGAAATTGGGCTCGCATACATTTTGTAGAAAACGAAGGCATGGCATTTGGCATGAGCTTCGGTGAAGGAATGGGAAAATTTTTACTAACCATTTTCCGAATTATTGCAGTAAGCTTTATTACATATTACTTAGTACAACAAGTAAAAAACAAAAAATCATCTAAAGGTTTTGTATTTGCCTTATCGCTTATATTAACCGGTGCAGTTGGTAATATTATTGACAGTATTTTTTACGGTCAACTTTTCTCGGAGAGTACCACCACGCAATTAGCTGTTGCTTTTCCGGCTCAAGGCTATGCCGAATGGTTCCATGGTAAAGTAGTAGATATGTTTTATTTTCCGATGTATAGAGGCGTCTTGCCAGAATGGATTCCGTTCATGGGCGGCAAATATTTTGAGTTCTTTCAATTTATTTTTAATATAGCCGACGCATGTATCACTGTCGGTGTCGCAATTTTATTATTATTCCAACATAAATTCTTTGCTGAAGAAAAGAACGACAACACAACTACGACACCAAATGAAACTGTAGCTTCATAAAAAAAATTGACCTTACTCTTCACCTGTGGCTTAGAATAAGGTCTTGTCCCCCAACTGGACTATTTATCGTTATAATAATTCCTTTAGAACAACATATCTATTTAAGATTGTTCTGTAATAGTTACTACATATTTTCCATCATTTAATTGCATTTCATCAAACTCAATTTCATTTTCACCGGCTTGTAATGTCTTCATTATTTTTCTGGCAAAACCACCATTGGTATTGTACACGTTTATATTCACATGCTTACTTGTGGAGCTTGTAAACGTATAATTCTTAGCACTTAAATTTTTACTGTCGATTGTAAATAGTTGATTTAATTTCACATCATACGTAGCTGAAATATTTGAAAAATTCAGCTCTTTTAAATCTACTGTTGCATCCGACAAATTGGTAAATTCAATAGAATGAATTTTTGCGGTATTGCTTAGTAACAAATCATTGGATACGTATGCCAAAATGGGCATTTCGTATATTTTATTTTTTCCTTTTAATTGGATAGTTTGTTTGATATATTGCTCATGTGCACCATCCACAACGTGTACATTTACAGTTAACAAAACCGGTTTATTGGTGCATCTAAATTGAATATATTTAGGAATAGTAGATTGTTCGTTTTCGTACGAACAAGCAATTTTATAAGGTTGCTGTGAGGACAAGGATTTATTGACAGCGTGCACAGCATAGTCTTCACTGACATAGCATAATATGCTATTTTCAGAAACGGATTGCGCTTGTACAATTGTTATGGTAAAAAAAAGTAGTACATGCGCCATGTATTTTAAGGGTGTCAACATGGCTTGGGTTTTTATGTAATTCAAAAATAGGATGCTTTTTTGAATTTGTCAATACTTTCTTTAAAAAAAAATAACAAATCAATAAAAATTGAAGAAAAATAAGCTGAAAATATCCGTATTTATGGATAGTTTAGTATGCTAATTTATTTTTAAGATGAATGATATTTATTTGAAAGTATATACTATCGTACAGAAAATTCCGTTTGGTAAAGTATGCACTTACGGCGATATTGCCGAATATATTGGAACAAAAGGCAGTGCCAGAACCGTTGGTTATGCCATGAATAATGCCGTATCAGCTCCATTTTATGTACCGGCTCATCGTGTGGTGAATAGAAATGGCTTATTAACCGGAAAACATCATTTTGGTTCGCCAACACGCATGCAAGAATTATTAGAAAGTGAAGGCATTCAAATAATAAACGACCAAATACAAAATTTTGAAAAGGTGCGTTGGCATCCAAAAAAGAAATAAAAAAAACCACAACATAAGTTGTGGCCATTTTCATTTGGTTAGTATAAAAATGTATTAATTATTAAGCATTACAGGCATTACCAACATCAATAAATCTTCATTTTCTTCTTTCACTGATGGGCGAATAATACCGGCTCTATTAGGTGTAGATAATTCAACATGGATTTCACTACTATCTAAAGCGGCTAACATTTCTAATAAGAATTTAGCATTGAAACCAATTTCCATCGCATTTCCTCTATAATCGCAATTTAATTTTTCAGATGCTTCATTGCTGAAATCTAAATCTTGTGCAGAAACACTCAATTCCGATCCGGACATTTTTAAAACAACTTGATGTGTCGTTTTATTAGAGAAAATAGACGTTCTTTTTAAAGAAGAAAATAATTCATCTTTTAAAACAGCTAATAAATTGGGGTTTTCTTTTGGAATTACGGCATTGTAATCTGGATATTTTGCATCAATTAATCGGCAAATTAATTGGATATTATCAAACGCAAAAAATGCATTCGATTTATTGTATTGTACGCTAACTTGTGTATCATTATTCGGCACGATTGCTTTTAACAAGTTCAATGCTTTTTTAGGAACAATAAACGAAGCTGCAGTATCTGCTAAAATATCGTTTCTATTAAACTTCACTAATTTATGAGCATCTGTTGCCACAAATGTAATTCCATTATCATCTAATTGAAATAAAACACCTGTCATCGCCGGACGTAACTCATCATTACTTACAGCAAACAATGTTTTTGAAATTCCAATATTTAAAATAGAGGATGCAATTTTAATTTCACTTACATCTTCCGGCGTTGGCTCTTTCGGGAAATCGGCACTGTTTTCGCCACTTAATTTATATTTACCATTATCCGTTGTAATTTCTATTCCATTGGTAGTTTCATCCACTGCAATGGTGATAGGTTGTTCCGGTAATGCTTTCAAACTATCCAATAAGATACGTGCCGGAATGGCCACTTTAAAATTCTCATTAGAATCTACGTCCATGCTTACAGACATCGTAGTATCTAAATCGGTTGCAGTAATATGAAGCGTGTTATTATCAATATCAAATAAGAAATCTTCTAATATTGGCAATACCGTGTTTGTACTGATAACGCCGCTTATTTTTTGCAAATTTTTCAAAAGTTGTGTTGAAGAAACTACAAATCGCATAGTGTTTAAATTTTTCCAAAGTTAATTATTTCAGTTTAATATAAAATGCCTTGAAAATCTTATCTTTCGACAAATTGTTAATAAGTCAAGGCATTGTGAATAAGCCCAATAAACGCGTCGAATGAAAATTGCGATAAATACACGTTTCCTACTCAAAAATAAATTGGAAGGAATTGGCATGTACACACATGAAATCGTTCGTCGAGTGGTGCAATTCATGCCGGAACATCAATTCTATTTTTTGTTTGACAGGAAACACGATGCTTCATTTATTTATGCAGATAATTGCACACCAATAGAAATATTTCCACCTGCAAGACATCCTTTTCTATGGTATTGGTGGTTTGAAAAATCCGTACCACGTTATTTAAAACAACATTCTATAGATGTGTTTTTTTCACCGGATGGCTTTTGTTCGCTTTCTACTGATGCACCACAACTATTAACGATACACGATTTAGGTTTTGAACATTATCGGCAACATACTCCGTTTTTAGTGCAACAATATTATCGGCATTTCACACCAAAATACTGCCAAAAAGCTGCAAAGATTTTGAGTGTTTCTGAATTTACCAAACAAGATATCATCCAACAATATCATATTCAACCGGAAAAAATTGAAGTGGTGTATAATGGTTTTGATGCAATAGGTATAGATGAAAAACCAAACTCAATTCCATCCACCTACATAAATAGATGTAGCCAACAACCGTATTTTATTTTTGTTGGAGCAATACATCCAAGAAAAAATGTATTACAAATTTTAAAGAGTTTTGAGCAATTTAAAGCAAGCACTGCCTACACACATCAATTAGTGTTAATTGGTCGAGATGCTTGGATGAACAACGAATTAAATCAATACTTAGAGCAAATGCATTATAAAAATGATGTCATCAAAATTGATGTAATTGATAGAATTTCTTTACTCCATATTTTTAAAAATGCAACCGCATTAGTATATCCAAGTTGGTTTGAAGGCTTCGGAATTCCATTAATAGAAGCCATGAATTTAGGTGTGCCTATTATCACTTCCAATGTATCGGCATTGCCTGAAATAGCAGCAAATGCGGCACTTTACGTGCACCCTTCCAATACTGATGAATTGTGCAATGCCCTAAAAAAAATCACAGAAGATACTACATTGAGAGACACACTCATTAAAAACGGAAAAGAAAATGCTGCACGTTTTAATTGGGATACTTCCGCAAAAAAAGTAGTGCAGCTACTTCAACAATATCAGTGATAATTTATTTTTTATCGATGGATGCAACCTGAAGAAATAAATAACTTAATCTCTCAAATTTAAACCAACAACATCTTCGTATGCAACATAAATGGCACAAATAGATGTTGGAACAGTTACTAATAAACCAACTAACAAACAGATAGCACCCAACATATTAAACAATGCCAGTAAGAACATAAAGCCAACCCAATTAAAGAATTTTTTAGAGATAATTTGGCGGCTGATATCTATTGCTTTCATCGGTTCAAAACGCTCGAACAGCACTAAGAATGTAGAAAAGATAAATAAGATGGTGATGACAAATGCAATTAATCCGGCTAATCCGGCTCTAGCACCGAAACCTGTTGCCGTAGTAATGGCAGAAAGACTACCCAAATCATTAAAATCAATTTTTGGTTGGATGCCTAAGAAACTCATTTTAAAATAAGCCCATCCACCTACAACCAACATCACAACACCAATAATTAATGTTGGTATAATAGAAACGATAAACAACGGCATATAATTTTTGGTACCGTCAAAAAAATTAGAAAAGGAATGTATTTCCTTTTTGTCAATCATTTTAGCAACGATATAAAATCCGGCAATAATCGGCGCCAAAAGTGCCATGCCAATTCCTTTGACAAACGGAATAGTATTGATTATGGAAGAAGCAATACCAATTACAATTAGGAAGCCAATAAAGCCACCTATATTTTGTTTAAAAATCTCAAATCCTTTTTTGATGTATTCCACGGATTGCGTTTGATATCCATTGGAAAGTATCGCACTTAATGATTTGCCTTCATCTTTGTTCAGCATATCGCTGTCTAATAATTGATTTTCCATGTTTTATATTTTTTGATAAATGAAATTAATCAATTATTACAAAATGCTATATTAAATCTATAAAGAAGAAAAAGTACGCGGAATAGTAATTTCAAACAACACGGATTTTCCATCATCATTATCTGCTACTAAAACACAAGTGAATGTCGTATCGTTGTTTTTTGTTATGCAAATAGATTCTATTTTTTGATGCAAAAAACAAGCATCGACATCATCCAATAAATACACTTCATTTACATCCAACGAATTTTGATTTAATTGCTGATAGGCATTACGAACAACGGCAAGCACACTACCCACAATTTCACCGTCGTCATACGCATTATCCGTATTTTCTGCTGATGCAGTGAGCAATAACACATCATCTGTATCCACATAACAGGCACCGGAAATTCCTAACGGAATACCTTTTAAATCCGGCATTTGAACCGGCATCACTTTAAATGAATTGGGAAATTGTTTTTGAATTATTTTATGATCAGAAATGATTAATTGATTGGGTTGTATGTTGTTGGCTCTGTTAAAAAACAACAATTTATCTTTGCAATCCGTGAAGCCTTCAATGTTCATTTCCGCTATTAAATTTCTATCTCTAAATAGAGCATAAAATGCCGCAGTGCTTATGCGTTTCACTTTCTGCTCCGCAAGCGGTATGATAAATGCAACATCTCGTTGTGGTGATTTAGAGCCGGAACCTACAACATACAAAGTATCTTTTATAATAGTTGCACATTCTAAATCCGGCTTATCCGGTTTGGGAATTCGCTTACCTTCGTAATCAAATAAAGTAATGCGATTAATTTCATTCCACGCAGCATCTAAGCACAAAATATAATTAACATCATCACCGATTACATACAATGTATCATTATAAAATTCCAAAGCTGAGCCGGAAGGATAGTCGATTGTTTTTGATTTATGAAGTTGGATTTGCATACCAAGTTAGCGTCTATTACTCTAATAAAGTCGTGGACTCTAACAGAGTGTATGGTGGTTTAATTTCTTTTTGAAAGTTACTATTATTTTATTTACCATTAAACCAAACTATCATAAATTCTCTATCTCATTTTTATTTTGATTAGAACATCCATTTGTACAATCTCAAACTTAAATAATAAAAAAATTGTTACTGGGTCTAAACAATTTAAGAAGTTGTCAACTTTCTAAATATTTTCCAACAATAGGCAAACGTCGTCCACTGCCAAATGCTTTGGTTGACACGCGCAAAATAGGTGGTGTTTGATGGCGTTTAAATTCGTTTCTATTCACCATCCTCAAAATTCGTGTTATCAATACTTCCTCAAAACCCATGGCTTCAATTTCATCCGGACCTTGATGATGCTCTATATACTCTAATAACACTTTATCTAAAACAGCATAATCCGGCAATGAATCTGAATCTTTTTGTCCATCGCGCAACTCAGCACTCGGTGATTTGGTGAGTATATGTTCCGGAATAATTTCACCATCTTTATTGATGTATCGGCACAATGCATACACTTGCGTTTTATACACATCTGCCAAAACCGCCAAGCCACCACACATATCGCCATACAGCGTGCCGTAGCCAACTGCTGCTTCACTTTTATTCGTTGTATTCAATAATATATATCCAAACTTATTGCTCAATGCCATTAGATAATTTCCACGAATACGAGCTTGCAAATTTTCTTCGGTTACATCAAACGGCTTGTTTTCAAAATGTGGATGCAACACTTTGTCATACACATCAAATACTTCTTTTATCGGAATTATTTTATGTGGCGAACCTAAATTATCCAACAACTTCAAGCTATCCTCTACAGAGTGCGTTGTTGAAAATTGCGAAGGCATCAACACGCTTAAAACATTTTCTTTTCCCAATGCTCGTACAGCCAAAGCAAGCACCAAGGCAGAATCTACACCACCACTTAAACCAAGTATTGCTTTTTTAAATCCTAATTTTTGGAAATAATTTTGAATACCACATACTAATGCATCGTGTATGAGTTTTGTTTCGTTTTTATCTTGTTCTTTATTATGATGTTGATTTTTTTCGATGTCATCTAATTTATAAAATCGGATGCATTCCTCAAAATAGGGCATCTCATCCACCAAGTTTCCATCAGCATTCATCACCATCGAACCTCCATCAAAAATCAATTCAGTTTGGGCACCAACACAATTGCAATAAAAAACCGGCAACTTAAACTGTGTCGCATTTTTTCGAACAACGTCCATCCGTTTTTTTGCTTGTTTATAATTAAATGGTGATGCCGAAAGATTCAATAAAATATCGGGTTGGTGCTTTGCTAACTCCGCAACCGGATTCACTCTATACAATGGATTGGTTTCGCCGGTATCCCAAATATCTTCACAAATGGTAATGGCTATTTTTTTATTTTTATAAGTGATGATATTAAAATCCTTATTCGGTTCAAAATAACGATACTCATCAAATACATCATACGTAGGCAATAAAGTTTTATGTGCTATAAACTGCACTTTGTCATCGGCAATAAAATAGGCGGAATTGTGTAAATCTTTGCCGTCTTTAGTAGGATTTTTAGAGGGTGCACCTACTACCACGGCAAGTTGATTACCGGCACAAGCTGCAATTTGTGCAATGCTATCCTCACATTGTTTAATGAAGTGGTTAAATTCTAAAAAATCGCGTGGTGGATAACCGCAAATATTCAATTCACTAAACACCAACACATCGGCTTGTTGTTGTTTTGCCTGTTCAATAGCATTTTTAATTTTGGCTAAATTTCCGGAGAAATCACCAATCATATAATTCAGCTGAGCCAATCCTATTTTCATAATTCAAAAGTAGTAAAATGTAACATTAAGTTATCGTTCTTTAAAAAAATATTCTGATACTGATTTTATCCTTATTTTTGCACCAAAATTGATTCAGCAACATGAGACAAGTATCCTTTGGAATTTACATATTAGCAATTTTATTTTTCAGTGCATGCTCTTGCAACCAACAAAAAAATCAAGCTAAAAAAATACAAGATGTAAAAAAATCGGACATACACTTTCAAATCAGCAGATTTGAAGATGATTTATTTGCCTGCAATCCCAATAAATTAGATATAGATTTACCCAAATTAGAAAAAAAATATCCGGCTTTTTACGATGTTTTTTATAATCAAATTTTACAAGTTCCGAGCTTCGGAGACAAAGGCACGCAACTTAATTACATGCAAGAATTTATCACAAACAAATACAATGTTGGCTTACGTGATACCATAAAAAAAGCATTCGCCAATTTAGATTTTTTAAAAGATGATTTACAGATTTTGTTTACCAATTACAAAAGTCATTTCCCCGAAAAACCAACACCAAATGTAACTACCTGCATATCAGAATTTCAGATTGCCACATTTACGGTTTCCGATTCACTAATTGGCATTTCGTTGGACATGTATTTAGGAGAGAAATATCGATTCTATGCCGATATTTTTAAACAATTTTCATTTATGATTCCAACGTTTGACAAAAAATATATGGCAATTGACTGTGCCAATGTATTAGCCAATAATTTAGTAAAAGCTCCGAGCGATAAATCTACTTTATTAGATAAAATGCTTGCAAAAGGTAAAATATTTTATATCATCGAGAATTTATTACCCAACAAAGCAGAAAATGATATTATAAAATACAACGACAAAAGTTGGAAATTTTGCATTGACAACGAACCACAAATTTGGGCTTATTTTGTACAGAAAGATTTATTTTACAATACACAATTCGAACAATACAAATACGTAACCGAAGGGCCGACAACATATGGTATGCCGAGCACCAGTCCGGGCAGAGTGGGCGCATGGTTGGGTTGGCAAATTATTCGAGCTTACATGAAAGAAAAACCGGAAACTACCTTAAAAGACTTGATTGCATTAAGCGATGGACAAAAAATTTTGACAGAATCAAAATACAAACCGAAAATGAATTAGGAGTTTAGGAGTTTAGGTATGTAGAATTTTTATTAATTCACAAATTCATTAATTCACAAACTCAAAGACTCAAAGACTAATCTGCAATCCATCGTATGCTAACGAAATATTGTCTGGTAACTCATTCTCGACAATTTCGTGCAAACCCAAATGGTGTGAAATGTGCGTAAAATAGGCCTTTTCAGGCTGAACCTTATATACAATTTCGATAGCTTGTTCCATATTAAAATGCGAATAATGTGGTTCTTTGCGCAAGGCATTTAACACCAACACTTTGCTGCCTTTTATTTTTTCTAAATCTTCCGGTGCAATATAATTAGCATCAGTGATATAGGTAAAATCGTGCACTCTAAAACCCAATACAGGCAAATTTTTATGCATTGCACGAATAGGAATTATTGGAATATCACCAATTGTAAAAGGTGTTTCATCTATCGTTTTTAAATTTATTTGCGGTGCTCCGGGATAATCATGTCCAACAAAAGCATACGCAAACTCTCGTTTCAATATTTCTTGCACCAATTCTTCTGCATATACATCCATCGTTTTGCCCAATAGGTAATTAAATGGTCGTATATCATCTAATCCTGCCACGTGGTCTTTATGTCCATGTGTAAACAAAACAGCATCTAAATCATTTAATTTTTCACGCAACATCTGATGTCTGAAATCCGGCCCGGTATCAATAATTACACTTGTTTTGGGTGATTGAATAAACAATGATGTGCGCGTACGATTATCTCTTTTATCTTTAGATGTGCAAACGGCACACGTACATGTAATCACCGGAACACCTTGAGAGGTGCCTGTTCCCAAAAAAGTAAATCGTATTTTACTATGGTTCAATGGTCAATGGATTTGTATGCAATAAACTATCATCAAAAGATTATTGACAATAATTATATTTCTAATTTTTGCTGTGCTAATTGTTCAAATAACTTAAGTTGTTTTTCATCTAACAATGAAGCATCTACGCTTATTTGAGATAAAATTTCTATCAATGCATTGATGCGAGCTTCCGTTTCAAAAAACTTATTTACCACAGCTACTTTCTTATCTTGCAAGATGCAATAACCCGACTGGAATCGACCTTTTTCATATCGAACCACATAATGATTCTCTTTAAAGATAGACTCTAAAAGCGCCAATGTTGATGCATTATACTTAAAACTCATACTGTAAAAATAACAAGTTTTACACCATCTACACTAACATTTTACACACAACAAAAATAAATGTGAAAATTTTATCTACTTAATCCATAGACTGATAAAAAAGATAAGTATCTTTAACCTCGTACAAGTGTATATCCTGATTTACAAACGCAACTAAAATATGCTTTCAAAAAAAACCAAATATGCAATAAATGCATTGGTATATCTGGCAAAAAAGCCGGCAAAAGAGCCTGTTTTAATTAGTGAAATTGCCACCAATGAACGCATTCCTAAAAAATTTTTAGAAACCATTTTATTGGATTTACGCAATGCCGGTATTTTAAATTCCAAAAAAGGAAAAGGCGGCGGATATTATTTAATCAAACATCCATCTGAAGTAAATTTAGCAGAGATAATCCGATATTTTGATGGTGCCATTGGTTTATTGCCTTGTGTTACACATAAATACTATGAGAAATGCGAAGAATGCGATGATGAAGTAACCTGCGGCATCCGCCATGCATTTTTAGCTATTCGTAATGAAACCGTAGAAATGCTTAAAAAAGACACATTAGAAAGCATCATACAAAAAGAAAATAAACTAAAAAAAGATGCTAACCGCTGATACCTTTCAGTTTTTAAAAGAGTTGGAACAAAACAACCATAAAGATTGGTTCGAAGCCAACAGACATCGATATGTACACGCACAAAATGAGATTAAACTATTCATTGCAGATTGGATACAACAATTTGGAAAAACCGATGCTGATATTGCTTTTTTAGAACCGAACAAATGCATCTTTCGCATCAACAGAGATATTCGTTTTTCGGCGGATAAACGACCTTATAAAACCAACTTAGGTGCTTACCTAACCAAAGGTGGCAAAAACACCAACTTTGCCGGATATTACTTGCACATACAGCCCGGAAATTGTTTTTTTGGTGCCGGAATTTATATGCCGATGCCGGAACAATTAGCTAAAATTAGGCAAGAAATTGATTATAATTTTTCAGATTTTAAAAAGATACTTTCCTCCACAAAATTCAAAAATACCTTTCAGGATTTACGAGTGGAAAACCAACTCAAAAGGCCACCCAAAGGGTATGATGAAAGTAATGAGGCTATCCACTATTTAAAATTAAAAAGTTTCACCGTAGCAAAACCACTCAGCGACACTGAAGTGATGGATAAGCAATTTATAAAAACCATTACTCAACTATCACAAACTGTACATCCACTTATCCGGTTTTTTAACGAGGCTGTCGGTTAAATTAACTTTTACCAAAATCTTAAATAAATATTGTTATGTTGTTTTAGTAGATGAATCCGTCAGATAATATTTATTTTTGATAATCATGGCAAAAGAAGTTTCATTTCCAAAAGAAAAAATCAAGATTTTATTACTCGAAGGCTTACATCAATCCGCACTCAACGAGTTTCACAAAAAAGGGTACACCAACATTGACAGTCGCAAAGAAGCGATGAACGAAGCAGAATTATTAGAATGCATCGAAAATTATCACATTATTGGTATCCGCTCTAAAACGAACTTAACAGCTCCGGTTTTAGAAAAAGCAAAAAAGTTAATGACTATCGGTTGTTTTTGTATCGGCACCAATCAAGTTGACTTGAAAAAAGCAACAGAATTGGGTATTCCGGTTTTTAACTCACCGTATTCCAACACACGTTCGGTAGCAGAATTAATCATCGGAAATTCCATTATGTTATTAAGAGGTATTCCTCAAAAAAGCAAATTTATGCATGATGGAAATTGGCAAAAAACCGCAACGAGAAGTTATGAGTTAAGAGGCAAAACCATCGGTATTATTGGCTACGGACATATTGGCTCGCAAGTATCTGTATTGGCAGAAAGCATGGGTTTAAAAGTAATTTATTTTGATGTTGAACCCAAACTTCCTTTAGGAAATGCCAATTCGATAGATACCTTAGAAGAGTTATTACAAAAATCAGATATCGTAACCTTACACGTTCCGGCAACGGCACAAACTCAGAATTTAATTGGCGAAAAAGAATTTGCTTTAATGAAAGATGGTGTTGTGTTCCAGAATTTAGCACGCGGTAATGTTGTCGATATTCCGGCTTTGGCGAATGCAGTAAAAAGCGGAAAAATTAGCGGTGCTGCAATAGATGTTTTCCCAAAAGAACCGAAACAAAACGGACCAGGCTTCGAATCAGAATTAGTGGGCTTGCACAATATCATATTAACACCACATATTGGAGGTTCAACGCAAGAAGCACAAGAAAATATTGGCACTGAAGTGGCAACAAAACTGACCGGATTTTTAGACAACGGCAGCACTTTAGGATCTAAAACCGTACCGGAAATAAGCTTATCGGTTCAGCAAAATACTAGACGTGTATTGCATATTCACCACAATGTTCCGGGTGTTTTAACGGAAATCAACTCTACACTTTCCAAACATAATGTCAATATTTTAGGACAATATCTTAAAACAAATGAAACGATAGGTTATGTTGTTTTAGATGTAGATGGCAATGCCGATTTGGAATTAATGGAAGATTTGAAAAAAGTAAAAAACACGCTTAAAGCGCGCATACTCTATTAAGATTTTACGCTAACATTACTAAAAAGTAATTTATACATCGAAATAGATATAGCTCAAATTATAAACTGTAAATACATCGTATCTTTATCCTCTCATAAAAAACACAAATGATAAATTTAATTTTATTTGGCCCTCCGGGAAGTGGAAAAGGAACACAAGCCGTTAAATTAGCAGAAACGTTCAACCTTTACCATATCTCTACCGGAGATTTATTCAGAAATGAAATAAGCAACGAAACACCACTTGGTTTAGAAGCTAAAAAATACATGACCAAAGGTGAATTGGTGCCCGATGAAGTAACCATCGGGATGTTATCAAATAAATTAGATGAACAAGCCGGAAAAGTGAATGGATTTATTTTTGATGGATTTCCAAGAACAGAACCACAAGCGGAAGCATTAGACAAATTATTAGATTTAAAAAACACAACTATTTCTTTAGTATTAGCTTTAGAAGTGGGCGAAGATGAAATCACACATCGTATTTTAGAGCGTGCAAAAAAATCAGAAAATCCGCGTGCTGACGATTTAGATGAAAATATTATCCGCAACCGTTTTCAAGTGTATTTGAAACAAACATCACAAGTTGCCGATCATTATAAAAAAGCAGATAAGTTTGTTGCATTAAATGGAATTGGCACTATCGATGAAATTTTTGAAAATCTTTCTACAGAAATCAAAAAAGTAATTTAATACAACACATTCATACAAAGAGCTTCAAGAATAGAATATTGCTTGAAGCTCTTTTTTTATTTGTATCTTTGCACATCAAATGGAAGGCAGCAACTTTATAGACTACGTAAAAATTTTTATTCGCTCGGGAAATGGCGGAGGTGGTTCTGTACATTTCAGACGTGAAAAATATGTTCCCAAAGGCGGTCCGGATGGCGGCGATGGCGGCAGAGGCGGACACGTAATTTTACGTGGTAATAAGCAGTTATGGACGCTTTTACATCTTAAATATAAAAAACACATACATGCCGATAACGGCAGTTATGGCGAAGGCGGTTTACGTACCGGAAAAAACGGTGAAGACATTATTATAGAAGTGCCATTAGGCACCATCGGAAGAAATGGAGAAAACGGAGAAAAAGAAGTAGAGATTTTAGAAGATGGACAAGAAATTATTTGGTTAAAAGGCGGTAGAGGCGGTCAAGGAAATAATCACTACAAAACACCGGTAAACCAAGCACCACGCTATGCGCAACCTGGTGAAGGAGGCGAAGAAGGCTGGAAAATTTTAGAATTAAAAGTATTAGCAGATGTTGGATTAGTTGGATTTCCTAATGCCGGAAAATCCACCTTACTTTCGGTATTAAGTGCTGCAAAACCAGAAATTGCAGACTATGCTTTTACAACCTTAGTGCCCAACTTAGGTGTTGTTTCTTATCGAGATAATCGCTCTTTCATCATGGCAGATATTCCGGGAATTATAGAAGGTGCACACGAAGGAAAAGGATTAGGTGTCCGATTTTTAAGACATATTGAACGCAATAGTTGTTTATTGTTTTTAATTCCTGCAGATGCGGATGATATAAAAAAACAATACAAAATATTAGAAAAAGAATTAAAACTTTACAATAAAGAATTAATACATAAACCACGAATTATCGGTATTTCTAAATCGGATTTATTGGATGATGAACTCAAACAATTACTTGCAAAAGAACTACCTAAAAAAGTACCGCATATCTTTTTTTCCTCACTTACAAATGATAATATCATGGCACTAAAAGATGCCTTATGGAAGATGATGAATAGTTGATTAAGTAAATAAATTTTGCTTAGTTTACATATTTTTCTAAGATCATATCCGCTCCTTTTTCTGCTATCATAACAGTTGGAGCATGTATATTACTACTGGTAATTGTTGGCATAATAGAAGAATCTATCACACGCAAATTTGCAATGCCACGGACATTAAGTTTCGGATCCACAACCGCCATTTCATCTATTCCCATTTTACAAGAACCGGCTGAATGATAAACAGATTCCGCTCTATCTAAAATAAATTGTCGAATTTCTGCATCGGTTTGCACCTTTGCACCCGGCATTTCTTCGCGCACAAAAAGTTCTTTAAACGCAGGTTGCGAAATAATTTTACGAGCAATTTTCACGCCATTCACCAATGCATTTAATTCTGTTTCATCATCAAAATAATTAGCTTCAATACGCGGTGCCTCAAATGGATCTGCTGATTTTAACAACACACGACCTCTGCTTTTGGGGCGCATGTGACATACGTGTAACACAAAACCGGAACGAATTGGATTAATACCATTTCCATGCGGTTGCATTCTTAAGGATGCAAATTGCAATTGCAAATCCGGCACTTCCACACTCGGATCAGATTTTACATAACCACCGGCATCTGTTGGCGTAAATACAAATGGCTCTTCATTTTTTTTGTAAAATTTAGACATAAACTGTATCATGTACGGCCAAGGAAATGTAGTTAAGGAAGCACCATGTTTTCCTTTGCATCGAATGATAATATCCGGATGATCTTGCAAGTTTTCACCAACGCCCGGCAAATCCAACTGTACATCAATTCCATACTTTTGTAGTTCTTCTTTTGGCCCAACACCGGATAATTTTAAAATTTGTGGCGAACCAATAATGCCAGCACTTAAAATCACTTCTTTTGTTGCAATGAGCGTCTTCAATTTTTTGCCCTCTTTCATATCAAAATATTCAATACCATAGGCAGTATTGTCTTTAATTAAAACACGTTTGATATGAGCATAATTTATAACCTTCAGATTTTTTCTATCGCGTACCGGATCTAAAAAAGAAACAGAGGAATGGCAGCGTCTACCTTCCGGCGTTTGATTAATTTGGAAAAAATCAACTCCTTCATATTTTTCACCGTTTATGTCTTTATTCTGGGGAATGCCTGCTTGAACACAAGCTTTTATAAATGCATGACTCGGAGCAAAATGGAAGGTAGGATCAATTACATCCATTGTACCTTCTTTGCCATGATAAGCATCTTCACCGCGATGTTGCAATTCCGATTTTTTGAAATACGGCAACACCGATTTAAAATCCCAACCGGCATTTCCCAATTCAGCCCATCGGTCATAATCGGAAGAATGCCCACGTGTGTAAATCATCGCATTTACGGCACTTGAGCCACCCAACGTTTTTCCTCTTGGCCAATAAAATTTTCGCTTTCCGGTTTTGGCATTTCCTTCTGCAAAATATTTCCAATTATATGTTGGACTATTCATCAAATACAACATATTTACTGGGTTACAATTATGGATAAAATGTGAATCATCCGGCGGACCGGCTTCTAACAATACCACTTTATAATTGGGATTAACAGACAAACGATTCGCTAACACACAACCGGCAGAACCACCACCAACAATAATGAAATCAAATTCCATATGTAGATTTTTTTTAGAATTAAAATATAATCGAATATAGAAAACTACTGCTGATTATGCTAACTATTTATTAAAAAAATACTCGAGTATAACATTAGAATAGAACCAATAAAATTGATTAATACATCGACAAATTAGACCTGCATCAAATTTCCAGACAAACAACACAGAATCCCTAACAATTCCATAAAAAACAATCTTTCAGTGTTGCTATATTAATCCTTAATTTTACGTGTAAATGGAGTATCGCTTAGCGATTAGCACAATTTTTATTACTTAATTTTTAAAATAAAATGGAAACTTTAGATCAAATCAAGTCATTAAAAGGTGGTGAATTCATCATTAAAGAATCTACTACTGAGCAAGTTTTTACACCGGAAGATTATACCGAAGAACAACAAATGGTGCGTTCTATGGCATCTGATTTCGTAGAAAAAGAGGTAATGCCTCGTTGGAAAGAATACGAAAAACAAGAGCCGGGATTATCTACCGATTTATTGAAAAAAGCCGGAGAATTAGGCTTGTTGTCAACTGCCATTCCTGAATCATATGGCGGAATGAATCAAGATGTAATCACAGGTTGTATTATTGCTGAAGAATTTGGTCGTACCGGTTCATTTGCTACTACTGCAATTTGCCATATTGGTATCGGTACTTTGCCTATCTTATATTTCGGTAACGAAGAACAAAAACAAAAATTCTTACCCAACTTAGCGAGTGGTGAATGGCCGGCTTCTTACTGCTTAACAGAGCCAAGTTCCGGTTCAGATGCATTAGGTGCTAAAACAATTGCAACACTTTCTGAAGATGGAAAAGAATGGATATTAAACGGACAAAAAATGTGGATTACCAACGCTGGTTTCGCACATTCATTTACCGTGTTTGCTAAAATTGACGGAAAGGAATTTACCGCTTTCTTAGTAGAAAAAGGCACACCTGGTTTAAACTTAGGTGCAGAAGAAGATAAAATGGGTATCAAAGGTTCTTCTACTCGTCAAGTATTTTTTGAGAACTGCAGAATTCCGGTTGAAAACATGTTAGGTGAGCGTGGTAAAGGACATCTTATTGCGTTCAACATTTTAAATATCGGAAGATATAAATTAGGTGCTACTGCTTTAGGTGGTGCACGCGAAGCTTTCAATGCTGCGGTACGTTATGCCAATGAGCGTACACAATTTGGAAAAGCGATTAGCACATTTGGTGCTATCCAACATAAAGTTGCAGAAATGGCAATCCAATTGTTTGCTTTAGAAGTTGCCACTTACAGATGTGCCAACGACATCGGTAAATTAGAACACGAAAACTTAGCAGCCGGAAAAGAATTCTCTAAAGCCTTATTAGGTGCTGCTGAAGAATATGCAATTGAATGTTCTATCGTAAAAGTATTAGGTTCAGAAGTGTTAGATTTCATCGTAGATGAAAACGTACAAATTCACGGTGGTATGGGCTTCTCTGAAGAAGGTACTGCTGCAAGAGCCTATAGAGATTCTCGTATTGCTCGTATCTACGAAGGTACTAACGAAATCAACCGTTTATTATCCATTGACATGTTGTTAAAACGTGCGATGAGTGGTAAAATTGATTTGATGACACCGGGCATGGCAATCCAAAAAGAATTAATGAGCGTTCCTGACTTTAGCAATGATGACGAAAGTGCATTTGCGGCTGAAGCAAAAGCTATTAAAAATGCGAAAAAAGCATTCTTATTAGTTGCCGGTGGTGCTGTTCAAAAATTGATGGCAAAAATGAAAGACGAGCAAGAAATAATTATGAATGCAGCAGACATGTTGATTCAAATCTATGCTGCAGAGTCTTTATTATTGCGTGTTCAAAAAATCACAGAAGCTGGCGAAAAAACAGATGCAATTTATACAGACATCTTAAAAGTATTTATCAATGATGCAATGAATAAAATAAATGTATATGGCAAAGATGCCTTACAATCATTTGCTGAAGGTGATGAATTACGCATTATGATGATGGGCTTAAAACGCTTTACAAAATATGAACCGGTAAATGTAAAAGAAGCAAGAAGAAGAATTGCTGCTAAAATATTAGAAGCCGGACAATACAATCTTTAATATCGTATTGTACCTTTAATAAAGAAGGGCTGTTTCGAATGAAACAGCCCTTCTTTATTAAAAAAAATAATATTGATGAATAATTCTATTTCTTAAACAGATTACCCAATAATCCGGCAACATCATCTATCACGTTACCATCATTATTTCTGTCTAATAATTTTGAAATTAAATCATTTTGCTGCGGTGCAGCTTGTTGCTGATTACCAACAAAATTACTTAATAAGCCTGCCAATCCTGCAATATTTAAACCTTGAGATTGCGTTTGGCCACCTAATGTTTTTAGTACGATGGGTGCTAATATTTGCAATACTTGAGATGCTTGACCTGTTCCAATTCCTGAATTCTGTGAAACAGCATTTTCGACATTTGGCTGTAAGTCGCCTAAAATATGCTTTAACATAGAGTTTCCTTCTCCGCTCAAAGCATTTTGAGCCAAACTTGCTAAGTCATCCAGCCCACCATTACTATGATCTTTATTTAAGGCATTTAATAAGGAAGTTGCACCATCTTGTGTAGAGGCATTATTATTTAAGGCGTTTAATAATGTAGGCAATGCAAAACCCACCGCATTTTGTGCTTGTTGTGGATCCATCCCCAATTGATTACTGATGAGTTGAGTAGCTTGTTGTCCTAATGAGCCACTTAAAAGTTGTTGTAAATCCATTTAATTTATTTTTTTTGGTTAATATTGAAGTTAAATTTTAACAATAATCTTGCCAAAGTGATCACCATTTTTCATTCTATCAAATGCCGCAACAGTATCATTCAAATCAAAGGTATTATCTAGGATAGGAATAATTTTATGTTTATCACAAAAAGCAATCATATTTAAAAAATCAGCATCACTGCCCATTGTAGAACCTAGTATTTGCAGATGATTCCAAAATACTTGACGCATATTCAAATCTTTTGGTAAGCCTTTGGTTGCACCATAAAACACAAACTTTCCACCGGGTTTTAAAGTGGCAATTAAGTCATTCATGCCATTACCACAAGCACTATCAATGATTATGTCAAATCCACCGATTGATTTAGCTAAATCCCGAATGGCATTTTCTTCTTTATAGCTGACACCATTAATTGCACCTAAACTTTTACATCTATCAATCACTTCTTGTTTGCTCGACGTTACATACACTTTTGCTCCGATGGCAACAGCATACAAAAAGGCAAACTGTGCTACGCCACCACCTACTCCGGAAATCAGAATTTGCATACCACTTTCTGCTTTTCCTTTATTAAATAAGGCATTGTATGCAGTTAATCCGGCTAATGGCAATGCTGCAGCTTGCTCACTACTTAGATGCGCTGGTTTAGGATGAATCCTATCTGCTTGCACACTGAGATATTCTGCCATGGTACCTTGAGTAGGCATGCCTAAAATTTGATATTCTTTTTGTTGAAACGCAGGATTGTTGCCCCAATTAATATTGGGATTTATCACCACTTCTCGTCCTTTCCAATGTGCATCTCTTTCGTTTTCGACTTCAACTACTTCACCACAACCATCAGAACCTAAAATTGCTGGCAATTGAATTTTGGCATATTGTCCTTCGCGAATCCATTGGTCGCGGTGGTTGAGTGCCGCATACTTCATTTTTACCAATACATGATTCGGTTGTAACGTAGGCTTTTCTATTTCTTCTAATTGAAATGAATCTGTATTTAAGACAAATGCTTTCATATTATTGTTTTTTCAAAGCTACAATTAATTAATATTAAATTTTTGGAAACTTTAAAACCTATTAGAGTTTCCAAAGTTTATTTTGTATAATTTTGCCTCCACAATGAAGAATTTAGTACACATAGATGAACGATGCATTCCATCCAAGATATTTGAGAAGGCACGTTTATTATTTAATCAGATGGGTGTGCGAAATACAACAATGGATGACTTGGCGAAAGAGCTTGGAATCTCCAAAAAAACATTATATCAAGAAATAAAAAACAAAGCTGATTTAGTCCGTTTTTGTATTATGTATGATTTGCAACAAGATGAAGCTATTATCCGTGAAATTTCAGAAAAAACAGAAAATGCCATTGAAGAGTGGATGATGATTTCAAATCATGTAAACAATGAATTGCAACAATTTCATCCATCTTTATTAAAAGAGATTACAAAATTTTATCCGGAAAGTTGGGAATTAATATCGAACCATATCAACTCTTTTGCCAAAGACAATATTAAAAACAATTTGAAAAAAGGAATTGCACAAGGTTATTACAGAAATGATATCGACATAGAAATAGTATCGTCTTTACAGTTGCACTTATCCATGCTTCCGATAGAACAAAACCACACACTTTCATCCAGACCGGACGAAATTCATCGCGAAATTATAAGATATAATTTGCATGCAATTGCTACACCGGAAGGAATTAAATTATTTGAAAAATTGAACAAATCCAGAAAAATAAATTTATGATTAGACAAAGTATAATCCTGCTCAGCGTATTATTTACTACTTGTGTTTCGTATGCACAAACAACTTATACACTAAAACAATGTATTGATTACGCATTAAAAAATCATCACAACATCAAGATAGCTGAAAACGATGTACAAGTAGCGTATGCTCGTAAAAAAGAAGGGCAATCTGCTTATATGCCACAAATTAATGGTATTGCAAAATGGGATTATAATATACAATTACAGCAATCAGCCTTACCGGATGAGTTTGTTCAATTAGGTGCTGCATTAGGTCAAACTTTCCCAAGTACCGTTGCCTTTGGAAACCATTTCTCCACCGTAGTTGGCGTGCAACTCGATCAATTTTTATATAATAAATCATATATAGATGGCATCAGAGCAATAAAACCAAGCTACGAATTAGCTGAATTAAAAAAAGAGAAAACCAAAGAAGATATTATATATAATACCATCACAGCTTATTATCAAATCATTTTAATAAATGAGCAAGAAAAATTATTATTACTGAATGAAGATCGATTAAACAAAACATTGCCTGTCGTAAAACTACAAAATGAAAAAGGCATGATAAAAAAGGTGGATGTAGACAGAATTCAAGTGAACATCAATAATTTAATAGCACAAAAAGAAATCCTAAATACCAATAAAACATTGGCATACGACAATTTGAAATACAATATGCAATTACCATTGGAAACAGACATTACAATTGATACATCATATTCGAAAGAAATACTCGATATGTACTCTTTTTCTGATACAGCAAACATCAAAAACAAAATTGAACTTCGCATTCTTAGAAAAAATTTACAACTACAAAACGTATTGTATAAACGAACAAGTGCACCGTATTATCCTGTCTTATCTTTCTATGCGAAATATGCAGGCCAAACATTAGGCAACAAATTTGGCGAGTCTTTCAAACATTGGACACCGATAGCTGCATTAGGTTTGCAATTACAAATTCCCATTTTTGATGGTTTACGAACAGCAAGTGCGCTAAAGCAATCTAAATTAAACTTAAATACATTAAACGAAACCATTGCACAAACAGAAGCCGGATTGAAATTTCAAATGAAAAATGCCAATACCAAATATTTAAACGCAACGGACAATATCCAAATCAATAAAACAAATATGGAAATGGCTAAGAATATTTTAGATGTAGCCACACTTCAATATCAAAAAGGAACGACAAGCTATCCGGAATGGCTTTCTTCACAATCGGCTTATCAAGAGGCAGAAGCTAATTACATACGCTCTTTTGTTGATTTATTAAATGCCAAATTAGAAATAGACAAAGCCAACGGAAACTTAAACAGCTATAAATAAAATTAAAAACAAACAAACCAACTAAACATAAATAAAAATACATCGCATGAAAAATAAAATTATAATCGGAGTTATCGCAGTACTTTTAATTGGCGGAATGATTTATAAATTATCGGCAAACAAAAAAATTATCGATGCCAATGCAAAACCTATTGACAGAAGCAACGTACCGGTTTCTGTTACTACTTTTGATGTGAATTATATTCCGGTAAGTACAGATTATTCTCTTCCGGCTGTGTTAGACAACAATAACACCGGTATTATTACGGCAACACAACCGGGAAAATTAGCTTCTTTTAATATTGAAATCGGTCAACACGTAACCAAAGGACAATTGATAGGGAAAATAGATTCTAAACAACGTGAAATCGGCGTAAAATCAACTGAAGCAACTATTAAAAAATTGGAAGACGATTTAAAAAGAACACAAGATTTAGTAGCCGGTGACGCAGCTCCTGCTAATGCAATTAATGATTTGAATTACAATTTAGAATCTGCCAGAATACAAAAAGAAAATTACTTACAACAAATTGCAGACAACAATATTTACGCACCTATTAGTGGTATCATTGTACAAAAAAATGCAAATGCCGGAGAGTTTGCCAATCCGGGAACACCATTAGCAAGCATTATGGACGTATCCGTATTGAAAGCGATAGTGTATGTGAGTGAGAAAAATGTTTATGATTTAAGAGTTGGACAATCGGCTCAAATTACATCTGATATATTTCCGGATAAAAAAACAACAGGAATCATTAAATACATAGCACCAAAAGGTGATGAGAACCACAACTACAAAGTGGAAGTTCACATTCCAAATAATGGCTACAAAGCCGGTACGTATGTGCAAGTAAAATTCAACTTCAAAAAACCGGCAGATGCATTGCAAATTCCAAAAATGGCATTGGTAGAAGGTGTAAAAAATCCGTATGTATATGTTGTAAATGGCAATTCTATTGCTGTTAGAAAAATTGTAGTGGGTGAAGACATCGGACAAAACATTGTAGTATTAAGTGGATTAACTGCCGGTGAAAAAATAGTAACGAGTGGTCAAATTAATTTGACAGAAAAAAGCAAAATCCAAATTGTAAACTCAAAAAATTAATGGAGAGCAACCAATATGCTCATTATAAAAAGCGGAGCATTTAACTTGTTATCGATATTAAAAATAAAATAAAAAATTGCTGATATGTCTATTACCGAAATTGCGATAAAAAGACCTTTATTAATTAGTGTGGTGTTTCTTACACTCATTATATTTGGTTTCTTTGGATACAGCTTATTAAACTACAACCTACTTCCAAAATTTGAAGCTCCAATTATCTCTATTCAAACTATCTATAAAGGTGCTTCATCGGAAGAAGTACAAAACAACGTAACAAAGAAAATAGAAGATGCTGTTTCTTCTATTGAAGGCGTGGACGTTGTTTCCTCTAACTCTCAAGAAAACGTTTCGATTGTTATTATTCAATTAAAACAAGACATGAATGTATCTGTTGCACAAGCAGATGCTGAAAGAAAAATCAATCAAGTAAAAAATGATTTACCGGACGATGCAGATGATCCGGTGATTTCTAAATTTAGTTCCAGTGAAATTCCGGTTTTGCGATTAACAACATTTGCAAAAATTGGCGAAACAGAATTATTCGATTTAGTAGACCAAAAAATAAAGCCCATTTTATCCAATGTGGAAGGCGTTGGTCGTGTGCGTTTAATTGGTGGAACACAACGCGAAATAGAAGTAAAACTCGACAACGAAAAATTACAAGCGTATAATCTATCTACCGCACAAGTAGCACAAATGGTTGCCATCAGCAACATGTCTTATCCTGCCGGAAATATTGAGAGTACGGACAATCGTTTCACCATTCGTTTAAATGAGAAATTCCAAACAGTAGATGATTTGCGAAACCTCATTGTACGTGAAAACAAAAACGGCAGTAAACTTTTATTGAAAGAAGTTGCCAGTGTTACTGATGCAACAGCCACACCAACCACGATAAATAAAATAAACGGACGTGTTGGTTTAGGTTTAGAAATATCTAAACAAACAGATGCTAACGCCGTTGAAGTAAGCCATAAAGTAAAAGCAAAATTAGACACTATAGTGCAACAATATGCAGCAGACGGATTTAATTACGAAGTAGCAATTGACCAATCCACTTATACTATGGAAGCAGCTACTGCTGTAACGCACGATTTGTTCTTGGCTATTATCATCGTTGCGTTTGTTATGTTGATTTTTTTACACAGTTTCAGAAGCTCATTATTCGTATTAGTAGCATTGCCTTCTGCCATGATTCCTACTTTTATTTTGATGTATTTAATGGGCTTTTCACTCAACTTAATGACCTTGCTTGCACTCTCACTCGTGGTAGGTATTTTAGTAGATGATAGTATTGTGGTATTGGAAAATATTTTCCGACACATGGAAATGGGAAAAGATAGAGTAACTGCATCATTAGATGGAAGAAGCGAAATTGGATTCACTGCATTATCTATCACCTTAGTGGACATAGTAGTGTTTGTTCCATTAGCTATGGCAGGTGGTTTAATTGGAAATATCTTGCGTGAGTTTGCCTTAGTGGTCGTATTCTCTACCTTAATGAGTTTATTCGTATCCTTCACACTTACACCTTTATTAGCCTCTCGTTGGGGAAAGTTAGCCATCTTGAGTAAAGATTCTCTTTGGGGCAGAATCAACTTATGGATAGAACATCAAATAGAGAAACTCATAGAAGCATATGGAAGAATATTACATTGGGTTTTAGGTCATAAAATTGTTGTCTTATTTTTGGTATTGAGTTTATTCGGATTCATCGGTTTCCTTGGCTCAGCAGGATTTATTGGTAGTTCATTTGCCGGAAGCGGTGATAGAGGAGAATTTAATTTAATTGTAGAATTAGAACCACAAGCTACATTGCAACAAACCAATCGTGTGGTGCAACAAATAGAAGAGATTGTATTAGACAATAAAGAAGTAACAAAAGTATTTACCAATGTTGGTGCAGTGGCAACACAAATGGGTGGCTTCATCACCATTCCCAATCAAGCAGACATGACGGTTTCGCTGGTAAATAAATTAGAACGTACACGCTCCACGGATGAAATTGGAGCGGCTATTCGCAAACGTTTAGATAGCATTCCGGGTATTAGCTTTTCTATCAAACCGGCAAGTATTACCGGTGGGAACCAACCACAAATTCAATTAGTAATAATGGGAGCTGATTTAGATGAAGTGTGGACCTATGCACGCAAAGTACACGAAATCATCAAAAACACACCGGGAACGGATTATGTAGAATACAGTACCAAATCATCTAAAACAGAAATTCAAATTGCATTAAATAGAGATAAGATTGCTAAAATGGGCTTAAATATTCAAAGCGTTGGATATGCCGTACAATTAGCATTTAGAGGTAATGACCAATCTAAATTTAAAGATAAAGGCGAAGAGTATGCAATTAACATCATGTATGATAAAGGCGACAAACAAAGCGTGAGCAATGTTGCCAATACAACCATACAAACACCAACAGGTGGAATGGTGCGTTTAGGAGATATTGCAACCATCAGCGAAGTGCAAGGACAAGGTGTATTGGAACGTTACAATCGTTTGAACTCTGTTCAAGTTTTAGCTTCCGCAGTAGGCAGACCAACAGGAACGGTAACCGCCGATATTAAAGAACAAATTGACAAAGCAGGATTTCCATCAACCATAAAAATTGAATATTTAGGGGAGCAAAAAAATCAAGGTGATTCCTTCGGAAGCTTAGGAATTGCTATGGGTTTGGGTTTCTTAATGGTATATTTAATTATGGTGGCATTGTATGAAAGTACTTTATATCCTTTTGTGGTATTATTCTCCATTCCGGTAGCCATCATCGGTGCGGTATTAGCATTGGCACTCACACACGAAAGTTTAAGTATTTTCGGTATTATTGGTTTTATTATGTTAATGGGTTTAGTTGCCAAAAATGGTATTTTGTTGGTAGACTTTACCAACCAATTAAAAGCACAAGGTTTGCAATTAAAAGAAGCCTTAGTGGAAGCCGGAAAAGAGCGTTTAAGACCAATTTTAATGACAACCGTTGCCATGATTTTTGGTATGTTACCTATTGCATTATCCAACGGGCCGGGTTCAGAATTTAAACGTTCGATGGCATGGGTTATCATTGGTGGTTTAAGCAGTTCTTTACTTTTAACATTAGTTGTAGTACCAAGTGTTTACTATGTAATTGATAGAATTAAAGAAAAAATTGGCGGTCGAAAAAAATAAAAAAGATAGTAGCTACAAAAAAGCCACGAGATTAACTCGTGGCTATTTTTGTTTTGAGACAGCCTTCTTTTATTTATTGATTTTCTAAAACTTCAATATCAAAAATTAAGATAGAATTGGGTGGAATTTTTCCAACTTCTTTATCCTCATACGCCAATCTGCTTGGAATAATAATGGTGCCTGTTTCACCTTTATAAAAATGCTGAATACCTTTATCCAATCCTTCAATCACCTGCTTTTTGCCTATCACAAATGTCAACGGTTTATTTCGTTGAAAGGAATTATCAAACTCCCAATTATTCGTTAAATAACCTTTATAATGAATGGAAACAGAATCACCCATTTTTATTGGTGTGATAGATTTAGTTTGTGTTCGTACAAACCAAATACCATGCATATCTTGTTTGAAATTTTGAAGTTGTTTGTTTCTTATATAATCTACAATTGCTAATGAATCAGCAACAGCTTGATGCATAGCTTGCATCTTTTTATCTGCATGATAAATTTCAGCTCTTTTAAAATTCAACAAGTTTAAATGAAATGTATAGTATTTCTTTTTTGTACTATTGCTGTCCACTAAATGCATCGGAATACGAACCCACATAGAATCGCCTCTTCCTAATAGCGTAAAATAGGAAAGAATATCATGTGCATTGGCAGATTTTTTAAATTCCAATTCTACGCCATTTTTATTGTCAAAAATAGATGTATTAAAAATCTCTTTTTTAGTGTGTGTGTATTTGCGTAAGTGCATCCAAATATGATCGCCATAAATAGGCTTTGGCTTGGATGTGTCGTTCGTAAAAATTTTATATTGTATTCCTGAAGCAGTTTGTTGCCACGATTTTTGTTGGCATGCTGCTATGCATACCAGTACTAATATTCCAAAAATAACTTGCTTCATTTTGCATTGTAAGATAAAACAATCATTTTTGTAAATAAAATACATCGTTTTATATTTTATTTCATTTAAATAATAGCTTGCCAATATGAAAGTATTAATGGTTTGTTTGGGAAATATTTGTCGTTCACCTTTAGCCGAAGGAATATTAAAACACAAATGCACACAAAAGAATTTAGATTGGTATATAGATAGTGCCGGAACTGGCAAATGGCATTTAGGCTCAGCACCGGACAAACGCTCTGTACAAGTAGCCGCCAAACATGGTATTGATATTTCTGACCAACGAGCCAGAAGCATCCGCAGTACCGATTACGAAGAGTTTGATTTAATTTTTGCTATGGATATTTCCAATTATAAAGATTTACAAAAATGGGCTTTAGATAAAGAAGAAGAAGAGAAAGTAAAGTTGATTTTAGATGAGCTATATCCGAATGAAAACCGCAGTGTGCCGGATCCATATTTTGATGATAAAGGATTCCAACAAGTATTTGATATGCTTGATAAAGCTTGCGATAAAATCATAGAAAAATATGCGTAAACAACTCGGAATTATATTCTTTATTGTTGGCATTTTTTTGGCTTTCAACGCTGTTTTTGCCGGTGTAAAAATCCCATTTTCGTATGGAAATAACATCGCCTATAACAATCAAAATATTGCTTTACAAGCCGATTTATATAAGCCTAATTTATTCGCTACAAAATTACCTTTAGTCATTTTATATCACGGTGGTGGTTATGCTTCGGGCAGTAAAGATATGGCGATGTTAAAACCATTTACAGAAAAACTAAATGCAAAAAACATCAGCGTCATTTTACCTGATTTTAGACAAGGCTGGTATGAGGCCGATACCAAAGGTATTTGCGAAAGTGCTACACAAGAAAAATTTTTAGATGCAGCGCATCGCGCTTATCAAGACAATAGAGCGTTGATACGTTATTGCAAAGCCAATGCCGCTACCTTAGGTATCGATAGTAATCAGATATTTTTAATGGGCATTAGCTCCGGTGGTTTTTTAGTGATGCATTCTCTATACATCAGTGATAGCAGCGTACATCCGGAACGATTGACGCGATTGGGAAGTTTGGATAACCAAGGTAATACATTTAAAAACAGCACCGATGTTGCCGGAATTATTAGTATTGTCGGTGGTTTTTACGAACTCAATCCAACTATTATTAAACCATACCCGTTGTTACTTTTTAATAATACATGTGATGTTGCTGTTGATTTCTTTAATGGCTGGATTGGCAATTGCAGCAATGCGGTTCGCTCCTACGGTCCGGGTGTTTTCACCAAAACCTTAGAGCAATATCATCATCCGTATGCATTGCATGTTTTTTGTGGATTTAATCATAGCTTTAGCACGTTAGATTTACCATATGATGCCGATGAACAAACAGTGCAATATCTCATACAAAAATCAACACAATTTATAGCTAATACAATTGCTAACACCACGACTGAAGGTACGTATATTGCTTCGGATTCTATTACGTCCAAAACCTTGTACGATTGTAATAACTTTGAAACATTCTATTGGTGCAAAGAAGATAGCATCGAAATAGAATCTGAGTATTTTAAATTAATTCCCAATCCATTAGTTTGCGGACTACAACCAAAATTAACGGTGCGACATCTCACCGACGAAACATTGACAATTGAAATCATAGATGCCTTAGGTAGATTACAATCTCAACAGAAAATAGCATTTAAACATTCGCAAAATATTATCTATCTACAAAATAATGATTTTAGTAGAGGCATTAATATTTTATTAGTAAGAGATGAAAATGGGAAAATAATTTATCGCACTAAAGTGATGAAGTATTGCTCTTTCTAAGAAAGAATATTAATCCGGAATGTATTTTTGCAACGTAAAACTAAACGTTGTTCCTTTTCCTATTTCACTGGTAACATTGATGGTTTGTTCATGTGCATCAATAATATTTTTCACGATAGATAAGCCCAATCCGGTTCCATTAATTTTGCGATTTCTACTTTTATCTGCACGGTAAAAACGTTCAAATAAACGAGGCAAATGTTCTTCCGAAATACCAGGTCCATTATCCGTAATTTCTATTAAAAATTGTTCATCTAAATCGTGAATAAAAATATGCGTGGCTCCATTTTCTTTTCCGTATTTGATAGAGTTGGAAATTAAATTTTCCAATACTTGCATAATACGTTTTATGTCGGCAAAAACAAAAATGGTATTTTCTTCGCTGTGTACTTTTAATGTAGTGTTTTGTTGTTGTGTTAAATGATGATATTGAAAAAAAACTTTCTTTATCAATTTCACCAAATCAAATGCTTCTTTATTTAGTTCAATGCGACCGCTTTCAAACTTAGAAATTTCCAATAAATCCGTTACAATAGATTCCAATCGCTCGATATTGCTATTGGCTTTTTCCAAATACGACTTTATAAAAACAGGATCATCTAAATCGCTGTCTAAAATCGTTTCTATATAACCTTGTGCATTAAAAATAGGCGTTTTTAATTCGTGCGAAACATTGCCCACAAAATCTTTTCGGTATTGTTCTAATTTTTTTAGTTCGCGTATTTGTTTGTTTTTATTAATTGCCCATTCTGCCACATCGCGTTCCACAGTTTTTATCAATGTGCTGCTGCTATTGGATTTTACTTCTTCTTGAAACTTCAATGGCCTACCAATCGCTTTGTAAATAATCTTGATTTTGTTATAAACAAATCGAATCATCACAAACCGAAACAAGGCGAATGATATTAAAAAAATGATGCATAAAAAAATGGTGTTGTAGAGAAAAGAAAACTCAAAATGAAAGATAAGACTACAACATAAAAAGATGGCAGTAGAAAAAATTGCTACTGCCATGCTTGTATATAATGCTAATAATGTTGGAGAAGTAACTCTTCTCATATTTCTTCAAATTTGTATCCGATACCTTTTACTGTTTTAATTAAATCTTCACCTAATTTTTCACGTAATTTACGGATATGTACGTCGATGGTTCTATCGCCAACGATGATATCACGTCCCCAAATTTCATTTAAAATTTCATCGCGTTTAAATACTTTTCCAGGCTTAGATGCCAATAAATACAGTAATTCAAACTCTTTACGAGGAACAGCCATTTCAGTACCGTTGAAGATAATTAAATAACGCTCTCTATCGATTTGAATATTTCCTACATCTAAGAAAGAAGATTTAGATTCTTTGGCTTCGTATCTTCTCAACAAGGCTTTCAAACGACTTACTAAAACTCTTGGTTTGATAGGTTTGCTGATATAATCGTCTGCACCGGTTTCAAAACCTGCAATTTGAGAATAATCTTCTGTTCTTGCTGTCAAGAATGCGATGATCGTATGCTCAAATTGAGGCATTTCACGCATTGTTCTGCACGCTTCTATACCATCCATTTCCGGCATCATCACGTCTAATAAAACGATATCCGGCTGGCTTTTTTTAGCTTTTTCAAGTGCTTGTTTGCCATTTTCTGCTGTTTCTACAGAGAAGCCTTCTTTTTCTAAATTATAACTTAAGAATTCTAAGATATCTGGTTCGTCGTCTACAACCAGAATTTTAAATGTTTTTTCAGCCATTTTTGTAAGGATGTTTTTGATGTAATTAACGCTAAGTTAACACAATTTCTTTAATCTTCCAATTTTCTCAACAAACATATTAAATTTGTAGCTATTAAGTATGTATTTTTACAAATTATTATTCACAATTTTTTGATAAGCAACTAAAAAATGAAAGGAATCATATTAGCCGGCGGCAGTGGAACACGATTATACCCTATTACCTATGCCATCAGCAAGCAAATTATGCCGATTTACGACAAGCCGATGATTTATTATCCACTTTCCGTATTGATGTTAGCCGGAATTAATGAAATTCTAATTATTTCCACGCCACACGATATGCCGAATTTCCAACGTTTGTTGGGTGATGGCAAAAAATACGGTTGTAATTTCCAATATGCGATTCAAGAAGTACCGAATGGCTTAGCACAAGCATTTGTGATAGGAAAAGAATTTATTGGGAACGATAAAGTAGCCTTGGTTTTGGGTGATAATATTTTCTATGGTTCCGGTTTGGGTGATTTGTTGGAAAACAACAATAATCCGGATGGTGGTGTAATATACGCTTATCACGTTTCCGATCCGGAACGTTATGGTGTAGTAGAATTTGACAAAGAGTTGAATGCTGTTTCCATAGAGGAAAAACCAACACATCCAAAATCCAATTATGCAGTGCCGGGTTTATATTTTTATGATAACGATGTTGTACAGATTGCAGAAGAACTCCAACCGAGTGCACGTGGAGAATATGAAATTACGGACGTAAATAAAGAATATTTAAAAAGAGGAAAATTAAAAGTCGGCATTTTAGACCGCGGTACAGCATGGTTAGATACCGGAACATTTGATTCATTGATGCAAGCATCACAGTTTGTGCAAGTCATAGAGCAACGACAAGGCTTAAAAGTAGGTTGCATAGAAGAAGTAGCATACCGCAAAGGATTTATAACAGCAGAACAATTAAATGAAATAGCACAACCACTTTTAAAAAGTGGATACGGCCAATATTTATTGGATATATTGAAGCAGTGATGAGTGATGAGTAATTAGTGATTAGTGATTAGCAAAAGTGTTTAAAAAAAGTAATTTTCATTTCCGTTCTAAATTTCCATTTTCATGAAAGTAATTGTTACAGGTGGTACAGGTTATATAGGTTCACACACCATCGTGGATTTATTGAATCATAATTTTGAAGTGGTTTGCATCGACAATCTTTCTCGCTCCAAAAAATATGCATTAGATGGTATAGAACAAATTACCGGCAAGAAGCCCATTTTCCATCAGATAGATTTATGTGATAAAGAGGCTGTTTTCAAAGTGTTTCAAGAACATAAAGATGCTATCGGAATTATACATTTTGCTGCATTAAAATCTGTTCCGGAATCAGTGGAACATCCATTGCTCTATTATGCAAACAACATCAACTCCTTGGTGAATGTATTGCAAGCAATGCACGCATATCAAATACCAAATTTTGTTTTTTCATCTTCTTGTTCTATTTATGGCAATGCCGAAACGTTACCGGTAACAGAAACAACTCCTATACAAACGGCAGAAAGTCCGTATGCACATACCAAACAAATCGGTGAAGATATTATCCAAAATTTTTCCAAAGCACATCCATTGCATCAAAATATTTTATTGCGTTATTTCAATCCGGTTGGTGCTCATCCATCTGCATTAATTGGTGAAATACCTTTGGATAAACCTAATAATTTAGTGCCTTATATCACACAAACGGCTATTGGAAAATTACAACAGCTTACGGTATTCGGCAACGACTACAACACACGCGATGGCAGCAATATCCGTGACTATATTCATGTATGCGATATTGCACATGCACACACATTGGCATTACAATATTTAATAGACAAAAAAAATGCGACTGCTGTAGAAGTATTTAATTTAGGAACAGGCAAAGGTGTTTCTGTTTTAGAAGCAATTGCTGCTTTTGAAAAGGTAAGCGAACAAAAGCTAAATTACACCATTGGTGCCCGCCGTGCCGGTGATGTGGTTGCGGTGTATGCAGATAAAACCAAAGCTTCTACACATCTTGATTGGCATTGCCAATATTCCTTAGAAGATGCCATGCTCAGTGCTTGGAAATGGGAATTAAAAATGCAGGAATTGGGTTAGATAAATAGAGAAGAGAATTTAGAATTCAGATTTCAGAATTGAGATTTAGGATTTTAAGTAACTTACCAATCAACTATTTTCACCAACTTGCGCGAGTTGGTGATTTATGCGTATTGAGATTCCCATTTTCATGGTACGACACGCTACTTTTATTTGTATAATACTTACTACTAAAAGAGTAAAGAACGCAGAAGAGTTCGATTTTTTGAAATATAAAGCAATAGCTTTAAAATCAACGAAGCAGAACAATCAGCATTTGCGTTGTTTTTAGAAGCGGGTTGATGTGAGGAACGAACATCAAATTGCCTTGTAGTTCAAAAAAAGCTTTTGTTACTTTTGGCTTCAAAAGTAAAATAATGGAATAATGAAATAATGGAATAATGTAGTAATAAATTTCTTTCTATGCACAAGTACGCCACAGCACAAAGCTATACTGCATACTTGCGCGAGTTAGTGCAGAAGGTACTTTACGCAAACAAAGAAAATAAATTGAAAATATTATTTCACAAAAATCCATTTACCAATTTCCTTAAACGTAACTTTTTTTCCTTGTATTAAAATGCCTACTCTATAAATTTTTGCAGCAATATATGCCATGCCTACTGATGAAATAAACAAGATAAACATCGACAATAATTGCTCCCACCAAGCCACTTGAAACGGGATTCTTGTAATCATAATAATGGGAGAAGAAAAAGGCAAAATGGAACCCCAAAATGCCGCCGAAGAAAATGGCTGCGACAACGTCACCGACATCAACACCATAGAAATAATAATGGGAATAGTAATAGGAAACGTAAAAGATTGCGCATCGTTATCGTCGGTCATGGCGGCACCAATTGCTGCAAATTGCGATGCATAAAATAAATATCCAAAAATGAAATAAAACACAAAACTAAATATCATGCGAGTCAAATTTATATCTTGAAACGCTGTAGAAATTTCGGCTATCATTTGCATACTTTCCGAGTTAGACATCATCTGATTATTTTGTTGCATGGTTTGCATTGCCATCATCTGATCACCTAAAAATACAGGCAATAATAGGTTGATGAGAAATATAAGTATGCCCCAAAGTATAAACTGCGTTAAGCCCACTGCTCCAATTCCAATAATTTTTCCAATCATTAATTGAAAAGGTTTTACCGTTGTTACTAATACTTCCACAATTCGGTTCGTTTTTTCTTCTGTTACACTACGCATCACCATTGCACCATAAACAATCAAGAAAATATAAATAAGCATACCGCAAGCATAACCAAACAAGCCGCCAATCTCGGCACTGCCTTTTTTCTTTTCATTACCAATAATTTGCTCTACAGTTATTTTCTTATCAAAAAACTCGATGGTATCTATATTGTAATTACGTTGTGCCAATGCGCGATTTCGTATTTCATCAGATAAATTTTTGACGATGTGATCTTTTGTACCTAAGCCTAATTCGTTTTCGGAATAATACGCTATACCATTCGGTTTATCAACGTCTAATTGGGGAATATACAATATGCCATCACAATTAATATTTTGATACATATCTTTCAATGAATCTATAGGCTGCTGATTGCCGGTGAGATATATAAAACGCAGGCTTTCACCTTCGTCCATACCTCTGAATTTATCTTCAAAAAAACCACTTTCATCTTTTACGGCAATACGCAATTTTTCTTGTGACGCCGTAGCAATACGCACTGTTGCTATCATAAATACGCCTACTAATACCGGCAATAAAATCGTTAAAATAAGGAAGGATTTTTTACGAACTCGTGTAACATATTCTCGTTGTATTATATGCCAAATTTTCGTCATTTTATGCGTATTTATGCCTGATTAAATTGCTATCTAATGAAATTTATTTCAATCCACTTTCTTTTACTGTTTGAATAAAAATTTCATTCACAGTGGGTAATATTTCGGATACTCCTGAAATTTCTATTTGTTGTTGCATCAATATCTTCAACACATCGTTTACCGTTTGATTTTCTTTTAGTTTAAATATAAGATAGTTTGTTCCTTGTGCAACGATATCGGTTTGTGTGTGAACACTATCATTTATGGGTGTTTCTGAGATAATCTCTACTTTTATTAAATGTTGTTTATAGTGTTGCTTGATGGATTGCACATTGCCTTCTAAGATTATTTTTCCTTCATTTATCAAAAATATATCTTCACAAATTTCTTCTACATTTTCCATTCTGTGTGTCGAAAAAATAATTGTTGTTCCATTTTCATGCAATTCGAAAATCTCATTTTTTATCAGTTCTGCATTGATTGGATCGAGGCCGGAAAATGGTTCATCTAAAATCAATAAAGTTGGATTATGCAATACGGTTGCTACGAATTGTACTTTTTGTTGCATGCCTTTTGATAATTCTTCGACTGTTTTATTTCGCCAACTTTCGATATCTAATTTCTGCAACCAATAATTAATTTTTTGATTGGCTTCTGCTTTGGAGAAATTGCGTAATTGTGCAAAATACAACAACTGCTCTCCAACTTGCATTTTTTTATATAAGCCGCGTTCTTCCGGCATATATCCAATTAAGTTTTGATGCTTTTCGGACAATGGCTCACCATTCCAGAGTATCTTTCCGGAATCCGGAAAAAAGATTTGAGTGATATTCCGTATCAAGGTTGTTTTTCCAGCACCATTGGGCCCCAACAAACCATAAATCTTATTTTGTTCTATTGATAAGCTGACATCTTGCAATGCCATCTTTTGTTGAAACGATTTTGAAATATGTTGAATTTCAATAAATGCCATTTATCTAATTGATTTAATAATTATACAGAACCATTTTATCTATAAAAAATGCTACAATAAAAATTGTAGCATGTTTCTATACAAAAGTAGTAAAAAATAATGGTGATAAGCACCACCTTATCTACTGAAACTATTAATGGAAAAACTTATCGAAGAAGCCTTTATTTTTTTCTTTTTGTGCTTGTGGATTAAAATTTTTCGAGTCGCGTAATTTTTCTAAAAAGGCGGTTTCTTCTGCCGATAATTCTTGTGGTGTAAATATTTGTACTTCTACAATTTGGTCGCCTTTTCCATAACCATTTAAACTCGGAATTCCTTTTCCTTGTAATCTAAATAATTTACCACTTTGTGTTCCTTTTGGAATTTTTATTTTAGCGCTGCCGCCAATGGTTGGCACTTCTACTTGTGTACCAAGTGCAGCTTCTGCAAAGTTTAAATACAAATGATAAATGATATTTGTGTCTTCACGTTTTAATTCCGGATGTGGTGTTTCTTCGATATTGATTAATAAATCGCCCGGATAGCCACCGCGAATACCGGCATTTCCTTTTCCACTCATAGACAATTGAATGCCTTCGCTTACACCTGCCGGAATATCTATTGTTACAATATCTTCGCCATACACTCTACCTTCGCCACGACATTTTGTACATTTATTGGTAATAATTTTTCCTTCTCCTTCGCACGTTGGGCAAGTGCCTGTTGTTGCCATTTGCCCCAAGAATGTTTGAGTTACTTTACGTACGACACCACTTCCGTTACACGTATTACATGTTTGGAATGAGTTATTATCTTTTGCACCAATGCCGTTACAAGCATCGCAACAAACATGTTTTTTTACTTTAATTTTTTTCTGAGCGCCATTGGCAATTTCTTCTAAATCCAATTTTACTTTTACACGCAAATTGCTACCACGCTGACCTTGACCACGTTCTTTTCTTCTGCCACCTCCGCCAAAAAATGACTCAAACGGATTGCCGCCGCCGCCGCCGCCAAAAATATCGCCGAATTGAGAGAAAATATCATCCATATTCATACCGCCACCATAGCCACCGCCAAAACCGCCGGCAGCACCTTGATGTCCGAATCGATCATATTTAGCACGTTTATCTTCATTACTCAACACGTCATACGCTTCCGCTGCTTCTTTAAATTTTTCTTCAGAGGCTTTATCGCCCGGATTTTTATCGGGATGATATTGGATAGCTAATTTGCGATATGCTTTTTTTATTTCTTCGGCACTTGCACTTTTTGCTACACCTAAAACTTCATAATAATCTCTTTTTGCCATTCTATTTGTTGTGCGTTATGTTTAATGCTGTTGTTGCGTTGAGTTGAATTTTATTTACCAACTACTACTTTTGCGTAACGGATAATAACTTCGTTTAGCGTATAGCCTCGTTGAACTTCGTCTATTACTTTTCCTTTTTGCTGTTCTGTTGGTGCTGGAATTTCTGCAATGGCTTCGTGCTTTTCTACATCAAAGTTAGCACCAATGCTTTCCATTGCTTTTAGACCTTTATTTTGAAGTGTTTTTTGGAATTTTTCTTGAATTAATTGCACGCCTTGCACATAATTCTCTGCATTTTTATCTTGTTCAAAAGCTTTATCTGCTCTTTGAAAATCATCTAAAATAGGCAACAATTCACGGATAATATCTTGACCGGCTGTTTTAAATAATTCAATTCTTTCTTTAGCATTGCGTTTTTTGAAATTATCAAACTCTGCAAATAGTCGTAAGTATTTATCTTTTTGTTCTGCTAAATCTGCTTTTAACACAGACAATTCGTCTGTATTGTCGATTTTCTCCATTACCGGTTCATCTTCTTGCTGACTATCTGTCGGATTTTCCGTTGTATTTTCAGTGGAAGTTTGTTCGCTAACTTCTGATGTAGGTTGTTCTGTTGATTCTGCAAAGTCTTTTTCCTCTAACATGATTAGAATTTTCAGAAATTAAGTCAAATAGTTTGCCAAACGGCGACAAGCGACATTTTGACACTAATTAGAAGAAGAAAAAGTGACATTTATTTTTTCAGTTTCTTATCTACCAATTGTTCCACTAAAGAATGTGTAGGATTGATGGCAATAACATAGCCGGTTTCATCAACTAAAACTGTTTGTGGAATAGAACGAATACCATATTTAGCAGCACCATCTGCATACCAACCTTTCAAATCAGACACATGATATGGCCACACAAGTCCATCTTGTTTGATGGCATTTATCCAATTTGTTTTATTTTGATCTAAGGACACACTGTAAATGGTAAAACCTTTCACGCCTTTAATAAATTTTTTACCTTGATATTTATTGTACAACGCAACAATCGCCGGATTATTTCTGCGACAAGGACCACACCAAGAAGCCCAAAAATCTATCAATACAATATTTCCTTGCAAAGAAGAAAGTGATATATCTTTTCCTTCCGGATTTTTGTAATTTAATTCAGTAGCTTTCGTGCCTACCGCCGGCATTTGAGCTTGTGCTTGAGATACACCTAAAAATAAAATAATCGATAATAAAAATTTATTCATAATTAAAAGTATTATCACAAATATAGACAAATATTGTGCCTATTTAATTTATAAAAGAATAAACGTATTTTTAGTTTACAATCCAATTTATGAAAAATCTAATCCGACTTCTTTTATTCATTCTTATTTTAGGAATAATTGCTTTTTTTGTAATGCAAAAAAAGCCTATTCCAATCAACGAATTAAAAGCAAAATATGCCAATGCATATTCTAAATTTATGCCGTTAGATGACATGCAGGTGCATTACAGAATAGAAGGCGAAGGAAAACCGATTGTGTTAATACACGGTACCGGCTCAGCACTGCAAACTTGGGATGTTTGGACAGATTCATTAAAAGCGAATCACTATCAAGTCATTCGTTTGGATATACCGGCTTTTGGGCTAACCGGACCAAGAAACGACAAAGATTATTCTGTAAAAATGTATGTTGATTTTCTAAATCGATTTATGCAGCAACTCGGTATTGATACATTTGCTATTGGCGGTAATTCATTAGGTGGTGAAATCGCTTGGCGATATGCGGTGGCACATCCGGAAAAAGTTTCTAATTTGATATTGGTGGATCCGGCAGGATTTTACAACAAAGACAAACAAAATGGTGCTATCATTTTTAAATTGGCAAAATATAAATGGTTTGCCCAATTGATGAGCCAAATGGATACTAAAATTATTGTCAATAAAACGTTGGAAGATGTATATGAAGACGACTCGAAAATAACGGAAAAGATGAAATCTTTATATTACGATATTTCTTTGCGAGACGGCAATAGAGAAAGCTTTGCGGACAGAGTGCAACAAATTGGCAAAGAACCCAACATTGATTTAAGCACTATTCAAACACCGACTTTAACACAATGGGGCCGACAAGATAAATTAATCGACATATCCATGTTGGGAAACTTTAAAAAAATACCGAATAACGAAGTTATTATTTATGAAAATTGCGGTCATTCACCTCAAGAAGAAATCCCAACAAAATCGGTTATAGATGTACTTCAATTTTTAAAAAAATAAATGTGGTATAAAAATTGTAACTAACTTAAAAAATAAAAATATGCAATTCCTTTATAAAAGTTTCCTTATCGCACTAATTACGATATCGACATCCATCTTTGCCAATAATGGCAATACTGTTTATACCGCACAGAACTTAACACCTGAAATACAAAAAATTATTGTCGAAGTAAATAGTGAGTGTAAACTCAATACAGACCAAGCCGGAAAATTTAAGAATGACTATATTTTATTTTTAAATGAAAATGCTAAACCTAATGCAAACACCAACGTATTATTGTTTTTATTAGGCACAAAAATGAAAGGTTATGTATCCAATGAGCAGCTTACAAAAATTACACAAATGGCACAAAACGGCAAGTTGGTTCCGGCAAAAAATACTACACAAAAAACAGAACAAAAAGTAGCTATTAAAACAGACACAAAAACAGTGAATGCAGCAACTAATTTTGGCGGCATCCAAACGCAATCCAACGTAACGGCTTTATTTGAGCAATTACAAAACCACATGAAAGTAAGCAATGATAAGGCTGCTAAAGTTGTTCCGATTTTAAAAAATTACGATGCACAGTTAACTCAAATCAAAACACAAAATAAAGACAATGCAGCCAAACAAAAACAATTAACAGATGCATTAAACGACCAAACAGTACCACAACTAAAAGCTCATTTGAATGACCAACAAATAGCAACATTGGTATTAGCATTATCACTGCAAGAAAATATTTTATCGGGCAAAAATTTATCTGCCGACCAAAAACAATTTTTGGATAAAATACGCAACCAATATAAATTGAATGATGTGCAAACCATGTCTGTTGTATTAGTGTTGGTACAAGGAAAAATAAGAGGCGATTTAATTGCTTTATTACATAAAACAGACCCACAAAAGGCCGGACAAGAATTTATTATTTTAATGCAAGATTTAGATGCACAATTAAAAACAAATTTATCCGGAGAGCAATATCAATCTGTAAAATCAGACATAGAAAAATTGATAAAAGGACAAAAATTATAAATGGCGTTTTTTAATTAGACGCCAATTGTTTTTGCAATAATGCATGAAAATGCTCAATAGTAAATGGTTTGGGTAAATAGGCATTGAATCCGAAATCCATAAAATCGGATTCACTGTTTGCCACCACACTTGCTGTACTGGCAACTACTTTTAGCTTTTTGAGTTTTTTATTTTTTCGAATTTCGGATAAGGTTTCAAACCCATTCATTTCCGGCATATCCAAATCCATAATGACTAAATCCGGTGTTTGTGTAGCTAAAATCTGCAATGCTTGTAATCCATTTTCTGCTTCAATAATTTGCACTTTCGAATGAAAAAACTTCAACGTTTCTATAATTACAAACCGATTATTTTCGATATCATCTACAATTAAAATTAGTTTTCCTTTTAAAAAATCAGCATTGTATTGAACCGTATGTGTGTGTACTTCTTCTTGATGTTGCACCGCTTCAATCGGCAAGTGAATGACAAAGGTAGTACCCAAATTTATTTTACTTTTCACACTTATAGTACCATGCATCAATTCTACTAAACGTTTAGAGATAGACAAACCAAGTCCGGTTCCTTTATACTTTTTTTGTGTCTTCGTGCGCACTTGTTCGTACTGTTCAAAAATGGATTTTAGTTTATCTTTTGGAATGCCTAAGCCGGTATCTTTTACGGAAATCTGCAATTCGTTATTCTTTTTATACATTGCCTGAATATGCACGCTTCCAACAGTAGTAAACTTAATGGCATTGCTCACCAAATTGGTGATAATTTGATTTAGGCGCAATCCATCCGACAAGAACTTAAAATTGATTTTTGGATCAATGTCATACGTTAATTGCAACCCTTTTTCTGTTGCTGCAAGCTGCATCACCATCACTACATTTTCTATAATTTCCGGAAGCCAAATCGGTTCCATTTCTATATCTAATTTTCCGGCCTCCATTTTTGACACATCTAAAATATCGTTGATGATGCCTAATAAATTCTCACTGGATTTTTTTAGTGTTTGTAAATATCGTAGGTGTTCCGGTTTGGGATGGTCATTTAGCATCAACGAAGTTGTACCCAAAATAATATTCATTGGCGTACGAATTTCATGGCTAATGCCGGCAATAAACAAACTTTTGGCATTGGCTGTTTCTTCGGCTACGGTTCGTTCTCTTCGTGCATCTTCCAACCCTAATTTTATTTGTAATTTATTATTTTCTTCAGAATAGCCTTTTTCCAATAAATCTAATTTTCTATCATAGAATTTACGCAAATAATAAAATGCTTTTTCGTAGTTGTGTTGCTTACCATATAACTCTGATAAATACTCAAAAATGACGGCACGCGACGTATCTGCTCCTTCAAAAGTAGCCATTTCTTCGGCTTGCAATAATAATTTTTCAGCCGCTTCGTAATTTCCTATTTCATATTGCAACACACCATAACTTTTAGAAATATCCATCATATAGGCATTGTTATTTTCTTTTGAGAATTGCATTCCTAATTTGAAATATTTGTCCGATTGGTCATATTTTTTCATTTTACGCATTAAGATGGCATAGCTTACATGTGCTCTTAATTTTATCATCGAATTACTGGTGTTATTTGATTTTTTTTCTTTTCGGATAGCACTTTTTAAATATTTCTCAGAAGCTTCTAATTGTTCATCCCAATTTAATGCGTTGCCGATTAACAACTCAAATTCTATAATTTTATCAGATAGTTTCAGTCTATTGGCAAGCATTAATCCTTGCTGAAAAATATCAATTGATTTTTTAAACTGCCAGATACTTTGTTGCAAGCCACCTAATTTTTTATACTGCGATAATTGCAAATCATACATCTCATTATAGGAATAAATGGTAGATGCTTTTTGCATAAATTCAAATGCATGCGTATAATCTTTTATATCATAATAAATATCACCAACATCTTCATATAGCTTGGCACAATCGATACAATTTTCGCGGTCTTTTACTTTCTCAATAATCTTGGAATACACTTCAATAGCTTTAATTAACTGTTTTTTTTCTTTATAAGAAACCGCCTTTTTATAGAGATTTTCGAAGTTTTTTTTAGAAAATGTTTCCGCTTTATTATTTCTTTTCAATTGCATAACCGAATTGACATTTGATCTATTAAATTTAAGTATAATTTGATATATTTAAAGCACGAACTTTAAATTATGATACGTTCCATTATTATTGAAGATGAACCGATTTTTCAAGAAATTTTAAAAAAGGCGATTCAACAAACGAATCTAGATATTCGGATTGAGGCTATTTGTAATTCAAAGAGAGAAGCAAAAAAAGCAATTCCAACAATTGCACCACATTTAGTTTTCTTAGATGTAGAATTAGCAGACGGTAAAGGCATCGACCTACTAAATGAATTAGAAGAAGTGAATTTTGAAATAATTTTCACCACATCACATGACAAATATGCCATTAATGCTATTAAAAACAATGCCGCAGATTACTTACTGAAACCCATCAATGAAAAGGATTTAAAAATAGCCCTACAAAAGGTAATAAAACGGCTGGATGCTAAGGAAAAATTGGACAAAGCGGCATTGCTTCAAAATTATTTAGACAAACTAAAAGCGGAACAACAACAAGATGCTAAATTGATGGTGCCGACCAAAGAAGGCATGATTTTTTTGAAAGTGAGTGACATTATTTATTTGCAATCAGAAAGCAATTACACTCAATTTTATTTAGTAAATAATCGCAAAGTATTAGTAGCAAAAACACTAAAATATTTCGAAGAAAAATTATTGCCGTATAATTTTATGCGGGTGCATCAATCCAACTTGATTAATTTGGCACACATGAAAGAAATTGACCACGGCGATAATTTGGCTATCATGACCGATGGCATCAAAGTGGAAATTTCGAAACGCAAGAAAAAAGAATTTTTAGATTCTCTGGAAAACAACAAAGCCACCATCGCTTAATTTTCATACTGTTTACCTAAAAAAAACGCCAACTTTAAGTTGGCGTTTTTCACTTTATTGTAAGTTAGGATTTCTAAAATCTTATTATTAAAAATTTATTTCAATCTTTCAATAATACCGGCAATACCTTGTCCACCACCGATACAAGCCGAAACCATGCCGTATTTTTTATTTTGACGACGCATTTCATTAATCAACTGAACAGACAATTTAGCACCTGAACATCCAAGTGGATGGCCTAATGCAATAGCACCACCATTCGGGTTAATGATATCCGGATTTAAACCTAAAGTACGAATTACGGCTAATGATTGTGCAGCAAACGCTTCATTTAACTCTATCATCTCGATATCTTCTTGTTTTAAACCCGCTTGTTTTAATGCTTGTGGAATAGCAACCACCGGCCCGATGCCCATAACGCGTGGCTCACAGCCAACTACAGCAGATGTAACCAAACGAGCAATTGGCTCGATGTTTAATTCTTTCACCATTCGTTCGCTCATCACTAACACAAAGGCAGCACCGTCAGATGTTTGAGAAGAGTTACCTGCTGTTACAGAACCTTTAGCAGCAAAAACAGCTTTTAATTTTGATAAACCTTCAACGGATGTATCTTTACGCGGACCTTCATCGGTATCTACTACGAAAGAGCGTGTTTTGCGTTTGTTGTTTTGCAAAAATACTTCTTCTACGGTAATCGGAACAATTTCATCTTTAAACAAACCACCTTCAATTGCTTTAATTGCTTTTTGGTGTGAGTTAAAAGAGAAAATATCTTGATCTTCGCGACTGATATTGTATTGTTGTGCTACAGCTTCTGCCGTTAAACCCATTGAAGAATAATAATCCGGTGTAGTGGCAGCGATGTCATAATTTAATACGGTTCTCCAGCCTGTCATTGGCAATAACGACATAGATTCTACGCCACCGGCGATGATGCATTCTGCCATGCCTGCTTTGATTTTTGCAGTTGCCATAGCAATGGTTTCCAAACCAGAGGCACAATATCTGTTTACGGTTACACCACCTACTGTTAATGGCAAACCGGCACGTAATACGATCATACGACCAATTTGCATACCTTGTTCTGCTTCTGGAATTGCGTTTCCACAAATTAAATCATCAATTCTAGATGGATCTAAATTAGGTACAGATGCTACGAGATGCTTTACTACATCTGCTGCTAAGTCATCCGGACGATAAAAGCGAAAACCGCCTTTTTTTGCTTTGCCGATCGCTGAGCGATATCCGGCTACGATATATGCTTCCATATTTTTTTTAGTATTAAGTAGTGAGTAATAAGTATTAAAACCTTTTATTTTTTATTAAAGAATAAATCATTTTTTGAATTTCTTGCAATTCACTAATAACAAGATTAATCATATCATTTGGTAAGAAATTTATATCTATGCACAACAATAATTGTGTTTCTAACTCAAAACTGGAGCCATATGCAATCTCAAGAAAATAAGCAAATTCTTTTTTAGAAGTTCTACTTACACCTTCTGCAATATCAGAAGGAATGGAAACTGCACATCTTCTTATTTGGCTAATTAATCCAAATTTTTCTTCAGATGGAAGTTGAGTAGATATACTATATACTGATTTCACTAACATTCTTGATTTTTGCCAGACTATCAATTCTTTGTAATTATTCATTCTTACTACTTGATACTAATATCTTGCTACTAATTTCTCAATGGTTTGCCTGTAGTTAACATGGCTTGGATACGTTCCAATGTTTTCTTTTCACCGCACAAGGACAAGAAGGCTTCTCTTTCTAAATCTAAAAGATATTGCTCATTTACCTGTGTTGGTGCTGACAAATCGCCTCCACACATTACATATGCAATTTTCTTTGCAATCTTAGCATCGTGTGCGGAAATGTAACCACCTGCAACAAATGATTCTACACCAACAGTTAAGGTACCTAATCCGGTGCGTCCTAAAACAGTAATATCAGAACGATGTGCATTTTGTACATATCCTTCTTCACTTAATCGGATTACTTCTTGTTTTGCTTCTGCAATTACGCGTTTTGCATTCACTACAATTCTATCTTTATTTTTACGCATTAAACCTAAATCGAAAGCTTCTTTTGCCGAAGTTCCAACTTTTGCCATCGCAATATTCAAGAAATTATCTTGTAATGATTGCAACATTGGATCGCCATTTTTAAAGCTATCAGATGTACGCAATGCTAATTCTTTTGTACCACCTCCGGCAGGAATTAAACCAACGCCTACTTCTACTAATCCCATATATGTTTCTGCAGAAGCTACAACAGCATCCGAATGCAATGTCACTTCGCAACCACCACCTAATGTCATGCCGTGCGGTGCAGACACCACCGGAACGGATGAATAACGACAACGCATAGTAGTTTGTTGGAATTGACGTACAGCGATATCTAACTCATCAAACTCTTGCTCCATTGCCAACATTGAAATCATCATCAAGTTAGCACCCACTGAGAAGTTAGGAGCATCATTTCCGATAACTAATCCTTTGTAACCTTTCTCAGCAATTTCGATAGATTTATTAATAGCAGCTAAAACATCGCCACCTAACGAGTTCATTTTAGATGTAAATTCTAAATTTAAAACACCATCACCGATATCGTGTAAAATACCGCCACTGTTTTTCCAAACCGGTTTGTTAGAACGCAAATTATCTAAGATAATGAATGATTCTGCACCAGGAATGGCTTTGTATGATTTAGATTGTTGATCGTAATATTTTTTTACGCCATTTTCAATTTTATAGAAAGCAGTATTACCGGCAGCCAACATTTCTTTCACCCAAGCACCAATGGTAAGTCCATCTGCTTCTGCCAACTCGATTCCTTTTTGTACACCTACAATATCCCAATATTGGAAAGGCCCGATTTCCCATGCAAAGCCTGCACGTAAAGCATCGTCTACGGCATAAAGTACATCTGAAATTTCCGGAACACGATTAGAAACATACGCAAACAAACCAGCTAATGAGCGTTTCACCATTTGAGCACCTTTATCATCTGCTTTAATAAATGCATTTACTTTATCAGAAAGTGCTTCTGCTTTTTTAGCTGCATCTAAGGAAGCAAATTTTGGTTTGCCTGTCGGTTCGTATTCTAACGTATCTAAACGAAGTGAAAATGAATTGCGTTTTTCATCTTTATAGTAATATCCTTTTTTAGATTTATTACCGAAGAATTTATTGTCTAATAAAAACTGAACATATTTAGGTACTTCAAATGCACCAGCTTGTTCATCGTTCGGACAATTTTCTTTAATTCCCATCATTACTTTGGTTCCGGTATCGTTACCTACTAAGTCGGACAACTTAAATGTACCTGTTTTAGGGCGACCAATTGCAGGACCTGTTAAAGCATCTACCTCTTCAATAGTTAAACCTAATTCTTGTGTTAATTGGAACACTTTTGCCATGGCATAAACGCCTACACGATTAGCAATAAATGCCGGTGTGTCTTTACACAATACAGTTTCTTTTCCTAAATACACATCACCATAATGCATTAAAAAATCAACTACTTCCGGTGCTGTATTAGGTGTTGGAATTACCTCTAATAAGCGTAAATATCTTGGTGGATTGAAGAAGTGTGTACCGCAGAAATTCTTTTGGAAATCTTCGCTTCTGCCTTCTGCCATTAAATGAATGGGAATACCAGATGTATTGGATGTTACCAATGAACCTTTTTTGCGCAGAGCATCTACTTTTTCGAAAACTTGTTTTTTAATATCTAAGCGTTCGATAACCACTTCGATAACCCAGTCACAGTCTTTAATTTTAGACATATCATCTTCGAAATTACCGAGTGTAACACGCTTTGCAGACTCCGGATTGTATGCTTGTGCCGGTTTAGATTTAAGGGCAAATGCGAACGCGTCATTCACGATTCTGTTACGCATTTTTGGATTTGCTTTTTCTTCTTCTTTTAGGTCGAATGGTACGATATCCAGCAACAACACTTCCATGCCAATATTGGCAAAGTGCAATGCAATACCGGAACCCATAACGCCTGAGCCGAGAACGGCTACTTTACGAATTGCTCTTGATTGTTTTGATTCCATTTTAAAAATAATTTATGAATTTGGAGTATAAAAAATTATGATTTCATATTAGACAATGAGAAAGCGGCAAAGCGATGTAATAGTCGCTCGTATGCATTCTTGATGTATTTTGTGTCTTTAAAAATGCGTGTCATCATCACGGCACCTTCAAATTCGGCAACGGTTTGTTCGGCTAATTTTTTCGCATCTTCTTCGTTGGTAATTTCTCTGAAAACAAACTCAACGGCACCCATCCATTCGGTATAAAAATCGCGGATATGCTCGGCAAATTCCGGAATAGCACGTGCTGTTTCCACGCCAATATTTCCCATAATATTGCCATCAGAGACCAAGGCTCTTTCTGATTTTTTAAACATTTTTTCCATGCGTTGTTGAGGTGTCAAGTTGATATCATACGCAATAGAAAATACTTCTTTTTTAAAGAACTCATGTGCATACTGAATAACGGCACTCATCAGCGCTTCTTTGGATGGGAAATAATGATACAAACTACCTTTGAGCAATCCACAAGCAGCTGCAATGTCAGCAATTGATGTATTGTGATAAGATTTTTGTCGGAATAATTTTAAGGAATGCTTTAAAATATCTTCAACACTGACTTTCTGCTTAGGCACTTTTTTAAAAATTTATATCGTTACGTTAAAAAACATACTAAATTACACTTTTCATGTGCTTTTATCAAACGTTTGTTTGGGCTTATAATAATTTAATAACAAAATCGATTCAATTTGGTTCATTGATTATTATCAAACAAAAAAGCCAAATTCTCATCAAAAATGGTTAACTAACCGATTTTTTTAGCCAAATTCTCATTTAACAAATAACAACGCTATCTATTCTCTATTTTTGATATGCTCAAGTTGTAATTCAGTTGGTTAGTTCTGCAATTTTGAGCATTTGAATAAGGGTTTTTTATGTTTCTATGTTAAGATGAGGTGTACGAATTACATCTCATTTTTTTATTTATATATTTACAATAGTGCTATTTATTTCTCCTAATTAATAAGACAAACATCAAAATAGATAAAATAAAACTTACTACTATCTATTACAAAAAATAACAACTATTTGTTACATTTGTAGCGATGGCATTGGATACAAAAATATATGCTGAAGTGAAAGTTATTTTTTCTACGTATTTAGAAAATAACAAGCAACGTAAAACACCGGAACGTTTTTCCATTTTAGAAGAGATATACAGAAGAGAAGATCATTTTGATGCAGAAGAATTGTATCTGCAAATGAAAAATAATGATTTCAATGTGAGTCGCGCAACTGTATATAACACATTAGATGTGTTGGTGCAATGTGATTTAGTTACGAAGCATCAATTTGGTCAGAATCATGCTATGTATGAAAAATCATACGGCAATCGTAATCACGACCATCTTATTTGCGTCGATTGCGGTAAAGTATTTGAGTTCTGCGACCCGCGTTTGCAACAAGTAAAATCAAGTGCCGGCGAATTGTTTCATCAAACAATCAAATCACATTCCTTGACGTTGTATGGCAATTGTCAAGTGGAAAACTGCACTCATAAAAAATCTTAACAACATTATATTTCATTGTTTTTTAAGTTTTGAATGTATATTTTTACTTAAATATACCTCACTTATAATTCCATAAAATGAAGCAAGTTTTTTTGTTTTTTATGTTGATGATTGCTGTATTACTTCAAAGTAATGCACAATTGCCAATTATTCCTAAGCCCAACAATATTCTATATAAAGAAGGAAAATTTAATTATGCAAAAGGCTTTGATGTAAAAATTATCCGAGGCGATTACACCACACAAGCTTTGCAGAAAAATTTCGTTGAGTTTGCGAAATCTAAAAAGATTCCAATTGTATCATTTTCTGCTACTACTATAACACTTAATTTATTAAAGGAAAAAAGTGACAGTACATTAACGGATGCCTACACGATGCAAATCACACCAACATCCATCGCAATTACATCTAGTTCTAATGCCGGATTGTTTTATGGCATTCAAAATTTAGTGCAAATAATCAATAGTGATTCTACTAAAACCATTGCATGTGCAGACATTTCAGACGAACCTATTTTTGCCTATCGCGGTTTTCATTTAGATGTAGCACATCAATATATTTCTACTGCCGTTATCAAACAATATCTTGATGTCATGTCGAAATTAAAGCTCAATAAATTTCAATGGCAATTAGCAGATGAAAAAAATTGTGTCATCGCATTACAGCCAAGTGCCGATACTTCTGCTTCCAAAAACAGCTATTCACCGGAAGAAATAAAAGACATTGTAAAATATGCAGGCGAACGATTTATTACAGTAATTCCCGAAATAAATTTAGCATCTATAACCACAGCTAACGACAGTAATTCCATTTTAGCAACCGAAACATTAGGAAAAATAATTGCCTTATTTCCAAGCAAACAATTGCATTTAAGTAACACGAAAATAATACCGCAAACAATCCGCACCTATTTAGCTAATCAATCTATTGCTGTAATTGTAAGAGATATTGCACCTTCTAAAAATGAAACGTATCAAGCGTATAACAGTAAAAAAAATGGAATAGCAATGGCAAAAAATAGTACGGATGTGATACTCTCACCGCGCGATTATTGCTCGTTGGATTTCCAGCAAGATTGGGATGATGAGAAGAAAGCATTTTATATGACTTATCTTCCTTTAGATAAAGCTTATTCTTTTAATCCACTCTACAAAATTTCGGATTTAAATGTACGTAAACATATCATCGGTAGTCAAGCTTGTGCACCTACACAATATATAAAAGACGAAACAGAATTGGAATATATGGTGTTTCCTCGATTAATTGCATTGGCAGAATGTATGTGGACATCAGCATCCAATAAAAAATTCAAAGACTTTGAAGCTCGATTAAAAAGACAAAAAAATTATTTCTATAAAGAAAAAGAAATCATCATTGATTTAGTACATATCAACCCAAATAAGGCAAAGAAGAAAAACAAATAAGCAAATAACTTCACCTATTAATCAATATCACACCGGCGATAATAATGACGGTGCCTGTAATTTGTTTCCACGTAATTACATCATTAAATAGAAAATAAGAAACGACCAACAAACCAACTATTGTAAGTGAAAAGAAAACTGCGCTTGCGATATTTAATGGAACGGTTCTGAGTGATTCTGTCATGCAAATAGAATTCAGCAAACCGAAAATTAAAGCAACCGAAAATATTGTCCATTTTTTTGCGGGCTGTTGTTGTACCATCGCGGCATACTTAAATCCAATATTTGTCAAGATACTAAATAGTATTGCCAACCAAATCCAATAATTAGAGAACATCCGTTTGATTTTTTTATTGAATGCTAAAATAACATTTTACAGAATATCATTAACCAAATCTTAATACTATACATACTCTATTATTTATGTAGATTAAGTAGGTTTGTGTAAACAGACAAAATATGACGCTTAAACACCACATCAGTTTTATAAAAGGAATTACCTGGCGAATTGTTGCCACCATTGACACTGTGTTATTGTCCTATATCTACACCGGACACATCGGAAATTCATTAAAAATCGGGTTCATTGAAGTATTCACTAAAATCTTTCTTTTTTACCTGCACGAGCGCATTTGGCTCCGTATAAAATGGGGCACCAATATCCGCGAAATCGTAAATCTGGAAAACCGACCTTGCATCGATAGTGAAACCAGAAACTTGTTAGAAGTGCAAGAAGAACACTATCGTAGTTTTATAAAAGGCGTAAGTTGGCGTTTTTTTGGCACGTTAGATACCATCATCATCGCTACCTTTATTACCGGCGACTATGAACAAGCATTAAAAATTGGTGCTACTGAGCTGGTTACCAAGATAGTATTGTATTATTTTCACGAAAGAGCTTGGATGCGTTTCACCGGAAATACGTCGACTTCTAAACACTAATAATTATTTTATCTACAAAAATTGTTTATCCTAAATAAATTTCTCAATTTCATTACCTGAAACAACATTTTATTTAAATAATATTATATATATTTTATGGTTGATGTAATTTTAGGCTTGCAATGGGGCGACGAAGGAAAGGGAAAAATCGTGGATTATCTGGCAGATAAATACGATATTATTGCACGCTTTCAAGGTGGACCAAACGCCGGACACACGCTTTATATAGAAGGTAAAAAATATGTATTACATACCATTCCTTCCGGAATTTTCAGAGAAGGAAAAATCAACTACATCGGTAATGGTGTTGTTATTGATCCTATCACCCTTTTAAAAGAAATAGAAAATTTAGAAGCTCAAAATATTCCGATAAAAGATAGATTGGTTATTTCAAAAAGAGCCAACCTGATTTTACCTACACATAAAATTTTAGATGCTGCTTCGGAAGCATCCAAAGGCTCTTCCAAAATTGGTTCTACATTAAAAGGCATCGGGCCAACTTATATGGACAAAACCGGAAGAAACGGTTTGCGTATAGGTGATATTTTGCAAGATGATTTTATGGTGAAATATGAACTATTAAAATCTAAACACTTACAATTACTTCAAGTATATAATTTCGATTTTGAATTGGAAGAAGCCGAAGAGCAATGGTTTGAAGCAATCGAAAAATTAAAAACATATCAGCAAGTAGAATCTGTTTATTATATCAACGAAGCACTAAAATCCGGCAAACGAATTTTAGCAGAAGGTGCTCAAGGTTCTATGTTAGATATCGACTTTGGAACTTATCCATTCGTTACTTCATCCAACACCATCACGGCTGCTGTGTGTACCGGATTAGGTATTTCACCACAAAATATTGGTGATGTTATAGGCATCACAAAAGCATACTGTACACGAGTGGGCAGCGGTCCTTTCCCATCAGAATTAGAAGATGAAGTTGGAGAAAAATTACGCAAAGAAGGTGCAGAATTTGGTGCTACCACAGGTCGTCCACGTCGTTGTGGTTGGATAGATTTACCGGCACTAAATTATACTTGCATCATTAATGGTGTAACAAAATTGGTTATCACTAAAGCCGATATCTTAAACGCATTTGACGAATTTGGTGTTTGCACGCAATATAAAATTGACGGCTCAGAAACAAATGAATTACCTTTTGATATGGTAAATAGAAAGATCGAACCTGTTAATGCATATTTCAAAAGTTGGGGTAATATAGACAGTACCAAAGCACTGCCACAAGAATTGCAAGATTATGTTGCGTACTTAGAAAAATATTTGAATACAAAAGTAAGCATGGTATCTAACGGGCCGGGCAGAGAGCAACTCATCGAGTTGGAAGAAATAAAGTAAGTCTAAAGAAATAGATTGCTTGAAATTGATATGGTAAACAAACAATCTATGCGTTTATTTTTTCCATTTCCTGTTGATGATTTGCCTGCGTTTAAACAACAACTCTTAGCATTATCAGCCACTACTAAATATTTTTGCTATTTAGATTCGAATAATTATTCCAATTATCCGCACTCAACTTTTGGTTCTTTGTTTGCAATTGAGGCAAATGCCGTTATTTCAACTAATGAAAACTGTTTGCAACAAGTAGAACTCTTTCAACAAACACATAAAGATTGGCTGTTTGGTTATTTAAGTTATGATTTAAAAAATGAAATAGAACCAACCTTACATTCAACACATTCAGATTGTATTCAACATCAGATAGTGCATTTTTTCGTTCCAAAATATCTACTTAAAATAGAAAATAACAAAGTAGAAATTGGAGTACACCATAAAGAAGAAATAGCAGCTTTTACAGCATTTTTGAAACAATCTATTCCAAATCAAAAAACACAAACATCACTTTCTATACAACATAGAATTTCTAAAAAAGAATACATCAACACGGTAGAAGAAATTAAGAATAATATCCGCAGAGGTGACATTTATGAACTCAATTTTTGTCAAGAATTTTTTGTACAACAGGCGACAATACATCCAACACAAGTATTTCATACACTAAATGAAATATCGAAAGCACCCTTTACTTCTTTTTTTAAAACTAATGAAAAATATTTGCTGTGTGCATCGCCGGAACGTTTCTTAAAACGACAAGGCAATCAACTGATTTCGCAACCGATAAAAGGCACACGAAAAAGATTAAAAGATATACAAGCCGATTTGCAAATAAAAAATGAACTACACAATGACGAAAAAGAACGCAGTGAAAATGTGATGATTGTTGATTTAGTACGCAATGATTTTGCACGTATCGCTACTCAAAATTCTGTGCAAGTAGAAGAACTTTTTGGTATTTACAGTTTTGAGCAAGTACACCAAATGATATCAACTATTACATGTAACATCAAACCGGAAATTACCTTTTCCGAAATCATACAAGCTATGTTTCCGATGGGCTCAATGACCGGAGCACCTAAGCTCTCGGCAATGCAATTGATAGAAAAATACGAGCACTCCAAACGTGGTTTATTTTCCGGTGCGGTAGGCTACATCACGCCGAAAGGTAATTTTGATTTTAATGTGGTGATACGAAGTATTTTATACAATGCTACTCAACAATATGTATCTATGCAGACCGGCAGTGCCATCACCATCGACTGTGATGCCGAAAAAGAATACGAAGAATGCTTATTGAAAGCACAAGCATTATTTAATGCTTTAAAATAAAAAATATCTCATATTACATGTAACATTAGTTACGTTGATTTCCTGCTTAAAATAATACCTTTGCAAAAATTTTAGTATGCGATACGTAATTATTGGCGGTGTGGCAGGTGGTGCAACGGCAGCAGCCCGCTTGAGAAGATTAGATGAAAGTGCATCCATTACGATTATTGAAAAAGGCGAATATATTTCGTACGCCAATTGCGGTTTGCCATATTACATCGGAAATATTATTAAAGAAAGAGATAAACTTTTAGTGCAAACAGCCGCTTCGTTTTCGCATCGTTTTAATGTAGATGTTCGCATTTTGAGTGAAGCAATTGCCATCAACAGAACCAACAAAACAGTTTGTGTAAAAGATGTTACAACCGGAAATATGCAAGATATTGCATACGACAAATTGGTATTATCGGTTGGTGCTGCACCGTTTATTCCGCTAACCAATGGCATTGCATCCAATAAGATTTTCACACTTCGGAATGTTGCCGATACCGATAAAATAAAAAACTACATCCAACAAAACAGCATAAAAAAAGCCATTGTTGTTGGTGCCGGATTTATTGGATTGGAAATGGCAGAAAATTTTCATCATTTAGGTATCGATGTTACCATCGTGGAAATGGGCAATCAAATATTAGCTCCTGCGGATGTGAGTATTGCAAAAATCGCAGAAAATCATTTAAGAGAAAAAGGGATTGATGTTCGTTTGCAAACAACCATAACAAATTATGAAGACGGAAGTAATAACAAGATTATTGCGACAACATTTTCCGGTGAAAAATTAGAAGCCGACCTAATTTTACTTTCTATTGGCGTGCGGCCGGACACAAAATTCATTGCGGAATCAGGCATAGAAATGGGCAATGCAAACACCATTGTAGTGAACGAATATTTGCAAACTTCGGATGAACATATTTATGCTGTAGGCGATGCGATTGAGTTTGAAAATCCGATTACAAAACAAAAAATGCCGACTTACCTTGCCGGCCCTGCAAACAAACAAGGAAGAATGTGTGCCGACAATATTGTATTGGGAAACACTCGTAAATACAAGGGTTCTGTCAACACTGCAATTCTAAAACTTTTTGATTTAACAGTAGCAATTTCAGGTGTTGCTTCAAAAAATTTAGAGAAAGCAAACATCGCACATCAAATTTCTTTTACGCATAGTGCATCGCATGCAAGTTATTATCCGGATGCAGCACAACTCACCATACAACTTGCATTTAATACTACAACGGGACAAATTTTAGGTGCTCAAATTATTGGCAAAGACGGTGTAGATAAACGCATTGATATACTTTCGCATTTTATCCAAACACAACAAACTATTTTTGATTTAATGGAATACGAACACGCTTATGCACCACCTTTTTCATCTGCTAAAGATCCGGTGAATATGGCTGCATTTGTTGCTGAAAATATAATTCAAAAACGGATGTCTGTAATCCATTGGTTTGAACTAAAAAAGGAGAACGAGCTTCAAATTATTGATGTTCGCAGCAGCAATGAATTCATGAATGGAAATATTGAAAATGCCATCAATATTCCGGTGGATGAACTACGCACTCGTTATAAAGAGCTGGATAAACAACAACCAATAGTAGTGTATTGTCAAGTGGGAATGCGCGGATATTTAGCACAACAAATCTTACTAAAAAATGGCTTTACCAATGTTCGAAATTTATCCGGCGGATATTATTTATACAGTCAAATGTAAAGCAAGCTAATTTTTGAAATGAGATTCTATTGAAAAACAAGAAGTCAATTATTCTTTTTTTTCCATTTTAATTCATCAATGAAATAGGTAATGAACGCGCATTAATGGATGTTTGAATTTCTTAAAAAAATTCTCTCTAAAGGTTAAGAACGAAATTAGTTATTACAATATTTTGCAGATTCATCAATCGGATACTTTTTGTCTAAATCAATATCGTTGAAACTTTTTTGATTTCCCCAGCCAAATAATTTTTCAAAAAGAGATAATATTTTTTTGTGTTTTATTTTGTCGATGAAAAACATTTCATGTTCTTTTTCTTTAATTCCCATTTCATACAAAATTGTATTATGTGTGATGATACCCAATTCATGGAAATATTTCATCATTCTGAAATACTCACAAACATTGCCACTTTCGAGCCTTCCGGCAAAGTAATACGGCATAAACCAACCTATAATATAGCAAGAAAAAGAAATAATATTCCCGATTACAAATATTTTATTTCATAGTATTTTGAAATTGGAATGTTATAGGTTTGCATAATAAGCAACACTTCGCGTCGATGATTCCATTCGTCTATTTCAATTTGTTTGATCGCTGTTTTTTCATCTTCGTTCTTCACTGAGCCGGCATGCCCTTGATACGCAAACGCAGCAGCACGCTCTGCGGAATAAGCCATTTGCAATAAATTGACTAACTTTTTGTGGTTCAATACTTGCTTGCGTTTAGTAATAGTTAAGTCCATTTGTTTCTTACGAATGTATCAATCGATTTGCAGTAGCTGCTAAAGCTGCTTCTTTCAGGCATACATCAATCTGCCTTTTGGTTTTGGTATTTCTCGGTTAAGAGATTTTGCAGTTTCTAACCATTCAGCAATAATTATTTCTGCGTTTTGTAAGGCTTCTGTATAGCTTTTTCCATCAGCCATGCATCCGGCTAATTCAGGTACTTCTGCAATGTATGCATTGTCATCTTCACTCCAATAAATAATTATTTCGTATTTAGATTGCATCGCTAATTAGTTTATAATTTATAATTATTGTACGTACTTGCTTTACTTGGTAGGGTTTTGCTTTTGAACCATCAGGTTGTAAATTAATAATTTCATCGATTCCATCTTTGTAAAAAATGTGATGGCTTCCTTTTATTCTGCAATTAAAACCTAACACTTATAATATTTTAATTAAATCAGAAAACTCAATATTATAATCTGAATTTCCTGATAAAATCTTTAGTATTAATTTATCCAATTTACTCATTTTCTTTAACAATTACAAACCAGAAAAATCACGAATGTATCGATCGATTTGCTGTAGCTGCTAAAGCTGCTTCTTTCAGTGCTTCGGTATAAGTTGGATGTGCGTGCGAAATTCTTGCAATATCTTCTGCGCTTGCACGGAATTCCATGGCTACTACAGCTTCTGCAATCATATCGGCAGCACGGGCACCAATAATGTGTACACCTAAAATTTCATCGGTATTTGCATCTGCTAATATTTTTGCCATACCGTCAATATCCATGCTTGCTCGTGCTCTACCTAATGCACGGAAAGGAAACGTGCCTACTTTATACGCAACGCCTTTTTCTTTCAATTGATTTTCTGTTTGACCAACGGCAGCTACTTCAGGCCAAGTATATACTACGCCCGGAATGAGATTATAATTTACATGCGGTTTTTGTCCGGCAATTGTTTCCGCCACAAACACACCTTCTTCTTCCGCTTTGTGTGCCAACATTGCACCTTGAATTACATCGCCGATAGCATAAATGCCTTCCACTGCGGTTTGTAAATGTGCATCTACCGGAATTTGTTTGCGCTCGTTTAAAGTAATGCCAATATTTTCTAATCCAAGATTATCTGTGTAAGGTCTTCTGCCAATGGCAACCAAACAATAATCGGCATCTATTTTTATTTCTTGTTCTTTTTTGTCTAAAGCCGCTACTGTTACGGAATCACCATTATTCGTAGCTCCGGTAACTTTGTGTGATAGATAAAATTTGATTCCCAATTTTTTCAAACTGCGTTGCAATTCTTTGCCCATATCATCATCCATTGTTGGAATAATCTTATCCATAAACTCTACCACAGAAACTTGTGTGCCGAGGCGTTGATATACAGAACCCAATTCCAAACCAATTACGCCTCCACCAATAATCACCATTGATTTGGGTAATTCTTTAAGCGATAATGCTTCTGTAGATGTGATAATTCTTGTTTTATCTATTGATAAAAATGGCAAAGTAGATGGTTTAGAACCGGTAGCAATAATAGTTTTAGAAGTTTCAATTTGCTCTTCTGTTCCGTCTGCTTTTTTTATAGAAATGGTATTTTTATTGACAAAAGAACCATGTCCGCTATATACGGTAATTTTATTTTTCTTCATCAAATAATCAATGCCTGAAGTGTTGGCATCTACTACTTTTCCTTTGCGTGCAATGAATTGTGCAAAATTAATATCCGGATTTTCTTTTAGCTCGATGCCATGTTCTTTAAACGTGTGCAAGGCATTGTGGTAATGTTCAGACGAATCTAATAATGCTTTGGATGGAATACAGCCTACATTTAAGCAAGTGCCACCAAGTGTGTTGTATCTTTCAATGATAGCAGTATTAAAACCTAATTGTGCGCAACGGATGGCTGCCACGTAACCGCCGGGGCCGCTGCCTATAATGGTAATGTCGTGTTTGTTCATGTATATTTATTTACTAATGGTATAACAAAAATACGGCTTTAATAATTCAAATAAAAGAATGAAATTATCAATAAATAATTTTTAAGTTCTGAAAAAGTGATTACTTGCCAATAATAATAGAAGCTGTAAATCCTTTATCCGGTGCAGTTTTAAAATGAAGTTTGCAATTGATAACTTTAGCCAAATCCTGGACGATTTGCAGTCCTAATCCATTTTTCTGGCTCGCCGTATACCTGGATTCAATTAGGTTGTTTAATTTATGTTCCTCCATACCGGGACCGTTATCCGTAATTTGTATCTCAATCACTCCATCCTGTTGCACAGCATTCCAGCAAATGACCGGATTGTTTGTATTTTTTAATGCTTTTATAGCATTTGAAGTAAGGTTTTGCATGATTATCTGTAAGAAAATATTGTCGGACAGTATTTCCAGTTTATCAGGGTTGTGGAATTGAATAGAAACATGCTTTTCATGTTCGAAGAAAAGTTCTATGTATTTGAATAAATCAGCGACTAAAATTGGATGGTAATTAGGTTTAAAGTTTTGCATCTGACCTTTACTCCATAATAACAAAGTTTCCATGTTTTCTAATAAATGTTCTGCACTCAGAATAACTTTATCGGTATAATTCTGCTCGTCTTCTTTATTAGCAAAACTGTTGTCTTTTTTCAATTGCAGGAGCGTAATTAAATTCGCAACAGGACTTCTGAGATCATGGCTGAGGATGCCGAATAATTTTGCTTTTAGTTCATTGGCAGCAGATAATTCAGTATTTAATTGATTCAGCACGATGTTATTCTTTTTCCTGCTGCGGGCTTGGAAATAAAGTAATAAACCTATTACAGAGAGCAACACCATGCCTAGTAGAAGAGCAACAGCTAAGCGTTTTTGTGAACTTAACTGGATTTGCTTCACTGCAATTTCCTGGTTCTTTTTTTCTATTTCCAAGGCGCTTTCTTTCTCAGCGAGTTCGTTTTTTATGTTCTGGGAAAAGGCTGAATCTGTTATTTCATAATAAGTCTTAAAATTGAGTAAGGCAGATTGGTAATCGCCTTCTACTTCCTGTAATTCAGATAAAATACCTGTATAATATGCTTCATCAACTCTGTTGCCGGATGCCTTGGCAAGCGCAATGGCATCTTGTATAAAATAGTATCCGGTTTGGATGCATGATTGCTTCGAAGAAGGGACATGTACAGATAGTTTTGAAAGGCTGTCGTATATATTAAACCGAACAATATCTTTATAGAAATTACCGATATTACCCTGGTTGATATAGTATTTACTGTCTCTGTTATTGCCGAAATAGTTTTTTGCCT
>CAZDOT010000008.1:0-83291 GCA_964507125.1 uncultured Chitinophagales bacterium | reverse complement strand
AGATAAAAATAAAAAAAAGCTCTCCGAAGAGAGCTTTTGCGGTCCGGACGGGACTCGAACCCGCGACCCCGTGCGTGACAGGCACGTATTCTAACCAACTGAACTACCGAACCTTGCTTTTTAAAGCGAGTGCAAATATACAGTTTTTTTTTATTTCCGCAAGTGAATTTTAAAAATTATTAAATCTAATAATTCGCTAACATAGAATTTTACAACTTAATATTTTCTATTACTTGCTGAAAACTATCTTTTCGCTCTCTTGCCACCGGAATTTCAGCATTATTTTGCATCCGCACACTTCCACCATCTGATTTAATATACTGCTTTACATATTCCAAATTAATGACATACGAACGGTGTGTTCTAAAAAAAATGGGATTATTAGACAAGATATGCTCAAAATCTTTCAGTTTCTTGCTAATTAGTAATTTCAAATTAGAATTTAAAACAACATTGGTATAAGCTCCATCTGCTTCTAAGTAGAGGATATCGGCTACATCTATAAACTGTAAACCATCTGCTACCGGAAGTGCAATTTTTTTAAGCACATTATCTTTAATATTTTCTTTTAATGTGTCAATGCGTTGTGTAATCGGTGTTTTAGCCTGAATCAAGCGTATCGCTTTTTCTACTGATGCTTTCAACAAAGAAATTTGGATAGGTTTTACTAAATAACCAACAGCTGAAACTTCAAATGCTTTTAATGCATAATCATTATGTGCAGTACAATAAATCAACTCAAAATTTATTTTATCTACGAAATCCAACAATTGAAATCCGTTATAAGTTGGCATATCAATATCAGAGAAAACAATATCCGGTTGGAATTGATGGATTGCTTTCACTCCGCTGGGCACATCTTCTGCCATGGCTACAATTTCTATTTCCGGGCAATTCTCTTCTAGTAATGTTTGCAATAATCGGCGTGCTTTCGCTTCATCATCAATTATTATAGCTTTATACATGCAGTAGGATTTTTTGCAAGATATCATTTTCCACAAAAAAAATAACCACTCATAAATCAAAATCTACATTTCATGAATCCAAATAACCAAAAAACAGTAAAAGTTAGACTTTTGTATCACATTTATTTATCACTAAAACCAAATTCACATGAAAAAGATTTTAACCTTGGCAATTACAGCTTGCTTGTTATCATCCGCAGTACAACCTATGTTTGCTAAAACAAAAACAGCGATGTATAGTGGCAACACCATCTCTATCAAACTAAAAAATGATGGCGACGATGAAATTACAGTAATAAACGCCGGAAGTGGTGGAACTTATCGTTTACAAAAAAATATTGTAACCACTATAAAAATGGAAGAAGGCGACAAATTATATATTTATGAAAAAGGAAAAAAAGGTGCATTATTGTTAGTTGCTTCTTCAGAAATGGATGGAAAAGTACAATTATTAAGCAAACTGTAACAGCTATTATTGATTCTCAAAAACCATGTTTTTTTTACACAAAAAGATTGTTTTTTTTCATAAACGATTGTTTTTGGAGCGATGTCGAAAGACATCGCTTTTTTATTTTTTTTTGAATAAAACTTGTTACAGAAATAAAAGACTCGTATAACTAAAAATAATAGCATTTATCATTCTTCAGCTATTATCTCTAAAACACATTTCATAAAAATCTGGTCATGTTTTATTTCCATTATTACACAACTAGACATCCAAAAAAAATACCGTTTATGAAATCAAACCTACCATTCATAAAACGTAAAATAAAAGAAGGTAGCAAGTTCAGATATTCGCACTATCAAATTAATCACAAATAAAACAATTAAAAAAATGAAAAAAACATTCCAACTCTTCGCATTTGTAGCAGCTATTGTTACCGTATTCTTTGCATCATGCACAAAAGATGCAAATCCACCTGTAGCCGGTTTTGATTTTGGTCCGAATGATACTATTTTCGCAAGTCAAGAATTAACATTTACCAATACTTCAACAAATGCAGACACGTATGCATGGGATTTTGGTGATGGCACTACCAGCACTGAAAAAAATCCAACAAAAAGTTATGCTTTAAAAGAAGAAGGTCCTAAAAAAACACACAGAGTATCTAAATGTATCGAAGTATATGATATAATATTAACTGCCTCAAAAAATGGAAAATCTTCTCAAGTAACTAAATCTGTTGTTGTAGATTATTGTATGTATTAATTTCCGTTAAATCAATAAATAAATAGCAGCGAATAAATCGCTGCTATTTATTTTTATATAGCAATAGTTACATGAACTTTAGTACCTAACGGCGTATTTGCTGAATCGTATTTATCTTCAAAAACAACCGTAGTATCTTGTGTGTGTGCATTTAATAATTTCAATCTTTTTTCAGTGGCTGAAGTAGAAAAAGATTGATGCATGGCACTTCTGTTTTTATTTATTTCAGCAGATGCTGTTCTTCCAATTCCATTATCTTCAATAATACAATACAAGATGGTTTCTTCAGCATTTATATCAAAATAAATAGAAACATTTTTTGTTCCTTTTTTATGCAATAAACCATGCTTGATAGAATTCTCTACATAAGGTTGAATCAACATGGGCGGCAATTGTATATAATCGGCATCTACTGCATCTGATACAGAAATGGTGTACACAAAATCGTCTTCAAATCGCATTTTTTCCAATTCTAAATACTTTGTTAAAATCTCTATTTCTTCGCCTAATTCAATTTTTTGTTTACCGGAAACATCTAAAATTTTGCGAGTAAGTGCAGCGAAATTTCCCATTTGTTCGTTGGCAATATTTTTATCGCCAATCATATATAATTCCTGAATAGAATTTAAGGCATTGAAAATAAAATGTGGATTCATTTGCGATTTCAACGCTGCTAATTCACTATCGCGTTTTTCAATTTCTAATTGCTGTTGTTTAATCTTTAATTCGCTTAATTCCAATTCTTTTTTTTCTGTATGATATTGTAATTGCAGTGAGTTCAGCACATTCATTTTATCACGTGCTAAAGCCGATTGTTTCATTTCTGTATATTTTTTCGACATCTGCAATGCTGTTTTATAATCGCCTTGTAGTTCGTAAAACTCTATTAAGAGACCGCAAATAAACATCATTTGCTCTTCCGATTTTTGTGCCTCTGCAAATTGCATTGCTTTAAGTCCGTTATCTACAGCTTTGTCGTATGCATGGATTTTTGCGTAATACTCAGCATATTTTTGATGTATGCTACACATTAAACTTTCTATCTTATTTTCTGAACTCAATTGATACGCTATATCAATAAATTCTTTTGCTTTCTCTATGTTGCCTAAGTGCAAATAATTTCCGCCAGAATTGACATAGCTAATACATTTTCCAAAATGATGATTTTCACGCAACGTAATTTCTAATGCTTTTAAAGAATAGCGCAACGCATTTTCATAATCTTTTAAATACACATACGCTGCATCGATATTAATATAAATTTGAGCGTGCCGAATACTAACCGGCATTGCTTGTATTTCCTGTTCAATTTTTAAATAAATATCTAAAGCTTGTTGATATTGTTCGGTTCGCGTATATATCAATGCAATATCAGCTTTTGATAAAATATGATGTTCTAAATTTGCACTTTGTGATAAAATTTTATCTGCTGCAATAAATTTTTCTAATGCCAACTCATTCAAATTGACTAAATAATAATACACGCCGTAATTATTTAAAATTAGTCCATGTTCTATACTATTTTCCGGCAATATGACACTAAGTTCATCGGCTTGTTTATTGTATTGCAATGCTTCTTCTTTGTTTAATTGCATACATTCGGAAGATAGCCTAATTAAACTATTAATGCGTTCAATATCTGTAATGGTTGTGTCTTCTATTTTCAATTTTAATGTTTCGATGGATGGCATATTCTTTTCCGAATTTATTAGGTATTTTTTTAACTTTGTGGCGTGTTATCCAAGCTCAAACATATTATATTATATCACTATTTGCGTTTTAAAAATAAGAAAGTTGTAGAAAGAATTCCTATTTCTTTACAAAACGCTCAAAAAATAGGTATCCTTTTTAACGGAGAAAATATAAAAGAGAACGATGTGGTGCTTTCCTTTGGACAACACTTAAAATCCATGCAAAAAGAAGTGCAACTTTTAGGATTTGTTCCAAAGCGTGAATTTGGGTTTCAATATCCATTTCCATACATCTCCAATAAAGATATTACGTGGTACGGCAAGCCTGGTGGCGGCACTTCCGGTTATTTTTCACGCAATTCATTTGATTTGTTAATCAATTTTTGCTCGGAGCAATGCATGCCATTAGAATATATAACGGCAACTTCAGCGGCAAAATTCAGGATTGGGTTTAATAAAGAAATCAACAATTCTAACTATGATTTAATATTGATTTCAAATGAAAAATCGAATATTTCTAAATTAATTTCGAACTTAGAGAATTATTTGAAGTAGTTTTGTTGTACAGCTATTAAAACAGCAAAATCGAGTTATAAAAAAAATGATATGGTGAATTTGAAAGGCGTTGGTGTAGCATTGGTAACACCGTTTAATGCACAAAAAGAAATCAACTTTAACGAGTTTGAAAAAGTAGTAAATCATGTAATTGATGGTGGTGTAGATTACGTAGTTGTTTTAGGAACTACCGGAGAATCTGTTACTTTAAACAAAAAAGAAAAGCAAGATTTAATAAAAGCCTGTGTAGATGTTACCAACAAGCGTGTGCCTGTAGTTGCCGGATTTGGTGGCAATGACACGTACAGCACGATTCACGATATCAATGCGTTTGAATTAGATGGTGTCGATGCGATTCTTTCTGTGTCGCCGTATTACAACAAGCCTACACAAGAAGGAATTTATGAGCATTACAAAGCCATTGCAACAAATACAAATTTACCGATTGTATTATACAATGTTCCGGGCAGAACAGCTTCCAATATCAGAGCAACTACAACACTTACATTAGCACACGATTTTAAAAATATTATCGCTATCAAAGAGGCGAGCAATGATTGGCAACAAATATTTTGGTTAGCACGCGAAAAGCCGGCCGAATTTCTTTTAATCAGTGGAAATGATGACTTAATTGTTCCGCAAGTTTCTATCGGTTATGATGGTGTTATTTCTGTAATTGCCAATGCGTTACCCAAACATTTTTCTACGATGGTACACCAAGCATTAGATGGAGATTTTGCAAGTGCAAGAAAAACAGTTTATGCCATCGATGAGTTAATTACATATTTATTTGAACAAGGCAATCCTGCCGGTGTAAAAGCAAGCATGAAACATTTAGGTGTATGCGAAGAATTTGTGCGTTTGCCATTAATGCCAATAAATGAAGATTTACGTCAGAAAATAGGACAAAAATTAAAACAGCTGGGTGCTTTGTAAATAAGTATTCAATTCATTTTCTAATGCAAACAACCGGAATGAAAGGAAACAATAAAGTTTGTTTTATAAATTCCATTTTCTGTTGCAAATAATAGATAATACATTCCAGAACTTAAATAACCAATTGGAAGATTTATATATGAAGTTCCATTATTTATTCTGTGATTCTGTTGCTCATAAATTTTTCCGTCTAAGCCAATAATCATAAATATACCACTTGTATTTTGAGGCGATTGAGTGATAATATTTAAATAACTTTCGCCTTCGTGTACTATGTTTTCTAATATTTTAATTTCTAATGTTTGATTGGTTATGGTTTGAATACTTGTATTTACGATATATTCTGAATCTATTGCAGACGATTTTATACTGCTATCACTCATATAAAGTAAAATTCGATAATAATTCCAGCCAACAAAATAGGTCGTGTCGTTATATGAATAAGATGTTGTGTCAAATAAATTACCTTGATGTGCAAGTGTATGTATGGTATAAAATAGATTCTTATCTTGACTTCTTTGGATTTCATATCGAATAATTTCTTTTTCATGTTCACTTTTCCAATCTAATGCTATCGAATCGCCGATTAGTTGTGTTTGAAAATGAAAAAGAGAATCTATTCTAAATATCAATGTATCAATATTAGAATACAAAATACTTCCATTGCTTAAGCGCATTATGATTTGATAAAAAGAAGTATCTTTTAAAGGCATTAAATCTAATAAAGTATAATTTTGCAATCCGGTTGCAGATACACTATCATACGTGAAAAAATTAGTAATTTTATCTTGTTTTTGTGCTTTGTATAAATTTGCAAAAAATTCTCTACTATTCCAACTTAATTGAATAGCATTAGTTTGTTTTGAGATTTGTAAATTCCAAATACTATCTGTAGTAAAAGGAATATGTATAGATAATATATTTGAATATTTAACAGAATCAGTGTATTCAACAATTTTTATTCTATAATACAAAATAGAATCGTTCGGTGAATCGTCTATAAAAATATAACAAGAGTCTTCAAAAGTAACGTGTAATGTTTGAACAGAATCTATAGCCAAAAAGTGAACGCTATCGCCACTACTTCTTTCTATTACAAAATAATCTGTATTAAATTCATCTTTCATACACCACTTTACCTCTATGTTTGGTAAATTTTCATCTATATGAAAATTATATAACGAATCAGTTCTAAAAACAGTATCGCAGTGTTGTTTATTTATCCAAATAGGCGAACTCCAAGCCCAAACTTCTCTATTGCTTATTAAATTTTTTTGTTTTACTCGTACATAATACAAACAAGAATCGCGAAGTGATGTATCAATCATACTTATAGAAAAATTCAAAGTTGGTGCTGTAAAAGTTTGCTTATATATTGAAGTATATATTGGATGTGTAGGGTTTGATGTATAGGTTCCTTTTTTAAAATCCCATTTTAATATTTCTACAAAATCGAGAGCATCTGTTCCGTTTACTTCAAAATGTATTGTTGGAAACGAATCACAAGGAATAGTTGTTTCATCACCCATTATATTTTTATCAATATTGAATTTTAAAATAATACGTTCGCCTGTTGTACCATACGTGTGCCGATTATACATCGCAGCAAAGATATTATCTCGAGTAAGAGAGTCCGAAATTATAGCTGTAATTCCAACATTGTTTTGTGCCATTCGTGCATTATGACTATCTGTACTGGCAATTACACTTAGTTTTTCTTTTAAAGCCCAAGCATTTTGTGCATAACAAGGATAAATTGTAGAGCGACCACCAAATTTTTCATAAGCTAAATTATGATTTGGATTAAAATATTCGCTTTGACCGTGTCCACTATATATTTCTATATTTCTTCTATATATTTCATTTTTATAAATTCCTCCGAATTTTGAAGCACCATTATCAGGACCAATTAATGAAAATAATTTTCCGGTATGATGTGGAATTGTAAAAACTTTGTTTTGCCAATTTAAAGATGATAAAATTGACCACGATTGTTGTATAGTAGGGTATATGTATCGAGCAATCATCGGCGTTGTAGATATATCATTTTCATTATAATTATATATAAAATTATGATGACCTGATGGATTTTCTAAACTATTTTCATAACCTATGAATGAAACAAATCGATTGGGTTCGTCAAATGTAATGGTTTCGTGTTGTAGTGCTTTCCATTCTATTGGATTTATTCCAAATGTGTCAATGCGATTAAAATCGGCATGATCAGTACCACAATAAAAATCTAATCCGACACCATATTTTGCATATTGATAGCCATCGCTTCCGTAACCATCTCTACTAAATTTTGTATGTGTATGAAATTCGCCCCAATAAATATTTAAACTGTCGTCGGATATTTTTATTGGATTTGAAGTAAATTGCCCATTTATTGGTGGCATATTTGAAGATATTATATTGGTTTTTATTGTAAAAACACCATTTTTATTAAATGTAAGATAAATATCTTTTTTACCTTCGTCGGTAGCATTTAGTGTGATATTTTGTGTACTCAAAGCACTTGGATCGGAGCAAGTAAGTTGAAGTGTTCCTGAAAAATTTCGTACTACATTTCTACCTTTATCATGAATTGCAACTTTTAATAATGCTGGTTGATTTATTTTTCCGGCTGATGAAAGTGCTAAATGTACTCTATTTGCGATATCATATTTATAGTATATTTGAGGTTGGCTATCTACTACTTTATAATTGCCATTATTTTGTAAGTCAACTAAAAAGGTAAAGTTATCTGTGAGTTCTATTAAAGAGTTAAATGTATAAGTATTAATACCATTAGCACCGTAAATAATTTTTAAAGTATCGCCTTTGGGCAATGTATCTAACATTTCTATACTTACTATTCTTTGATTATTTTCATGAGAAAATTTATAATCAAATAAATTTGATGGTGTTGTTATGAATTCATCTTGACACAGATTTACATTGGTTATTATCGCATTTTTTCCTGATGAAACACTTTTTACCTGCATATAACCCGCTCTCTGATTTGGTGGTATAAATATCCAAAACATATTATCCCAAGCAAATTCTGAGAAATTTTTTGGAAAAACTACTTTTATTTTAGCGTGTTTGTTGATAGCAACAGAATCAGCAATAAGAAAAATATTTTTTTGAGAAACAGTTCCAATTAATAGCGTATCATCTTCTATATATGCCCTGAAAAAATTGGTTGAATTATTTGCTTGTATACGAATAGAAATAAAAATAAATAGGAAAAATATGATTTTCTTCATACACAAATATAATAAATAATTGGAATAGATTTTATTCGTTTTTTTAAATAATTTAAATCCACAACATTAATTTTCTTCGCCTTACTTCATCTTTTAAGAGTTTAAGTTCGCGACCCATTTGTCCTGAAACACTTGTATTTTCTTGTGCTCTACGAATTAAATATGGAATCACATCTTTCACCGGACCATACGGCATAAACTTATGCACGACATAACCAGCTGCAGCTAAATTAAAGGTGATATTATCACTCATGCCATACAACTGCGAAAACTGCACATGCAGATGGCTGGTTGGCAATTGATGTTGTTGCATTAATTGCGTTGCCAATAAAGAACTTGCTTCGTTGTGCGTCGCCACACAAATTGCGGTATTTTTTATAGCTCGTATAGATATGCTTAATGCTTCGTTATAGTCGTTGTCCGTAGCTTCTTTTGTATCTTGAATTGGATTTTCATAGTTCATTTTTTCGGCACGTTCTGCTTCTTTTTCCATATATGCACCACGCACTAATTTTACGGCATAAATGATATTATCTTTTTGGGCTTGTTCAATACATTTTTTCAAAAAAGTCAATCTATCTTTTCTATACAATTGTGCTGTGTTATAAATAATTGGTTTTTCTTTATTATACATCAACATCAATTCATACGTCAAATCATCTAAAGGCTGTTGGATCCAACTTTCTTCCGCATCTACAAACAAGCTCACATTATTTTCATACGCCAATTTAGCAATGTCAAAAATTCGGGCTTTTGACTTTTCGTAAATAGCTTGTTCTTCCGATGTCAAATCTATTTTCGCATGTAATTTTTCCAATATAGAAAATGGAATTAAGCCGGTAAATTTGGAACTAACTATATCTACCGTTTCTTTATTGGCAGCATACAAAATTGCTTCTTTAATGGCATTTTCTGTGCGAATAAAATCTTCTTCTCGCTCCTTTCCTTCCACACCATAATCCAATACTGTTTTTACTTTATATTGATATAGTTTATTTATTTTTTCAGATGCTTCATCTAAACTATTACCACCACAAAACGTAGCATACACCGTAGGTTTCATGCCCATCGCAATCGGAATTTTCAAACCGACATCCATTAAAAACGAAGCCGCATGCGTACCAAATTGCACTAACCAATTTTGATTTATTAATTGAAAAATTCGATAATCTCTTCGCAGTGCGCCGTTGGATTTATAAGCAAATGCGATTTGAGTGTTATTAAAATTTAGTGTTGATGCCTTTTCCATAAAATTGCAATCTTTCTGCAAAATTACATATTCTGTATAATAATTTCAATCTTCGGGTGTATTCCAAATTTGCCAACTGCGTTCTGCTTGTAAATACAACATTTCTAATCCATTTTTGATTGTTGCACCTCGCAATTTGCCTTCTTTTAAAAAGCAGGTTTCTTCCGGATTATACACCAAATCATACAGTAAATTTTTTTCTGTTATGGATGCATACGGAATATCCGGTTTCGCATCTACATTTGGATACATACCAAGCGGCGTGGTATTAATAAGTAATGTATATTCCTGAAAATTTATCGTTTGCAACGTATCATACGTCAGCATATTGGCTTGTTTTGTGCGAGACACATATTTAAAAGCAATTCCTAATTTTTGCAAGACATACTCAACAGCTTTGCTGGCTCCGCCTGTTCCTAAAATAAGTGCATTCGTATGATGTGGTTTTAAGAGTGGCTTTAAGCTCATTTCAAAACCATAACAATCGGAATTATATCCAATCTTTTTTCCTTGATGAAAGCGAATGGTATTCACGGCACCTATCGCTTTAGCTTCGGCATCTAAACCATCTAAAAATGGAATTACTTGCTCTTTATAAGGAATGGTTACATTTAGTCCAACCAAGTTTTTTTGCTGTGCACATAACAACGAAAAATCTGATATTTGCTCTAAAGGAAACGTATCGTATTTGCAATTGGAAATATTTTCTTTTTTAAATTTCTCTGCAAAATATCCTTTAGAAAAAGAATGTGATAATGGATAACCAATTAATCCATATTGTTTAAGTATCATACTAATAAAATTCGGGCGTTTTCTTTATTGATAAAAAATTTAAAGCAATCAACTTATTCCGAGAAATCTGCTAAAATAGATTGAAAGAATGCATCTTGTTTTAAGTCTACATAAAAATCAAATAAGCAATCATGTAAATAATAATGATCTTGTAAAAGCAGGCGTAATTGCTGTTCTGCTTCTTTATATTTATTATCCATAAATGCTATTGCGCATTTTGCATATTCAAGTTCGATGGTGGATTTACAAATTTTTAAGCCGGTATCAATAACAGCATGTGCATTTTCAAAATCGCCATACACTGCCATAATTTTTGCCATGGTAAAATAAGCTTCGTGGCGTTTTACAAACAAATCAATTGCCGTTTCACAAACATCTAACGCCACATCTGATTCGCCTATTTCCAAGGCTGCTTCTGCCATTGCCAAACAAAATTCGTATTGTTCTTTTTCTAACTCATTGGCTTTTTGAAATGCCTTATATGCTTGTTCCCATTGCCCGTCAATTTTATAGGTTTCACCCATTCTAAAATACGCTTCCGGCATTGTCGGATTTTCGTGCACTGCTTTTCTGTAACAGTAACGTGCCATCTTATTATTTCCTAACCCTTCGTGGCATTTTCCTTGTAGAAAATAAACATCATCATCCGCTTCAAACGTTTCACACATCTCTTTTAAAACATCCAACGATTTTTGGTATTGATTGTATTTATAATGCAATTCAGCCAATTCGTATTGCAAGTAATCTTCGTCATCATTAATTGCAATGGCATATTCTAATGCATCTACGGCTTCCTCGTACTTATTTAATCCACGATATGAAATCGATAAATTATACCAAGCCAAATAGCTGTACGGATTATCGTCTATCATGCGCAAATGCAACGGCAAACTTTCTTCGTATTTGCTCGTCATTTTAATGCAAAACATAAAACGCTCCAATGCTTCTTCATTCGATGGGTCAATTTCCAGACAAGCAACAATACAATAATATGCTTCATTATATTTTTCCCAATCTTCGTACACATCACACATTTGCAAATAAATATCCGGAACATCCATTACATCCGGTTTTGCCAATAAATTTTGCATGACTTCGATTGCCTCATCGTATCGTGCTAAATATTTATAAATTTCTGAACGAAGAAAGAAAACAGCAGATTCCGAGCTTTCATACATTTCTGCAATATCCAACAATTGTAATGCTTCCTCTATCTGTTTTTTGTCAAATAAAACTTGTGCTTTTCGAGATAGAAATCCCGCAGAAAAAGGATATTGTTCCAATGCTCTTTCAACCACTCTTAAAGCATCTTCCATTCTAGTATGGTGGTAATAATAATCAATGATGTATTCAAATTCATCATGATCTAAAAATATAGCTCGTTCGTCTTTTACAGAACTTTCATATCGTTCGACTAATTCGGAAATATTTACATCTTCTTCCTCTTCTTCATTATTAAAATCAAAATTGCTCATAAAATGCTATTAAATTGAATTAATAATACTTTCTCTATATCAAAGTTAATACTTAATATTGTATTCTATTTTAAGACAAAAGTTAAATGTAAAAAATGAGATTAACTTCAAGAGTTATTAACATTTTAGTATTAATTATGTATAATTCCGTTTACGGTCAAGATACTCTTTTAACAAGCAACCTATCTGATTCTATCTCATCTATTGTTTCTACACAAGAAACGAGTCGTATAAAGAAAACGAGGCACTATCCAAAATTGCAAAAGGCACAACAAAAATACTTGCATTGGATAGATAAAAAAGGAAAAGAATTCCCATTTGCCACACCTGCCATTGCCTATAACAAATATGACGGTGTGCAAGTAGGTGCTACTTTTTTAAATTTAAAACAACCTGTAAAAAATGTAGATTTCACTGCCGTTTTATTTTATGGAATAAAATCAAAAAAGGTAAATGGAACTGCAAATATCGATTATTATGCTCGCCCAAAAACGAGTGTGGTAACATTAATAAAGCCCGGAATTCATTTCCAATCTTTCACCTATTCGAATTACAACAAACCATTAAAATACTATGCATTATCGCCGGAAGTAGTTTTGCAATTAAATCATCGAACAGAAAAATTAGAAAAGTTAGAACATCAATTATTGCTTAAAAATCATCTTATTTTTCACAAAGATCAAGTGTATCATTTGCTCACACCTAAAGACACGGTTACTCGATTTTATGCGAACATAATTGAATATACTTTTAAACGAAACGATGAAAATTTTCCATTTTCTGCTTGCTTTCATATAGAACAATCTAAGCATTTTGTAAAATCCTATTTCGAGGCCAATTCATTTATTCGGTATCAATTGAAAGACTACAAAACAGGCGTGCACTTACGAATGTTTGTAGGCGGATTTTTATGGAGAAGTCAAGATTTCCGTTTTAGATTATATCCGGATGTTGGATTTAATTTGAATGGAAAAAGAGGTGAACAAGATTATTTGTACGATGATTTTTATATTGGCAGAAATGAACAAGCCAACTTTGCCGGCAGACAAATTTCCAAAAGTGATGGCTTCTTTAAAGTAAGTACACCATTCAATGCCATTGAAACGGGACAAACAGTAGATTGGTTATTGGCTTTTAACTTAAAAGTGGATTTTCCAATTAAATATGTACCACTCAAATTATTCTTGGATTTAGGTTATTCATTCGATAATCATTTGAATCCAAGTAATTTATTACCTATCAAAGGATTTCAATATGATGGTGGATTTATGTTGAGCTTTTTTGATGAAGGTTTCGAAGTCTATTTTCCATTATTTTACAGCAAAGAATACAAAACATATTTCAAATCCAATGCACCAAAATTTGGGCAACGAATCACCTTTTTGTTAGATATGCATAAATTGGAATTGCATAAACGCATTCGCAATATGAAATTTTAAACCTCTTACTTTAAATAAATCGAAACAAAATATGTCAATCAAAAACATTACGATAATTGGCTCCGGCACAATGGGAAACGGAATAGCGCATGTGTGTGCACAATTTGGATATCAAGTGGCTTTAGTAGATATTGCTCAAACAGCCTTAGATAAAGCCTTACAAACTATCACAAAAAATTTAGATAGACAATTGCAAAAAGGTGGAATTGATGAAGCTACCAAGTTGCAAACGTTACAGAATATCACCACCTTCACCGCAATAAAAGAAGGCGTTCAAAATGCCGATTTAGTTATTGAAGCAGCTTCAGAGAATTTTACTATAAAAGAAAAAATATTTCGCGAGTTAGATGAAGTTTGTGCAGCACATTGCATCTTGGCCAGCAACACTTCTTCTATTTCCATTACCAAAATTGCCGCTTGCACTAAACGTGCCGATAAAGTTATTGGCATGCATTTTATGAATCCGGTTCCGGTGATGAAATTAGTTGAAGTAATACGAGGTTACGCTACATCGAATGAAACAAATGAAAAGGTTTTTGAAGTATCTAAAAAATTAAATAAAATTCCGGTTGAAGTAAACGATTATCCGGGTTTTGTTGCCAACCGTATTTTAATGCCGATGATAAATGAAGCTATTTATTCGTTGTTTGAAGGTGTTGCAGGCGTGCAAGAAATTGACACCGTCATGAAGTTAGGTATGGCACATCCAATGGGACCGTTGCAATTAGCTGATTTTATTGGATTAGATGTATGCTTAGCAATCTTGCGTGTATTACATGATGGATTTGGAAATCCGAAATATGCACCTTGTCCTTTATTAGTAAATATGGTAACGGCCGGATATTTAGGAGCAAAAAGTGGCGAAGGTTTTTATAAATATGAAGCCGGAAGCAAAGAGTTGGTAGTGAGTTCTATGTTTGCTAAATAAATTTTCCAAAGAAAACATAAGTTATATTATTCGCAGAGTCCCTTACAGGAGACTCTGCTTAGAATTTAAAACATAATTTGTATTTTTAGCAGAGTCCCTTACCGGATACTTTGCTTAGAATTTAAATTATATTCTGTTGTGTCCCTTGCACAAGAATCTGCTTAGAATCTAAAGAATTAACATACAAAAAAGTTAAAATACTTAACTTAAATCAATTTTCTTCCTAAATTAGTTACTTAAACTATCATACATGAAGAAAATAACCTTAATGAGTTTGGCTGTCGCATTATTTTTTGCATCGTGCAAAAAAAACAACCTAACAGAAGATGAAGGCTCATCTCCTATTTTACACAGAAACTGTGCTTCACAAGAGGTATTGGAACAACAAATAAAAGCTGATCCAAAATTAGAACAGCGTATGAATAATTTTGAACAGATTATTCAGAATAATATTAAAAACAATGTGCAAGCGCGCTTAGTAAATGGTGTAATTGAAATTCCGGTAGTAGTAAACGTACTTTACAGAACCACATCCGAGAATATTTCTACTGCACAAATCCAATCTCAAATTGATGTTTTAAATGAAGATTATAATGCGACCAACTCCGATTCGTATTTAGTGCCATCAAATTTTCAAAGTGTGAAAGCGAATGTTGGAATTCGTTTTGTGTTAGACCAAGTTGTTCGTAAGAAAACAACAAAAAAATCTTGGAGTACAAATGATGCGATGAAAAAATCATCAACCGGTGGAATTAATGCCACTTCTCCAACAACAAAATTAAATATGTGGGTTTGTAAATTAAGTGGTGGTGTTTTAGGTTATGCTCAATTTCCGGGTGGCGCATCCTCTACAGATGGTGTTGTAATTCTAAACACAGCAATGGGACGAGTTGGTACGGCAACTGCACCTTTCAACAAAGGAAGAACGGCGACACATGAAGTTGGCCACTGGTTAAACTTGCGTCATATTTGGGGTGATGCCACTTGCGGCTCCGACTTAGTAAGTGATACACCAACACATAACACCGCAAATTATGGTTGTCCTGCTGCAGGTCATAAATCTACTTGTTCCGGAACTCCGGTTGAAATGTGGATGAACTTCATGGATTACACCGATGATGCTTGTATGTATATGTTCTCTAATGGTCAAAAATCCAGAGTATTAGCAACGTTTGCAAGTGGTGGTCCAAGAGCTTCCTTTGCACAATAAAAATATTGTATTACTACGCAGAGACCTTGAAGGAGATGCTGCATAGAATTAAAAAAACAATTTTGAATGGCAATCTTAAAGGTTGCCATTTTTTATTTTATTAATTAAAATAAGTTGAAAGTGTTGATTGAAAAGAAGATGCAATCAACTTATTAGTTGCCACTATTTCACGACCGAAAAGCCAATTATTTCCACCTTTAAAATCCACTACAACGCCACCGGCTTCTTGAACAATCAATGCACCTGCAGCTACATCCCAAGGTGAAAGCGAATATTCAAAATAAGCATCAAAACGACCGCAAGCTATATAACATAAATCTACAGCAGCAGAACCCAAACGGCGAATACCACGAGTAGTTGTCATTAAGTATTTAAAAAAGGAAAGATACGTATCTAAGTATTCAAAATCATAATATGGAAAACCCGTTGCAATTAAACTTTCTGATAGGGTTGCCGTAGAGGACACTTGAATTTTATTGCCGTTTAAAAATGCGCCTTTATTTTTTGATGCATAAAAAAGTTCATTTCTATTCAATTCATACACTACGCCTACTACTATTTCATCTTGATGTTTCAAAGCAACTGAAATACAAAAAACCGGAACTTGATGAATAAAATTCGTTGTTCCATCTAATGGGTCAATTATCCATTGCCACTCGCCTTGTTGTTGTTCAATGGTATTTTCTTCGGTAATAAATGTTGCTTGTGGCAAACAACTTTTCAATTCATTTACCAAAATTTTCTCGGCTTCCTTATCTACATACGTAACCAAACTATTCAACGATTTTACTTCCACATCTTGTTGATGTACATTTCCAATTTGCTGTTGAATAAAGTCTGCTGCTTTTTGTACAGCATGTATGGTTTGTGTTTGTATGTGCAATAAATCAATCATGTGTAGTTGCTTTGTTCGCGTACTTTTCTTTATTCGTTAATCCGGCTTGTTTCTCTTTTTCTTTTCCTTCTATCACTACTACAAATTCGCCTTTGGGTTCTTTTTGGGTAAAATGTGTTATTGCCTCCAAGATGGTACCTCTAAATGTTTCTTCAAATTTTTTGGTTATTTCTCTGCTAATGGAAACTAATCTATTGGCACCAAAATATGTTTGTAGTTCTTGTAATAATTTTAAGATGCGATACGGTGATTCATATAAAATAATCGTTCTCGTTTCATCTGATAATGCTGTTAATCGTTTTTGTCTTCCTTTTTGATGAGGCAAAAATCCTTCAAAAATAAATCGATCGGTTGGAAAACCCGATTGCACCAAAGCGGGAACAAATGCGGTGGCTCCGGGCAAACATTCCACTTCAATTTGGTTTTGAATACAAGCACGTACAATTAAAAATCCAGGATCAGAAATTCCGGGTGTGCCTGCATCGGATACTAATGCCATTTCCACACCGGATTTAATTTTCTGCACGATATTTTCCAACATTTTATGCTCATTGTCTTTATGATATGCTTGTAACGGTGTTCCAATTGAAAACTGTTGACATAAAAATTTAGAAGTGCGTGTATCTTCTGCCAAAATGATTTGTACAGACTTCAATACTTCGACAGCACGAAATGTCATATCTTGCAAATTGCCAATAGGTGTTGGAACTATAAATAATTTTGACATGCTATAAAGTTACAAAAAGCCCACTATTTGATGGTGATAATAGAATGAATAAAATAAAAATGAAATTACGAAAGTAATTTATCTTGAAGTTCTTCTAAATATGCAATCAGATGCAATGGTTTGAACTGTCGCCAATTAATAGCAGAAAATTTTTCATTTATTTGAATGTAGTGATGAATGGTAGCTTGTTGCATTTCAGCTATGATATGTTCTCTAAAATGAAGTGCTATTATCCAACCATTTTGTTCTTTGATGTCGTCATACCATTCTTCGTAATAATCGGCATAATCACTAAAAAATTCCAATACATTTTCACCTATTAAAACAAACTTATGAATCCCATTTTCTATCAATCCATCTATAATATCTCTTTTTAAAAATTCGATATCATTGGCTCTGCAATCATTCCATTCTCCTATAAATTCTATGATAGCAACATGTTTATTATAATTCACATACAGTAACTTCAGGTATAAAGTTTCCGATCCAAAATAATCCCATTGCGGATGTATGTAATAATTATAAATGGTATCGATGTATTCAAACTCGCTGTAAACACGACCATAAAAAGGAGATTTTTCATCTGCTTCCGCCCTGTAATAATCGCGCCATTTCCAATATGGTTCTATTGTATGCATTTATTAAAATAACGCCATAAACAAAAATAGATTGTTTAAAATTTCTGCTGCGCAATAAAATGATTGGCTATTTCGTCTATTGGATTGGTAACAAATTTCCCTAAAGTACATTCAAAATCGGTTGCTACTCTTTCTAATTCTTCTTTAAAAATAGATGCAATAGAACCCACAAATCCGATAGGATATTCTTGATAATTTTCAAAACAAGAAATATGAAAATCAAAAAACTCTGTAAAGCCACGTTGCAATAAAACTTGCACGTAATCGGTTTCTCTAAACTTGGATAATACCGGAGCAAAGCTGGCTAAATATCTATTGGGTGATGCTTCTTTGTACACCAATTGAAAGATTCTATTTTTATCGAGTTTGTATTCTGTTAAAAGATGTGCTTCAATTTCTTCCGGCAACAAATGATATAAGAAATCGCGAAGTATTAATTTACCAAAATAAGCACCACTTGCTTCATCTCCTAAAACATATCCTATTCCGGCATACGATTCGGTAAGATTTTCACCATCATAAAAAATAGAATTAGAACCCGTTCCAATAATACAAGCAATTCCAGGTTGATTACCACAAACAGCAATAGCCGCCGCTTTCATATCATGCTCTACACTTACAGCTGTTGCCTTCACAAACACATCACGCAATGCAGATTCGACCAAAGCAATACGCTCATTGCTAGAACAGCCAGCTCCGAAATAAAATATTTTAGAAACCACATCGCTGTTTTTTATCAGCTCCGGACTATTATAAATTTTTTGAATAATCTCTTCTTTACTATGTATCGTTGGATAAATACCTAAGGTATGGAAATATGTTTTCTCGCCTATTTTGTCATTATACAACAACCAAGTTGTTTTTGTGGAGCCACTATCTGCAAATAATATCATAAAGGCAAAAGTAAGGAGTATTCCCTATTCACACAAATATTGTTTACATTTGGTAAAAGATATTTTATGGCGAAAACAGCTTTAGTAATTGGTGCTACAGGATTAGTGGGCAACTTAGTGGTAGATAAATTAGGGAATGATGACACATTTAGCACCGTAATTATCTTAACAAGAAAATCACTCGGAAAATCAAATCCGAAAATAAAAGAAATATTAGTTGATTTTGACCAATTAGATAAACATGCAAATGAAATAAAAGCTAATTGTATTTTTTGTTGTTTAGGAACAACGATTAAAAAAGCTGGCTCACAAGAAGCGTTTAAAAAAGTAGATTATGAATATCCATTGCGTGTTGCCGAAATAGCCAAACAAAATGGTGCAACAACGTATGTATTAATTTCAGCATTGGGTGCTTCAGAAAGTTCAATTGTGTTTTATAATAGAGTAAAAGGTGCGGTTCAAAATGCCATTCAAAAAATTAGCTTCGATTCTTTTCACATACTTCAACCGAGTTTAATAATTGGTGAACGAAATGAAAAAAGATTAGGTGAAGGCATTGCACAAAAACTATCGCCATTATTTGACACCATCATGGTAGGTGGATTATCCAAATATAAATCTATCACGGCTGAACAAATTGCTACAGCAATGGTATATTATTCAAAACTTTCCAACAAAGGAATGTTTATTCATGATAGTTTAGCCATCAAAAATCTACAATAAATAATGCACAACATTATCTATCAAAAACAATATTTAATAGAAAAAATCTATTTACTAATTACGCATCGGTGCTACTTGCTCTAAAGAAGTTTTAATAATTTGAATCGCTTCATTCACTTGTGCTTCATTAATAACAAGTGGTGGTGCAAACCGAATAATATTTCCGTGTGTAGGTTTAGCAAGCAATCCATTGTCGAGCATTTTCAAGCATAAATTCCAAGCTATTTCGCCATCGGTATTCCAATTATGTTCGGTTTCTTTGCTATCTTTTATCACCAATGCATTGAGCAATCCTTTACCTCGCACTAAATCAATAATCGGATGCTCGATTGCGTTCAATCCGGCTCTAAATAGTTCACCCATTCTTGCCGCATTATCTGCTAAATGTTCATCAATAACAACTTGCAAACTTGCCATTGCCACTGCACAAGCCAAAGGATTTCCACCAAATGTAGAACCGTGTTCACCGGGTTTAATACACAACATAATTTCATCTCGGCAAAGTACCGCACTTACCGGCATTGTGCCACCACTAAGGGCTTTCCCTAAAATAAGAATATCCGGTTTTACATTTGCATAATCGCAGGCTAACATTTTACCGGTTCGAGCAATACCGGTTTGCACTTCATCTGCAATAAACAATACATTTTTTTCTGTACACATTGCACGTACTTGCTGTAAATAGTTTTCATCTGCCACCACAACGCCGGCTTCTCCTTGAATAGGTTCTACCATAAACGCTGCCACGTTTTTATCTTGTAAAGCCACCTGTAACGCTTGAATATCATTAAATGGAATTTTTACAATTCCCGGAACAAACGGACCAAAACCTCCATACGAAGATGGATCGGTTGATGAAGAAACTGCTGCAATGGAGCGTCCCCAAAAATTATTTTCACAAACTACAATCACCGCTTTATTTTCTGCTATTCCTTTCACATCATAACCCCAACGACGCGCTAATTTAAAGGCCGTTTCACAAGCTTCCACTCCTGTATTCATTGGCAATACTTTATCGTAGCCAAATACTTGCGTAATGTATTCTGCAAACACACCCAACAAATTATTATGAAATGCACGAGAGGTTAATGTCAATAATTCTGCTTGTTCTTGCATCACTTTTACAATCTTAGGATGACAATGCCCTTGATTTACTGCTGAATAAGCTGATAAAAAATCCAGATATTGTTTTCCTTCCACATCCCAAACATGAACGCCTTTTCCTTTCGATAAAACCACCGGCAACGGATGATAATTATGTGCACCATATTTATCTTCCAAACGCATTAAATCTTGTGATGATAGATTTTTCATATCGTATATTTTAAATCAAATTTACAATTTACCTAAGACTTTTGTTTGTTGTTATGACAAGTATTTTTTTTATTACATAAAACAAGCACATTAGAATTAAAAAAATGATTGTAATTTTGTTTACTTAATCACGACAGATATCGTATGAATGTAACTTATCAACTCCGTTTTCCAAATCCACATACACACTATGTTGAAGTTGAAATGCTAATTGAGCAAATAGAACAAGAGATACTTTATTTAAAAATGCCTGTGTGGACACCCGGAAGTTATTTAATTCGTGAGTTTCAGAAAAACTTGGATAATGTAGAAGTGCTTGGAAATAACAACGAAAAATATACCTTACCTAAAGCCAATAAAAACACTTGGATAGTAGAAACAAAAAATGAAAAATCTATTCGTATTTTTTATGCTATTTATTGTTTTGAATATTCTGTTCGTACCAATTTTGTTGATGATGAGCATGCACTCATAAATGGTGCTTCTACTTTTTTATATGTAGATGGAAATGAAAATACACCGATAGAAATAGAAATACAACCACCTACTGATTGGAAAAATATATCGACAGCATTGCCGCAAAAAGGGCAAAATAAATGGGTGCGTATTGCTGAAAATATAGATGAACTCATGGACGCGCCTATTGAAATTGGCAATCATGTTTCTTACTTTTTTGAAGCAGCCAATGTACCACATGAGTTGGCAATATTTGGAAAAAGCAATTGCCCAACAGAAAAACTCATCGCTGATTTAAAGAAGATTATTGAAGAAGAAGTAAAAATTTTTGGCAGTCATCCTTGCGATAACTATGTATTTATAATACATCACACAGACAATAGTTTTGGTGGTTTGGAGCACAAAAATTCATCTGTCAATCATATTTACAGATGGCATTACGATGCAGAGAATTATCAAAGCTCTATTAGTTTATTGGCACATGAATATTTTCATTTATGGAACGTTAAACGTATTCGACCAGCATCATTAATTCCATATAATTACGACACGGAAAACTATACTGATTTACTTTGGTTTTTTGAAGGTGTTACCAGCTACTACGATGATTATGTTTGCTACCGTGCAGGTGTTACCGAAAGAAAAAATTATTTGGAAATTATAGAAAACACATTGAATGAAGTTTGCAACACAGCCGGAAAAGACACGCAAACATTGGCACAATCTAGCTTTGATACTTGGTTGAAATATTACAGACGAAATGAAAATAGTTTTAATGCACACATAAATTATTACAAGCAAGGTGCAGTAGTTGCTTTATTTTTTGATTTTGTTTTAATGTCATTCTCAGGTGGAAAAAAATCCTTAGATGATGTGATGAAGAAATTATATGCTGATTATCTTTTGCATCCAAATAAAGGAATTACAGAACAATCTCTTTTAGATACGTTTAATGCTATAAGTGACTATCCCTTCACGGAATTATTCCAACATTTTTTACATACAACAAATGATTTAAAAGAAATCAACTATTTTAAATTAGCCGGTATCAACCTTATTAATACAAATACCACCGCATCTATATTTCTTGGATTGGCAACACAAGTGAAAGACGGAAAACTCATGATCACACAACTTGATAAAAATTATGGTGCATATCAAGGTGGATTAAACGTCGACGACGAAATTATTGCTATTGATGGATTTAGAGCGGCAAAAGATTACATAAAAATTTATGGGCATAAAAAAATAGGCGACACAATTAATGTAATGGTATCCCGACAAGGTGCAATTAAAATATATTCGGTTACACTTACCAAAGATGTGCGTAAAAAATATAAAATTCAAATAGACGAAAATGCCTACGAAAGACAACAAAGTGTGTTGCAAAAATGGTTGGGTTAAAACACATCAACACAGGTGTTTATAAACGGACTACATTATTCGCCATAGTTTATTTATTTTTATGACTATATTCTATCTTATAGAAAACTCATCAAAATAAATACTATGAAAAATAAAATATTAGTTGGCTTATTTCTACTTGCAAGTAATACGCTATTAAATGCACAAAATTATCTCGGTGGGCATTTCTCTACCAAAGAAGCCATACTCAGTAACACGCTTAATCCGGCAGCCGGAATAGCCGGAGAAATGAAATGGCAAGCCAACTTCATTGGGCTCAATACCGAAGTAGGCAATAACTATTTTTCTATCAATGGCAAACTCAAAGGAATTGCTAAAAATTGGGATAAAGATAAATATGTAGGTCAAAACTTAGATGGTAAACGCAAACAAGCACACGTCAATTTATCCGTATTAGGACCAAGTGCTTTCATCCGTATCAAAGAAAAAAATGCTTTGCATTTTGGAATTCGTGCTCGTGCAATTGTTACAGCAAACGATTTAAATCAAGATTTAGTTTATTCTCTTTATAATAATTTTGAAGACATTTTATCATGGCTTCCGAGCTTTACCGATGAGCGTGCAACAGCAGCCGTGAACGTATATTCCGAAATTTATGCCGGATATGCGAGAAGTTTTAATTTTGGCGAAAGACATGCATTACACACCGGCATTACGGCAAAAATGACATCGAATATTTTTAATGCACAATTTGTTGCCGATGATATCAACTTTAATAAAATCTACACGAGTGCCATGGACAGTGCCATCAATGTAGGTAATTCTAAATTCAACTTAGATGTTTCGGATGTAATTGATGACGGATTTAAATATAAATTTGGTGCAAACGGTTTTGGTGTCGATATTGGATTCATCTATGAATATAAATTAAAAGACAGCAAAGATCATTTCGTGATGGTAGGTTTATCTGTAAATGATTTGGGTTTCAATAAATATAAGCTTGGTAAAAACAGTCGCTCGTTTGTTGGTAACGGACGAGATATTCCGGCAAGCCACTTAGTGGACAGCAACGGCGAAACCAACAACATAGATGAAGTATTGGATTCATTAGGAACAAAAACCATCCCAACCGGCACGCGAAAAATAAAACTTGCGGCAAGTATTAATTTCTTTGCTGATATTCGTGTTGTAAAAATGTTTTACATCAACACCAACTTACAATTCAATCCATACAGCTTTAAAAAAGGAACAGCTATTGCCAATTTACCTATAGATATTACAGTTACACCAAGATTTGAACACCGAATCTTCTCTGTTTACGCACCCATTAATTACAATCAATACAGCGGATTTAATATGGGCGCCGGCATGCGTATCGGTCAATTTACCTTCGGTAGTAGCACCATTATCACATCATTTGCTAAAAAGAAATTTTCCGGCATCGATTTTTATTTTAATGTAGGTTTTGGAAAATCTTACAAGGATAAGAAAGTAAAAAAAGAGAAAAGCTAACTGTTTACAGTTAGATTAGTTTTTTAGAAACAAATTATTTAGTATTTATTAAACATTTTAAGTAGAATGCTTATTAAAATTGTGCCTAATTTTGTGGCACATTCTTTGATTTAATCATACCAAATAATAATTTTTGATTTTTTATGAAACAATTTGTTTTTACTCTTTTCACCTTTCTACTATTACACACTTCACAAGCTCAATCCAATTGGCAATTGGAGAAAAACAAAGACGGTATAAAAATTTGGAATCGCAAAACGGAAAGTTCGGCTCTAAAGGAATTTAAAGTTTCGATGGTACTCAATACAACGTCGGAAGCAGTAATAGAGTTTTTAAAGAAAACGTCTTTATACGATAAATGGATGTACAAAGTAAACAAAGGCAGCGTAAAAGTGATTAAGAAAATAAACAACGATGATTACTATACATACATGACCATCTCCGCTCCTTTTATCAAATCACGTGAAGCCATTACACACATGGTATTTCAGCCTACTGATAGCAAAGGCGTTACGATGATTAATTTAGATGGAGCACCTAATTTATTGCCTAAAAACAATAATTATGTGCGTGTAGATAAGATGGTAGCCTATTTTAAAATTACACCATTAGGAAACGGAAAAGTAGAATTAACACATCAAGCGTTGAGCTCTCCGGGCGGCAATATTCCGGATGCTTTGGTGAACTTATCTTCTGTGGATTGTCCGTACTATATGTTCACGAGAATTAGAGAGTTGTTGCAATAACAAATCCGATTTTTTTCAAATCATCCCAAAATAACGGGTACGATTTTGTAACAACATTGGGTTCTTCTATTCGGATAGCACCTAATGAAAGCGCCAATGGTGCAAACGACATTGCCATGCGATGATCTTCATACGTAGCAATTGTAACAGTGTTGGTATCAATCGAATTTTCTGATAATTGTTTCAACTGCCAAAGGTTGGCATCTAATTCTTTCAAAGTAGCCAATCCCAATTTTTGCAATTCAACATCTAATGCATTTATTCTGTCGGTTTCTTTAATTCGTAAGGTTTGTAAACCATTACAATGCATTTCCACATTTAGAGCTGCACAAAATGTTACTACTGTTTGAGCCAAATCCGGACACTCTAGAAAATCATACGAAAAAGAAGTAATAGTAGTATCGTGTTTTTTTACAAGTTCAATTGACTTCTCTTTATAAATCGTTTCTATTCCAAAGTTGGATGCAATGGATGCAATCTCTGAATCACCTTGAATTTGCTGGTTGGTTAATCCTTTTAATTCAACTTTAGCAGATGATGCTAAGATAGCAATAGAATAAAAATAAGATGCGGCGCTCCAATCACCTTCTACAAAAAATGGTTTAGGTTGATAGCTGCCATTCTTCACCACAATTTTATTTCCAATAAATGAAGTAGTAACACCAAAATACTCCATCATTTTCAATGTCATTTTGATGTATGGAACAGATACAATTGTACCAATTAATTCCAATTCCAATCCATCTTCTAAAGTAGGTGCAATTAACAATAATGCCGTGATATATTGAGATGACGTATCTGCCGGCAAACTAATTTTTCCACCTTTTAATTTTTTTCCTTTGATGCGTAAGGGCGGAAATCCATCTTGATTTTCATACGAAATATCTGCACCTAATTGTCGAAGTGCATCTACTAAAATCCGGATTGGTCGTTGTTGCATTCGCTCACTTCCGGTCAACACACACTCGCGTCCTTCTTGTGTTGCCAAAAATGCCGTTAGAAAACGAAACGTAGTGCCACCGGCACCAGCATCTAACATTGATTCTTTGGATTGTAAAATACGTTGCAAAAACACTGTATCATCTGCATTGGATAAATTCTCTATTTGAATTTGATGTTGGCAAATAGCGTCAATAATCAAAACACGATTACTAATACTTTTAGAACCATTTAATTGAATAGATGCTTCAATGTTAGATAAAACCGGCTTTTGAACAGTAAATACAGACATACTGCAATAGTACGAATAATATTAGGAAAATAATTTGAATTAAGATAGATTTAATTCACTTGCTTAAATTCGTTTCTTTTTTTGTACCAAATATACGCTACACCACCCACTAAAATAATTGGGAAAGCTAATAAATATTCAATACCGCTGTTGATGCTTTTTGCGTACTCAGAAGTTTGCACCGAGCCTTTGCACATGGCACATTGAGCTTGCGTTGTTGTTGTTAAAAACAACATCCAAACAAAACAGAAAAATGAAAAAACACGCGTTGCTTTCATATAGTAAAGATACAAAAAACGATGTAATATTTTTTGAAAAATAATGTTTAATAATACGGTGAAATCATCCAATACACTATTACGCCGGTAATGCTTACATACCACCAAATTGGAAACGTAATGCGTGCAATTTTTTTATGCTGCGGAAACTCGGCAATCATGGCTCTGTATGCAGTCATTAATATAAATGGCAAAATAATTCCTGCTAATGGAATATGCGTAAACAAAATGAAATAATAAAAGTATTTGATACTTCCGGCATCTTTCGGATACGAAGTGGAATCCGTTAATAGATGATGCAATACATAGCTAATTAAAAATAAAGACGACAAAACAATTGCCAACATCATTACTTTTTTATGCCAATCGTATTTTTTTTGTTTTGCAAAATAAACGCCGAAGGGCAATAGTATAGAAACCATTGAGTTGATAGTGGCATTTAGAAATGCAAAAATATGTGGATCGAAGCTTGGATTTACTTGTATTTTAACGCGTGCTAATGCAGTTATCGCTATAAAAATAATAAATGAAAAAACACCGATACACCAAAAGGCAGCTTTGTCATTTTTGGGTAAAATCGGTTTAAAAGCATCTTTATTATTTGTACTCATAAAACAACAAATATTCTAAATTGGAAAACAAAAAAAATGAAATATAGTTTAGAAAAAAATGAGATATTATTTGGATGTAGATTTTGGTTTGGGAGCAATATAACTCACCAACAACATCTGAATATCATCTAATAATTGTTCTACTGCAACCTTATCTGTTCCGTCGTAATAACCGCGGATGCGTCTTTCTTTATCTATTAAAACTAAATGATTATCGTGAATAAAATCAGCCGGGCCGCCATCGCCTTTATCAGCAGTTATAAAATAACCATATCGTGCTTGATGATAAATGGCTTTCTTATCACCCGTTAACAAATGCCACATCTTAGAGTTTACATCTTTTTCAATGGCATAATTAAAAAGTTGTTTCACAGAATCTGTTTCCGGATCTACAGTATGCGACAAGATACGCACATCTCTATCATTCACAAATTTCTCTTGTACTTTGTGTAAGTTGCTTGTCATATCAATACAAATCGTTTTACACGTAGTGAAGAAGAAATCTACCACCGTAACTTTCCCATCCATTGTATCTTGTGTAATGGTTAAACCATTTTGATTTACAAAGGAAAAATCCGGTACTTTAAAATAGGCTGTATCGATAAATGTTTTTCCATTTTTATCTTTCGATTCAAATGGTTCTTTTGGACCATAAATAGGCAAACATGTTTTGGTTTCTAAAACAGGTCTATGGTCGTTTAAGTAATAGAATACTACAAAAAAAATAATCGGAAATGCGACTACTACGATAATAGCAGCAACAAATCCGAGTTTATTTTTTGAATTCAATGAATAAGATTATTTAGGGAAATTCAACGTATTCCAGTAGTTTCCTTCTACTGCCAATGCGATGAGTGTCCACACTAAAAAAAACAATGGTAAACCTAAAGAAAGCATGAAAACACGTTTCTCATATTTTAAGTGCATAAACTCACCGATAATAAAAAATGCTTTTGCCACACTCGCTATTACGAAAAATAAGTTTAATACAAATCTTGGTAATAAGTGGCCAACAGTTAAAGCTACCACTACTTCCACTACGGTAACAACGGATAAAATGGCTGTTGCAGTCCAAACTGCTTTTACCGCTGATTTATATTGTTCGTCTGACATGTGTCCTGCCATAGTATTTTTATTTTATAGATTTTAAAAAATTAATTTGATTACATTAAATAGAAAGCTAAGAATACAAACACCCAAACTAAATCTACAAAGTGCCAGTATAAACCTACTTTCTCAATCATTTCATAATGACCTCTTTTTTGGAAAGTACCATTGATAGTTGCAAAAAATGCCCAAACATTAATACAAACTCCGGTGAATACGTGAAAACCGTGGAAACCAGTAATACCGAAAAATAATGCTCCAAATGCAATCGGTCCTGGAGAAACAATAGAATGTTCGTGAACTAAATGTGTTAAACCGTTTGCGTCTGGTCCAAAAGGATTATAAAATGGTCTTAAACCTTCATGGATTAAGTTATTCCATTCCCAAGCTTGGCAACCTAAGAAAAATAAACCACCTGCAATACCGCCTAACATCCAAATTGCTACTCCTTTTTGGTTCATTCTATGACCTTCTTGAACTGCGCGTACTACAGCCACAGAACTTAAAATCAAAACGAATGTCATTACAGAAACAAATCCTAATGGAGCATTTGCTTCCTGCATAAAAGGGAAAGATTTAAATACAACATTTGGATTTGGCCACCAAGGCTGTCCTAAACGAATTGCAGCATACGCAATTAAGAATGCTGAAAAGGTAAATGCATCTGACAAAAGGAAATACCACATCATGGTTTTTCCATAACTCATGTCCATTACGGTTTTTTCACCGCCTTCACCATTGTCCGGCGTTGGTAATTGAAGATGCTCCTCTACTTTGTGCTCTTGTATGTCTAATGTTTCTGCCATTACAAACGAATTTATCTATTTAAGATTGAAAGTTAAAAAGATGTATAAATATATCCAAAGAATACCCATATAATGCCAAAACAAGGATAATAAATCTGTTCTAACACGGAGCATTCCACTTTGACTGGATTCAATTTGATTTAATATTGTGTTGCTATCTGATTTTTTTAATAAATAAGATGCATGAAAAAATGCAATTATTAAGAAAACAATTGCAGCAACTACATGTATGGCATGCATAAATGTAATAACTAAAAAGTAAGGTCCTGCCGGGTTGGGATTGAAAGATAAATAAACACCTGCATCGTTTAATTGTTGCCAACCTATAATTTGGCTAACACAAAACAAACAACCTAAAATTACGGTAATTAATAATCCGGAAGTTGTTTTACGAAGATTACCTGCTTGATTTGCTTTATGAGCAAAATGTAAGAAAATACTACTTGCTATAATTAATAAAGTAGAAATTAAAAATACGATAGGAATATGAAAAGAAGTCCAAGAACCACCTTTTCCTTTTTGTACAATAAAGGCACTTGTAAATCCGGCAAATGTCATTGATGTTGTAACAATGAATAAGTACATCGTAAAACGATGAGCACCTTGTGAATTCACTTTATATTTTAATGCTTCTGTCGACATCTTATTAAATTTTATCTAAAACATAAGAAATAAAAACAACCGGAATATAAATGAACGATGCAAACATTAATTTTCTTGCACTTTTGTCACTTGTATCGATAGTTAATTGAATTCCTTGAATTAAGAAATAAACACCTGCAATTAATGAAATAAATAAAGAAACAACACCGGTAATACCAAATACATAAGGTAAGGCACTAATAGCTAATAAACAAATTAAGTACGGCACATTTTGGAATGCAGTGCCTCTATTTTTTAATCCTAAGGAAGATGGTAATAAATAATAACCTGCTTTTTTGTAATCGTCATTTAATAACCAAGCGATGGACCAAAAATGAGGAATTTGCCAAAAAAACTGTACCGCAAATAATAAAATTCCGCCAATACCAATATTTCCGGTAGCAGCTGTCCAACCAATTAACAATGGCATTGAACCCGGTACGGCACCAATAAATACAGCAATCGGGCTAATTTTTTTAAATGGTGTGTAAATGAATGCGTAGGAAATCAATGCTAATGCTCCTAAAAATCCGCTAATAGGATTGAAGAAAACACCTAATATGGATATTCCGGCAACACCGCAAATTCCAGCTATTAAATAAGCTTCTATTAATTTCATTCTTCCGGCAGGTAATGGACGATCTTTCGTTCTTTCCATTAATTTGTCGGTATCTTTCTCTAAGATTTGATTAAATGTATTGGACGAAGCCGTTACTAAGAAACCACCTAATGCAATTAAAATAACTTTTACTAAATCAATTTTCCCATGTTGAGATGCCAATAAATAAGACATTACCGCAGAAAAGACAACTAAAGAAGATAAACGAAATTTAGTCAACAACATAATATCTTTCACCTTTAAGTAAATAAGTTTACTTAAGGACAACTTTTCAATATGTATTGCTTCTTGTTTCAACGTCTTTGAATTGAAAAATCGTATTAATGTTGGTTATAGTTTTTCTTTTCTTCTTCCGAAATCGGAGTTGTTTGCATAATGAAGTCTTCTTCTTTATCTGCATATCTGCTATAGTCATACGCCCAACGGTGTACTTCCGGCAATTCTCCTTCCCAGTTTCCATGCACACCTTCAATTGGAGAAGTCCACTCTAAAGTAGTTGCATTCCAAGGATTTTGTGTTGCTTTTTTACCTTTAAACATACTCCAAACAAAGTTTATCAAGAAGATAAATTGAGCTAAGAATGTAACGATAACAGCAACGCTAATTAATTTATTCAAATCAGCATATTGAGAGAATGCTTCAATTTCATTGAAAGAATAATATCTTCTTGGAACGCCAGCCATGCCTAAGAAATGCATTGGCCAGAAAATTAAATACGCACCAATAAAAGTAATAGTAAAGTGAATATAACCTAAGGTTTCATTCATCATACGTCCAAACATACGTGGGAACCAATGATATACACCTGCAAACATACCGAAGAATGCTGCAACACCCATTACAATATGGAAGTGAGCAACCACAAAGTAGGTATCATGTAACTGGATATCAACGGTAGAGTTACCTAACCAAATACCTGTTAAACCACCTGAAATAAATAAGGATACAAATCCAATTGCAAAAATAGATGGAGATGTGATTCGAATGTTACCACGCCATAAAGTAGTTAACCAGTTAAATACTTTAATAGATGATGGAATAGCAATTAATAAGGTAAACAAGGTAAACATAGAACCTAAGAACGGATTCATACCGGAAAGGAACATGTGGTGTGCCCATACTATAAAGCTCAATACGGTGATACCTAATAAAGAGAATATCATCGCTTTATAACCAAAGATTGGTTTACGAGAATGGATTGCTAAAATTTCTGATACCATACCCATTGCCGGTAAAATAACGATATACACTTCTGGGTGACCTAAGAACCAAAATAAATGTTGGAATAAGATTGGTGAACCGCCGGCAAATGGTAATGCTTTACCACCAATTACGATATTAGATAAATAAAAGCTTGTACCCAAACCTCTATCGAAAATTAATAATACAACACAAGCAACTAATACAGGGAATGATAAGATACCAATGATTGCTGTGAAAAATAATGCCCAAACAGTAAGTGGCAATTTAAACATAGACATACCTTTCGTACGTAAGTTTAAGATAGTAGAAACGTAGTTCAAACCACCTAATAAAGTAGAAACTACGAACAATACCATAGCAATTAACCATACCGTCATACCGTCACCGGAACCAGGTGAAGCTTGTGGTAGTGCACTTAATGGCGGATAGATTGTCCAACCTGCAGATGGAGCACCAGTTGGTAAAAACAAAGAAGAGAACATAACCACACTTGCTAAAGCAAAAATCCAAAATGATAATGCATTCATTAATGGTGAAGCCATATCTCTAGCACCTATTTGTAATGGAATTAATACATTGGCAAATGTACCACTTAAACTTGCTGTTAATACAAAGAATACCATGATAGTACCGTGCATTGTAACTAATGAATAGTATGCTTCCGGATTCAATTTACCATCTGTAAACCAAGAAGAAAATACTCTTTCCAACATAGGGAAAGTTTCATCTGGCCAACCTAATTGTATTCTGAATAATACAGACATACCGCCACCGATAATAGCCCAAAGCATACCTAAGGTTAGGAATTGCTTACCAATTGTTTTATGGTCTGTACTAAAAATATATTTTGAAATGAAGGTTTCTGTATGGTGATGTCCACCGCCATTTCCATGACCATGTGTATGTTCACCTACATTTGATTCCACTACTGCTGACGTTTGCATATTATTAGTTTATACGTTTAAAGTTTGTTTTAATAATCCTAACTAAAAATCTTAATGTTTAGCATTATTTGAAGATGAATTCAATTTAGCTTTTGCTTCAGAAACCGGTGTCTCTAACACAAAACTACCATCTTTCATAGCCGGTTTTACGATAGAATAATAGTAAGAACGTTGTGTTTTCACCCACTTCTCATACTCTTCTTCGGATACGACCACCACTTTCTTTTGCATGTTATAGTGACCAGAACCACAAAGTTTATTACAAGCCACTACATAATCAAATTTAGGATTATTTAATTCTTTTCTCATTTCTTCTGTTGTTACTGTAGGTCTAAACCATAAGTGTGTTGGAACACCCGGAACAGCTGACATCATTAAACGGAAATGAGGTAAATAGAAGTTATGAATAACATCTAAAGCACCAATATTAATAGATACCGGTTTATTTACAGGAATAACAATTTCATCTGGCATAAAGTCATCTTGACTTTTACGGTCATTCCAATTAATACCTAATTCGTTATCGCCTTTTACTAATGCAAAATCTCTAGCACCTAACATTTTATCTCTTCCTGCATAGCGAACCACCCAAGAATATTGTTTTCCGGTAACTTCAATAACAATAGCTTCTTTAGGTGCCGGTGAAAATATTTTAAACCATTTTTGAATACCGAAAACAATTAATAAAGTTAAAACAGCAGAAGGAACAACCGTCCAAATGATTTCTAATTTATTATTGTGTGAATAGAAATAGGCTTTTCTACCTTTGCTATAATGATATTTGTACACGAACCAAAATAATGCGATATGCGTTAATATGAACACAATTCCGGTTAGAATTAAAGTAACATTCATTAAGTTATTAATCCAAACACCTTGTTCTGAAGCCGGTTTCGGCAACAAGGTTGGCGCATAAATATAACTGGAAACTAAAGTAAAGATTAGAATACCAAATCCTAAGACGGAAAAAAACAACGCACTCTTTTCGTGAGATTCTTCTTGCTCTACTCCAGAACGCAAGGTTTTGATTAAATCGGACGCTTTACTGATTTGTACAATAACGATGTACAATAACACTAACGTTAATAAGCCTAATATAATTGACATTTCTGACTGTTTTTAAATATGTAGATTATAACTTTCTTTATAATATGGATGTGTTGTAGATGATAAGTCTTTTACTTTTGCTAACATCATCAACGTGATATACGTAAATATACTACCAAAAATCAATAATAAACCAATACTGATTAAGCCAAATCCACCTTTAGGTAATAACGGCGGGCAATTCATTAAGAAGAATGCACCAAATTGACCTAAAATAATTACGATAGCACAAAAGATTGTAATGGCTTTCTTACGTTTTGCATTTCTTGTCATCAATACAAAGAAAGGAATAATAAAGTTCATCACCCAAGAACCATGGAATAAGATACCATAATTATCCAAGTTTCTTCTTAAACGGAAATATTCTGTTTCTTCCGGAATATTTGCATACCAAATCAACATATATTGAGCAAACCAAGTATAGCACCAGAAAATACTGATAGCAAACATTAATTTAGCTACATCGTGTTCGTGATTCTCATTTACGTTAGGTAAATAACCTTTTGCTTTTAAATAATGTATAAATAAAAGCATAATAGACAATGCTGCTACACAAGCACCTGACATTGTATTCCATGTGAACATGGTACTATACCAATGTGGTTGGATAGACATTGACCATAACCAAGTTGCAAATGTATTAATCAAGAAAGAAATTACTACGATTGATACCGCAGAAACAACACGGCTAGAAGAGAATAATTTACGAGATGGATTGGTATCCATTTTTGTTAATGTATTCCAAAATTTTATTACAATCCAAACACAACTAATTGCTATTACTATTGTAAATGACCAAAACGTTTTCATATTTAAGAAATCTTTCTTAATATTTAAAACTTCATCAAATGTATCGCTTCCTTTTACATATAAAGACTCATGCGTCCAATGGAAAATATCGTGATTAAAAGCAAAAAACATTACAAACAATAAACCTAAGAATACAACAATCGGAACAGTCATTGCTAACGTAATTTTCTGAACTTGAATTTGCCAGCCACCCCAAGCTACATTTGCTGCAGCTAATATAAAAATAGCACCTAATGCTATATAAAAGAAATAATAGAATACATTATACGAATTCGCAATTAAGGATGTTCTCAAGGTTGGAGCTTCGTGACCGTGACCATGCTCTGCACCTTCTGTAGCTGCAGCATGTGTTGCATCTTTCGCAGCAGCATGTACTGCATGTTTATCATCACCATGACCTGTTGGAGCACCAGAATTATAAGTGAAAATTCCGATTAACAACAACAAAACACCTATACCAAACGCGATAAGTATGTTTTTTTTAGCACTCGAATCAAAGATATACGTATTCATCTATAACTATATTAAAGTTTATTATTTTGTTTTTGTTGAGTCTGTGGCAGTTGCACTTGCTGTTGTTGGTGCTGATGCATCTTTACCTTGTAATGTTTTTACATAACTTAAAACCAACCATCTTTCTCTATGATCTAATTGAGATGCATAAGAGCCCATCATTCCTTTACCATACATTACAGTGTGATATCTTTTTCCATCCGGTAAGGAAAGTAAAGGTTCATTTAAGTACGATGGTGGTGGTGGAAATTTATTTATTTCTGGTAAATGTCCTTGACCATCCCCTTTATCACCATGGCAAATAGCACAGTTTATCGTGTATAAGTGTTTACCTTCTCCACTAATTTCATCTTTCGTAAAATTAAAAGGGTTCGTAATTAACGAAGCTGACTTTTCATAATCCGAATCAGATAATGGATATATGTATTTTCCTCGAGCTATACTTCCTTCAGGTGGCAATTGATCTGTTTTTCCATCTTTAAAAATGGGGTTTGGTGAGCCAGCCTCGTAAGCAATATGTTCAGCCATATCCGGCATATACTCTCTACCCGGTTTTTTCTCGTTTCTGATACAAGAGGTTAAACCGAAAACTAATACTAATAGTATGATATGATATTTATTCAACATGGTAAATTATACTTCTTTTTGATAAACTTCAATTGCTCCTTCTTTTTTCAATAACTCAGAAACAGTATTTACATAGTTTGCATCTTTAGTGCTATCTAATTCGAATGTTAATGCAAACAAGTGATCTGTTGTTCTTTCGTCTATAATTTTTGGAGTTTTTCCCGGCCATAGTTTGCATAAATAGTAGAAAGAAACCGTCATACCAATGGCGGAAAATAATACTGTGTGCTCAAACGTAATTGGAACATATGCTAATAATGCCCAATATGGTTTACCACCGAAATCCGTTGGATAGTTGAATAAGTTGATAAACGTTATCATACTTAAAGCCACTGTAAAACCTGTAGCAGCAAAAACAAAACCTGCAGAATGGATTCTTGTAGGTTCTAAACCTAAAGCATGTTCTAATCCATGCACTGGAAATGGTGTATAAGCATCCGTAATTTCATATCCTGATTTGCGAATATCTTTTACTGCGTGTAATAGAATATCGTCATCATCAAATATTCCTACTAAGTATTTTTTTGTGTCGCTCATATTCTTTTGTTAAAGTAGATGTGAATACTTTCTTTAAAATTTATTTATTAATCCCAAGCAGCTTTTGTCACAGTTGTTTCTTTGTAAACCTCCATGTTAGATACTTCGTCTAATTGTTTTTGTCTATATTGATCACCGGATACTTTCAAGATAGATTTCACCTCTGCTATTGCAATAACAGGGAAGAATCGACAGAACATCAAGAACAAAGTCATAAATAAACCACCGGTTCCCACGAAAATACCAATCTCAACCCAAGTTGGTGAATAATACAACCAGCTTGATGGTAAAAAATCTCTATGTAATGAAATTACGATGATTACGAAACGCTCAAACCACATACCTATATTAATTAAGATAGACATGAAGAATGTAACAGCGATATTTCTTCTTAATTTTCTGAACCAGAACACTTGAGGAGATACTAAATTACAGAACATCATTGACCAATATGCCCACCAATATGGACCGGAAGCTCTATTCGCAAAAGCATACGATTCGTAGATACTTCCAGAATACCAAGCTACAAATAACTCTGTTAAATAAGCAATACCTACAATGGTACCGGTTAACAACATAATCTTATTCATTGATTCAATGTGTGCTAACGTAATATAATCTTGTAGATTCATGATATTGCGTGCAATTATCATCAAGGTTAATACCATAGCAAAACCCGAGAATACCGCACCGGCAACGAAATATGGAGGCATGATAGTTGTATGCCAACCCGGTACAACAGATGTTGCGAAGTCAAAAGATACGATTGTATGTACGGATAATACTAATGGAGTTGATAACCCTGCTAAAATTAAAGATAATGATTCCCAACGTTCCCAATGTTTGGCTGTACCAATCCAACCGAAGCTTAAGAAGTTATAGAACTTCCATCTTCCAGGTGTTTTAGATTGATCTCGTATCGTAGCGAAATCCGGAACTAAACCTGTGTACCAGAATAATAATGATACAGTGAAATAAGTTGAAATCGCAAATACGTCCCATAACAATGGTGAAGTGAAGTTCACCCAAAGTGGACCTCTTGTATTTGGATAAGGGAAGATGAAGAATGCATCCCAAACACGACCCATGTGGAATATAGGAAACTGTCCGGCACAAACTACCGCGAAGATAGTCATCGCTTCTGCAGCACGGTTTACACCTGTACGCCATTTCTGACGGAATAATAACAAGATAGCTGAGATAAGCGTTCCGGCGTGACCGATACCGATCCACCAAACGAAGTTCGTGATATCCCATGCCCAACCAACTGTTTTATTGGCACCCCAAGTACCAATACCGAAGATAACTTCCCATGTGATACAGAATACAAATAAACCAGCAAATGCAGCTGAGATTGCTGTCCAAAATGCCCATTTAGGTTGTATTTTACCTGTAGTAGGTGCGACGATATCTCGTGTAATATCTTTATAGGTCTTATTCCCGTGTATTAACGGTTCGCGTAGTGGTGATTCGAAATGACTTGCCATTATACCTTGCTTTACTACTTTTAATATTTTTAATTAATTTCTATTATGCTTCATCCGGTTTGTAAATGAAATATCTCGCCGGTTGTTCGTCTTTATTTCTTACTTTCACTTGATAACCAACTGCTGGTAAGAAATGTTGTTCTTCAAAAACAAAGTAGTTTCTGCCACTTGTTTCAAATGTTTTTGCCACAACACTTTCTTTATTATTTTGGTCACCAAAGATAATAGCGTTAGTAGAACATGCTGTTTGACAAGCTGTTTTAACTTCACCATCTTGTAACGGACGACCTGCTTTTTTAGCACTTAATTTACCTTCTTGGATACGTTGTACGCAGAAAGAACATTTTTCAATAACACCACGAGAACGCGTAACTACATCCGGATTTAACACCATTCTAGTTAAATCTTCAAACATGTACGATTGTGCTTCTTTATCGATGAATGCCATTTTACCATCGTTTACTTTACCGAAACTATCTGCTGCTTGGTAATCTAACCAGTTGAAACGACGTACTTTATATGGACAGTTGTTTGCACAATATCTTGTACCGATACATCTGTTATAAGCCATTTGGTTCAAACCTTCAGAACTATGGTTTGTCGCATTTACCGGACAAACGTTTTCGCACGGTGCATTGTTACAATGCTGACACATCATTGGTTGGAAAGAAACATCCGGATTGTCCGGGTTGCCATTATAGTATCTATCGATACGTAACCAATGCATTTCTTGAGAACGATATACTTGTCTTCTTCCAACAACCGGAACGTTATTTTCAATATTACAAGCTACAACACAAGCACCACAACCAATACAAGCATTCAAATCTACCACCATACCCCAATGATGACCTTGTTTGTAGTCATGCGGTTTATATGCATCATATAATGAATGGCTGAAATGTTCTTTGATATGCTCTCTGTCTTCATTACCGGAATGCTCATTTTTAGCATAATCCGTTAATGTAGTTTCTTTAACAATAGAGCCTCTATATCTTTTTGAACGCAATGGAAGAGCATTGTCTTCCATCAAAGTATGGTATGTTTGATTTAAACCTAATTGGTATGACTTTCCGGTTAATTCAAATGTTGCACCACTTGTAGAATAAGCAGTAACACCTTCATTTGAAGTTAAGAACGGATACATATTTTTACCCACTGCGTCGCCAGCCGGTCCAGATTTTTCACGACCGTAACCTACTGCAATTGCTAAGGTATTTAACGCTTGACCAAATTGTACTACAACCGGTAATTCAACAGATTTACCATTAATAGTTACTTTTGCGATTGGTACATTTTTTTCTGCCGGTTGTGCATCAATACCTTTTTCTTTAGCAAAAGAATAAGGAACACATACATAGTTATCCCAAGTTACTTTTGTTAAAGGATCTGGCATTTCTTGTAAGAAAGGATTGTTTGCAAAGCTCCCATCACCTACACCCGATTTTTCGTAGAAAATAACCTCCATTCCTTTCGGTGCATCTGAAGTTGTTTTAATTGCTGCAATTGTTGCACTCACATTTGGAGTTTTACCTACTTCAGAAGATAATTTTCCGGTATAACCTAATTGTACTGCTGATTGGTAATTAGTACCTGTGATTGAAGCAACTTCTGCTTGTACTACTTGTGCGATATCTGTTGTGTCTCCCGTCCAATTTAATAAAGAAGCGGCAACCTGGCGTGTTTCAAATAATGGAACGATTGCCGGTTGTACAAATCCATAAAAATTAGAGAATGGAGAAATAACATCCCAAGATTCTAAATAATGTGAATCCGGACAAACATATTGACAGAATTGAGCTGTTTCGTCTGTTCTATCAGCTGTTGAAATAGATAAATCCGCTTTTTTAATTGCCTCTTTAAATATATCTGCATAAATAGTATTATATACAGGATTTGAATTTAAAAAGATAATACCTTTATATGCGCCTGCTTTTAAATCATTTGCTAAAGTAGCCAATGCTTCATCATTACCTGTTTTAAAGTTATAAGCATTAGCCGTGTCAATTATATTACCATAGTTTCCTAAAGTTGCGTTAATAGCATTCACTAACAATTGTACATCTACGTCGTTGGTATCGGAAACTACCACAGATTTTCCTTTTGCTGCTAATAATTCTTTAGCAACCTTCTTAATACCTTCATTTGCATCATTTCCACTTAGTGGTTTTACGCCCGAAATACTTCCACCAATTTCTGCAAACAAGTTAATTAAAGCTTGTTTTTCTTCAGATGGTTTAATTGGATAACGGTAATCGGCATTTGCACCAGTAATCGTCACATTCGATTGGAATTGGTGATGTCGAGACATTTTAGGATTTTCCTTAGTTGGAACTCTATTTGCAATATAACTTTTAGAGTTTGATAAAGCTGCAACACCGGTACCTAAAAAATCAGCATTGAATCCAACAATTACATCCGCTAAATCGTAATGAACCATCGGAATAATAGCAGCACCAAAAGAAATTTGGTTGGCTTTACGGATTGCATATAAAGAAACGGCATCATACGCTACCACATTTGTAGTTGGATATTTTGCTATGAATTTTTCAATTGCTTTTTTTGTAATTACGGAAGAAACGGTGCCGGTTACTAAAGCAATTTTTCCTCCGTTTGCTGAAATTGCATTTAATTTTCCTACTATTTCAGCATCAATTGACTTCCAAGTAGATTTCTTATTTTTGTTTGTTGGTACCGCCAATCTGTTTGTATCGTATAACCCTAAAACAGAAGCTTCTGAATGGGCTGTAGAACCGCCATAAGGAGAATCTGTATTCGGTTCCAATTTGATTGGACGACCTTCACGCGTTTTCACTAATACATTCACAAAATCATTTCCATCTGTAAAAGTAGATGCAAAATAATCAGCTACACCCGGCATTACTTCCGGCACTTGCTTTCTTAAGTCAATAGTATAAGGAATGGCTTTGTGTGTTGGAATTTTACATGCAGAAGCAATGGCAGCAGCAGATACGCTAAAGCCCATTACCTTCAAGAAGTCACGACGGCTTGTTCCATTATCATCCGCTTCTGTTTCTTCTACAGCATTAAATTCTTTTGCAGCTTGCTCTTTGTATTGAGGAGTTTCATATAACTCACCCAAGCTCGTCCAATATTTTTTATTACTCATTAGTATATATTGATAGAGTTCTTTAATTATTTATCGATTAATAGTGGCATTTTTGACAATCAGTACCACCGATATCTTCTACAGTAATTTTAGATTTAGTGCCTTTCTTCAACTCGTCTTGGTATTTTTGGAAAACAGAATAGTATTTGTTTTCAGCAAATTTCACTTCTGTTTGACGGTGACAGTTGATACACCAGCCCATAGATAATGGTGCGAATTGTTTCATCACTTCGTATTCTTCCACTTTACCATGGCAAGTTTGGCATTTGATGCCACCTACTTTTACGTGTTGTGAGTGATTGAAATATACGTGATCCGGTAAATTGTGAATTTTTACCCATTCGATGTTTTTAGGTTCGCGAACAAATTTGCTCTTGTCCGGATCCCATCCTGAATATTCATAGATTTTTGCGATTTCGTCTTTGCCATATTTAGGACCTTCTTGTACATATTTATGGCAATTCATACATATTTGTGTTCCCGGAATGCTTGCGTGACGGCTTTTCTCTACACCTACGTGGCAATATTGACATTCGATTTGGTTTTGACCTACGTGTAATGCGTGTGAGAAACGTATAGGTTGATCCGGTGCGTATCCTTGAGAACGACCTAAATCAATAGCACCACCAAAGATATTTACTACTAACAAGATGGATCCAATTAATAATAATACAAGTAACGTATTTTTATTGAATAATTTTTTGCTCAACGGCACATCTTCAACAACTTCTCCTTCTTTTTCTCTAACAACTTTGTCTAATTTGCTTGTTACGCTCCACAATAAACCAGCTAACGTTAACAAGAAAATGATCAATGCCCACAAATACCAATTAGCACTTCCTTCATCGCTCGCACCTGCTGTAGTTGCAGTAGCAGCAGCTGGTGCAGCAGCTTCACCGGCATTTGGGTTTTTAAGATATACTAAGATATCATTAATCTGATCCGTTGTTAATTGCGGAAACGGAGTCATCGGTGACTCGATGTCGTTTCCTTTTAATACTTGAGCGTAAGGGTCACCAGATTCTAAGAATTTAGATGGATTATGAATCCATTCTGTCAACTTAGCTTCATTTTCCCATTTGTCCCAAATACCGCCAAGAGCCGGTCCGACTACTTTTTTATCAATAGCGTGACATGCAGCACAATTCGCTTTAAAAAGTGCTTTACCTTCGCCTACTTTTTGGATGCCTGCAGCATCACCTGCTGCCACATCCGGCACAGCAAAACCGGCATATACCGAATTTATAGTAACAGTAAGTAATAAAACAAGTGCTATTAAACTGAGGATTTTTCTGATTGGATTACAAGAATGCATTATTAGATTAATTTTTCTCGGTTGCAAATATAACATTCAGTAATTAAATAGCATAAAATGTGGAAAATTCACTATTTGGAATGAATACAAATAGCGTCTATGGAGTTGATAATCAACATGCAATATTCAAAAATTACGGTAACTAAATTAGAATTTAATAATCTATTAACATCTATTTAGAAATTATAACGCAAAATGTGGAACTTTTTTCAAAAATCATGTGAAGTCCAAACTAATTAATAATTTTGGTACGATTTTATATTCTGATTTAATTCAACATAAAATAGTTTATTTAAACTCAAGCAACTATGAAATATTTTTATTTTTTCTTTATCCTAATTTCCATCTTATCCTGCCAAAGCATTAAAAAAAATTTCGAGAAAAATGATTATGAAAAAGTAGTTAGCATTTTCATTCAAAAAAAACAAAACAAGAAAATTAGTGATGAAGAAATTGCTCTTTTTGAAAAAGCATATAAACTCGTTTTAGAAAACGATAAAAAACAAATCACTAGTTTAAAATCTATAAATAATGGCGAACGTTGGGAACAAATTTTTGATATATATACACGTATCAATAACCGACAAAATAGCATCATTAAAATATTGCCGATACTTAATAGCAGAAACGAAGAAGCAAGTATTGAATTGTTTGATTTATCAGCTGCATTAGAAGAATCGCGACAAAATTCTGCACAATATTATTACGACCAAGGTTTGAAATTATTAAACTCCGGAAATAAAAATTCTATCCGTCAATCTGTTGATTATCTTATTGCCTCTAAAAAATTTTATATCAATTATAAAGATGTCAATGAATTGATAGATCAAGCTCAGCAAAAAGGAAAAAATTATGTATTACTTGTTGTAGATAAAAATCCGTATTTAATGTTGCCTCCGGCTTTTGAACAAAGTATTTTGGATAATGTAAAAATGACGCAACAAGATAATTGGTTACATATTAATTACAGAAAATTAGATGATGTAAAATATGATTATGTTGTTCAATTAAATTTATACGATATAAAAGTTTCGCCCGATATTTTGAAAGAGTATAATACAACCGAAGAGAAAACTATTTCGGATGGTTGGCAATATGTATTAGATGAAAGAGGTAATGTAAAAAAAGACTCTTTAGGCAACGATATTAAAATACCAAAATATAAAAAAATCACGTGTCAGGTTCGCGAAACAAGAATGAGTAAAACGGCACAAGTTTTCGGTGATGTTACTATCTATGATGCTCAACAAAATGATTATATAAAAAGCCAAAAATGTATTGGAAATGCTGATTTTCAATATTCCTATTTTCAATACAATGGCGACAAAAACGCATTGAGCCAAGCAACATTAAACAAACTCGGAAACCAACCAACTTTATTTCCAACTACTTTTGAAATGGTAGAGCGTTCTAAAGTTGAATTAATAAAATGCTATCAAGATTTTATTTCTAAAAACTATAAAGCACTCACCTACACAAATTAAATTTCAAGCTTCTATTTTATGCAAATTATATCGTCTTATTTTCCCTCTTTAAACGCACAACAACTTTCACAATTGGAAGCATTGAAATCACTTTATGCATCTTGGAATGAAAAAATAAATGTGATATCCAGAAAAGATATGGATAACTTTTATGTGCATCATGTATTGCACTCTTTAGCCATTGCAAAAGTAATAACGTTTGAGAAAGATGATATCGTTTTAGACATTGGAACCGGTGGTGGATTTCCTGGAATTCCTTTAGCTATCTTATTTCCTGAAACGCAGTTTATCTTGACTGATTCTATTGCAAAAAAAATTACCGTAGTGCAAGAAGTAGCCCAAGCTATCGGATTGCAAAATGTAGATACAAGAGTGGCACGTGCGGAAACCATCCAACAAAATGTAGATTATGTAGTAACGCGTGCTGTGGCAAAAATGAACGACGTACTTCATTGGAGCAAAAACAAACATCCCAAAAAAATTATTGCCTTAAAAGGTGGTGATTTAAAAGATGAATTGTCCGGCATTAAACGAAATCTACAAATCATCAACATAAAAGATTTTTTTAAAGAAGATTTTTTTGAAACCAAAAAGATAGTAATCTGCCAATAGCATTTTAAACGCGTTGTGTGGATTAATTTAATAATCAATTTTTGTTATTTAATAGATTATCAAGCCGAACCTTTCTTCAATATTTTTCTTCCAACACACACAATTGTCATTTTGTCATATTATTTGGCATTGGCATAATACTTGACATTCCCATAGAAACAACTTATAAAATAATAATTATGGGAAAAATAATAGGAATTGACTTAGGAACTACCAACTCATGTGTATCCGTAATGGAAGGAAACGAGCCGGTAGTAATTACAACAGATGAAGGACAACGCACCTTGCCTTCTATCGTTGGTTTTTTAGAAAACGGCGAACGCAAAGTAGGTGCACCTGCTAAACGTCAGGCAATCACGAATCCAACCAACACGGTTTCGTCTATCAAACGTTTTATGGGAAAACACTACAGCGATATAGGTAAAGAACAAAAATATGTATCGTACAAAGTAGAAAAAGGCGACAACGACACAGTACGTGTTCGCTTGCATGACAGATTGTACACACCACAAGAAATTTCGGCAATTGTTTTGCAAAAATGCAAAAAAATGGCAGAAGACTATTTAGGTCAAACTGTTACAGAAGCTGTTATCACAGTGCCGGCTTATTTCAACGACTCTGAACGTCAAGCTACTAAAGAAGCCGGTTTAATTGCCGGTTTAGATGTGAAACGTATCATCAACGAGCCAACTGCAGCCGCATTAGCTTATGGTTTAGATAAAGGTGGAAAAGATATGAGAATTGCGGTGTACGACTTAGGCGGTGGTACATTTGATATTTCTATTTTAGAATTAGGTGATGGCGTTTTTGAAGTAAAATCTACTAATGGCGATGTGCATTTAGGTGGTGACGATTTCGACCAAGAAATTATTGATTGGTTGGCAACAGAATTCCAAAACGAAGAAAGAATCGATTTACGCAAAGATCCGATGGCTTTACAACGTTTAAAAGAAGCGGCAGAAAAAGCAAAAATCGAATTGTCATCTTCTTCAGAAACGGAAGTGAACTTACCATATATTACAGCAGTAGATGGCGTTCCAAAACATTTAGTAAAAAAATTATCTCGTTCTAAATTTGATCAATTAACAGAATCATTGGTAGAACGCACTTTGGAGCCTTGCAGAAAAGCTTTAAAAGATGCCGGAATTTCTGCCGGACAAATTGATGAAGTAATATTAGTAGGTGGTTCTACTCGTATTCCAAAAATACAAGAAGTAGTAGAAAAATTCTTTGGTAAAAAACCATCTAAAGGTGTAAATCCGGATGAAGTAGTAGCAATTGGTGCGGCTATCCAAGGTGGCGTATTAACAGGCGACGTAAAAGACGTATTGTTGTTAGATGTAACACCGCTTTCTTTAGGTATTGAAACGTACGGTGGCGTGTTTACAAAATTAATTGAAGCAAACACGACGATACCAACTAAAAAATCAGAAACGTTTTCTACTGCTGCAGACAATCAACCATCTGTTGAATTGAATGTATTGCAAGGTGAACGTCCAATGGCGAAAGACAATAAATCAATCGGCCGTTTCCACTTAGATGGCATTCCACCGGCTCCAAGAGGTGTTCCACAAATTGAAGTAATTTTTGATATCGATGCGAATGGTATTTTAAATGTAACTGCAAAAGATAAAGGAACAGGAAAAGAGCAAAATATCCGCATCACAGCTTCAACAGGCTTGAGCAAAGAAGAGATTGAAAAAATGAAAGCAGAAGCAAAAGCTAACGAAGCTGCCGACAAAGAAGCGCGCGAAAAAGTAGATAAATTGAACGAAGCTGACAACTTGATTTTCCAAAGCGAAAAACAATTGAAAGAATTTGGCGACAAATTGCCTGCTGATAAAAAAGGTGCGATTGAAAGTGCAGTTGCTACGTTAAAAGATGCTCACAAAGCACAAGATATTGCAGCAATTGACGCCGCATTAGCCAACTTAAACAATGCATGGCAAGCAGCTTCTCAAGATATGTATAATGCTACTCAACAAGGTGGTGCACAACAAGAAAATGGTGCAGGAAACAACAGCAACAACACAACAGACGACGTTCAAGATGCTGAAGTAGTAGAAGAAGTGAAATAGATTTTTGAGATGTAAATATTTTACATTATAATTTTAATGGTCGGTGTTTTTACCGACCATTTTTTATTTATTTAACCGCAAAGGACACTCTGTTAGAGTCTGGAACTCTAACAGAGTGTCAATAAGGGAATGACATTTATTTATAAACAAACTAAGAATTTAACATATATATATCAAATTTAATTTATATTTGTATAAAACAAGAAATAATGAAACGTACTATACATATCCTTTTATTCCTTTTTATTCCATTATTTTCTAAGGCACAAATATTAGAAAACATATATACTGCTGACACGACTAACCTTATAAATTATCCAAGTAATGATTTTAAATCACTCTTATTAAGCAATAACAAAATTTGTGTTATTACTCATTTTGCAAATCCAATACAAATTAATTATAATCAATATAAGTATCGATACGATAGTCTTAACGTTTCTATTTATACTACAGAAGGAGTTAAAGTTGCACAACATCTGTATCCTTTAGTAGGTAGTGGTTACATAGAAGATATGGTTCAATTAAAATCAGGTGAAATTTTATTGGGTGGTGAAATCGATACGAATTTAGTATTTATTAGATTAGACAGCTTGGGAAATTATCTTTCTTCAAAAAGTTATCCCAATACTGATTCTACATTCATTAAAAACCTTACTGCTACCTATGACAACCATGTTTTAGTTTCGTATGAAAGAACACTGTACGATACAACAATATTCGTTACAGGAAAGGCTTGTATTTGGGGTTATTATAAAGATTTCTATAAAAAAATCTCTTACTTAGCAAAAATAGACTCATTAGGAAATGTAATTTGGAACAAGCAACTATCTGAAGATAAAATGTATTATTATATATCTCTTGACCCTAAACTAAAAATAGATATTTTAAATAACCCGGACAATTCATTTAATGTTTTAAAAACTACTGTAAATTCTTGGGGGAGTAATCCTAAAGTAGATTTATTACATTTTGACAAAAACGGAAATATAATTGAGCATAAAACACTCGTAGAAATATTTAATATAGAAGATTACTTTTATTGCACGTATACTCTTGTAGAAGATTATTGTGCTACTATAAATGAAAATTACTACACAGTTATTAAGAAAAGTTTAGATACCTCTTCACTTACATATTATACATATTACTATTTCGATAAAACAGGAATATTGATAGATTCAAGTATTAAAATGTATAATTATAATATCTATCCTGATTATGCAAGTCCTATACGTCTTAATCGCAACGATAATTTCTATTTTAAATCAACAGCAGTAAATAAAAGTATCTATTGGTTATTTTCATATGGTATATTTCCAACAAATGAGCACACCTTTATTTTGATGAAAACTGATGAAGATGCTCTTTATAATTGGGAACACGAATTTGATGATGGCACATCAATTTCTATAAGAAAGGGAGGTATAATGAGTTTAAATGATAGTACACTATTAGTTGTCAATTTGATATATGACCTAAGTGCTGGTATTGAACATCTAAAATTCTATAAAATATCTTTAGCTGCCAATCAAATATATTACTCCGCTTATATTGATGTAAATAATAACGGAATAAAAGATGGCAACGATACACTTTTTAATCAGGCATTGGTGGAAATTTCGGATGGAACATCTACCAATACTTTTCCATTAGGTTATAATGGCACATTTTCAACATTTGTAAAACGAGGTACATTCGTTTCTAAGCTTGTCTCCTATCAACAAAACTTAAAATACTTTACAGTTGCGCCTGAAACACACACTTCAACATTCGATTCTATTTATCAGTCAGATACGGTTACTTTCCGATTAGTACCAATTGAAGGCATCCAAGATTTACAAGTATTTATGGTACCTATCACAGGTGCACGTCCGGGTTCTAAAGCAACATATCAACTCATTGCAAAAAATATCGGAACTAAAACGATACAAAATATTTCATTACAATTTATCAAAGATTCTTTGCAAACTTTTAGTTCTTATTCCATTGCACCAACTTCTATTAATAACGACACTTTAATTTGGAATTTTGATTCTATTGCTGTTTATGAACAAAAAACAATTGACGTCATTTGTACAAATGCAGCTCCACCGCAACTAAATGCAAATGACACACTCCGACTACAAGCTTTTATTACTCCTTTTGAAAACGATTCTTTTGTAATCGATAATAGTTTTCAACTTACACAAGTTGTAGTAAATGCGTACGACCCAAATGATAAAATTGAAGCACATGGTTCCGGCATTACACGCCAGCAAATCAACAACGGCGATTACTTATATTACACTATTCGTTTTCAAAATACAGGAAATGCATCTGCATCCATTATTAAAATTGTGGACACGCTTTCTAATAATTTAGATTGGAGCACGTTAGAAATTCTAAACAATACGCACAACCTTGCTTTAACCGTTTCTAATAAAAATATTTTGACTTGGTATAGCAACTCCGTTTTCCTTCCGGACAGCACTAACGATGAAGCCCACAGCCATGGTTATATCAGTTTCAGAATAAAACCAAAAACAAATTTATTGCCAACTGACAAAATAGAAAATCGCGCGCATATTTATTTTGATTTTAATCCTGCTATAACAACCAACACCGTAACAACAAGCATATTGGAAGAAAGAACAACTTCCATCAGAAACAATACCATAAAAGAGATACATCTTTTTCCATCACCTACTAATGGTGATGTGCAATTAGAATTTAATTCTACTTTATCAAAAGCGATGCAACTTCATATTGTTGACATAAATGGGAAAGAAATTCGTTCTGAAAATATTGCAACAACTATTGGATTTAATTCCATAAATATCTCGTTGAATAATGTACCAAAAGGCATTTATCTTATTCAATTAAACGATAAAAATCAAAACTTGTACTACGGCAAAGTAGTGAAACAGTAAGTACACTTGAGTTTTGTATTTAATGTCATTTTAATTATACAAAGTCATTCCCGCGAAAGCGGGAATTTTTTTTTAACCACAAAGAATACTAAGTTTTTTTTCGCAAAGAAAACAAAACAGAATGTCATTCTCGCGAAAGCGGGAATCTCATTTTAACCGCAAAGCTCACTAAGTTATTACGTAAAGAACACTAAGCAAATTGATATTCCATTTACGAGGGAATGACAGATATTGCTATTGTCAGAAACATGAATTGATAAAAAAATCATGTAGTAAAATAGAATTCTATCGAATGAGGGAGAAAATTCCTTTATACGATTTTACTGTATTATCCGGCATTTTTGCTTTAAATATATACACGTAATCATCTACTTGTGCCGGCATTCCTTTGAAAAATCCATCCCAACCATATATGGTACTATTCGGTATAAAATTATTCATAGCAAATACTACTTCACCCCATCTATTAAAGATAGTGAAATCCAGAATTTCCACACCATTTCTATAAGACAATGGAGCAATAAAATCATTCAATCCATCACCATTTGGAGAGAATGCCGTCGGCATCTCTACTTCATACAAACATGATTTTGTAAGCTGTACAGAATCTACAGTAGAACAATTTGTATTGCTCACGTTAACGCTATATAATCCTGAATTTAATATGGTGATAGAAGGCAATGTATCGCCTGTATTCCATAAAATTGAACTAAAATTACCATTACCAACGGTCAACTGAATGCTATCGCAAAAAGTAGCGTCAGCACCAATATTTACGGTAGGTTTGGCATGTTGTGTGATGAAAATAGAATCTTTCACACTACCACATTGGTTGCTATTTTCTGCAATATATAAACCGCCTGAAGTAACGGTAATTTGCGGACCTACCACATTGGTATTCCATTTTGTATTGGCATCTCCGGTAAATAATTGCATCGAAAAATTACCACAAATCAACGTATCATTTCCAAGAGAAGCAATAGTTGGTTTCTCCACAAAATCTACTAAGATAGTATCATATACTGTACAAGCTCCATTTGATACAACAACATCATATCTTCCAAATTGTGTTACCGTAATAGTGGGCGTTTGTGCACCAGTATTCCAATTATAGGTAATGTTATTTCCGGAAACAGTAGCATTAAGCAGGAGTGTTTTTCCGCTGCACAAAGTAGTATCTTTTCCTAATTGCACATTCAATCCGCCGGAACTTGTTATCACCAAAGTATCATAAACACTACCACAAATATTGGTAACTTTCACCATATAGTTACCGCTTTGTGTAGCTGTGTAATTATTGGTATTTCCAACCAATGTATTATTTCTAAACCACTCAATGGTAGTATTGGTTGGATACGCTGGCACAGACATCGGAAGCGAGAAATTTCCACAAAAAGTTGTATCTCTTCCAATAGCAGGTTTAATCGGTTTGTTTCCTAACACCACCATTATAGTATCTGTTCCTTTGCATCCATTTTTAAAAACATCTACCCAATATTTTCCGGGTTGTGTAACTGTAATTGAATGCGAAGTGGCATTATTACTCCAAATATATTGGTCATACGCTGTGCTCGCATCTAACGTAGCAGAGCTTCCATTACACACTGTCGTGTTGTCTGTACCAAAATCAAAATTAATGGTGCAACTGCATTTATTTACCACTACTTTTACTGTTTTAGTTTTAGTGCAATTTCCATCTTTTGCGGTAATAGTGTAAACAACACTATCTTTGGTATTTCCGCTATAATTTAATGTTTGGTTGATGGTATTTCCTGTGCCGGCACTTGCACCTGTAATGGAAGAGCCTCCACTGACAGTCCAACTAAAAGTTGCATTAGGATCTGAGCTGGAAATTTGTACATTGGCATTATTTCCACTGCAAATATTTAATGTCGATACATTCGTATTTACATCTAAGCAAATTAATTTATACTGAATAGCATTGGAAATAGGCTGACTATTTTTAGGATTGGTAATAGCTTTTATATAATGATAGCCATCGTTACAAAAATTAGTAGCCGTTCCACCGTTTCCGGTGCCATCATTTGGGATTTTTACTTTTATAGTATGTGTTCCGGCGAGTGAGTCAAACTCGATACCGTTACACAAGTTAGCACCATTATTTCTGATACCGCCATTGTAGGTAGATGATGTATCCGTATTAGGTAAATGTATGGCATAATTGCCATCATTTGCACTCGGATTTGCTGCATCATAATTAGGCAAAGAACACGGATCATAGGTTAGTTCATCTTGGCAACTTCCTACAGATATTGTGGTGGTTCTATATTTGTTAGGACAATTGCCCGGTGCATTATTTGCAAAATTTGCGGTACTAGGTGAACAAGAATTTTGTAAAATATAGATAGGCTGGCCGCTACTGCAATAACTGCTAAAATTATAATTAAAGATAGTTCCTCTTCCGGTAAATACAATCACAATTGCATTCGGTGGAATGACATCGTTTTGTCCGGCTGCAAATAAATTAGAAGGATTACATGTGCCGTTTCTTAATGTCGTCATATTCGCGGCAGAAGGCGTTAAAAATTCACAAGTTGTAGAAGATGTATTGATATTGTTATTAGGCAATTTGATTTGTAAATCGCGTACATCAAAACCTGTAGCACCGGAAGTTAAAATGATATATTCGTTATCTACTTCTCTCAATACACCACCTTGATCGCAAGCATCAATAAAAATACCAACAATCTCAGCACATGTAGAGGTAACTTGTCCGGTACTGGTTGTTTTAGAACCTACATTCAAAAAACCAATACTATCACCTTCCCCTAAATACGGATTAAAATTGGGATTTTTAGATTGGTAAAATACGATATTGCTATTTGCAGGAATATTAGAATAATCTAATGAAAATGCAATAGAATCATTTCCGGAAGCACAAAATGCATCTTGAGAAAGAGAAGTTAATTGCAATGTTTGTGCCATTGCAGATAAGCTAAAAAACAAACTTACGAATGCTATTAAAATACGGTTCATACTCTTAATTACGAGCTACAAAAGTACAACCTAATACCTTAAACTTAAAGCGTGCGTAGGTTATTATTTCAACAAAGTAACATTGCCTTTTAAAATCTTTTTTGAACCATCTTTGAATTTTGCAACCACATGGTAACCATATACTTCCACTTGCTCCAATGCACCTTTATATTTTCCATCCCAACCTTTTGTAGGGTCATTTGGTGCAATATCAGTAGCTTCGAAGACACGCATTCCCCAACGGTTATAAATAACAAAAGATTCTATTAATGCATCTACATCAGCTCTCACCATAAACACATCGTTTACACCATCACCATTGGGTGAAAATGCATTTGGCAACCAAATATCGCCGGAGCAATTAGTTGTTGTAATAACGATTGTATCGGAAATACTGCCACACTGTGTAGAAATAGTAGCAATGTAAGTACCTGCTTTGGTGATAGTGATGCTAGAACGAACTTCGCCGGTGCTCCATCTGGTAGTTTCATTTCCTGTTGATAATGTCAATTCACTATTGGCACAAAAAGCAGTATCATTTCCTAATGTAAATGGTGTTGGTGTTGTTAATAGTACAACTTGTGTAGATGCTGTATTAGAACATCCATTTTTGTAGGCAGTAACGGAATATGTTCCTTCCACAGAAATTTGAATAGCGGTTGTTGTTGCACCTGTATTCCATCGAACAGAATCTGCATCAGCAACTGCTGTTAAGGTTTCTACTTGATTTGGACAAATTTGTGTTGCTCCATTAATTGCTACTTGTGGCAACGCATTTACGCTTACTGTAGCAGAATCTTTTCCTGTGCAATTATTATCACCTGTTACATTAACCACATATTTTCCACCGGTTTTTACTACTATCGTTTGTGTAGTTGCACCCGTATTCCAAGTATAAGAACTAAATCCGGCACCAGCATCTAATACGGTAGAATCACCTTGACAAATAACAAAATTACCTTTTATTGTCGGATTACATTCTTGTGTTTGGCAATTGGTAATTCGGAAAATTGCCACATCACTACAACCATTTATATATGCTGTTACGGAATAAGAGCCTTCTATATTGGTGGAGAAATTTGTTCCGGTAGTTCCATTGCTCCAACGCAATGAATCAAAAGTACCAATGGCATGAACGGATGCTTCTCCATTATTACAAATAATAAAATTTCCATCTACAGCAACATCCACGTTGGTATTTCCCACGTTTGCTTTTGCAGTTCCGGAACAATTATTCAAATAAGCGGTTACACTATACGAACCGGCTTGTGTAGCATCAATAGAAGTGGTTGTTTCATTGGTACTCCATCTTACAGAATCAAAAGTACCATTCACTGTTAAGGTAGTTGGTTGACTATTGCATAGCACCAAATTACCATCTATTTGTGGTTGAACTTCCGGATTAACTTTTACAGTTACTGTAGAGGTTTCTACACATCCATCTTCTGAGGCAGCCACTAAATAAGAAACACTATCAATAATTGGATTCGTATTTGTTAAAGCTTGTTGTATAGTATTTCCGGAGCCCGGTGTTGCCCCATTAATTTTGGGTGTTCCAATAATTGTCCAGCTTAATCCGGCATTTGGATTAGTGGTAGATATATTAACATCTGTATTACTGCCACTGCAAATGACAGGTGCATTGTTTGCGGCTCTAACATCATTACATACTAACTTATATTGAATAACATTAGATATAGTTGGTGTATTTCCTCCAGGTTTTATTACTGCTTTTATATATTGATATCCTTGATTACATAAGTTAGGTGAAATTCTGAATTTCAAAATCGTATCTGCAGTAAAATCTAATTGTGCATAATCAATACCGCCGCATGTATCAATAGCATTTCTTCTGATGCCATTATTGGAAACTCTTGCCGTATCGGTTCCTACTTGACGGATGGCATACGTTCCATCTAAATCAAATAAACCACATCTATCATACACAAAATTATCTTGGCAATTTTGTCGTTTATCAATAGCGATGGTCTTACGATATCTTGTTGTTGGCGTAGAAGAACAACTTGCAGCATTCGTGAATGCACCAATAGTACGTGTACAAGCACTTTGTACTACATACACCGGATAACCTAAATTACACAAACCATTTACACTATAATTAGCTGTTACGTTATCACTTGTAAAACATAAAATAATGGCATTCGGTGGAATGGAATCGGATGGTGAAGCAGGAATAATATTACTTGTATTGCAAGAACCTACTTGTAAGCCACTAATCAATCCGGCATCCGGCGTTTTGAAACTACAAGGATTTGTTCCGGTATTTATATCATTGTCGTTATTATTTCCGCTATTGCTATTCGCTGCATCAAAGTTGATGGCTAAATTAGAAACTCTCACACCAGTTCCGGAAGTGAGCATAATATATTCATTTCTTCCTTCTAGTCCGGTTGCACCACATGCATCGATGAAAATACCTAATATTTTCACGCAGTTTCCAAAATTAATGGTATCGCGCGGAATAGCATTTCCCGGAATAAATGCAATACTATCACCTTGACTTTGGTATGGATTAAACGTACTATCATTACTGTGGTAAATTACAATATTTGTATTTGCCGGAATTCCGGAAGCTGAAACAGCATAACTCACCGAATCATTTCCGGTAGCACAAACTACGCTTGGTGATTTTATATTCAGGTTGATAATGGGTTCAGCAATAACATGCATCCAACTTAATACAATGGCAAAAACACCCAACAAAAATTTCTTCATAATACACTTTTTTAAAAGCATTGTAAGATAGGAATTTTTTGTAGTAAAATAAATTTGATAGTGCATATAATTTTATTGCATGTATTATCAAACACGTTGTACGGTATAATTTCAATAATCAACTTTTATATAATGGATTGTCTAGTTGAATCTTTTGTCACTTTTTTTGTGCTATTACATCGAATTTAAAACAAAAATATCTTCATTGAATAAAAAAAACGCCGACAAAAAAGTCGACGTTTAAGTTATGTATTAATGGACATGTATTACATCATTCCACCCATTCCGCCAGGCATTCCGCCACCAGGCATTGCCGGAGCATCTTTGCTTGGTTTCTCTACAATAGCACATTCTGTTGTTAAAATCATAGATGCAATAGATGCAGCATTTTCTAAAGCAACACGCGTTACTTTGGCCGGATCGATAACACCTGCTTTAAACAAGTTTTCGTACACTTCTGTTTTAGCATTGTAACCGTAATCTTTTTTACCGTTTTTCACGTTGTGCACCACGATAGAACCTTCTACACCGGCATTTTCAGAGATTTGACGCAATGGAGCCTCTAAAGCATTTTTGATAATTTCGATACCAGTTTGCTCATCTTCGTTCGCACCTTTTAATTTATCTAAGGCAACGCTTGCACGAATTAATGCAACACCACCGCCTGGAACAATACCCTCTTCCACAGCTGCACGTGTAGCATGCAAAGCATCATCTACTCTATCTTTTTTCTCTTTCATTTCTACTTCAGATGGAGCACCAACATATAATACCGCAACACCGCCTGATAATTTAGCTAAACGCTCTTGTAATTTTTCTCTGTCGTAATCAGAAGTTGTTGTTTCGATTTGTGCCTTAATTTGGTTTACGCGTGCTTGGATGTCAGCTTTTTTACCACTTCCGTTGATGATAGTTGTATTATCTTTATCGATTACTACTTTCTCAGCAACACCTAATTGGTTTAATTGTGTATCTTCTAATTTAAAACCTAACTCATCTGAGATTACTTCACCAGCAGTTAAGATGGCGATATCTTGTAACATTGCTTTTCTTCTATCACCAAAACCTGGTGCTTTTACTGCAGCAATTTTTAATGAACCTCTTAATCTGTTTACTACTAATGTTGCTAATGCTTCGCTTTCTACATCTTCAGCAATAATTAATAAACCACGACCTGTTTGTACTACTTTTTCCAAGATAGGTAACAAATCTTTCATCGTAGAAACTTTTTTGTCGTAGATTAAGATGAAAGGTTTTTCCATTTCGCATTCCATAGATTCTGCATTGGTAACGAAATAAGGAGAAATGTAACCTCTATCAAATTGCATACCTTCTACTACATCCACATAGGTTTCTGTACCTTTAGCTTCTTCTACTGTAATTACGCCTTCTGTCGTTACTTTTTCCATTGCTTGTGCAATTAAAGCTCCAATTTCTTCATCGTTATTAGCAGAGATAGAACCAACTTGTTTGATTTTAGAAAAATCTTTTCCCACTTTTTCAGAGATAGTTTTTATTTCTTTCACGATAGCTTGAACCGCTTTATCGATACCACGTTTTAAGTCCATTGGATTTGCACCTGCTGTGATAGATTTCAAACCAGGTCCAATAATAGCTTGTGCTAAAACGGTTGCGGTGGTTGTACCATCACCAGCTACATCATTTGTTCTAGAAGCTACATCTTTTACTAATTGTGCACCCATGTTTTCAAATGGATCTTCTAATTCTATTTCTTTAGCCACTGTAACACCATCTTTCGTGATAGCAGGTGCACCGAATTTTTTTTCAATAATTACATTTCTACCTTTTGGTCCTAATGTAACTTTTACAGCATTCGCTAATGCATCTACACCAGCTTTTAATTTATCTCTGGATTCTGTGCTGTAATTAATTTGTTTTGCGCTCATTTATTATAAAATTTTTGAATTAATGAATATTAAGATTATTAATTTAGATGCTAAAATGGTTCAGCATACAGGCAATATACTATACTATTGCCAAAATGTCAGACTCTCTCATGATTAAGAAATCTGCACCGTCAATATTGATTTCCGTACCGCTATATTTACCATATAAAACAGTATCGCCTACTTTTACGGTAGTTGGTTCGTCTTTTTTACCTGGTCCAACTGCAACTACTTCCCCTTTTTGTGGTTTTTCTTTTGCGGAATCCGGAATAATGATACCTGATTTTGTTTTAGTTTCTGCTGCAGCTGCTTTAATTACTACTCTGTCTGCTAAAGGCTGAATGTTCACTTTGCTCTTTGCCATAATTATTGTTGATTTATTTGATTTTAAAATGTGTGCAAAAATAAGCTATTTCCATGCCATTTTTAAAAAAAAGAAAATTTGGCAGATAATGCGAAAAAATTGCATAAAAATAGGAAGAAGTGTGCAATAGAATTCAAGTAAAAAATACATCCCTGAATGTAATGCTTCTTTCAAAGTATGATATTATCCTATTGAGGCAGAGTGTTCGGAAGATTAACAATATCTGAATAAGTTAGAATGCAGTATTGACTATCACTTTACCAATATGTGTGATTTGATTTTGAGCATCCATAATTTGAATTATATACAATCCATTTTGCAAACCAATTTCTTGAATAGACAAAGGTTTTCCATTGAAAACACCTTTATATCTTTCGGTACCATTTACATCTACAATGGCTATTTGTTTACCTATAAATGCTGAACTATTTTTAAAATTCAACATATCAAAAATGGGATTGGGAAATATCTCTAAATTTTGCTGAACGATATTTTTTATTCCTGAAACAACATTATTACATCCTAATTGATGTGCAAAAAAATGTTGCATATACCATACTGTGCTATCAAAAAAAGGTTGCACAACAGTTCCAAACAAATCAGTAGAATACGAAGTATGTCCCCAATCCGGAATAATATAAAATGGATTGTAAATATTTAAGGATTGAGCTTTTTGATGTAAAATATTGCTTCCATCTACAAACATTAAAGTAGGAATATTATAAGGTTGCCCTCGATTAAAAGGTATTTCCGGATCCCAAATATTATGCACACTTAAAAAGGGCGTTTGTTCATTATCTAAATAACTTTTATCGCCCAAAGCTCCATTGATATTGACAACTCCTAGTATTTTAGTACCAAAATCTATAAAATCATATTCGCCAAAAACGCCGCCAATTTGATGCAACCAATTTTTCCAATCTGTTGGAATATAATCTGTAGAATCTAAATAAACGGCATGCATGACATTAAATGCACCGGCACTTGCACCGCATAAGAAAATTTTAGTGGTATCTATTTTATATGGATTGGCACTATCCCGAGCCGAATTAAAGAAATAACGCACCAATGCTTTGGTATCTTGCACACCACGACCGACCGCTTTTAACATGAGTTCTTGAAATAATAAAGACAAAGGCGAACCTTCTAAACGATAGGTTGCCGACGACACAACGTATCCACATTTTGCAAACGCTTCACCCATGGCAATTTGGCTTTCATAATCTTTAGTACCTGTCCAATATGCACCGCCATGCTGAAATATAACTAAAGGCCGCAATGCCATTGTATCTCCAATCGGCTCAAACACATCCATTAAAACATCTTGCATGTTTCCATTGGAATTCTGTGCACGATGGTATGCAATATTTTTGGTTCGTTTGGTTTGTGAAAATAGAGCCGATACAAAGCGTCCGTTTTCGCATTGTGCGTTCACATCTATAAAAGACAACAATAAAAATAGGATACCAACAAATTCTTTCACCAAAGAAAGATACAAAAAAAACGTATTATTTAACGGCCGCCGTTAGGATTTGTTTTGATAAACTGCATATCATCTAACGATGCCGGATAAATTTGCTTACGGAATGAGCTACTATTATCTTTAGTGTAACCGGTATACATTTTTTTTATACTGACAGCCAAATCGTAATCGCTGGTTTGTTGCAAATACGCATACGGCATATTTAAGTATGTTATAAATCGGTCGTACTCATCTTCATCTAAATCGATGATATTATAACTCGTATATAATCGGAATAATTCTTTTAAGACATTACGTTTGGCTTCTTCCGTTTCTAATTGAGATGCTACTCTTTTTTCTTTTTCATTCTTGCTGAGTAATCCATACAAATAGGATAATGGATTAGTAAAAGGTCGTGCATCCGGATTTTTATCCGTATTTTTTACAGATAACGTATTTATTTGTTGGCGTATTTGTGTGTAATTTTTTATCGCATTAATTTGAACTTCTGTTAACTCATACGGTTTTCGTTGCAACACGATGGTTACATAATATTCATTTTTAGCAACAGAATCTTTAAAAGTTAATTTAGTAGGAACGTGTCCATTTTTCAAAATTAATAATGAATCATTTTGAAACATTTTAATGGAAAAATTGCCTTCTTTATCGGAAGAAAATCCTAATTGCATTCTACGAAAAGCAATATCAGCAAATGGAATGACGTTATTATTCTCATCCACCACTTTTGCTTTAACGGTGATTTCTTTTTGCTGAGCAAAAATGAGCGTTGAGAAACTTAATAGAAGAATTAGAAAAATAGATTGCACCCTCAAATTTACTATATTCAATAAAAAAGAAAGGAAAAAATCATGTTAATTTATGTTGTATAGGAAACCTACTTTAGAAAAAATAAATAAACACTATATTTGACTCAAGTACTTTTCTATTTTAGAAATATCAACAAAGCATAAATAACAATACAAGAAATGCTCTTTAATTCATTACAGTATATTCTATTTTTCCCTATTGTTTTTGCACTTTATTGGTGGCTGAACAAAAAGTCATTAAAATGGCAAAACATTCTATTACTCGTTGCCAGCTATTACTTTTATAGTTGTTGGGATTGGCGTTTTGTATTTTTATAAGCATTCTCAACCGGTTTAGATTATTTTTCCGGAATTGCAATCTATGAATCAAACACGAAGATAAAAAAGAAGCTATGGTTGCTAGCAAGTGTAGGTCTGAATTTAGGCTTTTTGGGATTCTTTAAGTATTACAACTTCTTCATTGAATCATTCATGGATTTATTAATAAGTGTAGGATTTCAGCCACACTATTCGACCTTACAGATTATCTTGCCGGTTGGTATATCATTTTATACTTTTCACGGACTCTCGTATGTTTTCGACATCTATTATAATAGAATAAAACCGTCTTACAATTGGGTGAACTATACATTATTCGTTTGTTTTTTCCCTTTGTTAGTTGCAGGTCCGATAGAACGCGCAACACATTTGCTTCCACAAATAGAGCGACCACGTCAATTTGACTACAATAAAATGGCAGATGGATTGCGGCAGATACTTTGGGGATGCTTTAAAAAGGTGGTGATTGCAGATAATTGTGCTGAATTTGCTAATCAAATTTTTAATGATGTCGGCAATCAATCCGGAAGTAATTTAGTTTTAGGAGCACTTTTTTTTACATTTCAAATTTATGGTGATTTTTCCGGTTACTCCGATATTGCATTAGGTAGTGCTAGATTACTAGGTATTGAACTTCTGAAAAATTTTAATTTCCCATATTTCTCAAGAGATATTGCTGAATTTTGGAGAAGATGGCATATCTCATTATCTTCTTGGTTTCGAGATTATTTATACATTCCTTTAGGTGGTAGCAAAGGTGGAAATTGGATGAGAATAAGAAACACTTTTATTATATTTTTAGTCAGCGGTTTTTGGCATGGTGCCAATTGGACATTTATTTTTTGGGGTGGTATCAATGCATTATTTATTATGCCATCTATTATAATGAAAACAAATAGAGATAATATATCAATTGTTGCTCAAGGAAAAATGTTACCTAGTATAAAAGAGTTTTTTCAATTAACAACTACATTTATATTGGCGATGTTTTGTTGGATATTTTTTCGGGCCAACTCATTACAACATGCATACGATTATATCACAAATATGCTAAGTTGGTCGCTGTTTTCTTTTCCAAGCATATTCCCAAAAGCAATTTCTTATTTATTAGTATTTTTTATTTTAATAGAATGGATAGGTAGAGAAAATAATTATGCAATAGAAAAAATAGGTTTAAAAAGGCATCGATTTTTCCGATGGATGTTTTATGCATTTTTAATATTCTTAATTGGTATGTTTATGCAAACAAATGAAACTCCTTTTATTTATTTTCAATTTTAGTTAATACATGAAAAAACTCGTTTATACATTTTTACTTTTCATCGTATTTGCAGCCTGTTTTTATATTGGTGCTATTACCATTGTTGGTCGTTATGCACCAAAATACCTAAAGCCAAATTTAAATTACAAAGTTGGATCTTACGGTCATCTTAACTCTAGAATTAAAGAATGCCAGCAAATAGATAGTGTAGATATACTCTTTTTAGGTTCCTCACATGCATACAGAGGTTTCGATAATCGAATATTTGATAGTGTAGGATTGCAGACTTTCAACTTTGGTTCAAGTGCACAAACGCCGATACAAACTTTAGTACTTTTAAAACGCTATCTTGATAAATTACATCCAAAATTAGTCTTATTTGAAATCAATCCATTTACGTTAAGTTCCGATGGTGTTGAATCCTCAACCGACATCATTTCAAACGATAAAATTGATATGTATACTTTTGAAATGGCATTAAAAGTCAATCATATCAAAACATACAATACACTTTTATTTGCATTACATCGAGAAATATTGCAGCTTAATAAAGCTTACCACGAGCCTAAACAAAGAGGAGAAGACACTTATATAAAAGGTGGTTTTGTAGAAAGTAAATTAAAATATTTTACTACTATCTCAAAACTTCCTAAGAAGGATGTACAAATGGAATCGAAACAATTAACAGCATTTGAAAGTTGTATATCTGAAATAAAAAAAAGAAATATAAAGTTGATTTTAGTATATGCGCCTATTACAAAAAATTTATATTCTAGCTATTCCTATAAAAACGTCTTTGATTCAATCATGAAAACACACGCAACGTATTTTAATTTTAATGAAATTATACAGCTAAATGACACTTTTGATTTTTATGATGATCATCATTTAAATCAAAATGGTGTTCAAAAATTCAATCATAAATTGATTGAAGTATTAAAATTAAACCCATAAAGTAGAGAAAACTTCTCACACTTTCTTTTCAAAAACATAAATTAAACTGGAATAATTTCCATCTTTTTTAGCTAGAAAATTGCTTACAAATCCTCGCCATACTGCTTTTATATAAGCCAATAATTTATTTGTTCCTTTATTCCATTCACTTAGCAAAGAAATAAAATAAGCATCTAAATAAAGTGGATGCGTAGCAATTAAAGCCAATGAATGTTGTGCTACTAACTGCTGCATACAAGACGGTGAGAAATGATAAATATGTCTTGGCACATCTAATGCACCCCAATATTTTCCATAATACGCGGCATCATAACTTTCAATATTTGGAACAGCGATAATTAATTTTCCATTCGGCTTTAACCACTTCTTAAATAATTCAATTTGTGGATGTAATTCATGTATGTGTTCCATCACGTGCCAAAGTGTAATAACATCATACGTTGCTTCTTTCAAATTTTTAGCTTCCTCCAAACTATATGCATGAATATTATTAATTGTTTTCGCCACATCACGCGCATGTTGCTCCGGCTCCACGCCTACTACATTAATATTCTGTTGTTGAACGAAACCAAGAAAATCGCCTGTACCGCAACCAAAATCCAACAAGGAAAAGTTATCTTCTTTTTGAATCGTTTGTTGTATTAGTTGCAATTTCTTACGCAACATAAAACTTCGTGCTATACGATATATTTGTTGTAATAAACCTTTGCTATGACTTTTATGCGATACGTAATCTGCAGAAGTGTAATATTTTCCAATTTCGTTTAATGCCGGTCGTGGATTGGTAAATACAAAATTACATTGATTACATTGCACAATTTTAAAATGCTCTACACTATGTGCATCTTTTGCTTCCATTAAAAGTCTAAAGTTTGTATTTCCGCAACAGTAACAGTTTTGTATTATTTCCATTTATGCATTTTTATTTTTATTTAGATGATGTAACATAAAAGCACATCCACTACTATATAATTTTAGGCGGTAAAAATACAAATTCTGTTTGTAACCAACTTGCATTAAATTTCCCGAAAAAATGCTAATTTTATTTTAACATATTTACAAGCATTTATTCCTAATTTCACTTTTTGAAATACATTCTATGTCTAGTGCACAACCAGAAATAAAACGCGTAACCACACAAAAATTACGCGAGATGAAAAATAGAGGAGAGAAAATATCCATGCTAACGGCGTACGATTATTCGATGGCAAAGATATTAGACGATGCCGGAATAGATATTTTATTAGTTGGTGATTCTGCATCAAACGTAATGGCTGGGCATGAAACCACATTACCTATTACACTTGACCAAATGATTTATCATGCACAAAGCGTGGTGCGTGCCATAAAACGTTGCTTTGTTGTGGTAGACTTACCTTTCGGTTCCTATCAAGGCAATTCGAGAGAAGCACTCAACGCCGCTATTCGAGTTATGAAAGAAACAGGTGGACATGGCGTGAAGTTAGAAGGTGGACAAGAAGTAGGTGAATCCATCATTCGTATTTTAACCGCAGGCATTCCGGTAATGGGACATTTAGGATTAACACCACAATCTATTTATAAATTTGGCACATACACAGTGCGTGCAAAAGAAGAAGAAGAGGCGGGAAGATTAATAGAAGATGCTAAATATTTAGAAAGTATCGGTTGCTTTGCTTTGGTTTTAGAAAAAATTCCGGCAGCCTTGGCAAAACAAGTTTCAGAGAGTCTTTCTATTCCGGTTATTGGAATTGGTGCCGGCTCACATGTGGATGGGCAAGTTTTAGTAACGCATGATATGTTGGGCATCACGCATGAGTTTAAGCCACGCTTTTTACGTCAATATTTGCATTTATACGACGATATAAAAAATGCTACTAAACAATATATTGCTGATATAAAAGCTAAAGATTTCCCAAGCGATCAAGAACAATATTAGTACCAAAACGAGAATTTAAATTTCCAATCTGTTACAGCTGTTCGCAAATCCACATTATCAAAAGTGGCAAAATATCTTTCACTTACAATAGTGCTTTTTGCATTTAGCATTTTTGGCTTTTCGCTGATATAATTTTTATATACTTCAGATAAAGTATAATTGGGAACAAACTTTTGGATATATTGAATTTCTGATGGATTTAAATAAGAATAAGCAAAAAATAAATAACAAGGTATTCTGAGTGCAATAGCTTTTTTACTATCATTCACTAACTCAAAAGTACTTTTCCAGATAATTATATTTTTACCGTAAGAAGCAATATAAACAGATTGTTGTTTGCTTATGGTATGGTTTAATTTTACACCATCTTGGCTAAACAAGGCGGATGCTTGCACTTGCAGACTGAGCAAAAGTGCTCCAATAAATGAAATAAAAAAAGGCATAGAGTGTTTACGTTTCTGCCTTCAAATATAAATCAGAAAAATGATTCTAAATGTTAATATTTATGTTTTTATAAGATTTATGTTCTATATCAAGAAAATAGCCTAATACGCACGAACATTTTTACCTTCCATATAATTAACAAACGCTTTTAGCGTTACACGATTTCCGCCCGGTGTTGGATAATCACCGGTAAAATACCAATCACCTAAATTATTTGGGCAAGCCTGATGCAAATTATCTATCGTTTGATAGATTACTTGCACATCGGAGAAAATATGATTCGGCTTTACTATTTGTGCAATTTCCATTGATATATCTTCATCCGTAAAAGGAGCGTACACTTCTTTTACAAGATTTTGCATTTCTGAAACCGGTTTTTGTAATTCTTCTTTACATCGTTTAAATAAGGACGGAAGAAATTGTTCATCTCGTTTCTTCCATAAGCGTACTGCTGCCTGAAATGCTACAAAACTTCCCATTTTACTCATATCAATACCATAACAATCGGGATAGCGAATTTGCGGTGCGGACGAAATGACAATAATTTTTTTCGGTTGCAATCTATCCAACATAGTAAGGATACTTTCTTTTAAAGTTGTACCACGCACAATAGAATCATCTAAAACTACCAATGTATCTTTATGATTTTGTACTATGCCATAGGTAACATCATACACATGATTTACCAAATCATTTCTAGAATTATCTTCGGTAATAAAAGTACGCAACTTCACATCTTTAATAGCAATTTTTTCTATGCGTGGCATGATGGATAATTGCTTATTCAATTCTTCAATCGAAGATATTTCACCTTTGTTGAATGCTTCTAATTTTTGTTGAATATGTTGTTTTTGTACTTCTTCCGTCATGCCTAAAAATGCAATTTCTGCCGTATTCGGTATATATGAAAATACGGTATTCTCTAAATCATGCTGCACAGCATTAAGTATGGTTGGAACTAATAATTTTCCTAAGTTTTTTCGCTCTTGATAAATTTCAAAATCACTTCCTCTGGAAAAATAAATACGTTCAAAACTACAAGCTTTTCTTTCTAATGGTTTTACACAAGCCACCTCACCTATACTTCCATCTTTTTTAATAATAATGGCATGTCCGGGTTTTAGTTCTTGAATGCGGTCTCTATGTACATTAAAAGCCGTTTGTATTGCCGGACGCTCAGAAGCGACCACTACTACTTCATCATCTTTGTAAAAAAATGTCGGACGAATTCCATTTGGATCACGCATTACAAATGCGTCTCCGTGCCCAATTAAGCCTGCCATTGCATAGCCACCATCAAAATCATCTGCAGCATTTACCAAAACATCTTTTACATTTAATTCATTTTCAATTAAAGGTGTAATATCTGAATTAGGCAAACCTGAAGCTTTGTATTTCCTAAATAAACGTTGATTTTCTGCATCTAAAAAATGACCTATTTTTTCTAAAACCGTCATAGTATCAGACATTTCACGAGGAAATTGACCTAAGCTCACCAATCGATCGAATAATTCGTCTACATTGGTCATGTTAAAATTTCCGGCAACAATCAGAGTTCTAGTTTTCCAATTATTGGAACGAATACGCGGATGGCAGTTGCTCATGTCATTTCCGCCATGGGTGCCGTATCTTAGATGTCCGAGTAATAATTCACCCATAAACGGATAATTATTCTTCACGTAATCAACATCGTTCATCCGTTCTTTTTCTACATCGGATAAGTTGGCAAAATTTTTAAAAACCTTATCAAAAATATCTTTTATAGCTTGTTTATCTACACTTCTTTCTCTGTCGAAATAGGCTTTTCCGGGTTTAGTATCAAATTTAATAGTTGCTAAACCGGCACCATCTTGACCTCTATTGTGCTGCTTTTCCATTAACAAGTACATCTTGTTTAGGCCATAGTGCAAGTCGCCGTATTTTTCTTTGTAATAAGAGAGTGGTTTCAAAAGCCTGATTAAGGCAATGCCGCATTCGTGTTTTATTTGGTCGCTCATTACCGAGTAAGAAAATTTGGTATATGCAAAAATACGATAATATTCACAATGATTACATGGCAAACATCAAATAAGTAATAAGATTGATTAAAATAAGTGTTCTAAAGCAGTATTGATAACGCAACACAACACTAACGTAATAATAGAACCATTTTAAAACTGTATTTTTGCATCGCATTATCAAAATGAATTATTACACTATTTAATTCAAAAAATTAAGTTGATAATGTCCACTTGAATGTGTCAGTTTAATGAGCTTATCCTGTCGGTGGATTTTTTACTTTCTGTATTACTGCATATTCTAATACATTTCAATTTAAAAGAAAAAGATGTTATTTAAAGATTTAAATATTATTGAGCCTATTTTAAAAGCTCTTGAGGCAGAAGGCTATTCGCAACCCACACCTATTCAAGAACAATCTATTCCAATCATCTTACAAAAAAAAGATTTATTGGGTTGTGCCCAAACGGGCACCGGAAAAACTGCTGCATTTGCCATTCCGATGCTGCAATTATTAGCAGAAGATTTCGTTAAAGGAAAGAAAACTAAAGCGCCCAAAGCGTTGATATTAACACCAACTCGTGAATTAGCCATACAAATATTAGAGAGCTTCGCAGCCTACGGAAAACATATTCCGTTAAAACGCAGTGTCATTTTTGGTGGTGTCAATCAACATGCACAAGTAATGGAATTACAAAGAGGCGTGGACATCTTAATTGCAACACCCGGAAGACTATTGGATTTAATGAATCAAGGTTATGTGGATTTACGTGCTATCCAACTTTTTGTTTTAGATGAAGCCGACAGAATGTTGGATATGGGTTTTGTAAATGATGTAAAAAAAGTGATTGCAAAACTACCTCAAAAAAGACAAACCTTATTCTTTTCAGCTACCATGCCCAAAGAAATAATGGAGCTGGCAAATGCCATTTTAACCAATCCGAGTAAGGTAGAAGTCACACCTGTATCATCTACTGCTGATACAATTGACCAATCTATATTTTTTGTAGAAAAGAAAAATAAATCGATTCTATTAACACTTCTATTAAAAGATAAATCCATAAAAACGGCGTTAGTATTCACCCGCACCAAACACGGTGCAGATAAAGTAGTGAAAATATTAAATGCCGCCACTGTAAAAGCAGCTGCCATCCATGGAAATAAATCGCAGAATGCCCGACAAGCTGCTTTACAAAATTTTAAGAACGGTGCCATACGTGTGTTAGTAGCAACAGATATTGCTGCAAGAGGAATTGACGTTGATAACTTGACGCATGTATTTAATTACGAATTACCCGAAGTACCGGAAACCTACGTGCACCGCATTGGAAGAACCGGACGTGCCGGCAATTCCGGAATAGCTTTTTCTTTTTGTGATGTAGAAGAAAAAGCACTATTGCGTGATATTCAAAAATTAATAGGCAAACAAATTCCCGTTCGAACGGATCATCCTTATTTAATTCCACAAGCCATTTTAGAACCAAAAGTAAATCAGCAACTTCCCAAAGAATTGGAACACAAGCCTAAACAAACCGACCAAAAGAAACGGAAAAAGAAATGGTATAGAAAACCAGCTGCAAAATAGGTTTTTGTATTATTCCGATAGGAATAGAATTACTACAACACAAAAAGTATATTTAAAAACTTAGTAGCATTTGCCAAATTATAATAACTACGCTGTTAGTATTGAAGTTAGTTATTAGGAAATATGTAATGCACATTACAATGCATGTTTTGGTGTTTCCATTTTTTGCATATCTTCTAAGTAAGCATCTTTCACGGCTTGTGCCACGTTTTCAGCCACTTTCAAATCTAACGTAGATGGAATAATTTGATCTCGGCTGATATCTTGCACACAGTTTGCAATAGCGTAAGCCGCAGCTACTTTCATGCGTGGTGTGATGCGTCTGGCTCTAATTTCCAAAGCACCTTTAAAGATTCCAGGAAATGCCAACACATTATTAATTTGGTTGGGCATATCACTTCTACCCGTTCCTACTACACCGGCTCCACCTTTGTAGGCATTTTCCGGCGAAATTTCCGGAATTGGGTTTGCTAATGGGAAAATAATAGGTTGTGGATTCATCGTCATCACATCTTCGGTAGTCAACTGGTTTGCTTGACTTACACCAATAAATACATCCGCATTTTTCAAGGCAGTTTTTAGTGTGCCTTTGGTATTATTCGGATTGGTGAATTTTAAAATTTCACGTTTAAAATCATTCAAATCAGAGCGGTCGCGGTGAATAATTCCTTTTGAGTCGCACATCACAATTTGTTTCACCGGAGTACATACATCTCTATCTACATCATGACAAATCAATAATTTGGTAATTGCCAAACCTGCTGCGCCGGCTCCGTTTATTACTACATTTAAGTCTTCTATTTTTTTATTGAGTAATTTACACGCATTCACTATACCAGCCAATACAACGATTGCTGTGCCGTGTTGGTCGTCGTGAAATACCGGGATACCTAATGTTTGCAAGCGTTCTTCAATTTCAAAACATCTTGGCGAAGAAATATCTTCCAAATTAATACCACCAAAAACGGGTGCAATATTGCGAATAGTTTGTATAATTTCTTCTGTGTTTTGTGTGTTTAAACAAATTGGAAAGGCATCTACACCTGCGAATTTTTTAAACAACATCGCTTTTCCTTCCATTACCGGAATGGCTGCTTCCGGACCTAAATTTCCTAAGCCTAAAATGGCAGAACCATCCGAAACGACAGCAACCATATTTCCTTTTATAGTTAAATCCCACACTTTCTCTTCATCATTGGCAATTTGACGCACCGGCTCTGCCACGCCCGGAGAATAGCATAATGTCAAATCGTTTTTGGTTTCTAAATCTGTTTTTAAAGAAATAGAAATCTTACCTCTAAGTTTTTCGTGCAACTCCAATGATTCGGAAGAATAATCTTTCATCTTATAAAATTAGTGCTATTAGGAATGAATAAATTCAAGTGGCTAAAGATAAGATATTAAACCGCTTCTAAATTTAAAATATGTCAATAAATGTAGGTTTAATAAAAAATTAAACCTTACAATAAATTTTCAAGAAAATAATTGTCTTATTCGTATTTAAATGTCAACAAACACGATTTGACATTGCCTGTCGGTTTTTTGTAGGTATAAGTAACACCAGGCATTTTATTGGTAGAAAAAACCCATTTTGCTACAAAGTCGTGAAACAATACATCTATATCTTGAATTTTCACCACTACTTTATCATTTTTAGAAATAGCAAATGTGATATTTCTGGAATCCGGTCCTGCAGCAAACATATAAGAATCGTTTACATTTTTTTTGTAAACACTCGTGTTGCCAACCATAATATTCACGCCTACATCGGGTGCATCTGTCTTTAAAAAAGCATAATCCCAAGCTTGTCCACTAGAAGTAAAAGGTTTCACTTCGATGTGGTCGATATTCATCGTAAAAAGTTGAGTTGCCGGTTTAGCAATAGAGATGGAATTTTTTTCAAATTTTTGTTGATACTCATTTCCCAACACATCTTTTCCGCTTAATGTTGTTTGTACATTTATTACATGCGTACCTTCCGGCAATTGCATTGCTGCAAACGGAATAAATTGATTGGTTTTCTTATTCACCGTAGAGCCTTGCAAATCTGTTCCGGAAAGTGTGATGATGTATTCTAATTCGTTCTGGCTATTTTCCATTAATTGATATCCTTTTGCCGCACCTATCTTTGCATTATTAGATTCTAATTTTACTTTGAGTTTAAATGTACAATCTTGTAAAATAGTGTCATTGTGGGTTTGCTCATAAATAGGAAGAAAATTATACTGAAAGGTGAGATTAATACCTTTAGCTCCTTCAAAAGTAAAATCCGGTAAGACACCAATATTAGATATAATCTTCGTCTCCGCAAATGAATGAAAGGAAAAAAATAAAATAGTATATATGGTAAGGATTATACGGCTCTTCATAGTTATATTTTACAATCTACATCTACTGAGATGTAACTTTAAAGATAGTTATACATTTTGTTATTTAATACTACAAGAACAATACCAAATACATGAATAAAAGCCACTTCGATTGATAGAATGTGCATAATTATCACAATTAATTCTAAATCAAGAAATTAAACAACATTGGATTATCGTTTAGAGGCACGTAATCTACTTTATATTTATCCATACGTTTTAAGAGCGGTGCATAATTTTCTTTAGATTTTAGTTCGATACCCACCAACGCTGGGCCACTTTCTTTGCTATTTTTCTTGGTGTATTCAAATAAAGTGATGTCCTCATTTTCCGATAATACTTTTGTTACAAATTGTTTTAAAGCTCCGGCACGTTGTGGGAATTTGATGATGAAGAAATGTTTCAATCCTTCAAAAATCAAAGAACGTTCCTTAAAATCCGGCATACGCTCAATGTCATTATTTCCTCCACTGATAACGCACACTACGTTTTTACCTTTTAAGTTGCCTTTATAATAACTAAGTGCGGCAATGCTCAATGCACCGGCCGGCTCTAACACAATTGCATCGGAATTGTACAACTGCATAATTTTAGTACAAATTCTACCTTCCGGTACTAGTATCACTTCTTCCAAATAATTTTTACAAATGTCAAATGGAATTTGGCCTACTTGTTTTACAGCTGCACCATCAACGAAATTATCAATCTTTTTAAGTGTAACAATCTTATTCTTTTCAATAGATTCTTTCATAGCAGGTGCACCTAAAGGCTCAACACCTATTATTTTGGTAGATGGCGAAAACTCTTTGAAATAAGTTATTAATCCGGCACACAAACCACCGCCGCCAATGGGAACGAACAAATAGTCTATTTTCTTTTTTCCCATTTGTTCTATAATTTCCATCGCCACCGTTCCTTGTCCTTCTACTATCAATTTATGATCAAAAGGCGGCACAAACACCATATTGTGTGTAGTCATAAATTTAAGTGCGGCTGATTTTGCATCGTCGTACGTATCGCCGGAAAGTACAATATCTATAAACTCTTTGCCAACACGGCGCACTGCTTCCACTTTTTGTTTAGGTGTGGGAGCCGGCATAAAAACAGTTCCTTTTATTTTGAGCAACTTGCAAGAATAAGCAAATCCTTGTGCATGGTTTCCGGCTGAAGCACATACCACACCTTTCTTTTTTTCAGCTGCAGTTAATTGAGAAATAAAATTGTAAGCACCTCTAATTTTATATGAACGGACAATTTGTAAATCTTCTCTTTTCAGATATACTTTAGCATCGGTTTCATCCGACAATGTTTGATTAATACGCAACGGTGTTACTTCACTGATGCCTTCTAAATTTTTTTTAGCTTGAATAATACCTTTGGTATTGGGTAATGCGGTTGACATAAGGCGAAATTACGGATTAGTTCCTAAATATAGGAAGTTTTGTACGCGTGCTACGTGAGATAATTGTTATAAAATATCAAAAAAACAAGACAAAAATATCGATCCATGCTTTGCTCGCTATTTTTGCTTTACCGCATTCCTTTGCATTATGCGTGTTTCCACTTTTTTCATTTTTATTTTGTTATATCGAAATTCAAACTACACCAATATTTGTTTTAATATTTTGAATTTCCTAAAGAAAAATCAAGTGGAATTTTTTTTCTGTTTAGTTTGTCTTCAAAATCACAAATGATGCCTTGTTTGTATTGAGGCATTTTAAAATTCGTAGAATCTTTTTTGGTGGAATGAAATAGCAAGGTAGAAAAATGAACCATTTTCAATTTTACATTCTGATTTTGAACAATAGAATCTTGTGCTAACATTGAGAAGCAAAACAAAAAAGTAGCCATAAAAAAGCTCAACTTCATGCAATAAAAACAAGAATTATATAAGATTGTTTTGATTTAAGGATTTAAGAAATCTCCTGAAGCAATTAATTCGGCATTAGGTGGTAATGGTAAATTGTAATAATACACCCAACTTTCTACTTCATTTGTTTCTGTTTTGATGGTTGCCAAAGCACGTCTGTATTCATACGGTGGATTGCCCACACCAATACCTTCGTATTCATCTATTACTTTCCAATCAATCGTATCATTTAGTAAAAAAACATCACCAATTACTTCATCTGCTGCATCATCAGATGCTACTAACGCCGGATACCAATCTATCTGATATAATTTTGCTTTAGGTAAAATGGCCAAGCCAACTAATTGAGCATTGTTTGCTAAATAAGTTGCCATTGGGTGGCTTTGATTTAAACGCAACGTGCCGTACGTAAAGATATATACTGCCATAAAAAAGTGTGCTAAAGTAAATAGATGTTATGAATTGGAATTCTTGTAAATAAAAAGAAATCTTTAAGTTTATTAAAAAATCATACCTACAGTAAATTGGAATAAATGTGTTTGTGTGCGGTAGTTTTCTTTAAAAAAGTTACGCATACCAACACTGTATTTAATATCGACAATAAACAATGCTATATCCATGCCCATGCCTAATTGATAACTAAATTGTTCCGGTCGAAATATTTTTCTTTTTTCATTTCTCGTTAATCGATATACTTCATTGTCGTTTTGCTCAATGGTTACATTTACCTTGGTTAAAAAAGCTGCTTCTATTCCATTGTAAAATCGCAATTTATAAAGTGGATTTTTTACGGCATAACCACCAAATAAAAATGGGATTCCAACGGTGTAATATTTCATTCGCATTTCATCAAATGGAATATTATTTTTTATTTCACTTCTAAATACTCCATTTTTTAGAAACACGGTAGAACGCAACATATTGACTTCTATTTGTGCAAAAGCCCATTGCCGACTCACTCTTAAAAAAAGTCCACCTTGATAACCGACGGACACATCGCGTTGGATGCCATTTTTATAGCGGAAATAATTTAAGTTACCTCCTATTTGTGCACCTAACTGTAAATGTATTCTGCTGCCTGTCTTAAAAAATAATGGTTTTCTTTTTTGTTTGTAAATATCGTATTGCACCGGAATACTATCATCTATAAAATCGTTGGCATACGTTGTGACACATACCAATAATAATAAAATGATGTTTAGCAATCTCACTCGTTTATCCAATTTACTTTTAAAATTAAATATAATTTATTTTATGTCTTTCACACATCGGAAGCCGGTATGCTCTAATCCGGTATCGAAAGTTGTTTTCATTCGAGCAGCCACTCTAAAGCCGGAACAATAACTATTGTGACACAAGAATGAACCTCCACGAATCACCTTTTCTTTGAATTCATTCGGAATGGTATTTTCCGGATTCTTAAATATATGATTTTCCACACACTTCGCATAATAATTTTCAGCGTACCAATCGCTGCACCATTCCCAAACATTGCCAGCCATATCGTATAAACCATATTGATTAGGTGCAAAGGATTTCACCGGAGCAGCTTTATTGTAGCCATCTTGCAACGAATTAAAATAAGGAAAATCGCCTTCCCAACTATTGCATTTAGGCTTGCCTTCATCCACCGCTTGATTGCCCCAAGCATACAGTGTATTCTTGAATCCACCACGTGCAGCCAATTCCCATTCGGCTTCTGTAGGCAATCTTTTTCCACTCCATTTACAATATGCCATTGCGTCTTCCCATGATATTTGTACTACCGGAAAATCATCTTTTCCATCAATAGAAGAAGTTGGCCCTTGCGGATGTTTCCAATTTGCACCTTCTATAAATTGCCACCAAGTATTAGGGTTGGCATTTTCATTTTTATTCAACGCATGAAATACCAATGCTCCTGCATTTTGTTTTATTTTATTACCATTTTCATCTACATATTCAAAATCTTTTTCGGCAGTAGTAATATAGTTGGTTGCTTCCACAAACTTTTTAAATTGTGCATTGGTTACTTCCGTTTCATCCATCCAAAATGCAGCTACTTCTACTTTATGTTTCGGAAATTCATCTAAACGTGCTTGACTGTTATCGCCGCCCATTTCATACGTTGCTGAAGGAATAAACACCATGCCGTCCGGTTTTGTGTTTTTCGTTTGACAACTTACAATCATACAACTAAAAAGAGCAATGACTCCAAATGCTATCGTGTATTTAATTGTGTATGCGATATTAATTTTCATTTTATGCCGGAAATAAATAGGTTTTTCCATCTATAATAAATCGATAATCCATGATGCGTGGCCACATGGGTTTTGTTGGTAATGTTTTTTCCCATTTTTGTAAATCTTGTTCCAGCTCTAACACTTTTTCCGGCATCTTTTCTACCAAATTATTTTTTTCGCTTTTGTCGTTTTTTAAATTGTATAATTCTTTCCATTTATCGCGAGAACTAAAAATTAATTTATAATCTCCTTTGCGAATAACATGAATATGATCTATTCGCCAAAACAATTCGTTATGTGGTACACTCACACTATCATACGTAAAAAATGGCATCAGATTTACACCATCGTACACTCTATCAGAAGGTAATTGCATTTGAGTGATTGCAGCAACGGTAGAAAATATATCGACAGAAATAATAGGCTCAGTATATATTTTGTTTTCAGGTAGATGATTTTTCCATTTAAAAATAAAAGGCACATTGATACCACCTTCGAACTGGGTTAACTTTCCACCTTTTAGCGGTTCATTAGAAGTGATTCCGGAATAAGAAGCAGAGCCATTATCGCTCATAAAAATAATTAAGGTATTTTCATCTAAATCCAACTCTTTAATTTTTTGATGAATAGCCCCTACAGCATTATCCATAGAACGAATAATGGCATTGTAAACAGCCTTGTGTTTATCTTTTATTTTACTGTATTCTTTTACATATAAATCTAACTGAGCTTGATAGGGTTCGTGCGGCGCTGTAAAAGGTATGTATAAGAAAAACGGCTTGTCTTTGTTTTTCTCTATAAATTGGATAGAGCGATCGCGGATAGCATCGGTGAGATATTGTTTTTCTCGTTTTATCTTCTTGTTGTTTTCGTAAATCATGGCATCATCTTTTCGTGCCATATCCCATTGGTATTTTGCCGAGAAAGATTGTCTTTTATAATTGACAATATCTTCTTGTACTACATTCTCTGCATATAACGTAAAAGCACCATAACAACCATATTGATAATCAAAACCTCGTTTGTTCGGTATATTTAATTTTGGATTTTTTCCCAAATGCCATTTACCTATGATGCCTGTTGTGTAATCCGCTTTTTTTAAAAATTCCGCAAGCGTAATTTCGGTAGGCGGCACGCCTTGTTTTGCTATTTGCCACTCGTATGGATAGCGTGGTTTGGTTGCCACCGACCAATTGGTATCTTTTTGAGAGACAAATTTTCCGGTTAAATATTCAATAATATTGGTTGGATAATATTCCATTTGTTGAGTTTCAAAACCACAACGTTGTTGATATCTTCCGGTGAGTATGCCGCAACGCGATGGTGCACAAACAGCTGATGTTACATAGCCTTGCGTACATCGAACACCTTCCTTTGCAAGCTCGTCAATATTTGGTGTTTCCACTATGGAATTGCCATAGCAACTGACATCATTTAATCCTAAATCATCCGCAACAATAAGAATAATATTAGGTTGACGCTCATTGACCAAAACAGAATCTGCAAGAAATTTCTTTTTCCGAGCCAGCTCTTCTTTATCAAATTTTATTCGCCACCGAACGGCTCCGGTTGACAATGGATAGCAGGAAACAAAAAATGCACTTACTAATAATGATAGCATAATAGGCAAGACAAATTTCCGTTTGTGATTATCCATAAATTGATTTATCTTTAATCTTTCTAAATATAAACATGAAAATTGAAATAAAAAAAGAAATTGCAAATGCTGTAACACATGGTTTAGGTTTTATAACATTTGCCACCCTAATTCCTATTTTATTTGTAAAAGCATCAAACTATGATGTGAATTACAAATTGGTTGGACTTATCTTTTTTTCAATTGGATTAGTTGCCGTTTATTTAAGCTCTACCTTTTATCATGCTATAATGCATGAAAAGACAAAAAATATTTTGCGCGTTGCCGACCATATTAGTATCTATTATTTAATTGCCGGCACGTACACTGCATTATTAATGCAAACAATTCCTTTTGATAGAATTATGTGGTTCATTATTATTCTATGGAGCATTGTTCTTATTGGAACAATTAAGAAAATTTATTTAACCGGGAAATACGATGCTATTTCAACGGCATTATACGTAGGAATGGGCTGTATGGGTTTATTTGAAATCAATACTATTTTACAATTCACACCGGACAAAGTATTGTTGTATATTTTATTAGGTGGTTTATGCTATTTATTAGGTGTCATTTTCTACGCTTGGAAACGCTATACATACCATCATGCAGTGTGGCACTTATTTGTATTAGCCGGAAGTGTGTTACATTTCTTTGGTATTTGGTATGCAATCGAATTGTCTAATATTCCGAATAATTTTTAATTCTTCCAAAGTACATCCACAACTAAAGCAAAATTTGTATTTTTGATTAGTGTCAAAATTCATTGAAAAAAAAATACATCTTTATGTAATTGCTGATTATTGTACAGCATTCCTTACATGGTTTTGTTTTTTTATTTTTAGAAAACATTTCATCGAAACAAATCCTTACTCTTTTCGTGAGATTTTTCAAAGTGAACGATTATACATCGGCTTGCTGATTGTTCCTATATTTTGGATTTTATTTTATTATTTAGCAAATAGCTATAATAACTTATTAAAAAAATCGAGGTTATTAGAGATTTACAAAACCGTTGCTCATACCTTTTTTGGAAGCATCTTATTGTTTTTCACTTTAATGTTAGATGATATCATTAAAGTGTACAGCGATTATTACCAGCTATTTTTTGTATTTTTTGGCATGCAATGTCTATTTACTATTTTAGGTAGATATTTGGTATTGCATCACATAAAAAATCAACTGACATCAGGCAACTTATCTATTCCCACATTACTAATTGGCACTGCGGCTACTTGCAAACAAATTGAGCATGAACTTATAGCATCTACTGTAAAACTTCCATATAAAATTATTCAAAAAATAGAAGTAGCAAACGACGACAAAAACATCCAAAACTATAACATCCAAAACATCTCTACAGCACATTATAGTGATGTTATTTTAGCATTGCCTACTCAACTTGGTATTCCAATAGACAATTGGATTGTTTATTTTTTAAATAAAGAAAAAACGGTTCAATTATTACCCGATGAATTAGATGTGCTTTCTAGAAAATTTAAAACACAAAGTGTATTTGGTACGCAATTAATAGAAATTCCTACGGCATTAATGACACCATGGGAAAAACATAGCAAAAGATGGGTTGATGTGTTTTTATCTTTTTTAGGGTTGATATTATTGTCTCCTTTTTTTGCATTTATTACGTATAAAATAAAACGAACATCTAAAGGAAGTATTTTTTTTAAGCAAGAACGTATAGGCTTAAAAGGCAAACCATTTTCCATTATCAAATTCCGTTCTATGATAGAAAATGCCGAAGACGGGAACCCGATGCTATCATCTGAAAATGACCCACGCATTACAACATTTGGCAAAGTGATGCGCAAATACCGAATAGATGAATTACCACAACTATGGAATGTATTAAAAGGTGATATGAGTTTAGTAGGTCCACGTCCGGAACGAGCTTATTACGTCCAAAAAATAATACAAGTAGCACCACAATATCAACTTTTGCATCAGGTGCCGCCCGGAATTACTTCTTTAGGCATGGTGAAATTTGGCTATGCATCCAACCTTGAGGAAATGCTGCAACGTATGCGGTACGACTTATTATATATCGAAAATATTTCCGTTTTAATGGACATTAAAATCCTGTTATATACAGTAATTACTTTATGGAAAGGAAAAGGAAAATGAGTTGTAGTTTGTAAAAAAACTCAATAACAATCTACATCGATTACCACTCGAATTTGCTTGAATGTTTGAAACTGATACAAGGCATTTATAGCTTGTTGTATATCCAATTTAATGCGATTTAATTCCTTATAGTTTTTAGGAATTTTTATCAGCAATTCTCTTAAATAATAATTATTGATTTTCTGTATAATAGGCACGTTTGGCCCAATCACCCAACCTGCATATTTTGCTTGTAAATACTCAGAAACTTTTTGCACGGCTTCTTGTGTTGCCTTAAAATCTTTGTGTTTAAACGTTAACCGTATCAACCTTGAAAACGGCGGATAATTAAACTGATTACGTTCTAAAATTTGTTGTTCAAAAAAATCGGTATAATTTTTTTCCAACAACATATTCACCAATTCATGATTCACATTTCCAATTTGGATAATTACTTTTCCGCGAGTGGCTCTTCTTCCGGCTCTACCACTCACTTGCACCAACAATTGATAGGCACGTTCCGTAGCCCGAAAATCCGGATAAGCTAACAAGGCATCGGCATTTAAAACGCCCACTAATTGCACATTCGTGAAGTCTAAACCTTTTGTAACCATTTGTGTGCCTACTAAAATATCGTATTCACCATTTTCAAATGCTTCAATAATTTTTTGATGACCGTGTTTGCTTTTCACTGTATCATAATCCATTCTACCAATGTTTGCAGAAGGAAACAACATTTTTAGATCTTCTTCAATCCGTTCTGTGCCCAAACCTTTTTGCTGTAAATCCGGTACACCGCAAGCACCACATTTATGAACCAACGTTTGTGTACTACCGCAATAATGACAACGCAAATCATTGGTATATTTATGATACGTCAAACTCACATCGCAATTTTTGCATTGTGGAATCCAATTACAACTACCGCAAGCAATGTATGGTGCATAACCGCGTCTATTCTGAAATAAAATAACTTGTTCTTTCTTGTCTAATGCTTGTTGAATTTCATCTCTCAAATAAAAAGTAATACCACTAACAATTTCTTTTTTCTTATGTGCATCTGTCAAACTTACAAAAGTAGTTTCCGGCATTTGCACATCGCCAAAACGCTGTTTCAAATGCACCAATCCATATTTTCCACTGATGGCATTTGCATAACTTTCCATGCTTGGTGTGGCGGAGCCTAAAATCACTTTCGCATTAAATTGCGTTGCTAAATAAATAGCCGCATCTCTACATTGATATCTTGGAGCCGGATCATATTGCTTAAATGAGGCATCGTGTTCTTCATCAATAATAACTAAACCTAACGATTGAAACGGCAAGAAAACAGAAGACCTTGCTCCCAACACTACTTGCACTTCATTTTTTAAAATGGCATTCCAAATTTCTACTCTTTCTGCATTATTGAATTTAGAATGATATACTGCAATTTTACCCAATACACGTTCTAATCGTTGTACTAGTTGTATGGTGAGTGCTATTTCCGGTAGTAAAAACAATACTTGTTTTCCTTGTGCAATTTGTTCTTTTATTAATTGAATATAGAGCAATGTTTTTCCGCTTGATGTAACACCGTGCAACAAACAAACTTCTTTCGTTTCAAAATCTAGTTTTATTTTTTGCAAGGATGATTCTTGTTCCTCACTCAACTGATAATGCAATAATTGTTCTATTTCCGTATCAGCAATTCTATTAACGAGTTTATCTTCTAATTCAAAAATTTCTTTTTTTACCAAAGCCTTTAGTACATCGCTAGCAACGTCTGCTTTCTTCAATAATTCCGAGCGTTTCACAGATTTATCTTGTTTGGATAAATCTAAATATGCCAACAATAACGCTTCTTGTTTAGCTGATTTAGCAACCAAGTCAAACGCATTTTTTAAAGCAGATTTATCGGATAAATACGTAGTGTGTAACGATACAAACGTTTCAAATTTTGGCGTATATTTTTCGTGTAAGGATTCTTTGATATAGATAACTTTTCTATCCAATAAATTTTTGATGTATTTGCTGATTGTTTTACGTTGCAAAATATCACATACATCTTTTACACTAATTTCTGATTGATGATTCAAAGCCTCCGCAATCATATATTCATCATCCGAAAGCGTAAGAATATCGATATCTGAATGAGGATTTTTTACAAAATATGTTTCTGATTCCAACTTAAAAAAAGCCGGCAATGCTGCTTGCATTACTTCGCCCAACGTACACATATAATAGTTGGCAATCCATTGCCAAAACTGTAATTGCTGTATCGTCAAAATGGGCTGTTCATCAACAACAGACAAGATTTCTTTCGGAACATAATCCGTAGGTGCTAACTCCGAAATAGAAAAAACGATAGCTGTATATAATTTTTGCTTACCAAACTGCACTTCTACCCTTTTACCAATTTGTATATCTTGCGTCCAGTTTTTAGGAACTACATACGTATATAACTTAGGCAATGCCAATGGCAAAACCACTTCTATAAACATCGTATTTGAAGAATTAGATTCCATATTTAATAAAAAAAATGGGCTTAAGTCATTATCTTTAGAAAGCGTTACAATAATACTAAAAATGAAAACAAAAGAAGATATTAAAATAGCATTGCAACTTATTTTTGATGACATCAATACTTATTTAAAAAATGTAGATAGTTCATCTTTCAAAAAAAGTAAGAATGGAAAATGGAGCATTGCACAAAACATAGACCATTTAACTTTATCTAATAGCATTACAACTATTGGATTAAGCATGCCGATTTTTGCTTTGAATACGCTTTACAAAAAACCAACTCGGAATGCATGGAATTACGATGAAGTAGTTTGGCAATATCAACTGAAATTAAATTCTGGAGCAAAAGCACCACTACCTTTTACACCTAAACTTAGCATAGTTCCAATTCGAAGTATTTTAGAAAGAAATTGGAAAAATTCATTTAAAAGGTTGCTATCTAATTTAGATAAATGGACCGATAGCGATTTAGACACTGCATATATTTCTCATCCATTATTAGGTGTTTTAAGTGTGCGTGAGTTGATGTATTTTACCGTGTATCATAATCGACATCATTTTGAAACAATACAAAGTTTGGTTTAGCTTTTTTGCATATTTCGCAATGTTATTTTTAGAACACAGACGACACGGATTGGACGGATTTTTGCGGATTATTGATTATTGAACAAAACTGGAATCGGAAAGTGTGAGCAAGAATGCTTTTAAGTCTGCTTTGTCTTGTGCTGAAAGATTCAAGCCCCAATGACCGAGTGTTTCCAAGCGTTTTTCTGCTTTTTCGCGCATAATTGGCTCTAAGGTTGGCGAGCCTTTTGGTCCTTGATTATAAAAATCTATCACTTCGTCTAAAGTGGCAAATCGCCCGTCGTGCATATATGGTGCAGTGAATGCCAAGTTGCGCAATGTCGGAATTTTAAATCGTCCATAATCAGAAAGATTGTTTGTAAAATCTCCTAATCCAAAATCTACAAAATCTATTACATTCGTAATTGTATCCATTCCGTTATTGGCAAATGTTCTATCCGGCGAAATAAACACTTCCGGAGCAGTGCTGCTATGACAATGAAAGCAATCGCCTTTTTCCGTCTTGAAAATTTCTAAACCACGAAGCTCGGAATCTGTCAACATCAATTCACCACGAGAAAATTTATCGAATTTGGAATTATATGATATTAAGGTTTTTTCATATTGCTCGATGGCTTTACCTACTAAATCAATAGAAATATTTTTTGTACCGAAAACTTTCCAAAATAAATCAACATAAATCGGATTTTTTTGTAAGCGATTTTCTACTTCAACCAACGTGTTTTGCATTTCCAGCGGATCTTGAATCGGAAATGCGATTTGTTCATGCAATGATGTTGTTCTTCCATCCCAAAAGAAACGATCTTTTTGCCAAGCTAAGTTTACCAATACCATAGAATTTCGTTTTCCTAAAACTTGATGGACACCTTCGCTTTTTATTTTATTATCGGCGAAAGAAAATTGAGGTTGATGACAACTCGAACAGGAAATGGAAGAATCTAAAGAGAGAATTGGATCAAAGAAAAGTTTTTTGCCGAGTTCAACGCCTTCTATTGTTAATGGATTGGAAGCATCTTCAGGAATTGCTCTAAAATTGGGAATTTCAGGAAATGTGTATGGTGTTGTTGATGGTGGATTTTCTTCTTTCTTACATGCATAAATAATGTTCAACAAAAACAGAGTTGTTGCCAAAGCTATTATTGCATTTTTTTTGTTCATCAATTTGGAATCAAGGTAATTTTTCGGCTATTTATAAAACTGTTTTTTATAGCAATTGCGCGTACAATTTCAGAGTTATCGGAATGGTTGCTAAAATTACTGATTTGGAAAGGCTCAGCATCTAATACAAAAAGACTATCCATATTAAATTGTATTTGCAAGTTCATTCCATTTCTCGGTATTATGGTAGATGAAATGACTGTATATAAAGTGTCCGAGCCTAAATGCATAGAAAAGGGTGTGTTTGGCGTTTGATTTTTTGTGGGAGAATTATCTATCATTGCTTCTATGATAGCAAAACGATATTTCAACATATCCCAATACAAACCTTCATCGACACTTAAAGGATGTGATGCCGGAAAATTAATTGGATTTGCATTATTCGTAATGGCATCTAATCCAAAAGAAAATTGAAACGTTGTATAATTTCCTTCCGGGATTTCTATTTCAAAATCGGTATTATTTTTTTTATATAATAACACGTCCTTTAATAGTGTTTTATTTCCTGAATTGCTGACTAAATAAAAATTAGAAAATAAGAGTTTGGTTTTGTCGTTGTCGATGGAATAATTTCTACCAAATGGTGTTTTATTTGCAGAGATTAATTGAAAAGTAATAGAGGCTGTATTGTCTTTTTTGCAGGAAGGAAAAACAAGCATAAACAAATAAAAAAACAAGCACAACTTCGATACTTTCATAGTATAAAAGTAGTTGTAAATTTTTAGATTTTATTGGGTTTAAGAAAAAATAAAGAATGAATGAAGTGAAAATAAAAATTAATTTTATCAATCTATTATGCTGTTTGGAATAAAGAAAACATCCATCTTAACTAATTAATTTCATTTCCACATTAGTAGAAATCTAAATAAATAAACCACATATTCTTATCTTTCTCTTTGATTTATAAGAAGAAATGTAAAAAGAAGTTAGTTTTTTATGTGTGCGTGCGTTGATGTATTTTACCGTGTATCACAATCGACATCATTTTGAAACCATCAAAAAAATATAACAAAAAAAGCAGCCGTAAG
>CAZDOT010000007.1:88204-93157 GCA_964507125.1 uncultured Chitinophagales bacterium | reverse complement strand
TTTGGAAGTTAATATTGATAATAACGAAAATCTCATTATTTCATATTCGAATGATATGCATTTAAAGGATTGCAACATTAACATATTTAATATACTTGGAGAGAAATTATACTCAAAAAACAACATAAACTTAGGTAATACTTCTGAATGCCAAATCAATTTAAAATATCATCTATATAATATTCCTACAGGAATATTAATATGTCATATCGACATTGGAGGAATGAATAAGTCAATCAAATTTATGCACAAATCAAATTAAATTCTATTTAGCACTGATTATATGAATTCAAAAATTACATATTTTCCAAATCTGAATGGAGTACGATTTATTTTAGCCAGTTTAGTGTTATTGCATCATGTTGCTGTAGTATTATATGCAAATGGTTTATCTAATTTATATTTAAAAATTGATGCATTAAAAGCATTTGGGCCTGTAGCTGTATCTTTATTTTTCTGTTTAAGCGGGTTTCTAATCACGTATCTACTTCTACAAGAAAACGAAAGTTCAGGTACAATTTCGATTAAGCAATTTTATAAAAAAAGAATAAAAAGAATTTTTCCGCTTTACTATTTAATAGTAATTATTCATTTATTTATATTACCACATACACCGCTTATTATATTTGATGAGCATATTACATTCGGAAACGTGGGTGGTTATGCGTATTCTACCGTACCTATATCAGATTATTGGATAAATTGTTTATACCTAATTCTCTTACCACAGGTTGCATTGGCATTAATGGTTGCATCGGGAAATACCTATGTGCCTGCCGGTCATGTTTGGAGTATTGGTGTAGAAGAAATTTTTTATCTATTATATCCGGTATTTTTAAAAAAGAATGTACATAGATTTAAGAAATATATTTTTACTTTAATTGCACTTTACTACTTTATAGCAATTAGTAATTTTATCATTATTCAAATAAGCAAAAACACAACTTTTGAGCATTCCTATTTTTTGCGGTTACTCAATGCATCCATCATATTAGTGATTTATAATAGAGTAGTATGTATGTTTATTGGAGCTATTGGTGCATATTTATTTATACATAAACATAAATACCATAAAATATTTACCAATAAATATGTTTTCATTGGTTCATTAATAAGTATTATAGTTTTGTTTGCAATAGGTGCACGCGTTCCATTTTTAACACATGAATTATATTGTATCTTTTTTTTGAGTGCACTTTTATATTTAATTAAAGACAATACATCTTATTTTTTAGAAAATAAAATATTCTCGTATTTGGGCAAAATTTCTTATGGAATTTATATGTATCAAATGATAGCAATATTTTTGGTTGTTTTTGTTATTAAAAAAATGGAAATAAATATACTATTTGTATATCCTTTGTCATTTATGCTCACAATCATACTATCAGCTATTTCGTATGAGTATTTTGAAAAGAAAATCATATTCTATAACAGTTAAAAATGCAAAATATATCAATAGTTTCGCCATCAATGGTCTTGTAACACATTGGGGGACGAAAAAATATTTAACAATTCTGTGTTGCCATTTGCTGATGTGCATATCATTTTTTACAAAATCGCATTGCTTTCTTATTTTTACACTATGCAGCAATATCAACAATTTTTACAGCATATTTTAGATAAAGGCACGAAAAAAGAAGACAGAACCGGTACCGGCACTATCAGTGTTTTCGGCTATCAAATGCGCTTCGACTTAAACGAAGGTTTTCCATTGGTAACCACCAAAAAACTGCATCTAAAATCTATCATTCACGAATTATTATGGTTTATTGCCGGCGACACTAACATCGAATATTTGTGTAAAAACGGTTGCAATATCTGGAACGATTGGCCTTTTGCCAAATATCAAAAAAGTGCGTTGTACCAAGGTGAAACCATGAAAGAGTTTGCCGCCAAAATTGCCAATGATGCCGATTTTGCCAAACTGCACGGAGAATTAGGTCCGGTGTATGGTCATCAATGGCGACATTGGCCAGATGGAAATGGCGGAGAAATTGACCAACTTTCCAACTTGATACATCAACTTAAAACCAACCCGGATTCTCGCCGACATATCATCTCGGCATGGAATGTTGCTGATATTGAGCAAATGACCTTACCACCTTGTCATTCTTTGTTTCAATTTTATGTCATCAACGGAAAATTGAGTTGCCAACTCTACCAACGCAGTGCTGACGCTTTTTTAGGTGTGCCATTTAATATTGCATCGTATGCCATATTTTCCATGATGATTGCACAAGTTTGCCAACTTCAGTTAGGTGATTTTGTGCATACTTTCGGCGATGCACACATCTATTCCAATCATATAGAACAAGTGCAATTGCAACTTTCAAGAAAACCATTTGCATTGCCAACCATGCAAATCAATCCAAACATACATTCTATTTTTGATTTTAAAATAGATGATTTTGAATTAGTAAACTACGAAGCACATCCACATATCAAAGGAGAAGTAGCGGTGTAGTGGTTGGACAACGGACAACGGACAAGGGACAAGGGACGATATTAATTAAACATATAAAACTGCAAATCAAAAATGAAAATTTCCATAGTAGTAGCGGCGGCTGAAAATGGTGTCATTGGAAAAGACAATCAATTACTTTGGAAACTTTCTTCCGATTTAAAACGATTTAAAACCATCACGACCGGACATTTTTTATTGATGGGCAGAAAAACATTCGAGTCTATCGGGAAACCATTACCCAACAGAACCTCACTCATAATTTCTAGTAATTTTGAATGTGCCTTTGAAAATTGTTTTGTTTTTAAAACTATACACGATGCCATAGTATTTGCAGCACAACAAAATCAACAGGAGATTTTTGTAGTTGGCGGCGGTGAAATTTACAGACAAACATTACCACTCGCACATACGTTGCACCTCACCTTAGTGCATACCGAAATGGAAGGTGACACCTATTTTGAATACGACGATTCCAATTGGAAAGTAGTACAATCTTCCTTTATTCCTAAAGATGACAAGAATGAATATGACTCTACTTATCTTGTTTTGGAACGTGAAAATCTGGAAACCAATCCATACGTAATTATGTAAGTAATTTCATTTTATTTAAGAGAAACAAGCCATCCTTTTTTTTGTATTTTTGTAAAGCAGGTCGATCTATCGTGTTTCGCCAATGGCGAGATAAGGAAAGTCCGAACAGCACAGAGCAGTTTGACAGCTAACGGCTGTCTCGTTTAAAACGAGAGAAAGTGCCACAGAAAATTGTCTCGATTTTTTCGAGAGTGAAAATATAAGTTTGCAGCAATGCATTCTTCACGGTAAACCTCAAACGCTGAAACATCATGTAAACCAACGTTCATATAGGGTGGCTCGCCTAATGTTGGAGGGTAGATGGATAGATCTCATCGGTGACGACGAGACCAGATAAATGATAGAGTAGAAACAGAATTCGGCTTATGAGCCTGCTTTTTTTTGGAGATTGGAGTAGTGAGATATGAGTAATGAGATTTTTACTCTTCTAATAAACTACTTTATAAATATTTTTTTGAATAGGGTATAAATTTTGTGCTTACTTCTTTATACTTGCTACTTAATTCTTAATACTAAAAAATATGCCGAAGATTTTAATTGTAGATGACGAAAAAGCGATACGCAGAACATTAAAAGAAATATTAGAATACGAAAAATACGACATCGATGAAGCGGAAGATGGTGAAGTCGGTTTGCAGAAGATGGAAAAAAACAACTACGATGTTGTAATATTAGATGTGAAAATGCCCAAAAAAGATGGCATTGAAGTATTGACAGAAATGCAACAAAAAGGCATAGATATGCCGGTTATTGTGCTTTCCGGACACGGAAATATTGAAACAGCAGTAGAAGCAGTAAAAAAAGGGGCTTTTGATTTTATTCCAAAACCACCGGATTTAAACCGCTTGCTTATTACGGTTCGCAATGCGATGGATAAAGTTTCCTTAGTTACTGAAACTAAAATCTTAAAAAAGAAAATTGCCAAATCGAAAGAAATTGTTGGCGACTCCAATCCCATAGTAAAAATTAAAGAAACCATTGCCAAAGTAGCACCTACAGATGCACGTGTGCTCATTACTGGCGACAATGGTTCCGGAAAAGAATTGGTAGCACGTTGGCTACACGAACAAAGTAACCGTGCAAGCGGCCCTTTAGTAGAAGTAAACTGCGCCGCTATTCCATCTGAGTTGATAGAAAGTGAACTTTTCGGACATGAAAAAGGTGCGTTTACATCTGCCATCAAACAACGTGTTGGAAAATTTGAACAAGCCAACGGTGGCACACTTTTCTTAGATGAAATTGGCGACATGAGCTTGTCGGCACAAGCAAAAGTATTACGCGCGTTACAAGAAAATAAAATCACTAAAGTAGGCGGCGATAAAGAAGAAAAAATAGATGTGCGTGTGGTAGCCGCTACCAATAAAGATTTATTGAAAGAAGTAGAAGAAAACCGCTTCCGAATGGACTTGTATCATCGTTTAAGCGTGATACTTATCCATGTGCCATCTTTAAATCAACGAAAAGATGATATTCCGGTATTGACAGAGCATTTCTTAAACGAAATTTGTGGCGACTATGGCATTCCAGTAAAGAAAATAGAGAATAATGCGATTGAAACATTGCAAGCACGCAACTGGACAGGCAATATTCGTGAGTTGAGAAATGTGGTAGAACGTTTGGTTATAATGAGTGAAAAAACAATCACCAAACAAGATGTAATTGATTATTCCGGTCCGAGTGGCAAAGCCGAAAACAATGGAATTGATTTTGATAAGTTTGCCAACTTACAACAGCTGAACGATTATGTGGAGCGTAGTTATATTGAAAACAAATTAAATAAAAACGATTGGAATACTTCCAAAACAGCAGATGACATTGGCATCAGCAAGAAAGCACTTGAAGAAAAGTTGGAAAGTTTAGGCTTGAAACGAAGATAAAATCGTAAAGATTTGTGT
>CAZDOT010000007.1:0-88104 GCA_964507125.1 uncultured Chitinophagales bacterium | reverse complement strand
AGAAAAGTTGGAAAGTTTAGGCTTGAAACGAAGATAAAATCGTAAAGATTTGTGTCCTCACATACCATCAAAAAATCTTTGTAAATATTGTTTCGTGAAGACACGAAACAAGGCAAAGTGGAAGCAGAAAACAAGGCTATAAGCAAGAAAAATGGTAGCCTATTTAAACTAAAAATGTTTTTCCTTCTATTGCCAATTCTGTGTTTTCAAATACTGTTTTAGCTTCTTCTTCCAATTCATCTAATTGCATATATCGCGAAGAAAAATGGCCTAAGATTAATTTATGTACTTTGGCTTTTTTAGCAATCTGTGCAGCTTGCAATGCAGTTGTGTGTAAGGTTTCTTTGGCGCGCACTTTATCTTGATGCAAGAAAGTTGCTTCGTGATACAATAAATTAGCATTTTTAATGTATTTCACCACTTGCACATCATACACTGTATCCGAACAATACGCATACGAACGTGTCGGTTTTCCTTTTTGCGTAACCCAACTATTTTTTATTTTTTTCCCGTTTACATCCATCACATCTTCCCCATCAATCAATAATTTATATTGTGTTTTATCAATGCGATATTGTTGAATTTTTTCCAAATCCAATTTTCGTTGCATGGTTTTAGATGCAATTAAAAATCCTGTTGTTGGTATTCTATGATTTAATGGAAAAGAAAAAACAGAGCATTCCGGTAAATCCAAGATGCAATACTTGTCATCTGTTTGCGTAGCAATAAATTTTAAATCAAAATTTAAAGTTGTGTTGGATACTTTTAATTGTTGTTGAATTATTTTTTTCAATTCATTGGGTGCAAAAATGGTCAGCTTATTTTTGCGTTTCAACAAATTAAACGTGGTTAAAAGTCCAATTAATCCATAATAATGATCGCCGTGTAAATGAGAAATAAAAATGTAATCAATCTTAAACCATTTCACTTTATTTTCATGCATTCGCTCTTGCGTGCCTTCGCCACAATCAATTAAAAAATACTGATTTTGGATTTGAACAAACTGTGCCGATGGATGTCTTCCATGATTAAAAATAGCAGAGTTACTGCCTAATATGGTGATTTGGAAATCAGTCATTGGTCAATGGTCAATGGTCGATAGAATTCTGTCAGCGCTATTGACTATCGACTATCGACTGAAAATAATCTATTTGTCTAAAATTATTTCTTTTTCTTTTTATCCAATGCGTTCTCTGCATCGTGTTGTGTGGAGTAGATATGCAACACATCTTCTAACTGTGAAATTTTTATCAATCCTTTTACCGAGTCATTTAAACCACACAATGCAAAAATTCCTTTCTCATCTTTGCACAATCTATGACCAATCAACAATGCACTCAAGCCGGAAGAATCTACGAATTTTACTTTATCTAAATCCACAATCATATTTTTGTAACCTTCTGCATTGGCCAATACCAATTCCGATTTTAAAACCGGTGCATTTAATGAATTTAATTTATCATCTAATAATTCATATACTACAACTTGCTCTCTTTTATCTACGCTGAATTTCATGTGCTTAATTTTTTAAAGTAAAACTATATCAAAATATTTTCCACTAAAATAAAACTATTTATGTAAAAAACACGTCTATTAGTATATCAAAACTGAAAACAGTCCTTTTTGTTAATATTGAACAGAAATTGTAGAATTGTGCAAAAAAAAAATAAAAAAAACAAAAAAGCATTCTATTTTTAAAACAAGTAACTATGTCAGTTTTTTAGAATTGGCAAATAAATTGAGGAGCATATAATATGGAAGCAAAATTTTCACCCAAAGTTAAAGAAGTGATTTCTTACAGCAGAGAAGAAGCACTTCGATTGAAACATGACCAAATCGGTGTGGAGCATTTATTGCTCGGTTTGATACGAGAAGGCGACGGCATGGCTATTAAAGTTTTGCGTTCCTTAGATATCGACGTGGCACTTTTTAGAAAAAAAATAGAAGATTCTATCAAAGATAGAGTTACAGCAATAATGGGCAATGTCAATAGTTTGCCATTGACAAAACAAGCTGAAAAAGTATTAAAAATAACACTCTTGGAAGCTAAGTCAATGAAACAAGATACCGTTGGCACAGAACATCTTTTGCTATCTATTTTAAAAAATAAAGAAAACTTAGTAACACAGATGCTGAGCAAATGGGATGTTACGTATGAAGTTTTCCGTGCCGAATTGGAATTCATGCAAAACGACAACAAAGAAATCACTGATTTCAGTGCAGAATTACCGAATGAACCATTTGAAGATGGCGACGAAGACGAACGCAAAGGATACGGAAGTCAAGGCGGAAGCGGGCAATCTACTGCCAAAAAGTCGCCTTCCAAATCCAACACACCGGTTTTAGATAATTTTGGTAGAGATATCACCAAATTAGCAGAAGAAGGTCGTTTAGATCCAATAGTAGGTCGTGAAACCGAAATAGAACGTGTATCTCAAATTTTATCGAGAAGAAAGAAAAATAATCCGATTTTAATTGGAGAACCGGGCGTAGGCAAAACAGCCATCGTGGAAGGTTTAGCATTAAGAATTGTACAACGCAAAGTATCTCGTGTTTTATTCGGAAAAAGAGTAGTATCACTTGATTTGGCAGCTTTAGTTGCCGGAACCAAATATCGTGGTCAATTTGAAGAACGCATGAAAGCCATCATGACGGAATTAGAAAAAAATCGCGATGTTATCTTATTTATCGATGAAATTCACACCATCGTTGGTGCTGGTGGCGCCACCGGCTCTTTAGATGCTTCTAACATCTTTAAACCGGCATTAGCTCGTGGCGAATTACAATGTATTGGTGCCTCCACTTTGGATGAATACAGACAATACATTGAAAAAGATGGTGCATTAGATAGACGATTCCAAAAGGTAATTGTGGATCCACCATCTCCGGAAGAAACACTCATCATCTTATCGAACTTAAAAAATAAATACGAAGATTATCACAGTGTTGCTTACAGTGATGAAGCAATTAATGCTTGTGTGCAATTGAGTACACGCTATATCACCGACCGTTTTTTACCGGATAAAGCTATCGACGTATTAGACGAAGTAGGAGCACGCGTTCATCTTAAAAACATACATGTTCCCGAAAACATCACGCAATTAGAGAAAGAAATCGAGAACATTAAAGATGAGAAAAATCAAGTTGTAAAAAACCAACGTTACGAAGAAGCGGCACGCTTGCGCGATACAGAAAAAAAATTGCAAGAACAATTAGAGCAAGCAAAAAAAGATTGGGAAGAAGATGCTAAAACCAAACGCTTTCCGGTAACTGATGAAGATATTGCTGAAGTGGTAGCCATGATGACCGGCATTCCGGTGAAACGTGTGGCACAAAGCGAAAGCAAAAAATTGGTACAAATGGCTGATGACTTGAAAAAACAAGTGGTAGGTCAAGATGAAGCCGTAGTTAAAATTACCAAAGCTATCCAACGTAATCGTGTAGGTTTAAAAGATCCTAAAAAACCAATCGGTACTTTTATTTTCTTAGGACCAACAGGTGTAGGCAAAACAGAATTAGCACGTGCATTAGCAAGATATATGTTTGATACGGAAGATGCATTAATCCGAATTGATATGAGTGAGTATATGGAAAAATTCTCTATCTCTCGATTAATTGGTGCTCCTCCGGGATATGTTGGCTACGAAGAAGGCGGACAGCTTACTGAAAAAGTACGCAGAAAACCATATTCTGTTATCTTGTTAGATGAAATTGAAAAAGCACATCCAGATGTATATAATGTGTTATTACAAGTGTTGGATGATGGTATTTTGACCGATGGTTTAGGCAGAAAAGTTGATTTTAAAAACTCGGTTATCATCATGACATCTAACATTGGTGTGCGTCAATTAAAAGATTTTGGAACCGGTGTAGGTTTTGCCACCAGTGCTATTAAAGAAAATACTGACAACCTCAACAAAGGTGTGATACAAAAAGCATTGCAAAAAACATTCTCTCCCGAGTTTTTAAATCGTATTGATGATGTGATTGTATTCAACAGCTTAGGCAAAGAAGAAATTCATAAAATCATTGACATTGTATTGTCCGGTGTTTATACAAGATTGGAAAAATTAGGATACCAAATAGAGTTAACAACTGCAGCAAAAGACTTTATTGCCGACAAAGGTTATGATCCACAATTTGGAGCAAGACCTTTGCACCGAGCTATACAAAAATATGTGGAAGATCCATTGGCTGAAGAAATATTGAATACACATATCAATGAAGGTGACATCATCACAGCTGATTTAGATACGGAAGCGAAAGACAAATTAAAATTTGAAATTCGCAAGAAACCAAAAACTAAAAAAGCGAAAGAAGAACAGAATTAAGTTGTACGTTTCATACAAAAAAGTCGGTCTTTTGGATCGACTTTTTCATTTTATTGTTTTTATGCAAAATTTCTTCTAAAGATTTTTTTGGAGTGTTTTAGCTCGTTGGTCTTCACCATTATGGCTCCAGCCCGGCGACTTAAAAATATAATTCCATTTATCTTTTAACGTTGGTGCTTTTCGAACATCGCTCCACATATTTTTCCATTCGTGAAAAGCGATATAAAACAAGTTGTAACTATCAATATTTTTGGTAATACCATACACAGGTTGTTCTGCATCTTCTGCTTTAAATGTTCCTAATAATTTATCCCAAATAATAAAAATTCCGGCGTAGTTTTTATCTAAATATTTGATGTTACTCGCATGATGCACTCTATGATGCGAAGGTGTATTAAAAATAGCCTCAAACCATTTGGGTAATTTTTTTACCGCTTCGGTATGTGTGGTAAATTGATAAATTAAATTAAGTTGATGCAAAGTCAATATCATCAATGGATGAAAACCTAAAATAGCCATCGGAATATACCAAGCATCTTTATACAATAATTCTAACCAACTTTGTCGCAATGCAACAGCAAAATTCAAATGTGTAGAGGAATGATGATTGATATGTGCTGTCCATAAAACACGCAATTCATGGCTCAATCGGTGATGCCAATAGAATGAAAAATCTTGCAAAAACAATGCAATAATCCAAACCCAAAAATGGGCTTTATGCCATTGCCAATTGGCAAATTCCTCCACCGTAGATGGGCCTAAGTTTTCAAAAATTCGGAATTGATAAAACCAAAACAAATAACCCAAAGCAATTGCTTTCATGGCAATATCAATTAATACTGAACCCAAACCCATTCCGATGCTTGCCGCAGCATCTTTAAAATAGGTGTTCGTCGGATTTAATTTCTTTCTTATATAAAAATAAAATTCTACAACAATTAACAATATAAAACCCGGAATGGCATACGTTACCGGATCATTGAAATCAAATGGATTGAATAATGTCATGTGATAAATTATCTCTAAAAATACGAAGCAAACCATAAAAAAACGAACCCAAATGAGGTTCGTTTACTATAATACAATTGTGGTATCAATTATCTGATTTATCTAATGCATCACCTGATTTTTTTCCCACATTATTGTAGCCACCTTTATCTGAAATAATGGGCTTACCATTAGCATTAGGTGATTGTTGCCAGCTTACAAAGTTGTTATTGAATTTAATGGCAATCTCTTTCACACTTTCTACATCAATCTCATTGTCATTTCCGGAAATGGACAACTTACCAACGGTTCCTTTTATTTTTATTTTATTACCATCTCCTACGATGCTTACATCTTTATTTTGAATGGTGAATTCCTGCTCTAAATTGCTCTCTGCAATTTTCACTTCATTGTTTAATATTTTTGTTTTAGAATTGGAATTTACGACTGCTTGTGCTTTGGCTTGTTGCATACCAAAAAATACCATTGCCATACAACAAATTACGATATACTTCATGTTCATTTTTTTATTTTGATTATCTAAAATTATACCAAAAAAGAAATATTTAGGCTTTTTTCAGCAATAAAGTGTGTTTTTTATGAGCATCTACTTTGGCTCTCGACCAACACATCGGATAACTTTTTCCGTCGAACCAATCCTGTAATTGATTTTTATAAAATGGACTCGCCATATTTCCGGAGTTACCCAGCGGCATTATAATAGTTGATTTATCAAAATCAGAAAAGTCGATTATTTGTCGATACGATGGTGCGGACAATTCACCGCCGAAACTATCAACTGCCATGTTATACGTTTGATGTGGCGTATCTTTATCACCACCAATTGGAAATGGCCCAATATTGAAAATTTTGTCTAATGGTGGTTGTGCACTCAATGCATGCGGAAATACAATTGCGTGTAAATTGCCCCATTTCCATTTTTGCGGATTGGTTCCATAATTGAGTTTCATCCAATCAATGGCATTTTTAAAACCTTCTTTTAATACTTTTTCTTTTCCGCCGGCAGCTTTCAACCAAAAAGACGCCGGATTATCTAAGATGCGTAACAATATTGGTGTATTATGACCTAAATAAGCATTTACAGGACCAAAAATGGCATTAAATCCTTTTCCTAATAATTCATCTACCAACTTTTTATCATGGATAGCTGATTCAAAAATACGGCGAACAATCATCCACTTAGAAACATTATACAAACTACCTTCCACTCTATCGGCATCTAATACGCCATTCCAAGCTAAAAATAAATCCAGATAGCGTTGCAAATCGGCATTATCCATTTTTATATCTTTAAAATGGGCAGCTAATAATTTTCCGGGCGTGCAATAAAAGTCCATTTGCATTTCGGTATAATCTTTAGCATCAGATTTTTCTTTGCGTTGCAACATATTTTCCAATCTATCTGCACGATATCCATTCATATAAATATCACCTAAAAAATGCGGAAAATCATCCGGTTCAATTTTGTGATTAGCTGTGATGATGTAGCCTTTTTCCGGATTAAGTACATACGGCATTTCCTCAAATGGAACAAAGGATTTCCAATCGTTTTCACCTGTCCAACCTGCTTGTGGAAACGAAGCAACTTCTTTGTTTCGCACAGGTACTTTTCCGGAATTATAATATCCGATATTGCTGTTCACATCTGCATATACAATGTTTAAACCCGGTGCTGTAATATGACTTACCGCATCGGTAAATTCATTCCAGTTTTTTGCTTTATTTAATTGAAACCAACCACGAGTTGCCGTAGATGCTTTATATGCCATCGAACATAAAGTAAGTTTCATGGATGAATTACCCGTAACATCGGAAATTAACACACCATGCACCGTTTCAAACACTTTTTCTATAAAAGGCATTTTCTCTCCTTTTATAAAAATTTTTTCTTCTAGTATATGTGTGTCTTTTAGTTTACCATCGTGCATATATGTTGTGCAGGTATCATCCGTAAACTTTTCTACAAAAACATCTTCTAAATCGGTGAAGCTCAATGTGATTCCCCAACCTATATGTTCGTTATGTCCAATTTGTACCATAGGCACTGCCGGAGCTGTAACACCACTGACACGTAAATCCGGACAATGCAAGTGATTCATATACCAGATATTGGGATTTTTTAAAGTAAGATGTGGATCATTTGCTAAAATAGGTTTGCCGGTTTTTGTTTTTGTGCCACTCACCGACCACGCATTACTACCGCTAATTTGCGGAATGTACGGACCTTTTAATGCCTCAAACTTTCCGGACACATCCAATACATTAAATTCAATTCCTTTGGGCAATGTAACTGGTGTATCTTTTGTGTAAGTATTATCTAATTCTAAGGCGGCATCCATACCTACCGCTTCTACCAATTTAGCTCGTATAATTTCATCGTACCAGCCCCAAGTAAGCAATGATGTAAGCAAACGAGAAAATGAAGCAACATCCATCGGATCCCAAAGTTCCGGACGATGTTTTAACAAACGAAACTCTACGGAAAGTTTAAATTCTTCGCTTTTGATATATGCATTGATGCCGTTGCAATAATCAATAATTATTTGTTGTTCTTCATCTGTAAATAATTCCCAATCTTGTTTGGCAACGCGTTCATAGCCCAATGTTCTGGCTATTCTATCGCTATCTAATGCTTTGATACCGATAATTTCGCTCAACTTGCCGCGTGCAACTTTTCGGTTTAATTCCATTTGAAAGAGACGATCTTGTGCATGTGCATATCCTTGAGCAAAAATTAAATCGTTTTTATTTTTTGCATAGATATGTACAGCACCTAATTCATCGCGTATAATTTCTACTTCTTCTTTTAAACCTTTTAAGAATACTTGGCCATCAATCTTAGGCAATTGTGTTCTGCTCCATTCTTTTATAAATGGTTTTAACAAAACACCTCCAATATTGTTAAGTATAGACATCTATTTTGTTTAGTGAGATAAAGATACTAATTATTACAAGTACCACATTATGAATAAAAATAATACAAATTTTTTATTTTTAATTTATTCCAATTTAGATGTATATTTGTGTCCCCAATTTTTAAAAACATAATACCTTATTCATCAAAAGTTTATGAAAACAAATGTAAAATTATTAGCTCAAATCTGTGAAGTTGCCGGTGCACCGGGTTATGAGCAACGTGTACGAGAGCTCGTTTTGAAAAACATCGAAGGCGTGGCTGACACCATAGAACAAGATAATCTTGGAAATGTATATGCCATTAAAAAAGGAAAAGACAGCAGTAAACGCGTCATGATTGCAGCACACATGGATGAAATTGGATTTATGGTGAAACACATTGACAGCAATGGTTTCTTGCGTTTCCATACATTAGGTGGTTTTGATCCAAAAACATTGACGGCACAACGTGTAATTGTGCATGGTAAGAAAGATTTGATCGGTGTAATGGGCTCTAAGCCTATTCATATTATGTCACCGGAAGAGCGAAACAAGCCGGTGCATATACACGATTTTTTTATTGATTTAGGTTTGCCTTACAGCGAAGTAATAAAACACGTTACTATTGGTGATGTCGTAACACGTGACCGACAATTGATAGAAATGGGTGAATGTGTTAACTGCAAATCCATCGACAATAGAGTAGCTGTTTATATTTTAATTGAGACATTAAAATTATTGAAAGATTGTCCGTATGATGTGTATGGTGTTTTTTCTGTACAAGAAGAAGTAGGCATTAGAGGTGCAAATGTAGCAGCGCATAACATCAATCCAACATTTGGATTTGGCTTAGATACAACAATCGCTTATGATTTACCGGACTCAAAACCGGAAGAACAGGTAACAAAATTAGGCGAAGGTGTTGCCATAAAAATTATGGATGCTTCTACTATTTGCGATTACAGAATGGTGAAATACCAAAAAGAGATGGCGGATAAATTTAAAATTAAATGGCAACCGGAAGTATTACCAATGGGTGGAACAGACACTGCAGGCATTCAACGAATGGGCAAAACAGGTGCTATTGCCGGAGCAATTTCTATTCCTACAAGACATTTACATCAAGTAATAGAGATGGCGCACAAATCAGATATTGAGGCAAGTGTGATGCTATTAAAACACTGTATTGAAAACTTAGACCAATTTGATTGGAGCTTGAAATAATCTAAGGAGAATAGTAATAAAAATGGTGGACGAATTGTCCACCATTTTCTATTTAATATGCAATAAAATCTTCTATTCTTCGCTGGATAAACTTGCCGCAGCATATTCTCTGTTTAAGCGAGCAATATTTTCTAAAGATATTTCTTTCGGGCATTCTGCTTCACATGCACCTGTGTTGGTACAGCTACCAAATCCTTCTTTATCCATTTGGGCAACCATATCCAAAACACGTGTTTCGCGTTCTGCTTGTCCTTGTGGCAATAATGCAAATTGAGAAACTTTTGCAGAAACGAACAACATAGCAGAAGAGTTCTTACAAGCAGCAACGCAAGCACCACAACCGATACAAGCTGCCGCTGCAAACGATTTATCCGCATCTGCTTTTGGAATAGGTGTAGCATTAGCATCTACTGTAACACCTGTGTTTACAGATACATAACCACCAGCTTGAATGATTCTATCAAAAGCCGCTCTGTCAACTACTAAATCTTTAATTACCGGAAATGCTTTTGCTCTCCACGGTTCCACCACAATCGTATCTCCATCTTTGAAAGCACGCATATGTAATTGACACGTTGTTGTTGCATGCCAAGGTCCGTGTGGACGGCCATTGATATACATAGAACACATACCGCAAATACCTTCACGGCAATCGTGATCAAAAGCTATTGGATCCTTATCATCACTGATTAATTGTTCATTTAAAACATCAAACATTTCCAAGAAAGACATCTCCGAAGAAATATTTTTTACTTGGTATGTTTCTAAACCACCTTTGTCGTTGCTGTTTTTTTGTCGCCACACTTTCAGTGTGAGGTTCATATTATAATGTTCCATATTCTTTTAATTATATGTAATTATATGCTTTATGCTTTATATAATTCTTTTATTTTATTTTCTAATCGTTGTTCTTTAGTTAATGCTTTCCAAATAAATTCGTTTGTTGATTGTAACCATTCAAATATTTCTTTTTCTGTTAATTTTTTATACAAAGCCGGATTCTTTTCATCATACCAAATTTCAGGCTTTATATTTTCATTCATTGGTTTCATCTTTTGTTATTTGCCGATTTCAACAATAAAATATCATTTTTATCTTGTGCTCTGTCAGCATATTCTTTAAGTGCAATCAAATCGTTTATACTTAATACATTTAGTTCGTAATTATCTACCTTTTTATTTCTCTATTTTCCCATAAATCATTAAATGCAGATGGTACATCAATAATAATATCTACATTCATAAATTTCTTTGATAGATTATAATAAGAATATGCTATCAAGTTTTTTCTTCTATTAATTTTAATCGTTCAATTTTATCTTCCAAAATATTTAATGGCAATAGCAAAAGTGGAATAAAATCTAATTCTTTTACAGTTGAATGAAATTGCCTAATATTATCTTGAGTCAAATCTAAAATCAAATCAATATCGGCAGTCATTCGATTCACACCATATAAATTCACCGCTAATCCGTCTGTTATTAAATATCGAATATTGTTTTTATATAATTTTTCAAATAAAAAGCCAATATCCATTCTTCTTTTATTTATAACTTCTTGCTGCTATTTTGATATTTTCGTAAATCAAATCTTCTTTATTTAAAACCCATTCACTTTCACCTTTGTATTCCCAAGCAGAAACAAATTTGAAATTCTCGTCATCTCTTTGTGCTTCGCCTTCTTCTGTTTGTGATTCTTCTCTGAAGTGACCACCGCAACTTTCTTTTCTGTCTAAGGCATCACGGCACATCAACTCACCTAATTCTAAGAAATCGGCTACACGACCTGCTTTATCTAATTCGGGATTAAACTCAGTGATTCCACCCGGAATTTTCACGTCTTTCCAGAACTCTTTTCTCAATGCTTGAATCTCTGCGATTGCTTCCGTTAATCCATTTTCATTTCTTGCCATACCGCATTTTTCCCACATAATTTTACCTAAACGTTTGTGGAAACTTTCTACCGATTTGGTCCCTTTTATACTCATCAACTTAGTAATTCTATCGGACACTGCTTTTTCGGCATCTAAGAATTCTTTACTATCTGTAGAGATTGCTTTTGTCGCAATTTCATCTGCCAAATAATTACCAATTGTATAAGGAATTACGAAATAACCATCTGCTAAGCCTTGCATTAATGCAGAAGCACCTAAACGATTGGCTCCATGATCAGAGAAATTACATTCACCTAAAGCATATAAACCTTTTACAGAAGTCATCAATTCATAATCTACCCAAAGTCCACCCATTGTGTAATGCACTGCCGGATAAATACGCATTGGCACTTCATACGGATTTTCGCCGGTGATTTTCTCATACATATCGAACAAGTTTCCGTATTGTTCTTTCACTACTTCTTTTCCCAACTTCACTAATGTTGCTTCATCCGGATTTTCAATACCTAATTTTGAAGCTTCAGCTCTTCCGTATTTATTAATTAAGTTAAACCTGAAATCTAAATATACGGCTTGTTTGGTGGTACCTACACCATAACCTGCATCGCAACGTTCTTTGGCTGCTCTTGATGCTACGTCACGTGGCACTAAGTTTCCAAAGGCAGGATATCTACGCTCTAAATAATAATCGCGTTCTTCTTCCGGAATATCGTTGGCTTTGCGTTTTTCGTCTTTATTTTTCGGTACCCAAATACGACCGTCGTTTCTCAACGATTCTGACATCAACGTTAATTTAGATTGATGATCGCCGGAAACCGGAATACATGTTGGGTGAATTTGTGTAAAGCAAGGATTGCCAAAGAAAGCGCCTTTTTTATGAGCTTTCCAAGCTGCCGTTACGTTAGAGCCCATGGCGTTGGTAGACAAATAGAATACATTACCATAACCACCTGTGCACAATACTACGGCATGGCCGAAATGACGTTCTAATTTTCCGGTAATTAAATCACGTGCAATGATACCACGTGCTTTACCATCAATTACTACCACATCCAACATTTCGTGGCGTGTATATTGTTTTACACTTCCTAAAGCTACTTGGCGTTCTAATGCAGAATAAGCACCTAATAGTAATTGTTGTCCTGTTTGGCCTGCTGCATAAAACGTACGTTTTACTTGCACACCACCGAAAGAACGGTTATCTAAATAACCACCATATTCACGAGCAAAAGGAACACCTTGTGCCACGCATTGGTCAATGATATTTACAGAAACTTCTGCTAAACGATAAACGTTTGCTTCGCGTGCTCTATAGTCACCACCTTTAATGGTATCGTAAAATAAACGATATACGGAGTCGCCATCATTTTGATAGTTTTTTGCTGCATTAATACCACCTTGTGCTGCAATAGAGTGCGCACGACGTGGTGAATCTTGGAAACAGAATACTTTAACTTTGTATCCCAACTCGCCCAAAGTAGCCGCCGCAGAAGCACCAGCCAAGCCGGTTCCTACTACGATGATTTCAAGTTTACGTTTATTGGCCGGATTTACTAACTTAACATGTCCTTTGTAATTTGACCATTTTTTATCTATATCGCCTTGAGGTATTTTTGAATTAAGAGCCATCTTATATGCTAATTTGAACTTGTACTAAAATTATTGAACCAAACCGAAAAATACTGCTAATGCTATTAAAGCAAATAAACCCGGAACTACGATGGAGAATGCAGTACCGGCTGCTTTAACAATAGGTGTGTATTTTTTATGATTTAAACCTAAAGATTGGAATGCACTAGGAAAACCGTGTAATAAGTGAAATCCTAATGAGAAAACACCAATTACATAAACAACCAAAAATATTGGGTTAGATAATGTCGTTATAATTTGTTCATACGGATTATCCGCTTCTTTGGTAATGTATAATGCTTTTTTAGTTGCCCACCAAAAATCGGACATGTGAACGACTAAGAACAGCAATAACAACGAACCTAATACACCCATAGAACGAGAGTACCATTTAGAGTTTGCATTGCCTGCACTTACAGCATATTGCACCGGACGCTTACTACGATTTTCAATGGTTAATCGGATAGTAAGTACGATATGAATCAGAATACCTACTAATAAACCAATTTCTAAAACACGAATTAACCAGAAATGCGACATGAAATGTGCTGCTGCGTTAAATGTTTCTCCATTGTCATTTAATAATATTAACGCATTAATACCTACGTGAATAACAAGAAAAGAAATTAGAAATAAACCTGTGAGACCGACAATTAATTTTCTGCCGATTGATGAAGAGAAAAAACTTTCTTTTGCCATGATAATAAGATTTCAAAAAATCGTTGCAAAATTAAAACTTTGCAAATGAATTAACTTTTCATTAAGGTTAATTTTTCGATTTTATACAGTTTGGAATTAATCTAAATTATCGGTATCTACCTAAAAAAGCGGAGATAGATACCGTGTAATTATAGAAGATAAGAATTATTTGAGTGTAGCTAACAACTCATTTACTAAATCAATATACTTTTGTTGTGCTTCCGCTGTGCTCATGCCAGATTTTGCTTTCCATGTTTCCCATTTAAATTTGCCTTTTATATCAAACATTCCGGGTTTTGAAGTTTTATTATCACCTTCTGTAGCCTGTTTAAAAAAGGCATATAAATCTAATAATTGCATATCAGACGGACGTTTTGTAAGTGTTCTTACATCTTCTTGTGCTTGTTCAAATTGTTTATCTAAGCTCATCTTTTTTAATTTTTGCTAAATTTATAAAATGATTTCTATTTAAAGAAATCAAATTTTATCTTACACACCATGAAGCGACTCCAATTCACCTTACTTTTGGCAATACCACTTTGTTGGTTTTTCTTTAAGCTTTTACCCGTATTTACACAACCTGCTGCTTGTTCAACTGCAAATTTTATGTATGCAGAAAACATGGAACAGTATAAAATTTGGTTTTTCCAAGCAAACAACTATCAAATACGAGCTTTTGACGACAGTAACAACTTCTTATATGTTTTAACAATTTGGTTTTTTATCCATTTTTTAAAACTAAGCACCATAAAGGCGGCATATACTATTTCATCTATCAGTATCTTTATAAGTGTTTATTTGATACAACGCATTATTGATTCTAGATTTTGGAGTATTCATCTTCTATTGGTTGGCATGCTATTTATGAGCACACAAATTTGGGCCGGTGTTTTGGGTGATGAAATTCTGTTTCAAGGAATGCTTTGGCTTTTTGCAGTTCGCTCTTTTTGGAAACATCGATACAGTTGGTTGATGTTTTGGAGTGTGGTAAATATTGTAGCACGTCCCGACAATTTGTTTTTTGTTTTGCCCTTGATAATAGTGAGTTTCTATGATATTAGAGATTTAAAAGACCGATACAAACGCGGATTTATTAAGAGCAGAATTCGAAAAACTATCTTGTTTTTATTAGCACCTTTAGCTGTTTTTTATTTTTATAGATATGCCTATTTCCAAACAATATTACCACACAATTGGCTACATCAAAATGAAAGAATGGAAACTTTTTTTCATTTGGATGCATGGAATTATTTAAAACATTATGCAAGATATTTTGTAGCACCATTAGTCATTGGTGTTGTATTTTATTTTATTAAAGAATATAAAAGTTTGCACGCACGCTATTTTGCTTTAGCGGCAAGTTTCATTATTATTCCGTCTGTATATACTTGTACGTATGCACAAACAGAAAATTTAGCGTTCAAAAATTACTATGTTATTTTTCTTGGGCTCATCGTCTTATCTATGTTATTTATTCGAGATTTTCGTTCGATATCTCAAGGTATAACAACTGCTATTTTTGTTTTCTTTTTTGGGTTCCAAACAGCATTTGCCTATTTCGAAAAAACCTTACAAAGCGACTTCGACAATATGTATTATGTTGCCAATGATTTATCGGCTGTACGCAATGGAAAATTAGTTGCCTATTACGACAACTTTGTATCATGGATTGGAAATTGGCAAAGTACTTTTGCCAATGGCAACCACACTAAAGAAGGAAAAAAATTAAGTGACAATGAAATTTTAGCACTCAATGCTGATATTATCTTAGCCGACAAAACAACACCTATTGCTGCGTTTAAAAACGATTATCATTTATTTCAATTACCGGCTAGTACGCGTCAATTTGAGAAGCAAAGCAAACCGGAAAATTCATTGGATTTATTCTTTTACAAATACGCACACAAAACACCTATCAACAAAAAAGAAAGTGTATCTATTTTAGTGCTAAAAAACAGCAAGAATTACAAAGCAATTGAAGAGCATTTAGTATCGCATGCCGGAAAAATAATTTGGTAATAATTAACGAATCGTATATCCGGCTTGTACATCGGAAGCATTGACGAAATGTAATTTCCCGTTGGCATCTTCTGCCATCAATATCATTCCATTGCTTTCTATTCCACGCAATTTTCTGGGTGCAAGATTAACCAACACGGCTACATTTTTCCCGATAATTTCTTCCGGTTGAAAATGTGCTGCAATGCCGGAAACTATGGTGCGTTGCTCAATTCCAATATCCACCAATAACTTCAATAATTTATCTGCTTTTGGAACACGTTCTGCCTCTACAATTACGCCTGTTCTAATATCTAATTTAGAAAAATCATCGAATTGGATTTCTGGTTTTAGCTGTTCAAATTCAGCTTTAGCAGTTTCTGCTTCCGAAGTAATCGGTTGTATTTGTTGTTTGTTTTTATTCAATTTTTCTATTTGAAAATCTACTTGTTCGTCTGTAATTTTTTCAAATAAAATTTGAGATGGATTGATGGTGTCTTTAAATGCATTAAACTGTGTTTGTATTTTCACACTCGTTTGTGGCAATAACGGTGCAAACACATCCGATAGAATTTTACAAATCTGCACGGCAACTGCCATAATCTCTTCAGCTCTTTGTGCATCTGTTTTTATTAATTTCCAAGGCTCGTTATCACCTAAAAATTTATTTCCAACAGTTGAAATTTGTAATGTGAACTGTAAAGCTTCTTTAAAACGAAATGCCGCAATGGATGCATTCACTTTAGACATTAATGCATTGATTTCATCAAAAATAGCTTGATCTTTTTCATTTATTTCTAACGGAATTTTTCCATCATAAAATTTATGTGTTAACACGGCAACTCTATTTACAAAATTGCCCACATTGGCTGCTAGCTCATTATTCACTCTACTTTGAAAATCTTTCCAAGTAAATTCAGCATCTTTATTTTCCGGCATATTAGCAATTAAGCAATATCGCAACTCATCCTCTTTTCCCGGAAATTCTGCTAAATATTCGTGCAACCAAACTGCCCAGTTTCTTGAAGTAGAAATCTTGTCGCCTTCCAAATTCATAAACTCATTTGCCGGTACATTGCTTGGCAAAATGTAATTTTCATGTGCTTTTAAAATTGCCGGAAATGTGATACAATGAAATACGATATTATCTTTTCCTATGAAATGTACCAACTGTGTTGACGCATCTTTCCAATATTTTTCCCAATCATTTTCTGTGCAATTTTCAAAATTTCTATGTTGATAGGAAAACTGATTTTGGTTGTTTGCTTTTTCTAAAAATAATTGCTTCGTTGCAGAAATATATCCAATGGGCGCATCTAACCACACATACAATACTTTTCCTTCACTACCTTCAATTTCTTGCGGCACCGGAATGCCCCAATCTAAATCGCGTGTCATGGCACGAGGTTTTAAGCCATCATTTAACCAACTTTTACATTGACCTATTACATGTGCTTTCCAATTATTTTGTTCTGCCGTTTGCTCCAACCAATTTTTTATTTCTTCTTGTTGTGCATCCAATTTTAAAAACCAATGTTTTGTTTTTTTCAAAACCGGTGTAGAGTTGGTTAAGGTAGATTTAGGTTGAATTAAATCTGTCGGGTTTAATGAAGAACCGCATTTCTCACATTGGTCGCCGTATGCATTTGCATTGCTGCATTTTGGACAAGTTCCAATGATATATCTATCAGCTAAAAACTGTTTGGCTTCTTCATCAAAATATTGTTCACTCTCAATTATCTCAAATGCTTTTTTATCATTCAATATTCTAAAAAAATCTTGCGAGGTATCGTAGTGAATTTTTTCTGAAGTACGATGATAGATATCAAAAGAAATCCCAAATTTTTCAAAGCTATCGCGGATAATTTGATGGTATTTGTCCACTATTTCTTGTGGCGTAGTATTTTCTTTTTTTGCTTTAATGGTGATGGCTGCTCCGTGTTCATCACTTCCACAAACAAAAATGACATCTTTTCCTTGTAATCTTAAATAACGCACATAAATATCTGCGGCAATATATGCTCCGGCTAAATGCCCGATATGCAATGGACCATTGGCATACGGCAAAGCTGCTGTAACGGTATATCTTTTTGGCTCTGACATGGTGCAAATATAACAATTACAAATGAGTGATATGTGAATCCGGTATTTGAATATATTATTACGTTCGTTTTTCACTAATTTTACCACATGATACGACCAGCATTTCTGAAAGAAGGCGATACCATTGGCATTACTTGTCCGGCGAGAAAAATTTCATTAGCAGAAATTCAACCGGCGATTGATATTTTACAATCGTGGAACTTAAATGTACTGATTGGCGATACGATTGGGAAAGAAGACCACCAATATGGCGGAACCGATGCCGAACGACAAGCGGATATGCAACGCATGCTCAACAACCCAAACATCAATGCCATTATTGCGGCACGCGGTGGTTATGGCTCTGTTCGCATTATGGATGATTTGGATTTTAGAGCATTTTTAGACAACCCGAAATGGCTGATTGGTTTCTCGGATATCACCTATTTTCACACACAACTGAGCTGCAATATTGGCATGGAAAGTGTACATGCCATAATGCCTATTACTTTTCCTACCAGCACGCAAGAGGCATTAACATCTTTAAAAGATGCCTTATTTGGGAAATCTTTACAATATACGTTGGAGGCACATCCTTTTAATAGGAATGGATTAATGCAAGGTGAAATTATTGGTGGAAATTTATCCATCTTATATTCCATTTTAGGAACTAAAACCATCTTGGATACTAATAAAAAAATTTTATTGATAGAAGATTTAGATGAGTATTTATATCATATAGATAGAATGTTATTGGCAATGAAACGTGCCGGAAAATTAAAGCATTTAGCCGGACTGATAGTTGGTGGTATGACCGAGATGAAAGACAATACGATTCCATTTGGGAAAACAGCAGAAGAAATTATTCACGAACATGTTGCAGAGTACGACTATCCGGTTTGTTATCAGTTTCCGAGTGGACACATTTCGGACAACAGAGCATTGTTTATGGGCAGGCACGCAAGTGTTTTAGTTGGGCAGAAAGTAGAATTTAAGCAAGCTTAAAAATAAACTTTAATGCGTTGTGTGGTTTAATGTAAGATTCAATTTTTTAGTTGATGGATTGCCGAATAAAAAAACATGTTTACTTTTCTCTGCTATTACATCGAAATACAAACCGAACAATGATTAACTTTAACTATTTAGCATCATTTTTGTGCCATACATCTTAATCTATTTTAAAAAATAAAACAATGCGTATGAAACCATTTTTTTTAATTGTTTGCCTAATGTTGTTTACCTTTTCATTTGCTTGTGGTAAAAAGAAAAAGAAGCAACAAAATTTAACTCAGACAGATTCGGTTTGGATGCAATACAACGAAACAAAATGTCAAAATCCGTGGCAGTTGAATTGGTTTACAAAACCTACAGAAGAGCAGCTACGCGGTGCGGTGAAAAGCCAAATTGAAAAACACGAAGTAAAGATTTTGGACATACGCTCTACGTACGATGATGGCATGATATCTTGCGAAGCGTGCACTTGCCCAAACGGACGAACTTATTATGTGCTTGTAAAATCGGATGCTGTTGCCACCTTAGAAGCATTTCATTTTATAAAGACAACGACTGTTCCGGAAGCGAATAATCCGGATAAAACAAGGTGATGTTTTTTATTATTTAGATAAATTAAAAATGAAAGAAAATTAGAGTTGTGCTTTGATTTTATCCGCAATTTCTTGCATCACTTCTTTGGGTATTTCTTTTGCTTTTCTGAAATCCAAATCGTGTACCGAATTAATCGGTGATAAATGAATGTGTGTGTGTGGAACTTCTAAGCCAATAACGGCAATTCCGATGCGTTCGCACGGAATTGCCTTTTTTATGGCTATCGCTATTTTTTTGGCAAAGATGATTAATCCTTGCAGTTCATCATCTTCCAAATCAAAAATATAGTCTGTTTCTTTTTTCGGAATCACTAAAGTATGTCCGGCACTTAATGGACGAATATCCAAGAAAGCAAAATACTTTTCGTCTTCTGCTATTTTGTAGCAAGGAATATCGCCGTTAATGATTTTAGTGAAAATGGTCATCTTAGTAATTAAAACTCGTAATGCGTTTAAAATGTAATAATCATTTTTTTATTGAATGGATTGTCCAATTGAACCTTTTGTCCCTATTTTTATGCTGATCAAAATTCAAACCGCACAACAGATTAATTACACAAAAATATCTAACACTTCCAATTCTAATGAACCGGCCGGAATTTGAACAGAAACCTTCTCACCTACCGTTTTTCCTAATAAAGCTGACCCAATTGGTGATTTTACAGAAATCTTCATTTGTTTTAAGTCGGCTTCTGTTTCGGAAACCAAATGATACGTGAATTCTTTTTTCAATTTCACATTGCGAACCTTCACTTTAGACAATACGAATACTTTAGAGGTATCTATGGTAGAAGTATCTAACACGCGCGCATTTCCGATATCTGTTTGTAATTGAGTAATGCGCAACTCTAACAAACCTTGAGCCTCTTTAGCGGCATCATATTCTGCATTTTCTGATAGATCTCCTTTTTCTCTTGCTTCAGCAATAGCTTTTGAAGCGTTTGGACGCTCTACGGCAATTAAATGAGCTAACTCTTCTTTCATTTTTGCCATTCCTTCTTCAGTAACATAAACTACGTTGTTCATAATATTTATTTTAATATGAAAAAAAAGAGACACGCCTCCGAAAGAGACGTGCCTTGAAATACAAATATACCAATCATTTTTGAAATAAGCAACTTTTAACACTTTAAAAGACTCATTGCTCATTCAAAAAGCACCTTACATTTCTACTTCATTTAACTAATCAACAATGATATACTATAGAAAGTTCAATTTATGAAAAGTAGTACATTACAAAAATGGTTATTCTATTAAAAAGAGTATTTTTATAGCATGAATACGTTTTTAGATGCATTTAAACTACCTAAGAAATTATGGTGGCTTTTATTCTTTTCTCTCATTGTAAGGATTTTTGTTTTTGTTCGGTTTGAACCTTGGGATGCAAGTGTTATTAAAAACCAAATACTCATTTTTGATTCGATGGGTTACCACAATTTGGCATTGTGCATCAAAAATTATTTGACATTTTGTGGTGATGCATTTCGCACGCCGGCGTATCCGTTTTTTGTTTCTATAGTGTATAGTCTTTTTGGTGATTATCCGTACACTGCCATCATCGTGCAAATATTCCTGAATTTATTTTCAATTGTGTTGATGTATAAAATAGGCAAAGAATTATTCAGTGAGAAAGTTGGTTTTATTGCAGCTATTTTATTTTCATTGGATTTACATCACCTTATTTTCATCTATCAAATTTTAACGGAAACCATATATACCACCGTGTTTTTAATGGGTTTATTGTATTTCATAAAAGCCATCCAACAACATAAATTAAAATATTTTATACTCACCGGAATAATTTATGGTATCAGCACTTTAATACGACCTATATCGCAATATTACATCGCCGGAATTTTAATATTTACATTGATGTGGTATTTTAAAGATTTAAAAATCGGAATAAAACATACGATAGTAATTGGGTTAGCGTATTTTATTACTATTGCACCTTGGTGTTTAAGAAACTATAATGAATACGGGCACTTTGCCTTATCTAATATTAAAGGATACAATTTACTTTTTTGGAATGCCAGCTATTATGAAGCTAAACGTTTGCAATTACCGATTGACACAGTAAATGCACATTTCAAAGAAGAATTATTAAAGATGGGCTGGCGACCGGATGCTAATCCGTTTGAAAAAGAAAAATACGATGGTGCATTAGCCAATAAAATTTTAAAAGCACATTTTGCAGATTATTTAAAAACGCACTTAATCGGAACAGTGAAAATACATTTAAGTGTAGGTACGCACATACTCACTGAAGTGCTGCATATTCCGGCGAAAAAATTTAGTGAAGAAGAAAAATATACGAATGGTGTGTTTACGTTGGTGCAAAAATTTTTCCGAGAAAAAACCATTTATGAAGTAGGCTTAGGTGTATTTGTTGGCACCATGCTTGTCATAATTTACAGCTTTGCGTTGTTAGGTATTTGGAAACTCGTCAAAGAAAAACGCACCTTACTAATGCTGTTTTTATTAGGTTCTGCCGGATATTTCACCTTAATTAGTGGCATTATTTCGTATGCAAGATACCGATTGCCGAGTATGCCTTTTTATATTTTATTGGCAAGTTTAGGGATTGCATGGTGGCTGGACAAAAGAGCTAAGAAAGCAAAACAATAAGCTACAGCTTAGACAAATACCATTCTATTTTATCCATTAAAATTTGCACCAATTTATATTTTGATTCGTGCGTCCATCCGGCAATGTGCGGTGTAGCAACCACATTTGGAAGTGCTAATAATTGTTGATACACTTCTACAGAATGCAACTGATTTTTGGTGATAGGTTCATCTTCAAAAACATCTATACACAAACCGTTTATTTGTTGTTGTTTTACTGCTTGTAAAACGGCAATAGTATCCAGCACAGCACCGCGTGAAGTGTTAATAATAATGGGCTTTTTAGCACATTGCTGCATAAAATCTGCATTGCAATAATGATGTGTTTCATCATTATACGGCACGTGAAAACTAATGACGTCACATTGCTTTTGGATGTCATCAAACGATACATTTTTCACAAAATCGTCTGTTGCCAAATGGTATTTATCATACACCAAAATATCCACTTCAAAGCCACGTAATTTTTTTGCCAATGCTTTTCCGGTGTGGCCATAGCCAATAATTCCAACTGTTTTTCCGTCCAACTCAACACCTCTATTGGCTTCCCGTTGGAAGATAGATTGCTTTAGCTCTATATTCGATTTGGTGATGTTGTTCATCAAGCACAACAACATAGCCAAGCTATGTTCACCAACGGCATTTCCATTTCCTTCCGGCGAATTGATGCAATGTATATGCTTTTGTTGTGCATATTTGATGTTTACATTTTCCATGCCGCTGCCTACACGACCTATAATTTTTAAACGCACGGCTTTATCCAATAAAACAGCATCGGCTTTAGTGTAAGTAGTGATAATTAAGATGTCATATTTATCAATAATGGAAAGCAATTCAGCACGTTCAATATCTGCTTTCACCTCCACAGAAAAACCCAATGTTTCCATGCGTTGTTGTAAATACGGATGTATTTCTGCTGTAATTAAAACGTTCATTTTATCTTATTATGATTGATAATTTAAGTAGTAAAATGAGTCATTTCTTTTGAAAGTTACGACAACTCATTTTTTACTATGTTCTATCTTTTTAGTGAGTTCAATAAAATCTTGCACACTTAGTTGTTCTGCTCTTTTTGTAAAAATTGCTTCTTGTAACATCTCTTTTGGCACTATGCCACTCAAGCCGTTGCGGAGCATTTTACGGCGTTGGTTAAATCCGGATTTTACTACATTTTTAAACAACTTAAAATCAAAATCGAGCAGAATATTTTCTTTTCTTTTGAATGAGATAACACTACTCATCACTTTGGGTGGTGGCGAAAAACTTTGTGGTGCAATATCAAATTCTAATTTAACATCATACAATAATTGTGCAAATACGCTGATGACGCCATACTCTTTTGAGCCATGTGGTGATGCGATGCGTTCCGCCATTTCTTTCTGAAACATCCCAACCATAAATGGTATTTTTTCATAATTATCCAATACTCTAAACACAATTTGCGATGAAATATTATATGGGAAATTGCCCACAATTGCAGTAGGCTGGGTTAACAATTGCTGCAAATCTAATTTTAGAAAATCGGCATCAAGAATGGTAAAATGAGGAAATTTGGGTTGTAGATTTTGTTGTAAATATTCAATACATCTTTTATCCACTTCTATACTGGTGAGTGTCTCAAATTCTGGCAACAATACTTTGGTTAATGCGCCGGTTCCGGGACCAATTTCCACGATTTTCTCTTCTTGATGTAATTCCTTAATTACGTAAACAATCTTATCTAACACTATTTTATCTGTTAAAAAGTGCTGTCCATACGATTTTAAGGCTGTCACAAAACCTGACATAGTATCTTTTATTATTTATTACGAGAATTTAATTTTGAAATGCAAAACTATTAACTAAACGACCTAAAGATATACAATATGTTACAGATTTCCTCAAAACCTGCGAAAAGAGCTATTCTCGTTATATTCACTAAATCCACATATAATTTATTACCTTTTTTTGATTTAGAAGAAAAAAAATCTATCCATGAAAAACTAAATGATGGCGTACAAATCATCTCCTTTAGCAAGCAACAGAAAACATACCTTTTATTACCAATCGAAATAGATGCTACAACTAATGAAGATAGCATGCATGAAAAGCTCCGAATTCGTGGCAACACCGTTTATAAAACCTGTAAAGAATTAAAGGAACCCGAAATCAGCATTGAGGTATTAGGAAATATTCCACAAGAGCATTTAATATCTATTTTATTAGGTATAAATTTATCGTGCTACGAATTTCTAAAATACAGAACCAAGCAAAAAAGTTTCAATTTATCTGTACATATCGACCCAATTATTTTGGATAAAGAAAGTATTCAAGAAATTAATACGATTACGGAAAGTGTACAAATCACGAAGGATTTCGTGAATGAACCTGTCTCCTATTTAACAGCACTTCAATATTCTAAAGAAATGCAACGAATTGGCTCAGCAGTAGGCATTCAAGTAACCACGATGGAACAAAAAGAAATTGAAGAAGAACGCATGGGTGGAATTATTGCCGTAAATCAAGGTAGTTCCGCACCGGCAACTTTTAATATTTTAGAATACAAACCAGCTAACCCAAAAAATGAAAACCCATTGGTATTAGTTGGCAAAGGTGTTGTATTTGACACAGGTGGTTTGTCTTTAAAACCAACCCGCAGTAGCATGGACATGATGAAATCGGACATGGCGGGTTCTGCTGCTGTTTTTGGTGCATTACATGCTATAGCAAAATCAAAATTACCATATCATATTATAGGCTTAATTCCGGCAGTTGAAAACCGTCCGGGTTACGAAGCTATTTGCCCAAGTGATGTTATCACTATGTACGACGGAACCACGGTAGAAGTCATGGACACCGACGCAGAAGGGCGATTAATATTAGCAGATGCATTGCATTATGCTAAACGATACAAACCAGAATTAGTATTAGATTTTGCCACTTTAACCGGCTCGGCAATGCGTGCCATTGGTAAAGAAGCAAGTGTGATAATGGGAAATGCCGGGAAAGACATCAAAAAGAAACTAAAAAAAGCAGCAAATTTCACAGGTGAGCGCGTCGTAGAATTTCCACTTTGGGAAGAATACGGCGACTATATGAAGAGCGACATAGCAGACTTAAAAAACTTGGGGCCGGTAGATGCAGGTGCCATCACTGCAGGGAAATTTTTAGAACACTTTACAGATTATCCTTGGGTACATTTCGATATTGCCGGTCCCGCTTATGTCGCGTCACCTTATAATTACCGCGGAAAATGGGCAACAGCGTATGGTGTCAGATTATTGTTTAAATTTGTACAAAATCTATGCAACGATGAGCTTACAAGAACAGAAAAGAAAAGTAGGAATAACGCTGGGTGATGTTTCGGGTATTGGACCTGAAATCATCATAAAAACTTTCTCGGAAGAATTAATCTATAAACACTTTACGCCAATTTTATTTGGCAATCCAAGAGTTTTATCTTATTATAAAAAGATGTTGGATATTGAAAAATTCCAATATACTACCATTAAAAATTTCAATAATTTAAGTCACAATTCACTTAATGTTTTTCCGGTTTGGGAAGAAGAATTTCAAATCACGCCGGGAAATCCATCTGAAACATCCGGAACATACGCACTTAAATCATTAGAGGCAGCATGCGAAGCACTCAAAAATAAACAGATTGATGTATTAGTGACGGCACCTATCAACAAAAATGTAATCCACTCTGATAAATTTCCGTTTGCCGGACATACCGAATATTTAATGCAATATTTTGAGGCAAAAGAAAACTTGATGTTTATGGTAGCCGATGCTATTCGTGTCGGTTTAGTAACCAATCATTCCGCCATTAAAGAAGTTGCCAACGGAATTACAAAAGAGAAAATTCTTCGCAAATTACAATTAATGAATGCTTCACTTTGTGAAGATTTTGGAATAGACAAACCACGCATTGCCGTATTGGGTTTAAATCCGCACGCAGGCGATGGCGGTGTGATTGGAAAAGAAGAACAATCTATTATTTTACCGGCAGTGCAAGAAGCCAAGAATAACGGCATTATGGCATTTGGTCCGTATCCGGCAGATGGCTTTTTTGCCTCTAATCAACATCTTAAATTTGATGCTGTATTAGCCATGTATCACGATCAAGGATTAATACCGTTTAAATATATTGCGGCGGAAGATGGCACTAATTTTACGGCTGGCTTACCGATAGTTCGCACATCACCGGATCACGGCACCGCAGAAGATATTGCAGGAAAAGGAATTGCCGATGAAACATCTTTTAGAAAAGCCATTTACACAGCAATTGACATTTATAATCAACGATTAAACTATGCAGAAATGCGCGAGAATCCGTTGGTGAAGCGTGCTGTGCTACATGATGAAAGAATTTAATTTCTAATTTATTTTAATGCAATTCAACATCGCTCAAAAATATATTGCTGGTTTTATAGCACTTTTATTTTGGATAACAATGTTGGTAATTGCAAATACATTTTCCGGCACAGGAGATGAAGGCGACAGCATCATGCATTATTTGTACGCACGTGCTGCATTAAAGCAACCTATTTATTTTTTTGATCATTGGGCAAAGCCGGTTTATGTATTAATTACTTGCCTTCCGGCTCAATTTGGTTTTAAAGGTATCCAGATTTTTAATATTACTATTCAGGCGATATCTATCTTTATTACGTTTAGAATAGCTCAATTATTACACATCAAACAAGCTTGGTTGGTGGCATTATTTTTGGCCATCTTTCCTCATCAAATTATTTATGCATTATCAGGATTAACAGAGCCATTATTTGCATTGACATTGATGACAATCCTTTTTCTTTGGTTAAATCAAAAACAAACCATTGCATTACTCATTTTATCTTTTCTTCCGTTTATTAGAAGCGAAGGGTTAATTGTTATCGTTGTTTTTTGCATTTATTTACTTATAAAAAAAGAACAGCGACGAATACCCTTATTATTCGTTGGGCATTTGATTTATACGATATTAGGCGTGCTCCTTTATAATAAATCTATTGGGTGGACACTTATAGAAAATCCGTATGCTGTGGGTACTACTGATTATGGGAAAGGCCCTTGGGATGCCTTTATTGTAAATATGCGATATGCAGTTGGGATTATCCTATATTACGTTACCGGAATGGGTTTATTAGCAGGCTTAGCGTATAGCATTTTAAAATTTATTTTGAAGAAAGACGTCAACTTCTCCTTAGAATTTTTATTCTTAATATATGGAATCGCATTTTCTATTTTCTTTTTTCATTCGTTTGCTTGGTACAAAGGTTGGTTTCATTCCTTTGGCCTCATACGTGTAATGGTGGGCATTTTGCCATTAATAGCCCTTATTTGTGCTAAATTTTTAAATGAAATTTTTCAATATTTACCCAACCGAAAAACAACAAAAATTGGATTTTTAGTCGTGGTTTTATTGCTGGTATTTTTTAATTTTTATAAGAAAAAATATGCCATTCCAAACAAAGAGGTATTGAGCTTAAACGAAGACCAACAAATACAAAATGAGATGGCTGCTTACTTAAACAGACATCATAGCGAATATAAAACAATGCCCATTTATTTTGCCGCACCATACATAAGCGTTGCATTAGACATGGATTATTTTGACCGAAAAAAACATCCGGATTTGAATGTAGATTATCCCAATCAATTGCAAAAACCGGCTTATTTAATTTGGGATGATTGGTATGCTCCGGTAGAAAATCATGTGTACTTAGATGATTTATCTTCCAGAAAGGACATCAAAAAAATAAAATCATTTTCTAAAAAAGAAAACGGCTACGATAAAATAAGAACAACTATTCTTTTTAAAATAGAATAACTAAAATCTTCTAAACGTATTTTGTCCGGCACGCTTTACTTTGCTGATGTGGTCGTAATCTTGTTCGTTTTTTAAGAGTGAGCCAAAGTACGGCGGTTGTGTTTGTATGTAGTCGATTTGTTGTAAATCTTCTTTGGTATTTTTGCCCAATTTCAACAAGCGAATCCAATCTATCAATTCCGATGTAGATGGTTTCTTTTTAATGCCATGAATATCTCTTAACCCATAAAATACTTTCAATGCTTCCTCCATCAAATCTTCTTCAATAGTTGGGAAATGCACGTTGATAATATCTATCATGGTTTGTCGTTCCGGAAAACGAATGTAATGAAAGAAGCATCTGCGCAAAAAGGCATCCGGCAATTCTTTTTCATTATTAGACGTAATAATTACAATTGGTCTTGTTTTTGCTTTTATTGTTTTTTGTAATTCGTAGCAATAAAATTCCATTTTATCTAACTCCAATAATAAATCATTGGGAAATTCAATATCTGCTTTATCTATTTCATCTATCAACAACACTGCTTGTTTTTCGCTTTCAAAAGCTTGCCACATCTTACCTTTAATGATATAATGTGCAATGTCATTCACTTTATCATCTCCAAATTGCGAATCACGCAAACGAGCCACGGCATCATACTCATACAAGCCTTGTTGTGCTTGCGTAGTCGATTTTATATGCCAAGTATAAATTGGTTTATTTAATGCTTTGGCTACTTCAAAAGCCAACAATGTTTTTCCTGTTCCAGGCTCGCCTTTAATCAACAACGGTTTTTCTAAAGCAATGGCAGCATTCACGGCTATTTGTAATTCATCCGTAGCAATATAATTTTCGGTTCCTTTAAATTCGTTCATGTATGTAATTTAAGAGTTTATGAATTTTGAATTTTTTAGTTTGTTAATGGATGGTCTTTTTACCTTTTAATGTTTTCATTGCATTTGTTAATCCTTCAATGGTTGTTGGAAACATTCTTCCTTTAAAAATTTCTTTAATTGCAGCAATCGTTGGCACACCATCCCAATAATATTCATTGCTTGGATTAAGCCACACAATATTTGGAAATTTTGCAACAAATCGCTTCAACCAAGCAATGCCGGTTTCATCGTTATAATGCTCAACACTTCCGCCCAACGAAGACAACTCATACGGCGACATAGTAGCATCGCCCACAAATATCACACGATAATCTTGATTAAATTTATGCAACACATCAAACGTTGGAATGCGGTCTGTGTAGCGCAAATTATTGTCTTTCCAAATGCTTTCATACACGCAATTATGAAAATAAAAAAATTCTAAATGTTTCAATTCTGATTTAGCGGCAGAAAATAATTGTTCGCACAATTCAATATAAGGATCCATCGAGCCGCCTACATCAAAAAACAATAACACTTTCACTCTGTTCTTTTTGGCAGGTTGCATTTCAATATCGAGATAACCGCCGTTTCTGCTGGTTTTTTCTATTGTAGTGTGCAAATCTAATTCATCTTCAATGCCTTCTCGAGTCAATATTCTCAGGCGTTTCAATGCCAACTTAATATTTCTTGTGTTGAGTTCTACATCCGAAGCATAATTTTGAAATTCGCGTTTTTCCCAAACTTTCACGGCACTTCTTCCACCACCTTTGCCTCCGATATTTATGCCTTCCGGATTAAATCCACTATTGCCAAAAGGCGATGTTCCGCCGGTGCCTATCCATTTATTTCCACCTTGATGTTTTTCTTTTTGTTCTTCCATTAATTGTTTCAATCGCTCCATCAATTTTTCCAAGCCACCCATTTTTTCAATCAATGCTTTTTCTTCTTCTGTAAAAAGTCGATTGATTTCTGCATTCAACCAATCGTCCGGAATTTCTTTTTTTTCAATCTCACTTAATGCAACACCATGAAAATAATTTCCAAACAACACATCGTATCTGTCTAAATATTGTTCGTGTTTGATTAAAATGGTTTTCGAAAGAAAATAAAATTCTTCCACATTAAACGCTGTTACACGCTTGTTTAATGCTTCTAATAAATTTAGATATTCGCCAATACTCACCGGCAAACCTTCTTCTTTTAAGCGTAAAAAGAAATCTAAAAACATGCAATAAAGTTAAAAGGAATTCGCCAATAGTTATGTCTATTTTGTTTTTTATTGATTAACTTGTGATAAAAGTTTATTCGATGAATACAGCATTGGCACAACAATATAAAGATATTGAAGTTATTAAAAACAGATTTATTCAAAAAACAGCTGCACTATCCGATGAGCAATTGAATAAAATACCGAGCAATGGCGGTTGGAGTGCCGGACAAGTTTTATATCATTGTGGTTTTGCGGAAGATGGAATTATTCAAATCATCCAACGAAATTTAAGTAAAAACAAAGTGCAACTAAAAAGTGATTTTATGAGTGTACTTAAAAATAAACTATTAGTTATTTTATTAAAATCACCTTTGAAATTTAAAGCACCAAAAGTGGTTAGCTCCGTTCCGGAACATGTAAGTTACGATGAAATGAAAAAATACTTTGAGAAGAACACCGTTGAATTTCAAAAAATATTGAGCGACTTACCGGAAACTCTAGAAGATAAATATATTTTCAAACATCCTATTTTAGGCTTGTTTAATATACATCAAACATTAAACTTTAGCAAAGAACATTTATTACACCACGAGCGACAATTAGATGCGTTGCTATGAAAATAGATTGTAACGTATAATACAATACAAGGCACGGAAGGCATCTTTCATACCTATTTTTTTGCCTTCTTCATACGTTCTTCCGTAATATGAAATGCCGACTTCGTATATTCTGATTTTGGGAATCTTTGCAACTTTTGCTGTTACTTCTGGCTCAAAACCAAATCTATTTTCTTTTAAGTCGATACCTTGAATAATTTCTCTACGAAACATTTTATAACATGTTTCCATATCGGTTAAATTCAAGTTGGTGAACATATTGGAAATAAAAGTCAATATTTTATTGCCGATGGTGTGCCAAAAAAACAAAATACGATGCGGACGACCACCCATAAAACGAGAGCCATAAACCACATCTGCAAAGCCATCTAAAATAGGCTTCATTAAGATATTAAATTCTGTTGGATCGTATTCCATATCGGCATCTTGCACAATTACAAAATCGCCGGTAGCGCTTTGGAATCCGGTACGCAATGCTGCTCCTTTTCCTTGGTTTACTTCGTGTTTTTTATACACGATATTTAATGAAAGATGTTGTTGTTGAAACTCTTTTACCTTTTGTTCCGTTTGGTCGATGGAACAATCATTTACAACAATAATTTCTTTTTCTACATCTTGAATTAATGGAACATCATTTATTTTATTCAAGATATGTTGAATGGTATTTTGTTCATTATATGCCGGAACAACTATGGAGAGTTTCTTATTCATTCCATGCAAAAATAAATAAATTCAGTGCACTATTATTTATTTTTTTTCTTTTTTATCCAACGCTCTGCTTCTATACCTTTTCTTTCCAAATCAAACAGCATAGTTCCATATACAATTGCTCCAATTTTAGGTGAGCCATACGCTTCAATATGTTTATTGTTATAAATATTAGAGCCACCTACTTGTAAGGTAAACCAACGTGGAAACTCGTAAGCAACTTGCATATCCAAAGTGTGATAACTTGGCACTACACCGTCTCCAAATGTACTTTCCCAATTGTATTTGCTCACCCATTTAAAATTAAGTCCGAAGCCCAATCCTTTCCAAATGCGTTGTGCATTCACACCAATATTAAACTTATGATTGGGTGTATTAAATCCCGGAATAATTGGGTCTGAAAGTTTACGTGTATCAATTCCGGAATACGTGTAATTAAATGAACCTATCAATGATTTCCAGATATAGTAATTAATGCCTATTGAAGCTCCAAAAGCATCAACTTTTTGTTTTGCATTGGTTGGCATTTGAATTAAATCGTATGCGCCGGTTAAGATGGCATCGGAGCCGGCTTCTGTACCTACTTGTATTTCTTTATTGCTTGGACGATAAAAACGCAAATCGCCTATAAAATGAAAATATCGATTAAAATAAGCCGACACATCGACATACAATTTATTGAAGAATGCACCGCGATATCCTATTTCCCAAGAGTTCACTTGCTCCGGTTTTATCGGATCTAATTTAATAGGTTTCAATATTTGTGGTTCTACTGAGAATGTGGAATCATAATGGTTTCTAAAATCCAACACCGATTGATAATCATATCCTTCAGCACCATGCAAGTTTCCCAATAATTGAATGGCACCTAAGTCCAATGAAATATATTGATTTTGCAACGTAGGTGTTCTAAATGCTTGCTGATAGGAAAAGCGGAATGTATGACTTTTATACGTACCAATAATGGAAATTCTTGGAGAAAACTGTATTTTAAAATTCTCTGCTTTATCTATGCGTGCTGAGCCTACTAATTTGAGATGATCTTTAAATAAATCTACTGAAAGTTGTGTGTATGCACCTACTTCCCATGTGTTTAAGTTTACAAATTTTGCTTTCAAATTTGGTGAACCATCCGGCAAGGTATCTGCAATATTTACCAATGTATCATAAAAAATAGAACCGTAAGAACGTGGAATAAACATACGGAAAGATGAACCAACTATCCAATTGATTTTATGTTTAAATGTATGATTATACATAGCCTCCACATGATGCAAAGAAGATTTATCTTGAAACTTAGAACCTGTAACTAAATTGGCATCATCCACAATAATATTATAAGCAGAATCAAAAGAGTAAGTGCCCGGTTGTAGGTACGCATTATTATATGCTTCTTGCAATGCATAATTTCTGGAAGCTTCCACTTCATCATTATGTGGATCATCTTTAAACGAATTAGTATAATCCGAGAGTTGAGAGAAATACGATTTTATAAAATTGGAAATATATCTACTGATACCAATCTTTGAAAGGTTAATAGCACTAAACACCATATCGTACGATTTTCCGGCATTTTCTTGTGTAGTGTAATATTTTACCATCAAGCCTTTATAATCCAACTGCACTTTGTGTTGTTGAAATTTGATATCTTTTACATTGTATCTATTGGCACCTTGATACACGGCACTTCCTAAACCAAATTTATATTGATATTCTATTTGCATATCTTTTATCGGGCGAGCAAACAAGGCGATATTTGCTTTGATGCTTCGTGTTTTATTATCTGTTAAATCGGTTTCTCTGTAGCCCGGTGTTTTTACATGCACAAAACCCGGAAAAGCATTTGGAAAAAAATCTAAATAGGCATTTAATGCTCTAAATTGTCGGGCAATTGCAGTATCGTCGCTAAACTGTAATTTTCTCACGACGGTACTCACATTTACATCTGTTTCAATATCGCCGTATAAATTAGCAATGGAATCATCTGCTATCCAATCTTTCGCACTAAAATATCCGCCACTAATTTTAAATCCAAAAACATCTCTGTCGTATTTTTTTTTTCCAAAAGCATTGGCATAGCGCACTTGTGCATCCAACATTTGTTGGTTTCCGCCTTTTAATTTTACTTGTAAATTTTTATAATCAAATGGATTTTTAGTTTGCATACTTAACACACCTTGAAATGCATTTGCACCATACAATGCAGAAGATGCACCGGAAATCACTTCTACGCTTTCCAAATCCAAATCGTTGGCACCAACCAAGTTTCCTACCGGAAAATTTAAGCCCGGCGCTTGATTATCCATTCCATCAATAAACTGCACCACACGCACCGGAGCGGTGGTATTAAAGCCACGAGTATTAAACACTTGAAATCCCATACTGCTTGTCGTAATATCTACTTCTTTCATCGTTCCTAATCCTTGATAAAAATTTCCGGAAGCGATATTTTGGATTTGTTTAGAGTTTATTTTTTGTATGGATGATGGTGATGTTTGGATACGTTCACTCACACGAGAAGCCGAAATAACAACATCATTACTCACTCTAATTTCTTGTGCTACCAAAGCAACATCTATTGTTTGTAGTTCGTTTTCAATAGTTATTTCTTGATCAGCATATCCAAGATATGAAACAACTAAAATTGCCGGCAAAGTAGTGGCTGCTTTTATTTCATAGTTACCATCTATATCGGTAATTGCACCAAAGTTAGTTCCTTTAATTTGCACGTTCGCTCCTATCAAACCTTCTTTAGTATTTTTATCTTTTATCTTTCCTTTTATAGTAACCTCTTGTGCATGCAATACAACGCACCAAAGTAGGCATAAGAACATCCCGAATAATTTATATAAATTACTTTTTAAAAACATGAGTTAGATTTATTGGGTTAATAATTCTTAGTTAATGGTAAATGACTTAGTTGATTTTTGATGTTCATTTTTCAAGTCTATAATCTCTAATAAATATTGACCTTTTGCAAAATTTCTAAAATCGAAATGATGATTATCTGATATTTCTTTTTGCAATAGTTTTTCACCAATCATATTATACACATTGGCTAAATATTTTCCGGATTTATTGATGAAAACATCCAACATTCCATTACTTGGATTCGGAAATACATTAAGTTCCCAATCCGGTTTTATGGTATTGGATTTAATAGCTGTAATAACAGAAGTACTACCAAAAACAGGCAACTCAATTTGTGTCGGATATTGATTAGAAAAAGCTACACGTTGTACCGAAATACGTGGTGCATATTCTACACCATTGTACATATAGGTTCTGCCATCAGCCGGTTTCCTACGGAAAAATTCGCCATCCAACAATGGCACATTAGCACAAGCTTGAAAACGCGGATAATTACTCGAAGAGATTAATACTTTAATTTTATGTCCTTGTGCAAATGTGTAAGCAATTGGATATCCTTGAAAATAATATTCATAAATTTTTCCAATGTCGATATTGCTAAAAGGTGCATCATCGTTTTGATGGCCTTCGGCTATTGAACGTGCAAACTCTCTAGCACGAGCATTTACAGCACCTTCTACAACAAAGAATTCTTTGCCATCCGGAAACACATCTAATATGCGGATAAAGAAATCGCAATCCGTAGGACCACTTGGTGTATTTCCCGGATTAGATTTTGCATATAATTTATACTTTGGATATCCAATAATACTTAATGAATCAGACAAAACATCTGTTTCAAATTTCAACACGCCTTCTCTATCCATCGTATAAGGTGCAAAATTCGGATCAGATAAATTCATTTGACCTTGTGCATCTCTATCGCCTTGTGGTGTACGTTCCAACATATTACCACCGCCAACAGTTATAATCGGATCATCCGGATTATGTACATACGTTCTGAAACCTTCATCCGTTGTTGGTGCTGTAAAATTTAATTTTCCATTTTGATGTAAATACATCGACTTCCATTGAATTTCATTGGGTGGAAAAACTTCTGAATTCATCCAATAATTTCCGGAATAAGAAACGGTTCCGGAATCGTTGGAAGCACCCACTACATAATAGCGATAGGTTGGAATATTTTTATACTCATATTGCGGAATTCCCACAAATGGTTCATCTGATGAAATGTCTTTGATAATTGGGCCAAGATTAGGTAAATCAATATTAAATGGAATAACCAAACCACTACTGCCGCCAATTCTGATTTCAACCGGCACTTGTTTTAAATTACCTTGACCTAAAATAAAATTCAATAACTCGGCAAATTGTATTTTATAATTTTGTGCCGGAAAACGCACTTCTACTTGTGGTAACTGTGGCAATGGTGCCTGCCACAATGTTGATTTTGGAATCAATACTTTAGGTTCTACCACTTTGTTGTATCCATTGTAATTTAAATTATATCGAAACCAACTTACCAACTCCGATTTTGCAATTTCTGTAATGTTTATACTTCCGCCTTCGGTAATATCTAAGATATCCACCTTGGTAATATCTTTTGTATTTTTTGGATAAATGCGATCGCCTGTTTTTGTGCTGGCAACCGTTTGATGTGCCCATGGGCCAATGACAATTTTTTGCAAATCTTTTCTTTGGGTGATATTATCTTGAATTAACTTATGCGTTTCAATTGAACCATCAATAAAAATATCCCACCAACCCGTTACATGGAAAGTTGGCACTTCCATATTGCTGTATCGAGAATATGAACCATTTAGCTGTCCTTCTCCATTGGCATCTACCGGAGCTTTTGTTGCATCCATATCACTTCTACCAATTGAATTTGGATAATAACCACATGGTGAATTTTCATAGTTAATTGTTACAAAATGATCTATTGCCTGATTGGCAGCATCAAATTTGTCAAGCATGTTATAATCTTTTGCCGAGTGGATGGTATCTTCAATTCCGGTATCTATATCTCTTAGTTCATCTTGCAAATCTTTAATTTGTCCGCGCAGCCATCCTGTAACTAAGCCATCTCTCAAACAACCATTATGGTAACCTGTACTTTTATAAAATTCTAATGGGCCAACAATTGGAAACAAGCATTTTAATCCGGGTTGATTGGGATTTATTTTATGTGCGGCAGCTGCTTGTAATTGGTTATAACCTAATGCAGATGCTCCAAACATTCCGATAGAACCATTGTACACTAAATCGGTTGTTTCAAAAATGCCATCACCGTTTAAGTCAAATTTACGGACTAACTGGTTTTTGACAAACTCAATGGTATTGTAGCCATCTTCATGGTTATTTCCATTTCTAGGATCAGTAGTATTGGTAACATCTAAAATATGTTTGTAGTTATGATATGGTGTTTTTTTCCAACCATCGGAATATAAAGGCAAGTAGGCACCTTGTGAAGTGTATCGACCGCGCATATCTTGCACTGCACCGGCATAACCTAATAATGCCATTGCGGCACCTTCCAAAGCTCCATCTTTATCATACGGTGTTCTTTCTAATATCATCGGCAACTGATATGGATTAGGATTAGGAACTCCATTGATTGAATCGTAAATGAGATATTGAGCACCTTTTTGTAACAAGACGGCGTAAATAGGTATTTTGATAGGTGGAAAAGGATCGGGTAATAAATTAAACGAAATAGTATCGTTATAAACAAAACTATCTTGCAAAATAGGTAAATAAATGTCCGTCATTAATTTAGTGCCGTCCGGCATTGTAAATGGAACTTGCGTACATGTTGAGAAATCCGTGATGTCATCTAATGTTCCATTGATTTTTTTTCCGGGAATTTCCGATGCACCTTGAATGGGAAAATACTTTGTTTGTGCAAGAAGTGTTGAGCTGAATACAAAAAATAATACACTCAAAAAGATGGTTCCTTTCATAAATAAATACAGTTTTCAAGATGAATATAACGTTTTATTTTTAAAGAATTAACATTTCTTAAATAATTATACCAACAAACATATTAAACAATACAATATTAATACTTAAAAACTAAGTAGATTAGCAGCTCCACTCACAAAAAATAAGTAGTAAAATACCCAAGCTAAGGTATTGTTTGGATTAAATCTAAATAAGTTCTTTGTGGTCAATTAAATACAGTACAAATGACTAACAATACAGCATACAAATTAATCAGAAAGTACCTCTTTTATTTTTTGATACTTTTAAATGTTTCCTTCTTAGCATCTTGCAATAATGGAAAAACAGAAAATTCTGAAACTTCTACAAATGGAAAGAAGAAAGTAGGTGTTCTTTTAGTGAATCATGGTTCTCGCTCAGAAACATGGCGTAAAGCATTGATGGATTTTGAAAAAGCCGTACAGAGCAGAATTTTAGCAGACGGAAAAATACAAGGCACCAAAACTGCACACATGGAATATACGGAACCATCTATTGCTACACGTTTGAAAGAGTTTGATGCAGAAGGTTATACAGATGTAATTATCGTTCCCATTTTCCTTACGGTGAGTCCACATACTTTTGATGATATTCCGACAATTATCGGCCAAAAAGAAGACCCACAATCAAAAGAGATGTTGAAAATTGAAAAAATTGAACGCTATACGCCAAAAGCTAAAACATACATTACACCCAATCTTGACTTCACTGACATCTTGAAAAAAAATGTATTGAGAAGGGCAAAAGATTTATCGAAAGATCCGGCTAATGAAGGAATCGTATTAATTGGTTACGGCGATGAAGCGTATGAAAAAGAATGGGCTGATTTATTTGATAAAGTAGGAGATTTCGTAAAGCAAGAAATTGGGATTAGTGAACATACTTATGGCTGGTGCGGACATATTGCACACTACGATCCGAAAAAAACGACGGAAGCTATTGAAAAAGCATTGGCAAAAAAACAAAAAGCTATCGTTATTCCGGTTTTAGTAGCACATGATGAAATGTTCCAAATTAAAATTATTGGTGATGGTATTAAAGCAGTACCTAACCATACTACAAAAGTGGCATACAAACCGGATGCCATTTTACCGGATGTAAATATTGAGCAATGGGTGATTGACATCACGGCTGAATATGCTAAGAAAGTAGAAGAAAATAAATAGTAATATGTGGAATTGGAATATCCGAAAACTAAGGCGACTTAACTTAGCTACGCACCGCGACTTAGGATATTTTTTTTCCTCTATGATATTGGTGTATTGTATTTCAGGAATTGCCTTAAACCATGTGGATGATTGGAATCCTGATTTTATCTTAAAAAAGAAAACAATACAAATTGATAGAAGCTACACACGCGATGAAATTGACGATGCAAAAATCCAAGCATTTGGGAAATTAGTGGACGAAACATCCTATAAAGTATTTGATTTTCCAACGAATAACCAAGTGAAGATTTATTACAACAATTCATCCTTGCATGTCAACCTTTCTACGAAAGAAGCAATCTATGAGCAAGTATCTAAACGACCGTTGTTCTATCAAGTGAATGTAATTCACCGAAACAGTTTAAAAGGATGGAAATGGGCTTCCGATATTTTTGCAGTTTTATTAATTGTAATTAATATCACCGGATTATTTATTTTAAAAGGACGACATGGAATTTCCGGACGTGGAAAATGGCTGATTGCCGCCGGAACAATTCCATTTATTGTAGCAATTATTATTCAGGCTTTAATCTAAAAAAATATTATTGAATGGGTTGCGCTGGCGCAACCCATTCTTTTATTTGTTGTTCTTTGTATTTCCTTGTTCGTTTGGTGCCGATTACGGCTAAAGGAATTCCGGAAGTTAAGAGCACCACACTTGGTGTTAATCCGCTCACACCAATGATGGTATTATATAATCTACTTACCGGTTTAAAAATTGAATAAACACCCATTAGGCCTGCTGTTGTGAGCACTCCGGCGGTTCCAAAACTCGTCAACACTATTCCGGAAATCTTCATTGCTTTGGCTTTTTTAATGTCTTTTTGTAACAGTTCATTTTGCTGAAATGTAAAATCATCTGCAATCACAGATGTAGGTTGGTTTTTCTTCATTTGAAGATTAGATGCAAAGAAGTGAACACCTTGTGCTGTTGACTTAAAAATTGCACCTATCAACAATAAAACAAATAAACATTTTTTCATGTTATAAAGATATATTTTAAAACATAAAAATAAAACTATTTCCACTGTAAAGATTCAATGATATGTTTTACATCTTCTCGGAAATAGTTAGCAACCGGAGCAATAGAATCGGTATTAGGTGCTGCATAAAAATAAAGGGAACCTCGCAAAAAATGGCGACTACTATCTGTAATATAAAACTGAACGGCACTTGCCGCATTTCCACCAACATCGTATAAAATACCACTCACCTTTGGGTGCTTTCCTTTTATAAGTGTTTCGTCGATATAGTCAGCTTTTACGGTATGTTTGAAGGTGAGTTTATAACTATCTTTTATCAACTTATCCAATGAATTTTCTGCATTAATGGCAGTATAACTTAAGTAAATTTTGGCTTTGTATTCGGGATAAATAATATTAAACCAACATGGATGTTGTTGCAGCTCTTGTTGGTCGGAAGAATCTTTTTGAATGCGACCAAAATTAGCATACTCAAATAAAAACGGACACGTTGGATTATTGTACGATACAAAATGTCTTTCTGCCGGAAATTCAATTCGGAAATACGACTTTTTTTTAGGCGTATAGTGTTCGTTACAAGAAACCAAGCATCCACTAATAAATAAGATGAACAAAAAGGTTTGATACGTTTTAAAATATTTTGTAGAATTGGTTGTGTTCATGTTTCAAATAAAAATAATTTCAACAGATTTAATTATCAATCGTGATTTTAATTCGGATAACTCTGGTTCTATCTGCCTCTAAAATTACAAAAGTAAATCGTTTAAATTTTAGTTCATCGCCTTCTATTGGTATAGATGAGTTTAATTCCAGAATTAAGCCGGCTAATGAATCCGCATCGCCGCGTATGTCTTCAAAGGTATCTATCGAAATTTCCAATACTTTGCATACGTCATTCAGGGTTGTTTTACCTTCAAAGATATAATTATTGTTATCAATCTTTTTATAATCAATTTCACTCACATCGTCAAACTCATCTTTAATATCACCAATTACTTCTTCCAAAACATCTTCTAACGTAACCAATCCGGAGCTGCCGCCATATTCATCTACTACAATTGCCATGTGCACACGTCTTGCTTGAAAATCTTCTAATAAATCGTCTATTTTTTTATTTTCAGGTACAAAAAATGCCGGACGAATTAATTTTTTCCAATCAAAATCATCTGTAGCATCTAAGTGTTTCAGTAAATCTTTGATGTATAAAACACCTTCAATTTTATCGATATCATCTTTATAAACCGGCATTCTAGAATAACCGGATTCTTTAATTATTTGTAGTAATTCGTTAAATTTCACATCGCAATCCACACCAACCATATCTACTCGTGAGCGCATAATTTGCGAAACGGTGATGTTTCCAAATTTCACAATTCCTTTTAAAATGCGTGTATCATTTCGTTCCAAATCGCTATTTTCTTGAGCATTTGTAATATCAATAGCCTCGTCGATATCTTGTGCCGAAACACCGGCTTTTACACCTTGCAAACGGGTTTCAAAAAAATTAGATGTAGCAATTAATCCTTTTACAAACGGTGCAAAAATAATATCGAAAAAGTGCAATGTGCGAATCGTATATTTTGCCACTTTATAATAGTGTTGTGTAGCATATAATTTGGGAATTACTTCAGCAAAAAGTACAATTATAAATGTCTCAAAAGATATTTTAATAATGAATAATAATGTAGCATGAGACATTAAAAATTCGTGTTTCAATACCGACTCCAAAATACCTTCAAACACCAACACCACCGCCAATGTAAACAACGTAGTAGTAAGCACGAAAGTAGCCAAAAACCGTCGAGGTTTTTTGATAAAATCCAAGATTAATTGGTCGGTTTTATCGTAGCTTTTTTCTAAGTCGTTTATTTCATTTTGATTAAATAGAAATATGGCTACTTCTACGGCACACATCATTGCCATAAACACCAATAAAATAAAAATAAAAATAAGCTGAAAAATAATGGAAGCATTTATTGGATTAAACGCTTCAGTCCATGAAACTATAGGTTGTGAATTCAGCAGGCAATGTATGGGTATTCCGTCGTCCAAGGTCGTAAATTTATACTATCAATCAGAAAGGTAAATCATCGTTCAAACCGGAATCTTCAAGTATATCAGTTACTTTCGTATCTTGCTCTGTTTTGTTTTCCGAATTGGTTGGTGTCCCTGTTCCGCTTTGTTCTCTTTTATCTAATAATTGGAAATTCTCCACTACAATTTCTGTGGTATAACGTTTGTGATTTTCTTTATCTTCCCAAGAACGTGTTCTGAGTTTTCCTTCCACAAATATAGTATTTCCTTTCTTTAAAATGCGCTCTGCTCTTTCTGCCACGCCACGCCACATCACAATATTATGCCATTCAGTTTGCTCTGTGTATGTTCCATCTTGATTTTTATAGGATTCATTGGTGGCTAATGGAAAATTACATACAGTAGTAGTGGCATTAATTTTACGTACTTCCGGATCTTTGCCCAATCTTCCAATCAGTATTACTTTATTTACACTCATATTGTCTTGTTTTCGTAGAAATTTATGGTTGTTCTCTTTAAAAAATGCTATATCTAAGATAAAAAAATAAATCTATCTTGCAAATAGGAACGAATTATTTTTGGAAAAGCATATTGTTTTAATGCTGTCTTTTTAATTTTGATAAACTTATTTTCTAAGTTAGGTAGATTTTTCCATTTTAGTTCATAAAAATTGGCATGTATATTTTGGTGTGATAAAATTTGTTTTGAAAAAAAAACAGGTTGCACGCTCTTAATTCCCATTTCTTGCAACCAAATCTTTGTTTTGGTTTGATTGCCTTCCGATTGCTCTTCAACTAATGGAAATTCATATAATCCTTTCCAGATGTCATTTTTCTGTCGTTGATGAATATATATTGATTCAGCATCCATCAAAATAAAATAATGAAAATAGCGGTTTGTTTTTACAATCTTTTTCGATTTAACCGGCAAACTATTTATTTTATTTTTTGAAAATGCCTTACAGTTGGAAACAAATGGACACGAATGACATAGTGGCTGTTGTGGTTTGCACACCAATGCACCAAAATCCATGATAGCTTGGTTATAAATATCCGGTTGCTGTTCATCTAAAAGCTCGTGCGCTAATTGCTCAATATGCTTTTTGCCGTTTGCGGAATCAATAGGTATGTTTATGCCAAACACACGAGTGAGCACTCTATATACGTTTCCATCTACCACTGCATGCGGTAGCTGATAGGCAAAAGAAGCAATGGCTGCGGCTGTATAATTTCCAATACCTTTTAAAGAAAGAATTTCTTTGTATGTGTTGGGAAATTTTCCATTGTGGTTTTCCATTATTTGTTGTGCAGCTGTATGTAAATTGCGTGCACGAGAATAATAACCCAAACCTTCCCACAATTTCAATACATCATCTATGGGTGCTTTGGCTAAATGCTTTACAGTTGGATAATGTTTAATAAATGCCAAATAATACGGTGTACCTTGTTCTACGCGTGTTTGCTGTAAAATAATTTCTGACAACCAAATTTTATAAGCATCCTTTGTATTTTTCCAAGGTAAATTTCGAGTAGTTGGGTTATACCATTCTAATAATATATTGGAAAACCAAATCATGGTGGTGCAAAATAATTAAAATCAATCGAATGCATCAATAAATAACATGGTATATTAAAAAAACTCTAATTTCGTGTATATTAGTAAGTTAGTTAGGATTAATTTCGCATTTTTGTAGCTCATTTAAATACTTATCATGAGAAAAGCAGATATTATCACCACGATTTCTGAAAAAACTGGCGTACCAAAGGTGGATGTATTAGTAGCAATGGAGGCTTTCTTTAAAGAAGTAAAAGATACTTTGTCTGAAGGCGAAAATTTATATGTACGTGGTTTTGGAAGCTTTATTGTAAAAACACGTAAAGCAAAAATTGGTAGAAATATCAAAAAAAATATTGCCATTGAAATTCCTGAACATCAAATACCGGCTTTTAAACCATCCAAAGTATTCGTTGAGCAAATTAAAGAATCGAGTGCAAAACGCTTGAAAGAAAAAGAAGCTTAATTTTTTTATTGTGCAGAAAGGACAAATAGCATTAGGTGCATTCGCTGTAATTTTAGTAGCTGCTCTTTATTTTGGTGGTAAAACTGAAACCAAAAAAGAAAAATCTATTGTACATACCGAACACAGTGGTATCTCCTTCGATGAATATGAGCAACAACAAATTGCCAAATTAGCAGACGCGGAGCAACAAAAAGCTAAATCATTAGCCGAAGCTGTAAAGAAGACACCAGAGCAAACCATTGATGCTAACAAGAAAGCGTATACCAATTTGGTAGAGTTTTGGAAAAATAACAGCAATCCGGCTTTAGCAGCCTATTATATTTACCAAGCTGCCAATTTAGACGAGACCAAAACAGCCTTAGTAGATGCCGGCGACGCATTAGTAACTGCATATAAATCCACGGAAGACTCTGTTATTTTAAATAATTTGATTACCTTTGCACTCCAATCGTACGAAAAAGCTGTTGAAAAAGACAGTAACGATATGGATCTCAAAATAAAATTGGCAGATGCGTATGTGAATGGTTCGCAGGAGCCGATGAAGGGAATTGGAATACTGAGAGATTTAGAAAGTAAACATCCCGAAAATATAAAAGTATTAATGTCCATGAGCAGAATGTCGATTCAGTCTGGACAATACGACAAAGCGAAAGAGCGACTCAATAAAATATTGAAGTTAGAACCTCAAAATACAGAAGCCATGTATTTTTTGGCAATAACCGAAGCACAATTAGGACATAACGATGAAGCCATCCGCTTGTTTGAAATGTGTAAAATATTGGTCAACAATGCAGACTTTAATAAAGAAATAGACGAAATCGTCAATAGTTTAAAAAATAAAAAAATATAATTATGCCTTGCGGAAAGAAAAGAAAGCGTCATAAAATTGCGACGCACAAACGTAAAAAAAGACTAAGAAAAAACCGTCATAAGAAGAAATAATTCATTTTACATAATAAGCACAAGTAGTTTGCTTTATACATACTGCTTGTGGTTTATTATTTAATACTAAACACATGATAAAAGAATTAGTAATACATGCTAATTCCAAAGGTGTTGAAATTGCTCTTCTTGAAAACAAAAAATTAGTCGAATACCATCTCGACTCATACGAAAAAGAAGGATTTGCTGCCGGCGACATATATTTAGGTCGCGTAAAGAAAATTAATCCTGGATTAAATGCTGCCTTCATTGATATCGGACATGAGAAAGATGCCTTTATACATTATTCTGATTTAAGTCCATACATTCGTTCTGTACGCAAGTTCAGTTCGGAAGCATTTAAGGGCGAGCAATCACACTTATTGGATAAGTTTGAAATAGAACCACCCATTCGAAAAGACGGGCTCATGTCTGATGTTTTTGAAAAAGGAGATATTCTTATTTTTCAAATCTCAAAAGAAGCCATCTCTACCAAAGGGCCCCGATTAACCTGCGAAATATCTCTTCCCGGACGATATGTGGTATTGGTTCCATTCACCGACACCATTGGTATCTCCAAAAAAATTGCCCAACCTGAAGAACGGGAACGCCTATTGAAAATTATGCAAAACATAAAGCCAAAAAACTTTGGCTGCGTGGTGCGTACCAATGCAGAAGGTGTTGGCAGTGAAGAATTAGAATTTGACATCCAGAATTTGCTGAATAAATGGCAGCAAATGACACAAAATGCCAAATATCAAAATCCGCCCAAATTATTGCTTAAGGAAATGAACAAAACCTTTTCAATAGTTCGCGATTTGATGAATGATAGTTTTTCAAAAATCATTACCGATAATCCTGTTTTGCACGGCGATTTAAAAGCCTATATTAAAGAATACGCACCGGAACATGTTTCTATCCTATCTAAGCATGAAGAGGCAACACCACTATTTGAAAAATATGATGTAAGCCGACAAGTAAAATCTGCATTCGGAAAAACGGTTACACTTAAAAGTAGTGCTTATTTAATCATTGAGCATACAGAAGCCATGCACGTAATTGATGTAAACAGCGGACCTAAAGTAAAAAAAGGTATTGAGCAAGATACGCATGCATTTGAAATAAATGTAGAAGCTGCCAACGAAATAGCACGCCAATTGCGTTTGCGTAATATCGGCGGTATCATTGTCGTGGATTTTATAGATATGAAATCCGGAGAATACAAGCACAAACTATTCGAAGCAATGCAGGAAGCCATGCGTTCCGATAAAGCAAAACATGTGATTTTACCAGTAAGCAAATTTGGATTAATGGAAATTACACGCCAACGCATGAAAGAAGTACTTAGCATTGACACGCGTGAACCATTATTGAACAATAACAAATACAAGATAGACCAACCGCTACAAATAGTAGAGAATATTCAAAACGATTTAATGCAACTGAAAACACACTCAGAAAAGAATTTCATTTTATATGTGCATCCATTTGTATATGCATTTATGAAAAAAGACACGTTTTCGTTTAGGATGAAATGGTATTCAAAAATTGGAAAAGTGGTTCGATTAATTCAGGATTCTTCTTTGCATTTGGTAGAATACAAATTGGTTACAAAAGAAGGAAATCCTATCTAATTATTAATTAGAAGTTTTGCGTAACGTGGTTTAATCTAATAATCAATATTTTTTAATTGATTGTCAAGGTGAATCATTTGTCCTTTTTTTATTCTGTTACATCGAATTACAAAAAGACACTTATTTAGCCGTTGAAATAAAATGGAATCCCAAAACGAGAGTAAAGTTTTCGGCCACTTTTACTGATGCATATAAACCTACGCAACTTGTGGTTACACCTTAAAATATAGAAGAAATATTGATGTAGAATAAAGCAATTATATTGTCATAATTTCTTCTTCTTTATGTTGTAGCATTTTATCTACTTTGCCATTGTATTCGTTTGTCAACTGTTGGATAGATTCTTCCACGTCTTTGCCTATGTCTTCACTCAAACCTTCTTTCACTAAATCTTTCACCATTTCGTTGCCATCTTTGCGTGCATTTCGAATAACAATACGAGATTGCTCACCATAATTTTTGGATTGTTTTACTAATTCACGGCGGCGTTCTTCTGTCATTGGTGGCACAGATAGTCGGATATTTTCACCGTCGTTTTGTGGCGTAATACCAATATTACTTTGAAAAATAGCTCTCTCAATATCACTGATAATCTTTTTCTCAAACGGCACTATTACCAATGTGCGAGCATCTAATAATTTTATATTTGCTACCTGATTGATAGGTGTTGGAACACCATAATATTCAATTGTGATTCCGTTCAACATGTCCGGACTTGCTTTGCCGGCACGCACTTTTCTTAATTCTTCTTCTAAATGTTTTAATGCCTTAAACATGGCATCTTTTGTTTCATCTAAAACCAATTGTACTTCCTCTTCCATAAAAAAAATTTCAGGACAAATATAGAGTAAAAGTTGGCAGTTGACAAATGGTATTTATCAAAAAAAAGAAAAGCCAACTTGCAATTATATTTTTTTTATACAGATTGTATTAAATTTAATACATGAAAAAGTTTGCAAGTTTGCTTTATGGATTAATATGTTGTGTAGTTTGTTTACACGCACAAACCGTACAGTTAGTTAATTGCATTAATGAAGGCGGTGTGGATATTCCGAGAATGAAAGAAACGATAGATGGCATTCACTACTTGCTCACGTACAAAAACGCTACTACGAACAATTATTACATACAAAAATTAAATGCAGATGGAAATAGTGCTTGGAAATTAATGATACCAAATACCGATAAGTGTCGGTATAAAATGTTGATTCCTAATTTTAATATGACCTATCTTGAACTAGATATATCTGATATTCCACACAAATTATACACCAGAAACAACAAAGAAACTTACATACATTTCGCCTACTATGATTCTACTTATGTGGAAGATAATAAAACAAAATTTGCCAATAATATATTGCAATTTGGAGTGGTGAATACGGATCTAGGAACATACACAACACCACTTTTTACGGTAGATACATTAATGTCTTTTAAAGAAGATACTCTGAATAATATATCAGAAATTTTAGTAAACAAGCTTACGGATAGCACATACCAAATGGCGGTTTCTTACAATACATTAAAAGGCGCTGGTTTCTATACTTACTTTGCTCGAAATTATTTTAATTTTTACACCATTCACGCACCATCAAAAACGATATTACACAAAACAAGTATAGAAGGAAATGGAAATTTAATGGAGCACAATAATCGTTTTTATATAATAAAATATGATTGGATAATTTATAGTGGCATCCAGCAAAATTTATATAGTATTAACCAGCAAAATGGAATTGATACCATAATTCGCATCGGAGATGAAACGTATGGTTTCACTATGTATGTAGAACAAAATAATGCACAAAAAATCTCATTAATACTTAATAAAAATTCATCCTATCTTAATTATTCTATTTATAGAGAAATTGACTTACAAACCTATCAGCAGGCAGACTATCTAGTAAATACAAACATAACAGACACCGCTTTTGATTCATACAGTGAATATTTGATTTATAATGACTTTGCAAATCAGATTAAGAAACATAGTCCGCTAATAAATAATGATATATCGAAAATGATAAATTTGGATTACAAAGTGAATACATCTGCCAAAAAGAACTTTATACATACGTATTCTAAATCTGATTTCAACAATCCATCGCTAAACATTCGGAAAAATTATCTTTCAAAAATAAATACCAATGCTTATCAAATAGAATTTGAGAAAGATATTTCAAATTATTCCATTGGCTATGAAGATTTTTATCTAGATTACAGAGATGACATACTACCCAACCAATACATTTTATTATTAGACGACACCGTAGTTATTGATACTATAGATGCAGCCACTTATAATTATAAATATACCAATCATTTATCTATTGAGAAATTAGACTCTAATTATAATTCAAATTGGAAAATTGACCTACCGGATTCTATTATAGCGAGTGATAGTTTGGTTTACATGTTTAGCAACCCTAATCTGCCTGTAGCGAATAGTGTAGAGTTGCATCCAATCCAATATAAAAACCAATTTATAATTACAGCTACTTATTGTAATAACACAAATCCTTTGCAAATAATTCCTATTCAGAAAAACTTTTTAGTAGATATAGAAACCGGTGCTTTAAAAGATATGCAATTGCCTTTATTTATTGAACAAAGTAGTCTGAAACCTCAATTCTTTTGCTCAACAGATAATAAACTCAGCATTATTGTTTTGACGGCTTGTGCAGATAGCGCAGATATTGGCATTTATCAATATCAAGATTTGGTAAACAGCCTTTCTAATAAACAAACTACGCAACTGCAATTTACAGTATTTCCCAATCCTGCAAACACCCATATTTCAGTCGACTTATCACAATGGAATTATCAAAAAATACAATATACTTTGTTTGATATTACAGGCAAACAATTAAGAAACGGTTATATAGAAAACCAAAATAGATTGCACTTAGACGTAGCAGCGTTGACCACCGGAATGTATTTTTTGCACCTCAATGATGGCGAACATAGTGGCAGTGAAAAATTCCAGATTATGCGTTAAATTAACTCACTAAAGTACCAATTTTCTCGCCATTCAAAATGCGTAGAATATTGCCTCTTTCACGAATATTAAATACGATAATCGGCATTTTATTTTCTTTACAAAGTGCAAATGCTGTTTGATCCATGATACGTAAATTTTTAATCATCACTTCATCGAAAGAGATGGATTCAAATTTAGTAGCATTCGGGTCTTTTTTAGGATCGGAAGTATAAATACCATCCACGCTTGTACCTTTTAAAATCACATCTGCTTCAATTTCGTTGGCACGCAAAGCGGCAGCTGTATCTGTAGTAAAATATGGGTTTCCAGTGCCGGCCGCCATAATCACACAACGTTCTTTTTCAAGATGTCTGGTGGCACGTCTTCGGATATATGGTTCACACACTTGTTGTATGCTTAATGCCGATAATAAACGAGTGTGTATTCCTTTTGATTCTAATGCACCTTGCAATGCCATGCCATTTATCAATGTAGCCAACATGCCCATATAATCGCCTTGTGCACGCTCAATACCAATGTTACTCGCTTGTAAGCCTCGGAAAATATTGCCACCGCCAACCACAATACCTACTTGGTATCCGGCACGAATAACATCGGCAATTTCATCGGCAAAAATGGAAAGTGTATCCGCTTTGATACCGAATTGTTGATCGCCCATTAATGCTTCGCCGCTTAGTTTTAATAAGATACGTTTGATTGGTTGGTTCATGATTTATATATTGTATTTTGAATTTCAAGATTTCCTACCTATCTATATAATTACATCTCTAATGTTGAATTACATAATACTCACTAATCTACATAAGATTAATTCAAATTCTTACTTCACAAGACATACTCTCTGATAATACTTGAATATAGAGTAAATAAAAGTAGAATAATTTTATAGGAAAAAAAAGAATTACCTAAAAAGTAAACAAAAAAAAGAGAGAATAAAAATTCTCTCTTTTGTATTTAGGATAATGTCACTCGCTTAAACGACACTACCGTTAAGTCCTTATCTGCTGATTTTAAATATTGCTCTACCGTTTTACCGCCATCTTTCACGAAAGGTTGAGGTAATAGAGTATTTTCTTTCAACATAGTATTTACAGCACCTTCTGCAATTTTATCTAAGATATTTTCCGGTTTTCCTGCAGCGATTGCTTTTTCACGAGCAATGGCTCTTTCTCTGTCTTTAATTTCATCAGACACACCGGAAGCATCGATTGCCACTGGATTCATTGCAGCGATTTGCATAGCAACATCTTTTCCAGCAGTAGTGATGGCATCGTTTAATGCTACATTTAATTGCACTAAAACACCCATTCTGTATCCCATGTGAATGTAAGAAACAACACCTTCACCTTCTAATACTTCGTATTTTTTAACTTCAATTTTTTCGCCAATTTTAGCAACAGTATCCAACAATTTATCTTTGATGGTAACGCCATCTAACTGTGCATTGTTTAATTCTTCTACTGTTTTAATTCTTCCTGCTAAAGCTACATCAGCAATTGATTTTGCCAAGTTGATGAAGTCTTCATTTTTTGCTACGAAGTCAGTTTCAGAGCTTAAGTTTACAGCACAACCAAATTTTCCGTCTTCGCTAGTTAATGCTACTACTACACCTTCGTTTGCTTCTCTATCCGAACGGTTAGCGGCAATTTTCGCCCCTTTTTTTCTTAGATAATCGATGGCTGCTTCAAAATCGCCGTTGGTTTCTGTCAATGCTTTTTTGCAATCCATGATACCGGCTCCGGTTTCTTGTCTTAATTTATTTACTTCTGCTGCTGTTATAGTTACAGTTGACATATAATATACAATTTGATAATTTGTTAATTTGTTGATCTCGTATTTTGAATAAGAGAAATAATATTATTACTATTACTTATCTCTTACGCTTATACTTTATTCTGCTGTTTCAGAAGATGCTTTAGCTTCTGATTCAGTTTCTACTTTTGCATCAGACTCTTCTTTATCTTTTTTACGTTCAGCCAATCCTTCTTTAATTGCTTCTATTAAATAGTTTGTAATTAATTGGATAGATTTTGTAGCATCATCGTTTGCAGGAATTGCGAAATCTACTTTTGTAGGGTCGCTGTTTGTATCTACAATACCAATTGTTTTGATACCTAAATTTTTAGCTTCTGCTAAAGCGATGTGTTCGTGTGAAATATCTACCAAAAATAATGCAGCAGGAATACGCGGTAAGTTTTCGATACCACCTAATACTTTATCTAATTTTTGTTGTTGACGGCCTAACATCAATCTTTCTTTTTTAGTGATGTTGTTTAAAGCACCATCGCCCAACATTTTTTCGATATTTTGTTTTTTCTTGATAGACTTACGAATCGTAACAAAGTTTGTTAACATACCACCTAACCAACGCTCGGTTACGTATGGCATATTTACTTGTTTTGCTGCTTCTGTGATGATTTCTTTTGCTTGTTTTTTAGTAGCCACAAACAAAACTTTTCTACCAGATTTAGAGATTGAACGAAGTGCTGCTGCAGCTTCTTCTAATTTCTCTTGTGTTTTATTCAAATCTATGATGTGAATTCCTTTACGTTCCATAAAAATATATGGTAACATTTTTGGATTCCATTTTTTCTTTAAGTGACCGAAGTGAACTCCGGCATCCAACATTTCTTGCTGAGATAATTTAGAAATTGCCATACTTTTATTATAAATTTTTGAAGATTAACGTTTACTGAATTGGAAGCTTTTACGTGCTTTTTTCTTACCAAATTTCTTACGCTCTACCATTCTTGATTCACGTGTCATTAAGTTTTCCGCTTTTAAAGCCGGCTTCACAGCTTCGTCGTTTTTCACTAAAGCACGGGCAATACCTAAAGAAATTGCTTCTGCTTGTCCTTTAATTCCGCCACCTTTTACGTTTACGCTGATATCAAACTTCGCCGCTGCATCCAATACATTTAAAGGTTTGATAGCACGGTCGATAAGTTGTTTCAAATTGATATATTCTTTGATGTCTTTACCATTGATAGTAATAGCACCATTGCCGCTTTTTAAGTAAACGCGAGCTACCGCAGTTTTACGACGACCTAATCCGTTGATTGTTTCTTTTGCCATTTATCTTTTTATTTGAATTTTAATACTTCCGGTTTTTGAGCAGTGTGTGTATGTTCTGTACCTGCAAATACGTGTAATTTTTTAAACATTGCTCTACCTAAACGTGTACGAGGCAACATGTGGCTAATTGCGTTTTCCAATACAAACTCCGGTTTTTTAGCAAAAGCCTCTTTTGGTGTCATAAAACGTTGACCACCCGGATATCCTGTGTGACGGATATACACTTTGTCTGTTAATTTTTTTCCTGTTAATGCAACTTTCTCTGCATTAATAATAATTACATGATCACCTGTGTCGATGTTGGGTGTGTAAGATGGTTTGTTTTTACCTTGCAAAATTTTTGCAATTTCAGATGAGATGCGACCTAATGTTTGGTTTTCAGCATCTACAAGATACCACTTACGCACGGTTTCTTTCGGCGTAACAGTTTTGGTTTTGTACGATAATGTATTCACTTTATTGAAATTTATTTCTTGTTTTAAAATAAAAAAGACCAAATATTTTTTAATTCGGGTTGCAAAGATACTTTTTCTGTACTGATAATGCAAGAAAACCTATAAATATTTTATACTGATTTAACACAACTCATTGAAAATGAGGTTTTGGATGGACAAAGTTTTTTAATAGAATAGGAACTTCGTACTATTTATGAAAGGTGAGAACTGTTTTGAAGGAATCTCTCTGCCCTCTTCGGATCTTGTGACCCGTTCGACTGTAATACCGAATTAGTCTCACCATACTATAAATTAGTAATTTATTATTATATGATATGCCTTAAAATTAAGCACCCTGTTAGAGCTCTTAACGCTAACAGGGTGTCAATAAAAATATCTTATTAAAATTAATCTCTTCTTCTTGCTCCTAAAAAGATTGAAAGATAATATAATAAAGTAACCAAGGAACCTAAAGCTGCTACAACATACGTGGATGCTGCCCATTTTAAGGCATTTTTGGCTTTTTCATGTTCTTCACCTACTAATATTTGTGTGCTATCTAACCATTTTAAGGCTCTTGCTGAAGCATCAAACTCAACAGGTAAGGTGATGAAACTAAACAAGGTTGTCATGGCAAACATGACAATACCAATCAATAAAATCAACGGTGATTTTGTAAATGCCAACACACCCAAACCGGCTAAAATAATCCATTGTACATATTGCGAACTAACTTGCACAACCGGCACTAACTTTGAACGCATGGTTAACCAAGAATAGGCGGTATTGTGTTGCACGGCATGACCGCACTCGTGTGCTGCTACAGCCGCTGCTGCAACATTGGCTTGTGCATACACCCAATCACTCAAGTTTACAGTTTTATCTAACGGATTGTAATGGTCGGTTAATGCTCCTGGAACAGAAATTACATTTACATCAAAAATACCGTTGTCGCGTAACATTTTTTCAGCTACTTCTTTTCCTGTTAAGCGAATTGGCATTTGAGAATATTCTTTAAATCTTCTTTGCAAGGTGTTACTTACATACCAGCTAATTCCTCCAATCAATAATGAAATTATTAAAATTCCTTCACTCATAATTTGTTTTTTTAAGTGTAACAAATATACGGCAAAAATAGTTCCGAATAGAGATATTGGATTTCAGATTTCAGATTTTGGATTTTGGATTTTGGATTTCTGTTCAGTCATTAAAATTTTAAATCACAAGTCTCATATCTCACTACTTACTACTAAAATAAAACTAACTATCGCCGCGTAATTTTCGATATCTTTTTCTGGCTTCGATGGCAAAAGTGCTATCCTTAAATTCCAAGATTATTTTCTCATAATATTGCATCGCCTTTTCCTCATCATCCAAGTAATTTTGATATAAATCACCCAAATAAAACAAGGCATTGTCGGATAAAATATCTGTAGAAAAATCAGCCACAATTTGTTGTAAATACGTGGCGGCTTTTTCGTAATGTTGTCGATCTTTTTCTATTTTATATTTTAAATACAAAATATCATCTGTAAGTGCTGTGCCGATAAAGTTATTGGAAATAAAATTCAACGTATCTTCTGCTGCATCTAACTTATGTTGAAAGCGGAGCAAATCTGCCTTTGCAAATAAGATGAGTGCAAAATCTGTATCATCTGTATTTAGGTTATCTAAAATAAAAACTGACAAATCAATGGCATCGTTTGAAATAAACTCTGTAGTGTTGGCTTTTATAATTTTTAGCTGACTTTGAGCCCAAGCAAATTCACCTTTGTAATACGCCAAACGAGCATTTCTGTATTTTGCTTCCTCTCCTATTGGATTGCCTTTTTGTTCTTTTTCAACTTGTGTATAGAGCAATAAACTTTCCCAAGGTTCATCTGCAATAATATAATAATCACCTAAGTTGAGTTTCGCTTTTGCTAATAGTTCGGATGGTGTTCTGAAACTTTCTGTTATGGGTAACAGCAAGGCAATTGCTGTATCTATTTCATGAATATACAATGCCTCTAATTGTGCTAATTCTATCTGTGCATTTATGGCGTTATAATCTTCTTTATCATACGATGCAATAAATTTTCGATAGGTATCTTTTAATGAAAGTAATTGTTCTTTTGTGTAATTGGGTGCATTTATAATTTTATCTCTCTGTACATTTATCATTTCCAGATTTGCGGTAACGTACCAAGGAAATTGTGCTCCTTTGTTGATGACATATTGATAGCCTTTGATAGCTGCATCATAGTCTTTTTGTGCTGTAGCAGTTCGTGCAATACGCAATACATTTTCTCCATTTTCATTGCGTAACAAATCGAGTGATTTGGCCTGTAAAATGGCACCATCAAAATCATTGCGTTGCATATATAACCAAACTAATAACTCTTGATAAACAAGTGTATTTTTGTGCGTTTGTGTTCGCTTGAGTAATTCTTTTTCTAAAACATCTTTTTGTTTTTCATCGGTCAATGCTTTTTGTAAGCCGACTTCAATCGTTGTTAAATCATGCGTAATAAGTGCTTCATCTAAATACGCTTGTAACATGCCGTTAAAATCATTTTTCAACAACAACAATCCTGCAATTTCTAAATTAAAAGTTTGTTTATCTTTTAAAATATCCTTGCCTTTTTGATATACTTTTTCGGCATAATCTAATTGGTTGTATTGAATTAATTTTTGGGCGATGGTTTGTATATCGTATTTATTGGGTTTTAGCTCTTTTAAAATTTTTGCATATTGTTTTTCAGCATCTGCTTCTTTTTGTTGTTTCATGTACACATCTGCCAAATCCAATAAATAAACAGGATTTTTACCTTGTTCTTTGTACATGGATTTTATCAATTCCGATGCTTGGTCGTATTGTTGTAATTGTAATAATACCTGAAGATATTCCGAATAATACGTTGTAGGTTGTTGTTGGTACAAAGTGTGATAGTATTCCGCTGCTTTGGCATATTCGCCATTTTGCAAAAATTGACGTGCTAAAAACAAATCATAATTATCGGATTGTGCGTACGACAAAATCGATATCCAACAAAAAAATATAAAGATGATTTTTTTCAAACTTCAATTCGATTTAACAACACAAAACACTTGTAGTAAACATATCAAAAATAGTGCGAAAAAGAAAGTTAAAATCTCTTATTACAAAAAAATCGTGCTGCAATTAATGCTAACAATACGCCAACCACATTTGCTATAATATCGTACACATCAAAACTTCTGTTTTGTATGAGTGCTGAGCCTTGAACAAATTCTATTAGTATTCCTTGTATTATACAAAGCAATGAGGCAATTAAATAAATGGAAGTTGATTTCTTTATTGGGATGAAGCAAATCAAAAAGAATAAAACAAAATAGAGAAATGCATGTACAAACTTATCGAAATGAATTTGATCGAGCCAATCTTCTTTTGGGAATGCACTGCCTGGCAAAAAGCATAGAAAAAAAATAATTCCTGACCAAAAGAGTGCAGGAATTATTCTATATTTATTATTGATGGATGGTTGCACGTTCTTCCGTTGTGCCTTTTCTATCGTGCAATTATCCGATTAATGATTGATATGCTGCTGCATCCAATAATTCATCTAACTCAGCCGGATTAGACATTTTCACTTTAATCATCCAACCTTCGTTATACGGATTGCTATTTACCAATGCCGGTGTATCTTTTAATGCTTCATTAAATTCCAAAATTTCTCCGGAAATTGGCATATATAAATCAGATACAGTTTTCACAGCTTCTACCGTACCAAATACTTCATCTTTAGCGATTGTATCACCTACGCAATCAATATCTACATAAATGATATCACCTAATTCACCTTGTGCAAATGCCGAAATACCAATAATGGCTACATCACCTTCTACACGCACCCATTCGTGTTCTTTAGAATACTTTAATTCGCTTGGAATATTCATGTTGTATATTTTTTACGAAAATACACATTTTTATATCATTTGAAAAATGAAAACACAATTTATCAATAGGATAAAATAAGATTATGGTGTTAACGAGAAACGGAAAGTGATGCCACCGCGATGTGTTTTTTGCGGATAAGATGCCAACGTTGCCGGAATTGTTTTGCGGAAATCATAAAATACACGCACATTGAGTTTGTTATTCACGATATAATCAATGGTAGCGGCTAAGGAAACGGTTTTTTGTCCGCGTGTTGGCTCGGCAATATTTTGGTCTAAGCGATAGTTCACTGTTTTATCATCACGATAAGAGAAATCAGCACGCAAATTAATATCGTTTTGTAAAGTGATTTTTTTACCTTTTATTTTGAATGGCAATTTGAATTTTGCAATCTTATAACCTAATGCCGCAACGTATTCTGTTGTTCTGGTTTCTGTCAATCTATAATCCAACAAACTCAAACCAAGCGTGCGTGATTTCTTAAATTCGAAATTGGTTATCAAACTATTTTTCCAAGAAATTTCGATACCGATTAATGGCGAAAGTTGCTCCGTGATGGTTACTTGCGGAATAGAATAGTAAGAATAATAATTTCCGGACAAGGAATCGATGCGTTCCGGAACGTAATATAATTCTTCGTTGTAATAGCCCGGCTGACCAATATAATTCAGGTTGGTTACATAAGAACCAATGCTAAAGGTAGAACTGTAGCCGTGTGTAATATTAAACGAAGTAAATAATTTTTTGCCCCATTTTGTTTTTGCAAAACCGTTGTATGTTAATCGCCAGTTAGGCAACGGAATAGAACGCAGCGGATTCAATCGCACTTTATTCGGATCTTTTCCGGTATAAGCTGCAATTAACGAAGGTACCAACACATCTTGCGAGAATGGACCGTATCCTTCTTTAAAGTTTGGCAAGCTAATGCTGTCGTTAATATAAATACTATCCGACATTGGATTTCTATCGCCGAATTTTTGAGAATAGGTTTCTCTTAATTCTTGGAATTTATAAAATGCATTACTGAAATTATTTTCATCTACTTTACTAAAAATGGTTTTCAACATCAAGAAAGACATCGACATATTTCCATTTACTTGTGGTGTTAGATGTTGATATGGTCCGCCGGCAGTGGTTTTCTTAAAGAATTCGGAATAGGTTTCGCCTTGCGTTTTTTGCATAGAAATCTCGATACGTAAATCGCGATAAGGCTCTAAGGTAACACGTAAGTTAAAGGCTTTTTGGCGTGTTTGGATAAATTGATAATTCATCAACGTATCAGAAGAAATAAGATTTCTGGCGGCTAATTTATTCAGCCAATTTGAGTCACGTTGAGCACCAAACAAGAAAGCACCACCGGGAGCACGTTGTTTAAAATCTTGTCCGAAAAGTAATGGTGTTGCTGTTAAGCCCGGCAAGATAGTTGTTCCTTTTACATCATAACTGATGGAAGCACGTTGCAACATTAAAAGTGGACGAATAGCATATTCCAATTTTGGGTTTTCCGGAACAAGCAACTGTCGTTTTTCCAATTTCAACTGACGCAAATCGTTCTTCAATTGTTTTTTGTCGTTCACTAATTTCTTAATATCCGCTTTAGTTTTTGAGGTATCTTTCTCAGCAACTTCTATCTCTTTAATTTTCTTTTCAATCTCTTCGGCTTTCTTAATTATTTTCTCTTTAACCTTGCTTTCATTTTCCTTGTATTTAGCATACGAATCGGCATATTCTTGTTTTGTTTTCTTAGGATTGGATAAGGTATATGGTTTTAAGAATTTTGATTTTTGGAATAAGCTTTTGAAATTAACATCTCCGGTGATTTGATAATTTTGTCCATTTTTAACGGTATTACCTAAACTACTCAACTCTAAGGAAGAAGCTAAGTAAGAATAATCTGCACTATATCTTGTTTTTACATTTATCCAATCTAATGCCGGAAAATGTTGGAATGGTAAATTATACGAGGCATTAAAGATATGATCGTAGCCAACATTTCTACCAAACTTCCAGAAATTACGACGCACAGAATCGCGTTTTTCTTTTGTATCAATTGCACCTGCCGGCTCATCGATTCTGGCTTTATTATTCGCCGTAAAATCAATACTAATCGATTTTGTCAAATTGTATTTGATACTCCAATATCTATCCCAAGTGAAATATTTATCGTATGTAGCCGGAATAATTAATCCATCGCCGCCAATATCTCTTATTTTTTGTACACCATATTGTCGGTTAATATCGGTTCTAAACGCTACGCTATTAGGTTTTAAATTGATATTGAATTCCTTAATTGGTTTAAGATGAATGCTATTATTTTTTAATTTTTTAAAAGGTTGCCAAACTAAGGGTTTCGGTGAAAAATTCCAACCTAAAGAACCTCTATGTCTGGTTACGGTTTCGCTTTCAATAATTGGATTTCTGCGGTCGGTTTGTGTAAATGCATACGACATATTGAAGTTCTCTACATCGTACACACGTGGTTCTTTTTGTGGATTAGTTCGCTCTTTATGTAAATTTGTAACATTGAAACTTTTAATCGTTGTAACATCTTGTGCTACTCGTTTTACAGAATCTACCAACTCTTTTTTACGCGCTTTAGATAAATTACCATCTGCATTAATAACATCAAATTTATCTTCTAATTCCACATCTAACTCATATGGATCATATTGAGGTGTACTGATAGATTGTGAAAATTGAGCATATACCGGAATTTGCAAACCGGCTTTTTCCGGAATTAAATTTCCTAATTGTAAGTTGGTCGCAACATCGTATTGATAATAATTATCTCTATAGCGTTGATTGAGGCGTTGTTCTAAATCACCATATCCGATAGTATGCATATTTCCGGAGAATACCACATTTCCTAAATTACCTAATTGCATATCTACTCTTCCCAATGCAGCCCAGCCTACGCGTTCATCAAATCCGGAAAGCCGTAGCTCATTCACCCAAACTTCCCCACATTTCGACAAACCATCATCTTTATCATCATTTTCACCAATAATACGTTTTGGATTTCGAATACCTATCATGAATACGGAGGCAACGCCTAAATCCGGATTACCTTTTATACTTATTTTATCACCATTCGTCAAAGTAACATCATACGGCAAAATTAATGAGGCACTACTTTGGTTGCGTTTCTGTTTTACTGCAGTTAAGCTATCCAACAATACATTCATCTGATTGGAATCCGGCCAAATAAGTCGTTTATCCATTTCACTTTCTGGATTATAATTGCCGGCTGGTGTTACTTTCAAAGGAATTTCGTATTCGTAATAGTTATCCGTAAAGTCGGAACCAATACGCATAAAAACTGTCAAATCGTTATCTTTAATTGGGAACAAAGAACCTTTATCACCCGGAAAATTTTCGGCATGTGTAAATAATTTCAGGCGTTTATAATTACGCAAATCTAAGTTGGTGGTTTTAAATACGGCACGTGCATCACCATCTTTTAACTCGCACACTTGCAAGCTCATTGATTGTTCGTTTTGCAATGCATTATTGTATCCGCTGATATTTTGTTCTCTGTTGATGCCCGGTGGAATAGCATACGGTATAGGCGTTCGCGTTGCGTTTTCTTCCACGCTTACAGCTGTTACATTAAATTCTGTTCCGGAAGTTTCATCGCCCGGCAATTGCTCACCCGGATTCGCTAAAGACAAATCGTATTTTCTCCATTGATTTCTTACCAAACCAAACTCTGCCAAACGTAGTGTTACGCTATCCGTAAAGTCGGATAAAATCATACGGATAAATCGAATAGATCGAAAATCGGCGATATTACCAACACGTGCTTCAAATTCTTTTACCGGAATTTTTACTTGATACCAATAAGCAGAATCGTTTCCATTGATTTGGAAACCTTGTCTACTAGTGATATATGGCGAGTTTGCCAAGAAGTTATCATCAAAAGAAATTCGATATTGGAAATACTCTTCTGTTTCGTTTAAGGTATTATCGTTGTTTAAATCTTCATTATCCGGTTGAGTTTTAGAGTTTCCGTTAACATTACTATTTCCGCTGATATTATTGGATGAGTTGCCTTGTGTATTCGAAAAATCTTTATAACGTGTTATCACGCCTACTTCTCCACCAAAACGATCATCTCTATTAAATATATAATCATCACCGGATGGGTCATTATTCATTTTATCTAATGCAGCTGAGTTACTAACGATCGATGCATAGTTACTTAAATAATTCGCAAAGAAGGCACGTTCGCCGTCATTATCTAAACCATCTAATCCGACATCTTGTTTTTTAATCACATCCGGATCGGCATCAAAACTATTCGTTAATGCATTTTGAATAGTAGGCGTAACACCCCAAGATGAAGTATCAACGGTAGTACCGCCATTCGGTCGTGGCAAGCCGTTTTCGTATTGTTTTTTGGAATCTTTCAAGATATCTTCTGACACACTTCCCAATTGGATGTAAAGATTTCCTTTTCTATCAGCACCAGAGAATTTAAATGGATCGAGTACCCAGAATTGTACAAACTCGATATTGGCAGCTTCAAAGTCACTGGTACTTTCAATCGTACGCATAATACCGCCCCAACGCGTTTCGGGATTATTGAGTAATCCTAAATTATTTATCCCTTTTGAATAAACGGTAGGTGTTGTTTCGTAATTGAAAGGTCCTTTTTCTTTAGGAAAATAAGATAAATCGAGTGTGTATAATGGTGGATTTGTTATAGTAGAATTTTGTCTGTTTTTAAAAACATCTTGCTCATAAAATTGTCGAGTGTAAATATTATTCAATGTTTCTTGGCGGACTGTGCTGTTTAATGGGTTACTATTAGAAGTTCCCATAAAAACAGGGTCAATGGAATACCAAGCCAATTTAGCTCTATTAAAACCATATACCAAACTATCACTCACGCGAGCTTCCGGAAACTTTTCAGCACCAAAAATATTAGGCATACCTTTCGGTGCAGATGCTAAAGACCAAGTAAGAAAACTTCCTTTTAAATCGAACATGGTGCTGGCTCCTTCAAAATCATCTACATATACGGTTCCGGCTTCATCAATGTTGATTGCTTTGGAGTGTCCCGGAATGAAAACGGCTGCTTCACCGGAAGCAGAAATCTTAGAAGGTGCTTTGGTATCTTGAGCTGTAATCTTATTAAAGATACGAGTCAACCCTTTGGATTCAGTAGCATAATTGAAATCAATACCAATTACATTATTTTTTACCGGATCGTCGTTTAAGTTTACTTTTTGTGTAAATGGTTTTTCAGCCAATCTTAAATGTGTAAATCCGATATTGATATTTTTATTAACGGCATAATCTAATCTTGTTCCAAACAATGTTTTATTCACTACACCAAACAATACATTGTTTTCAAATTTTATATCGATTGGAACACCGGAATTTAAAACACCTTGATTGACAATAACCACTTCACCAATTCCGTAGTTTACGGTGAAATCAACATTTTCGGTTAATTGCGTTCCTCCTGCTGTTACGGTAACAGAGCCTTGCGGTAAATTAAATGCACCTGGCAAACGGAAAGTACTGTTATCTGTTCCACGATAAGTCCCTTTTAAACTAAACCGATTAAATTCCGGAAATTGCTGTGCTGCATATTTTGTGGTATCATACAAATAGCGATACGCATATTTTGCAGCAACGTTTGGGTCGCCAATTTTGGAAGCCAAATATGAACCAAATGGCTCTAAGACCGGAAAATAAATTTTACCATTCTTAGGTGTGATAGTTATATTTGGAATAAAATCAAACTTACCATCGTTTTGCGGATCCAATTGGTTATTTAAATTATCGAGGTTCAACACTTTTAATAATTGTTGACCTGCAACAGCGTTCGGTGCTGGTGTTTCGGGTAAATATCGTTTTTGTCCGCCGCCCGGATCTTGATAATAGATATCTAAGAAAAATTGATCCGGATTTACATTATATGCACCTAAAGAATAAACGTTTTTCATCATCAAATCCCAAATAGGCTCTACCGTACGCACGGAAGTTGCTTTCAACATTTTCAATGCAATAATTTGGTCTTTCGTTTTGGTAGTATCTGCTAATGGTGGTAAATCAGATGCGAATTCACCTAATTGATACACTTTTCCATTTACGGTATATTGAATGGCAACACCCAAAACTTCATCTGGTCGAAGTTGTTGATTTAAGGAAATATATCCTAATTGAGCATTAAAAGAATACTCTGTTGTTGCTAATTTTCTGGCACTTACTTTTTCAAAATCATCTACTGCTTGCAAACCGTGTCTTTCTAAGAAACTAATAGTACGTGATGGGTCGCGGAAATCAAGTGCATCTGTGCTTCTTGTTAAAATATTATATAAATTATTGGAGTTGCTTTCCGGATAAGGATTGGTATTTCCATTTAATAAAGATGGATTAAATACTTTATTAATCTCACCTAAATCTTGGAAAGCTACCATTTCACGAACATCTACTGTTTGTCGTGTTTTATTGGTAATCCAAACTTCAATTTTATTGATAGTAGTTTGTGCACTTACAAAAGGTAATTTACTCAAGCTTTGCTCATACATATCTCTAAAGTATTGAGCAATGAAGAAATGTCGGTTATCTTCATACTCATCGGCTTTGATATTGAAACTTTTAGTTTGAGCACCATTTTCTATGCGAACAGATTCTGTTTTTGATTTTTGTTGTGATAAAATATTGGTGATGGTTAATCTGCCAAATTTTAATTGTGTTTTGATACCAAATAAATTCTGTGGACCCTTTATCAAGGCACTTCTTAAAGGCAAACTAATATTTCCAAATTCAACACCTTGAATGATATCATCTTCTTTTCCTTTATATGCCAATTTCAATTGGTTCTCAAATGCAAAACCCGATTTTGTATTATAATTAATTCCTAATTTTATTTTATCACCAATGGATGCTTGTAATCCTAATTGGATATTCATATCAAAATCAAAATTGATATTGCGACGTTGATTTTGCAACAACACCGGATTGTCGGTTCGTTGAGAATTGACACCAATAGTTACATCTACATTACCTTGTGGTTTTATTTCTATTTTAGTGCCACCTAAAAAGCGATTGGTTAATTCCGGACCTTGATATAAAAAAGGTTGTTTGCTCTTACGTTCTGCTAAGTCAATAGCTCTGGAACGTTGTTGGAAGTAAGATTGCTCGGCTTCTTTGTTGGTGTATTGTAAATATTCGTCATACGTCATGTATGTTGGCGTTTTATAATAATCATCGCCAATTTTTTCATACACAATATATTTGTTGGTTTTGGGATCATATTCTACATTTTTTTGAATAATAGAAGGATCTTTTAAATCTATCGTAGCGGCCGATTTTGTGGTAACAAAACTGGTATTTCTATCCTGAATAGGATATTTTAATTTTAATTGAGCTGAATCTGTCGTTTGTGAAAAGAGAAAACTGTTGCCGAAAGCAAAGGCAACGAACAACAAAATACCGATAGAAGTGTTATGTATAGTTCTTCTCACTAGCTGTTTATGCTACAAATTTATAAATTTTTCAAGCTTAATTTTATCAAATCTTCTACTGTCTGCACATTTCCATTTTCTTTCCAAACTTTGGTGATGGCTTTCTCTGCTTGTGGTTTTTGAAAACCCAACATAGTTAAAGCCGCCAACGCTTCATCACTCATTATGGATGAATGACTGTGCAATAATGTTGCTTCCATTCCTTCCGATGTAGGTGATTTTTTTAATTTATCTTTCAATTCCAAAATAAGACGTTGTGCTGATTTTGGTCCGATACCTTTTATAGATTGTATTAAACGCACATCTTCCTGAATTATTGCCTTCTGAAATTCTTGCACGGATAACGACGAAAGTACCAACCGAGCGGTATTGGGTCCAACACCGGAAACAGAGATTAAATGCAAAAACATATTCTTCTCTTCTTCGCTAATGAAACCGTATAAAATATGTGCATCTTCACGAACCACCAAATGCGTGTATAATTTCACGAACGCATCTTGTTCTAATTGGGAAAATGTGTGTAGCGTGATGTTAACAAAAAACGCAATACCATTGCAATCTAAATATACGTGCGTAGGTGTTTTAAGCGAAATTTTTCCATTCAAATATGCGTACATAGTTTTCGGTTGTGGTGCGTTTTTTAGATTACAGCACAAAATACCAAAAATTCTATAAAATCAAATTTTTAATATTGACTTTTAACCTTTTAGCTTAGGTAATAGAAATAAGAAAAAACAATAATGGATGGAATTGTTGAATGTATAACACTTCAAAAAAAAAGCTTATTTACATTTAATTTTTCGAACTTTAAGTTTATCACCTTTGTGTAAAATGGGATTTTTCTTAAACCCGTTCCATTTTAAGAGATCTTGCACGGTTACGTCATCGTATTTTTGAGCGATGCCATACAGCGTTTCTCCATTTTTTACGATATGCGTTTGGAAACAATCTTTTTTGTTATAAATTTTAATCGGATTTATTTTATCCACAAAAGGCTCTTTCGATTTTATTTCTTTTGATTTTGTGGCAGCTGCTGCTTCTTCAAACGTAGTGATTTTACTACTTAGTTCATCTTTTATATTTTTACTTAAATAGTTAAACCGAACGAATTTCTTCAAGTCGTTTTTATGTACATACACCAATAACTCATCGTTTAATTTTATCGTGTTATCCGGCAACTGATTCCAATCTCTAATTTCTTTTACCGTACAATGAAACCAAGATGCAATGTTGCCAAGGTTATCGCCTTTCTTCACGGTATAAGCCATTGTTTTATAATTGACATCATCTACTTTTGAAATAGTTTCTGTATTTGTTTTGGTTGTTACTGTTTCCGGTTTATCTTCTACTGTTGGAATATCTTTCCAAGATTCTTTTGTTGTTGTAGTTTTAGTCGTTGATTTGGTGTTTGTAGCTGTAGCTTTTGTTATGGCATTTACAATCGGCGACTCTAACAATTGTTCTTCTTGTTCGCACAATGCTTTTTGATACAATGAATCTTGCAAACTCTGATAAGCGTCAATTTTTGAAACCGGAATATTTAAAATAAAATCTTGTGGAATCGAAGTAGTGAGCAATGATGGGTTTTCGTCAATAATAACTTGCCTCGGAATTTCCAATACTTTTTCCAAATCCAACACGGTAATTTTATGACGTACATTCACGCGGTGCGTATGTTCTGCTTGTATTTCTAACGGAGCAATTCCATATCTATCGGCATATTTCATGGCATAAACGATAGCAATAAATGATGGAACATATGCTCTGGTTTCTGCCGGAAGATACGGTCGGATATCCCAAAAATTATTAGAACCACCGGCTTTTTTAATAGCTTTATTGACATTACCGGCACCGCAATTATACGATGCAATTGCCATTTGCCAATCGCCATATAAATTATACGACTCCAACAAATATCGTGCTGCCGCATCGCACGCTAAATAAGGGTCTCTGCGTTCATCGATGCGTTTATTGATGGTTAAATTATACCGCAAAGCTGTGCTATACATAAATTGCCAAGGACCACTGGCACCTGCTTTTGAAAATGCGAATGGATTAAGTGCCGACTCTACTACTGCCAAGTATTTCATTTCATCAGGAATACCATATTTGGCTAAAATAGGTTCAAAAATGGGAAAGAATTTTTGGGCTCTTGCCAGCATTTTGGCAATATGTGTTTTCCGTTTTTCATTGGTATTATACGAGATGTATTTTTGTACATGGTCGTTATAATCTAAGGCAATTGATTTTTGTATTTTTTTTAATCGAACTGCAATTTGTGCACTCAAAACCACCGGATCCGGATCATCTTTAAACAATTGTTCTTCTGTCGGAATTTCCAACTCACTTTGATTGTCTTTGAATTGGGATGGTGGTGTAGTTTGAGCCAGCACTTGCCCATTTAACCAACACAAAAAGATAAAAATATACCACGAAGTCTGCTTTCCGAATCTCATCTTTGCAAGATACGGAAAATGAATTTTTTGCACGACAAAATGCCATTATTTAGGATTTTTTTAGAAATTTTTGTGCTGTATTTGATAGACAAATAGGCTCGTGCTTATGTATGATAGGTATTCGGTGATTTAGGATTTTACTTCTATTCAGATAGTAACAAATAAAGATCATTTGCAGAAGAATTAATAGACTCAAGATCATGTAGTAGCACATAAACTATTAGCAATTGCCAATAATTTTTCTTCTTGCCATCTACCAGCCATTAGTTGCATACCAATAGGTAATCCTTTTTGTGTTTGATATAATGGCAATGAAATACCCGGAACACCTACAATATTGGCTTGTACTGTAAAAATATCACCTAAGAAAGAGGCGATAGAATCTTGTACTGCTCCAATTTTGTACGCCGGTGTAGGTGCCGTCGGACAAAAAATAAAATCGTATGTTTCTAAAGTTTGTTTTGTTTTCTCTGCCACAATGCGACGTACTTTTTGTGCCTTAGAATAATAAGCATCATAGTATCCGGCACTTAACACAAATGCACCGCTCATAATTCTGCGTTGCACTTCCTTTCCGAATCCTTGTGAGCGTGTTAATTTATAGGTTGATTCTAAATCGACTGCCTCTTTAGCTCGATAGCCATATTTTACTCCATCATAGCGAGAAAGATTACTTGATGCCTCTGCTGTAGTAAGCACATAATACGCCGGAACTATGTAATCTAATTCGGCAAATTCTATTGCCTCCACTGTGTGCCCATCTTGTATTAAACGCTCAATAAATTGCCAGCAAGCCCCTTGAACTTCGGCATCAACACCTTCGTGTTCTAAGGCATTTTTGTAATATGCAATTTTATATTTTTGATTGGATTGTAAACTTGCGGTATAAGTAGGAACAGCCTCTGGTGAACAAGTTGCATCATACGCATCAGCACCGGCAATTACTTCTAAAATAAGTGCGGTATCTTCAACAGTATGCGTAAATGGGCCAATTTGGTCGAAAGAGGAACCATACGCCATCAAACCATAACGAGAAACACGACCATACGTAGGTTTCAATCCAACAATTCCGCAAAAGGAAGCCGGCTGACGAATAGAACCGCCAGTATCAGAGCCAAGTGCTGCCATGCATAAATTAGCTGCAACTGCTACCGCAGAACCACCGGAAGAACCACCGGAAACACAAGTTGTATCGTGTGGATTAAGTACCGGACCGTAATAAGAATTTTCATTACTACCGCCCATCGCAAATTCATCGCAATTGGTAGTACCCACAATAATGGCATCTTCTTGCAATAATTTTTCTACTACTGTAGCTGAATAAGGTGAAATAAAACCTTCTAATATTTTGGAAGCACCTGTTGCCGGATGGTTGGCATACACGATATTATCTTTTATGGCAATCGTTAACCCAAACAATTTCCCTAAGGCTTGTTTGTTTTGAAGTTTCGCATCTAATGTAGTAGCTTGTTGAAGAGCACTTTCCTCGAAGACATGTACAAATGCATTGAGGTGTGCATGAGCTTTTATTGTTTGTAATGTATGTTGGATATATGCAGTAACTGTAAACTTTTGACTATATAAATCTGCTTGCAGCGTCTTGAGAGATCTGTATATTTCCACCTATAAAAGAATTAGATTATTTATTTTCAGGTAATTGTTGTTTCTTAGCTTCGTCTTCTTTTAAGCCTTTGTCAAACTCATCTTGCAAGTTTGATTTTGCTGCATTAAATTCACGAACACCTTTACCAATACCACGCATTAATTCCGGAATTTTTTTACCACCAAAAAGCAATACAACTACTGCTAAAATAAACCATAATTCTGTTCCATGTAATCCAAACATAGCTATTATATTTACTACAAAATTAGTGTTTTTTCAGATTAATAGTTGACTTTTGAGTAGCTCGTTTGTTATTAATACTTAAATAAATCCATTTTCAATCATCTATTTCTTTAAATTTCTCAATCTCTCTTCGGTCTTTTTTGGTTGGTCTGCCACTGCCTTTGTCGCGCACTTCGTAGAAAACAGCAGGAAATTTTAATTTGTTTTTTTCTTCTTCCGGCGTTAAATCTTCATAGCACGCGGCTGCAATCGGTGCACCAACTCGCTTCTCAATAAGTTGTAGTGCTTTTATTGTCCATTTTTCGCCTTGCTTATTGAGATGAATAGTTTGACCAACTTTTAACATGTAAGATGGTTTCACCGATGTGCCATCAATTTTTATCTTTCCGGCATCACATGCTTCCGTAGCCAAGGTGCGTGTTTTGTACAAACGAACCGACCAAAGCCATTTATCAATACGTATTTTTTGAATTTCTGACATTTTTGGCAATATATTTGTAATTGTATTTACAATTCGTGTAATTTTAAACAAAATTTTTGGTTCTGATGAAGTATTTTTTAGTATTATTTTCAATTGTTTGTCTCAATATTGGTGGCATTATGGCAAAACCACCAAAGGTATCTAAAACAAAACCGAAACCAAACGAATGGGTGGTTCCTTATAAAGCGTCTGTTCCTAAAATTATTTATGGCAATTGGATATGGATAGAAACCGATTGTTGTGGGATACGACACGGGCTGAGCACGCCAAATAGCACCAGCGATAGTATTGTCTTAAATTTGAATGTAGATAATTCCTTTTTAGAGACACATACCAAACCAAGTGCTTTACCTCGAAGCGGCAGTATTATTTTATTTAAAGAAAATGAAATGGACATGGTGCAATTTAATGATGAACGACCTGCAAAATATTCCATTTCCGACAACAACGACACGTTAACATTGAGTTGGAAACACTTGGAGTTACAAACAGAGAAATATCTACGTAAAAAATAATTAAGCGAGTTGCCAAACTACTTCAATTAACTGAATCGTTTCATCTAATTCATCTCTTGTTGTATATTTTCCGATACTAAATCGTATGGATTTTTCGGCTTGTTCTTTGCTGAGATGCATCGCAGTGAGCACGTGTGATGGCAAATTTTGTGCAGATGTGCACGCAGAGCCCGTTGCAATGGAAAGCTTACTTTTGGTATGACGAATAAAATCGACTGCTTTGAATGGAAAAGTAATGTTGGATGTGTTGGGTAATCTATTTACTGCAGCACCATTTATCCGAATCTTATTACCCAATTTTTCTATCAATCGCTGCTCTAAATAGGTTTGGTTTTCAGCCAGTGTATTATCTATCATGATTTCGGAACACGCTTTACCTAATCCCACAATAGATGGTACATTGAGTGTACCGCTTCTCCAACCACGTTCATGACCACCTCCATGCAATAAAGGCTCTAATTGCACACGTGGATTTTTTCTACTAACATACAAAGCCCCAATTCCTTTAGGTCCATAAAATTTATGTGCCGACATGCACAACATATCAATACCTAACTTACGCACCTCTATTGGAATTTTACCTACAGCTTGTGTGGCATCACAAAAGAAAATGGAATTTTTTCGATGAACGATTGAAGCAATTTTAGCAATCGGATGTATTACACCGGTTTCATTATTCGCAAACATGATAGCCACTAAAATCGTTTTATCAGTAATGGATGTTTCTAATTCTTGTAAGTTGATTTGTCCATGCTCATCTACAGAAAGATATGTAACGCTTGCACCTTTTTTTTCTAAATAAGCACAAGTATCTAATACCGCTTTATGTTCTGTTTTAACAGTGACTATATGATTTCCTTTCGTTTGATATAATCCGAAAACACCTTTTATGGCTAAGTTGATAGCTTCTGTACTTCCGGAAGTAAAGATGATTTCTTGTGTTTCGCAGTGCAAAGTTTGAGCCACCTGAGAGCGCGCAATTTCTACTGCATCTTTAGCTTGCATGCCCGGCAAGTGCGTACTGCTGGCAGCATTGCCAAATTTCTCCGAAAAATAGGGCAACATTGCTGCTAACACTTTGGCATCTACCGGTGTAGTGGCATTGTAATCAAGATATATCACCGTATAAAAATAGGCAATTCCAACATAATTTTGGGTGAATGATATTGCAGTATTAGAAATAAATTTTTTGTTATCATTTTAGATGTATTTGGAATATCGTAGTATAAATTCTAATTTGTTTCTATGAAAAAGATAGACCATATAGGAATTGCAGTAAAAGATTTAGATGCGTCTAACAAGATTTTTACAGCCTTATTTAATCGGAAACCTTTTCATCAAGAAGTAGTGGAAAGTGAAAAATTAGATGTTTCCTTTTTTGAATTAGGCGACACTAAAGTAGAGTTAATGCAGGCACAATCGCCGGAAAGTAAAGTGCATAAATATTTAGAAAAAAAAGGAGAAGGCATACATCACGTTTGTTTTGAAGTAGAAGATATTGTAGTTGAAATGGAGCGTTTGAAATCGGAAGGTTTTCAACCTTTATCTGAAAAACCGTACAAAGGTGCGTTGAATAAATTAGTTTGTTTTTTTCATCCTAAAACTACCAATGGCATATTGATTGAGCTCTGCCAAAAAACAGCTTATTAATTTTATTATACATAATTAAATGCCATTTTCTTTTTGAGAAAATGGCATTTAATATTTAATCTTACTTAAAGTTTTTACTATCAATTTATGTAGCATATTTCTTGCTATCTTAAAGAGAAGTGTAATTTATTTATCTTGTGCTTTTCACTAATTTCCCTTCACTCTTAATCAATAATATTTTGTTTTTATACACATTACTCATCCGTTCGTATTGCGGTGCAATTACTATATTTCCTTTATAATCTAGCAATGACAACTTTCCATTTGTAGATGCTTTAGTGTATCCATTTTTACACTCTCCATGCAAATCGTACACAAAAGGTGTTAGTTCTTTTTTTGCTGTTATCAAACCCCATTTCCCTTCTTTTTTTGCCCATGCAACACCATCTTGCAAAGAAGATATATCTTGATATTTAAAATCGATTATTGTTTTTCCATTCGCATCAACTATTCCGTATTTATCGTCTTTTTTTACAGGATAAAAACCATCTGTCGGATCATACGCACCATTGTAAACTTCATTATTTATTTTCTTACCTGTTGAGTTGATCATATAATATACATCACCTTCTTTCACCATCGATTTTCCGTTTTCAAAACTCGAAGCTAAATCGTATTTATAAGGAATTATTAATTTTCCTGTTGTATCAATAAATCCAATCTTAGTGCCATTTCTTACCACACAAATATTTTCCGAAAAATTAGATACAGCATCATACAAATTGTTATCTATTTTTTTTCCGGATTTATCTATAAAATAATATCTGCCGGCATAATAATCTTTAATGTAGGCTCTTCCGTTGTGAAAAGCACCACCATCAGAAGCATTTTGTATTTTGAAAGAATTTCCTTTCTTATCAAAATATAAAACATTAAAACCGTAAACCGTCTTCCCTTTTGCTAATCCTTCACTAAATGGACCTTCAAATATATTATCGCTTCCAATATTCTTGATAGTCGCAAAATTTTTATCTAACATTAATGGTGCAGAATAGGCTGTTTCCTTTACCACTGCAATACCATCTGTAAAATTCAAAGCTGATTCATATTGTTTTGGATTTAATTTTTTTCCGGTATAATCTACATAATTTAAGGTAGATTTTTTGGCTAAGAAAATGCCGTTTTCATCAAATTCGCCAACATCTGTATAATCTAACAGTTGTTTGTTTTTTGTAGAAATATCATACAAATGCACGCTTTTTGCATATTTTAATGTTATGGAATCATCTTCATTTTTAAACTCAGTACCATACGACGCTACATTTTCCTGAACAATAGTTTTCACTAAGGTTCCAGAAGCATTAAAGATTTCTACCTTGTCCGGAAATAACAATGCCAATTTATTTTTTTTCCCAAATACCACATCTCTTGCACCACGTTCAGGAATGATGACTTGCAACGATTTATCTATAATTGTGTATTTATTATTCTTCTTTAAATAGGTGATTCCAAAATCAGTAAATGAATAAATATAATCGTACGGTTCTTTCGTTACTATTTTGGCATTTTTATCTATTAATTCATATTTTAAATCCTTGATTGCTTGATAGTATTCTGTTCCGGGTTTCTTACTAATATCTGTGTACACAAATGGCAAAATAGTTTGTCCATTATGATCGATAATACCATAATTGGTATTCGTAAAATAACCTGTTTTTGATAATTCTTTTGCAATAAAAAAATTATCGGTAATTGTAATATTATCATATTTTAATGGTACAATTATTTTTCCTGTTTTATCAATAATTCCACCTTGATCGGAATTAAGATTATAATTTCTATTGGTAAAAACGAGTGCAAAATTTCCTACAAAATCGCCGCCACGTAGATATGTTGGTGGAATTACCCATTTCATGTTTTTATCGATGTATCCATATTTTGTAGAATCTAACAAAGAAACACATGCCAAACCTTGTGAAAATTTTGATGGACTGCGATAAATAGCCGGAATTATAATCTTGTTTTTCTTATCAATAAATCCGTATCCATTATCCTTACTAAAACAGATATAATCTTCCGAAATATTCGATAAATTTTTATATTCTAATGGTATAATTATTTTTCCATTTTTATCTGCGGCACCAAACAATATGCTTCCATCTTTAAACTTCTTAGACAAAATGGCCAGCCCATCTGCAAATTGTTTGATTTCATTATATTCATTCGGTAATAGCTGATTTTTGGTTTTGATGTTATACATTCCCCAATATCCTAAGGTATCTTTTATATAAAAGATATCTTCTTCTGAAGAAATCCAAACATATTGATATTTCATAGGAAGTATCCATTCATTTTTTGCTTCGTTGTATAAACCATATCGAGTATGGGTTTTATAATTTATGCCGGAACCTTCTGTGAAAGTATAATAAGCTGATACAACTGAATTTTTATAACGTGTACTCACGGAAAAATCATTGGCTGCCCAAACGTTACATACAATCAAAGAGAAAATGAAAGAAAAAAAGAGTGATTTCATAATTATGGATATTTAAAATAATGTATCAAAATAAATACCAATTATGACATATACAATACGTGGTTTAAGGTATTTTTGAGCTTTTTGCTTTAAAATATGGAATTTATATGCCTTTGATAGTTGTTTTCATCAGCAAACATCACTAAAAATATTTTTCTTTTTGTGTTCAACTTAATTCTATTATTATCTTTGCACATTATGGCAGAAATAGATTTACAGAAAATTGTATCGCATTGTAAAGAATACGGATTTATTTTTCCGTCGAGTGAAATTTACGACAACTTAGGTGCTGTGTATGATTACGGCCCGTTTGGTGCAGAACTCAAAAACCATATCAAAGAATATTGGTGGAAAAGTATGGTGCAAATGAATGAAAATATTGTTGGCATCGATGCCGCCATTTTTATGCATCCAACCACATGGAAAGCCAGCGGCCACGTTGATTCTTTTTCCGATCCATTAATCGATAATAAAGATTCTAAAAAAAGATATAGAGCCGATGTTTTGTTAGAAGAGAAAATCGATAAGCTCAAAGAAAAAGGCGAAAAAGAATTAGCCAAGAAAAACCTATCTCAAGCTACTGAAGAAGAAAAAGCCAAAGCATCTCGCGATTATGCTAAAGGTGTAGCTTTAGAAACTGCTTATAAGCAAGCCGCCGAAGCAGCAGACTTTAAACGCTATAAAGAGCTTATTGAAGAATATGAAATTGTGTGCGAAGTTTCCGGAACAAAAAACTGGACAGATGTGCGTCAATTTAATTTGATGTTCAACACGCAATTGGGTTCAGTAAGTGAAGAATCAAACACTATTTATTTGCGACCGGAAACCGCACAAGGTATTTTTGTCAACTTTTTGAACGTGCAAAAAACAGCACGTATGAAAGTACCTTTCGGGATTGCACAAATTGGAAAAGCTTTTAGAAATGAAATTGTTGCACGACAATTTATTTTCCGCATGCGCGAATTTGAACAAATGGAAATGCAATTCTTTGTTCGTCCCGGATCACAAAAAGAATGGTTCGACAAATGGAAACAAACAAGATTAAAATGGCATTTAGCACTAGGCACAGCACCTGAAAAATTGCGTTTCCATGTACACGAAAAATTAGCTCACTATGCCGATGCAGCCGAAGACATTCAATTCCGCTTTCCAATCGGATTTAAAGAATTAGAAGGTATCCATTCCAGAACAGATTTCGACTTATCGGAACATCAAAAATACTCCGGAAAAAAACTGCAGTATTTCGATTCGGAACTCAACCAAAACTATGTGCCGTATGTCATTGAAACATCGATTGGCTTGGATAGAATGTTCTTACGAATTTTGAGCGATGCATTGAAAGAAGAAACCTTAGAAAATGGAGAAACAAGAACCGTTTTAAATATTCCGCCTGCATTAGCACCGATAAAAGTGGCGGTGTTACCATTAGTAAAAAAAGATGGTTTACCTGAAAAAGCACGCGAAATTATTGATACATTAAAATTTGTAGGTAGAACTTTTTACGAAGAAAAAGATTCCATCGGCAAGCGTTATAGAAGAATGGATGCCATTGGCACACCTTATTGCATCACTGTTGATCATCAAACTTTAGAAGACAATACCGTTACCATCCGTGAACGCGACACGATGCAGCAAGACCGCATTGCCATTTCTGAAATAGAGAAAATAGTTGGCTCAAAAGTTGATATGAATAATTTGCTACGCAAAGCATTAGCAGACTAAACCATTAGAAATGTAGTTTCCATATTGACGATTTGTTGTTTGTTTATAACAACTTCATTTGCCGGAAATCCTTATGTGCAAGGCAATTGGAAAGGTCGTTTGTTATCGAATTATTTAGATGTGTATAATAAGAATGGCTTGCCTGTTAATTTGTATTTGATGGATGATAAATCGGATGGCAATTTGGTTGGCGAGATGACGATTCATTACCAATATCAAGAAGATGTGTACCGCGCAAAATACAAAGTGAGTGGCAAGATAAATTACAATACATTTCAATTTAATATTACACAAACCGAACTCGTATTTAGCGATCTTTTGCCAAAAGGTTTGGAATGGTGTATGGGCAAAGCCGACAATCTACAAATTTATCGCAGTTCCAAAGTAAAGAAGCTCTATATCGACGGGCAATTTGAAACCAATTGCAACGAAAAATACAGAATAGTTTTATTTAAAAAATAGGGTTTAAATATTCTATATTTATTTGTAGTTTTATATAAACCGATTAGATGAAATATGTTTTTCCATTTGTTGCATTTTTTATGATGATTGCGTGCAAAACAGACGAAAAATCGCCGTATAGAAACATGCCAAACGAAGGTGAACTAAAACTACTCACCTATAATGTTGCCGGATTGCCACAAGGCATCAATGCTGACCAATTTCCGGAAAAACACATGCACTTGATTAGTCCGCTGTTAAATGCTTACGACATTGTGAATGTTCAAGAAGATTTTGCCTATCACGATTCTTTGTATAAATACATCACACTTCCTTACAAAAGCAAATACGTTGCAGATGTTTCGTTAGGCGATGGTTTAAATACTGTTTCTACTATTCCAACTTTAGATTTTAGACGCATTAAATGGAATCAATGTAATGGAACAGATTGCCTAACACCTAAAGGTTTCACCTTTTGCAGATTGCGATTTGAAGAAGATGTGATGGTGGACTTATACAACGTACATTGCAATGCCGGAAGTGATACCGATGATTTTGCAGCTCGCAGAGATAACATACAACAACTCTGTGATTACATGCAAAACAACTCCAATGGAAATGCCATTATTTTAATGGGCGATTTTAATTGCAGATACACACGCGTAGAAGATAATATTCGCAAGATAGATTCTTTAGGTTTAAAAAATGTTTGGATAGAATTAATTAGAAATGGTGTAACACCTTTGCAAAATGGCATTTCTTTGATGGATTGCACACCCAATGCAACCAATGCAACATGTGAAGTGGTGGACAAAATTTATTACAGAAGTAGTGATAAAATAGCTTTTACAGCCTTATCTTATCAATTAGATGATACGAAATTTTACGACAGTGATACTATGTCACTTTCCGACCACAGACCGATGTTTGCGAATTTAAGATATCAAATTATTCGCTAAGTAATTTAGGATAAATTTCATTCGCTTTTTGGAGTTGTTCGGGTGAACCGATGTCAACCCAAACATCGTTGGTATGCTCGTATGCAACGATGGAACTTTGTGCACAAATATCAATATACCATTCTACTAATGAGAAAATTCCGGTGCGTGTTTTATGGTTAAATATTTCCGGAGAAAGAATTTGATAACCGCTAAATGCCATTGGAATTGCCTCTTTAATGACTGCGAATTTTTCTTCCTTAAAAATGGGATTTTGTGCATCAAAATAATGTGCTGTACTATCTAAAAAAACCGAAGGAAATTTAACCGTTTCGTCTTTTACATTTTGCCATCCTTGCAAAGTATATTCAGCATCAAACAACAATACACGCGATGATTTTCTTTTGCGAACGGCTAATGTAGCAATGACATTTTGTGTAAGATGATATTGATAAAAACTTGTCAAATTGATATTGGTAAACACATCGGCATTACACACCAAAAAAGGTTGGTTATCATCAAAAAAAGATTGAGCTTTTAGCAAGCCGCCGCCGGTTTCTAAAATACACGCTCGCTCATCTGAAATTTCTATTCGAATTCCAAAGTTATGATGCTGTTCCAAGAAGGATATTATCTGTTCACCGAGATAATGAATATTGATAATAATTTCTGTAACGCCATGTTTTAATAGATGTTCGATAGTATGTTGCAACATGGGTTTATTGCCAACAGGAACTAATGCTTTGGGACAAGTATCTGTAAGTGGTTTTAAACGTGTGCCGAATCCGGCTGCAAAAATCATGGCTTTCATGAATTAGATAATTTCGGATGAAAGATAATGCTTTAGAATGTTAGTTTCTTTGGATTTTTATGGTTATTCCAAAACAAATGAATAACAATGGTATGATTTGATTCGTTCACTGAATAAAAACACGTAATTTGCTTCACAATTACTATTCTTCTTAGCAGTTTACTTTTCGTTGAAACAGGTGCAACAAAAGGAAAATCAGCCAACATTTTCAATCATTTATCTGTAATACCAATAAATTTCTCCAATGTATTTGGAGACCAATAAATTTGTAGATAGTTGATGTTATTTCGATAAGATTCAACAGCTTTTTCAGTCCAGACAATTCTAAAAGCCATGCTTTATCTTTTTTAAAACAGATTGATGCGACATTAATTTTCCTTCACTTTCTTGATGCATACTTATTTCTAAATCAGCCTTTACTTCTTCCGGTAATTCATCGTACCAATCTTTTTCTTGGTCTGCTATCAAAAGTGCATTAACCAACCGCAAAACACGTTCATCTGCTTTGTCTATATTCTTCTTTACTTCTTTCTTTAATGCAGTGATATTCATTTATCTAATATTATATAGCAAATTAAACATAAATCTTGTCTTAATCAAATCCACTTTTAAATAAATTGACCTTGTAATTCTCTTTCAATATGCTTTACCGTGGCTTGTAAATTGTACTTTTGTTGAACGTATTTTGCCGTTTGTTCTGCGCAATACACACTGCGATGCTGGCCGCCGGTGCATCCAAAATTTATCTGTAAATGCTCAAAATCTCGTTCCAAATAATTTTGAATATTGATATCAATCACCTTATATATCGCTTCCAGAAATTCTTTCACCTGACTTTGCGTTTCTAAAAAATCTATCACAGGTTTATCTTTTCCGGTTAATGCTTTATATGGTTCGTATCTTCCGGGATTGTGCAAGCCTCTACAATCAAAAACAAAGCCACCACCATTACCTGAATTATCAGCCGGAATGCCTCTTTTATACGAAAAACTGTTGATGTCAATTTTTAGTTTTTTGTTAGATGCATCTATTTTTTCTACCTTAAAAATATCGGAAACTATCAATTGTTGCAACACATTGGTAAGTTCCGGAAGTTTAATTTTTAATGTGATATTTTCTAAAAACCATTTCACATTTTCCAACGCCGGCAAGATACTTTCTATAAAATGCGGTCGACGTTCTATCAAACCTCTAAATCCATAAGCACCTAATACTTGCAACATCCGAATCAACACAAAGCCATAATATCGCTCTTTAAAATCATCTTTATCAATGGTAATTAAGGAGGCTACTTTCTTGACATAAAAATCAAACAACTCATCCTTTAAATCAAATGGAATGCGTGCACCAGCTTGCCATAACAAAGAAGCTACATCGTATTGCAAAGCACCTTTGCGACCGCCTTGATAGTCGATAAAATAAGGTTTATTTTCGTATATCATCACATTTCTCGATTGGCAATCGCGAAACATAAAATACTGGTTGGGTTCTTGCATTAAATAATCGCTCAATGTATGAAAATCTCTGTTTAAAGCTACCTCGCTAAAATGCACTCTTGCAATACGTGCAAAATAATATTTAAAAGAATTCAAATCCCAAAACATCGAACTTCTGTTAAACTCCTGAATCGGATAGCAATTTTTGAAGTCAAAATGTTCTGCACCTCTAATTTGTAAATACGCTAATTGCTGTAAAACATCTTTCAAATAAGCAACAACCTCTTCCGAAATACCTTGTTGTTTAATGATAGAATACAAAGCAATATCACCTAAATCTTGTTGTAGATAATAGGTTTTGTTTTCACTAATGCAATATACTTGAGGAACGGCAATTAATTTTTGTTGAAAATGCTTGGTATGATGCACAAAAGTTTCATTCTCTTTGGTATCTTTTCCGTACGTGCCAATTGCGGCATGCTGTTTGCTTTGCAATCTATAATAAATTCTATCCGAACCGGCTTGTGGCAATTGGATAATCGTATCGCAAGTTTCATTAAAATAAGATTGGAATAATTGTCGTAATACTTCTTCGTGCATAAAACAAAGGTATTAAGAATATTTTATTTAACAAGAGACTTGCGGATACGGATTTATACTACTTTTGTTATTGTATTTATGAAAAAGTGGCTTTGTATTTTTATATCTTGTTTGGGGTTGATGGCTTGTCAGCAACACAAAAATATTGCTTTTTATTTTTGGGAAACGAACTATCGCATATCTCCTTTTGAACAGCAGTATTTAGACAGTTTGGACGTGCAAAAATTATACGTTCGATTTTTTGATGTAAGCATACAAAATGGAAATGCAGTGCCGGTAGGCACCTTGCAAGTACAAGAAAAAAACACACAACAACAAATTATTCCGGTGGTATTTATTACCAACGAAACATTTCAAACTTTAAACAAAAAAGCGATAGAAAAATTAGCTGAAAATATACAGAGAAAGATCTCGTTTATCTATCCAACAATTTCTGATAAAAAAATGAAAGAAATACAATTTGATTGCGATTGGACCAACAGCACAAAACACAATTATTTCTATTTTTTAGAAAAGATGAAACAACAATTTACTGACGGAAAGATATCTGCTACCATTCGTTTGCATCAAATTAAAGACAAAGAACAAACGGGCATTCCTCCTGTAAACACAGGTGTTTTGATGTATTATGCCACCACCAATCCATTGGAATTTAAAGATAGAAATTCCATTTTAGACAATGCCATTGCACAAAATTACATCCAACAAATAGACAAATATCCATTAGAACTAGATGTTGCCTTGCCTATTTATAGTTGGGCGATTGTAGAAAATCCATTGGGCGAAAAACGACTCATCAACGATATACGTGCAACGGAATTAAGCGATACTACTTTATATCAAAAATTAAAAACTAATTTCTATTTGGTGAAGCAAGATCATTATCTAAAAGGAAATTATTTGTATGAAGATTTTACTATAAAAACAGAAAGTATTGCTACGGACGAATTAATATCCGCTCAGAAAAATATTTCAAAAAAACTAAAAAATAAATGGAAAAATATCCTTTATTTTCAAATAGATTCCACAAATTTGATACACTATTCTGTACAAGATTTAAAAGCCATTTAAACATGAAAAAATATTTTCTATCTCTCCTTTTTATTGCAACGTATTATGTTCCGAGCATAGCGTGTTCATGGTACTCAGAAGATGCAGCCTATTATAATTTATTCAACCAAGAAATGGTATCGGATAAAACCTTAACACCTTTTTACTTAACCTACGATGTTACATTTTATGGCGATGCCGGATGGGATGATGATGGCATGGAAAAAGATAGCACCGACTATAATATTGCCGAATGGAAAAAATTTTTCGATAACCAAGTCAGCATAAAAGACTTAAAATATTTGGTATATCAATCGAATGCGGAAGAATTAAAAAACATAATTGCTAAAAAATCATTACAAGGAGCGAGTTTGAAATTAAGCAAATCAATTTATTTAAGTGAAAAAGGAATTGAAGCGTTGCGATATTTAGTATTTGCCAAAAAATGCGAACAATTTGCCAATGCAACAGAAGAAAACATCGATGATAATTGGTATTACGGCTCGATTAGAAAAAAAATGACCAAGCCACAATTTATGTCAACAGCAAAAGAGGGCAATGAACTGTATGCCGCTACTAAAGATATAGATATTAAATTACGCATTGCTTATCAGCTGGTTCGCCTATCGCATTATGGTGGTTTTAACGACGATGCTGTTCGCTATTTTAATACGTATGTTGTTCCATTAAAACAAAAAACATTGTTGTATTACTATGCCTTGGAACAAAAAGCCGGTGCACTTTTTAATCAAAAAAAATACGCAGAAGCCGGTGCTAATTTCGCCAGTGTTTTTCATCATACAACTGACAGAAAAATTCCGTGCTATGCCAGCTTTCGCATTTCCAATCAAATGAATTTTGACAAATCTATAGCGCTCTGTAAAACGGGCGAAGAAAAAGCAGCCTTGTATGTATTGCGTGGTTTTAATAAATTTTCTAATGGTTTATCTGAAATGAAAAACATCTATGCCATTGCACCCAACAGTGCTTACTTAGAGTTGATGGCGTGCCGTACTGTACTGCAAATGGAACATACGGCTTTTATAATTCCGAATGAATATGAACCTTATACCAATTTTCCATTGATGGATGCAAAAGGAAAATTGTTTTTGCAGAAAGTAATAGTATTTACAGAGAGTTTGGTAAAAAACAGCAACATCAAAAGAAAAGATTTTTGGCAAGCTTATTTGGCGCATTTGTATTTATTGAGCGGTCAATATATCAAATCAAAAAGCATCGCCGATAAAATACAATCCAACGATGCACAGGTGATGGCACAAGCACAAAGAACTTCGTTTTGTGCATATATCGGAAGTTTGAAAACAATTGATGCGATTGCTGAAAACAAAATAAATACTCATTACCTAAGCAATAAAGACGAACAAGAAACAGCCTTTGTGTATGAGATCTTAGCTCACAATTACAAGCTACAAAAAGAGTATGCAAAAGCATTTTTATGTCACAATGATTTTTCAGGTTTATATACTTCATTAAACATCGACATTATCAATAGTTTGATAGATTTTTATAAAAAAGAAAACAAAACACCGTTTGAAAAACAACTTGCATTAAAACACGAAAAAAGCAAAAATCCGTTGCAAGAATTATACGATTTAAAAGGAACGCATTACTTTAAAAAAGATGATTTGAATACGGCGTTAACTTGGTACAAAAAAGTAGATGCAAAACTTGACTTTTTAAAGCAACACGAATACACCTACGATGATCAAGGCAATGAAAGTATCATAGAAAAAGATGGTATGTACAATGGTTACAGCAACATAAACGTCGGAATTTTTAGTTGTGCAGTACAAACCTATTTTGATCAAACTTTACAGCAAGCATTTACAGATAAAACATATCAATCATTCAATTTTATAAAAGCGACGATGAACAAACAAGAACTTGTGGAAGCATTAATACAATTGAAAACGATAGCAAACGGCAACGGTGATGCCGCCGCAAAAGCTAATTTTGTTTTGGGTAATTTTTATTACAATACCTCCAATTGGGGTTATTATCGCAACTTATTTTACTACGAGCCGGATAATTATTATTTATCGTATTTATACACGTATAGCACCCAGCCTGTTGTGTTAAAAAGTGCGTATAATTACAATAGTGGCACCGGCATCATCAATACCAATAGAATACAGAAACCGTATGATTATTTCTTATTGGCAGAAAATAAATCCGGAGACAATGAATTGAAAGCAAAAGCAGTTTTTCAAGCGGCTAAATGTGAATTGGATTTATATTTTGATAAATGTGAAAATAGTAATACTTATTGTTGGACGTATGACAATTACAAGCCGTTGTACAGCAGCACAACACGACCATTGTTCAAAAAATTAAAAGATAAATACAGCACCACTGCGTACTACAATGAAGTAAAAAGCAATTGTAATTATTTTAAATACTATTTAAAATTTAGATTGTAGGCGCTTCATCTTCCACATCAGTTTGTTTGGGAATTTCCGGTGGTGTTACGGCTGATTCTGTTGTGTCCATTTTTACTTCTTCTGTAGGAAGTGTTGGATTTTCAAGTACGGTTTTATCTTGATTTACCGCTGGCAATTCCACTTCAGGTGGTGTTATTTCTTGGGTAGTTTGCTGCGTTTGGCGTAGTTCTTTTGGTATATAATTTTCTTTATGTCTGCGTTTTAAAATAGCCTCTTTCCTATTGGAACGACGTTCCATACTTTTCCGTTCACGTTCTTGTTTATTTTGGTCTTTCTCCGTTTTTCGTTCCTTATCGCGTTGCTTTTTTTCAGCCTCTTTTATCAAGCGTTGTTCCGCATTTTCCTTTTCTCTTATCAAGCGTTGCGCTGCACGTTCCTTGTCTTTCTGTGCTTGCAATGCTTTTTCTTCTTCTGTTTTTTCTTTAATAATTTTTACTTTGGATGGTTGAATTTCAAAATCATCGTTCACCGGTAATTCTACGGTAAACCAAAGTATTTTAATAGTAGCAATGCCCACACTTTTAATTCGTATTGGATGCGATAGTAAATTAGATAAAGCTTGGAATAGCGATGTGATAATACTAATTTCTGATTGTGTGGTAAGTATCGCTTCCGATTTTCCTTTAATTTTTATCGGTGTGTCGTATGCCATTTTTCCCACTTTAATTCCATCTACATTTAGCAACTCTGTGTGAATAGATAAAATTGTAAATGGAAGAAAGAAAGTATTCCGTATGCGAAGATCTGTTTCGGATTGAACGGACAACAACCCGATTTGTTTTGTGCGTGCCTCCACAATTTCTACAGAGTTATATTTCGTAGCATTGGCGATAATATATCGCTTAATAAAGTCTGTAATTCGTTGTATCAATCGCATGTGCAATATTTAAAGTGTTGTTAAAATATGCATTATCAATTGTTTATCTACTATACATCGATTAACTTTAATACAAAGTACTTAGAATTAAAAGTAAAATTACAATAATTTTAAAATTATAATAAATGGAACACTTAAGCACCGTTATTGCCATCCCAATTTTCTTAATTTTTATTTTGATAGAATTTTTTGCTACGCGAAAAAAACATCCGGAATATTATAGACTAAATGATGCTATAACCAACCTCAATATAGGCGTCGGGCATTTATTGTTTAAACTATTAACAACCGGCGTGATGTTGGGCATGTATGTTTGGGTGATGCAACATTTTGCCATAGTGCATATTAAAGGTGTGGCAGCTTATATTATAACGCTCATTTTATTTGATTTTTGTTTTTATTGGGCACATCGCTATGGACATGAAATAAATTTATTTTGGGGTGCACATGTTGTCCATCATCAAAGTGAAGAATACAACCTTACAGTAGCCTTGCGTCAATCGTGGATACATAGCTTTTTAGCATTTATCTTCTTCTTACCGATTGCTTTTTTAGGTATTGATGTGTTGACGTTAGGTATCTGTGCCAGCATCAATTCGTTTTTTCAATTTTGGATACACACCAAAGCGATTAACAGAATGCCGAAATGGTTTGAGTTTATTTTTAATACGCCATCGCATCACCGAGTACATCACGGTGTAAACCCGTTATATATAGACAAGAATCACGGTGGCATGTTTATTATTTGGGATCGTTTATTTGGAACATACCAAGAAGAGTTAGAAGAACCAACATACGGCATCACTACGTCATTAAAAAGTTGGAATCCGGCTTGGGCTAATATTTCATATTATGTTTCACTCTTTCAACAAGCCAAATTATTTTCTATTAAGGACAAAATAAAATTATTATTTGCTAAACCGGGTTGGCGACCGGATGCCTTTGGCGGACAATTATCAATTCCGGAAGTAGATTACCAAAAACCTAAATACAATGCCAACGCATCCAGCATCAACTTAAATGTGTATGTTTTAGTACAATTTATTTTTATCATCATCGGATTGACATCATTTTTATATCACTATGAGCAATTGAGTTTATTTTATGCGATTTTATTTTTCTCTATTTTGATGTTATCCACTATTATTTGCAGTGCCATTTTAGAACAAAAAACATGGGTAAAATATGCCGAATATATCCGATTGACATTAGCAGTTATTGCACTCAATAGCCTGTATTATTTTAATTACAATACTTGGTTTTATGCCATGTTGATTCCATCTTTAGTGCTAACAATTTATTTTGTTATTTGGTTTACACTCAACATACATCACAGATATGTGGTGAAAATAATTCGATAGAATTTCACTTATCGGTCGATGTCCTCACTGATAGAAACAGAAATGATTGATGAAGACATTTTTTCATAGCAGAGTCTCTTGAAAAGGGCTTTGCGAAGATAACATACGCAGAGTCCACTATGTGAGACACTGCTTGCAAAGAAACGCTTAGCTTTCAAAAAATAAGCAACAAAAAAATGCACTACCTTATGAGTAGTGCATCGTTGATATGGATTTAATAAATGCTTACACCAATTCAGGTTCCGCTTTTTTTACTTTTCCTTTTTCTAAAATATAATCTTTTAGCTGAATGTTTTTCGTACGATTTCTAAACTCTAAAGTGAAACCTGGCCAAACTGTGTAGTTCTTGCCATCAGCACTTAAGTACCAACTTTTACAGCCGGACAACCAAATTGTGCCTTCCAATTTTTTCTGAATTTCTTCATTAAATTTTATCTGAATATCTTTACGTACTTCTATGGATTTAACACCTTGACTTGTCATTTTTTTCACTGCATCTACAATATAATTAGTTTGCGATTCAATCATATAAATCATTGAATTGTGACCTAAGCCGGTGTTCGGTCCGAGCATAAAGAACAAGTTCGGGAAATGATGCACGCAAGTACCATAATATGCTTGTGGTGCTTTTGAAAACACGTCTTTTAATTGAATCCCGTCTTTTCCTTGAACATTATAAAACTGGAAGCTATCTGCTACATGAAAGCCTGTACCTAAAATTATGGCATCAATTTTTCTCGTTTTACCATCTTTAGTAACGACGCTATCTTTAGTGAATTTTTGGATGCCATCTGTAACCACATCTACATTGTCTTGTGCCAATGCTTGATAATAATTATTCGACAATAAAACACGCTTACAACCTAAATTATAATTCGGTACTAATTTTTTTCGTAACTCCGGATTTTTCACATATTTATTGATATGCCATTTACCCAACATCTCTCCTAATTTCAATATACGTTGGTCATATTTCATCCCAATTAATTGAGCTTCGTTGAGGTAATATATAAAGTTTCGATTGAGTTGTTGCACAAGTGGAATACGTTCAAACAATACACTCTGTGTTTTGGAGAATTTGCCATCCGGTTTTGGCAATACCCACGGTGCTGTGCGTTGCATTAAATACAAGTTTTTTACTTTAGGTTGTATTTCCGGAACAAACTGTATGGAACTTGCACCTGTGCCAATTACGCAAACATTTTTATTTTTTAAATTATAATCGTGGTTCCAATTGGAAGAGTGAAAAATTTCACCTTTAAAATCTTTAATGCCTTCTATATCCGGTAAGCTAGGAATATGCAATGGACCATTGCCAATTACAGCTGCATTAGCTCGTATTTTTTCTTTGCGTTGGTTTGTCAATTCCCAAATGCCATCTTCTTCAAAATATTTGGCAGATTTTACTTCCCAATTATAGATAATATGTTCTTCCAAACCATATTTAGTTATGCAGTGTTTCGTGTATTCCAATATCTCCGCTTGCGGTGAATATTCTCTGGACCAATTCGGATTTGGCTCAAAAGAAAAAGAATACAAATTCGATTTCACGTCGCACGCAGCACCCGGATAGTGATTATCACGCCATGTTCCGCCGGCAGCACTGGCTTTTTCTACTATTTTAAAATTATGAAAGCCTGCTTTTTTTAATTGTATGCCGACACAAATTCCGGAAAAACCAGTTCCCGTTATTACAATTGAAAAGTCTGTTTTATTCGCCATCTCTGTTGTTTTAGTGAAGTAAAGTTAGTGGTAAAAGTGTGTTATGAAATGTACAAAAGCTAATTATTTGTTTATTCGTCGTTAACTATCTTATGTAAACAATTTTGGAGTAATTCATAAAATCTTCCAAAATAAAACTACGACAACTCTTTTGATTTTTTAGTAGCAATGATTCCTATAATAAACAATTGTAAGCTATGAAACAACATCAACGGCAATAAAAGCATCCCAATAGGAAATGTAGCTGGAAATAAGATACTTGAAAACACGGTTCCATGCACTAATGATTTTTTAGTGCCACAAAATTGTGCGGTTATTTTATCTTCTCTATCGAATGAAAAAAAAGTGGACAGCAGTCCGGTTATTGCATACATTCCAAAAAACAATAATAATACGGCTATAACAATACACACCAATATTTTAAAGCTTACTGCATCCAATAGATGTTGAGAAAATGCATCCGAAAAACTTTTATAAATAATTAACAAGATAACTGATTTATCAAACATCGTAAGAGAAGCACTGTATTGTAATGCATATTTTCCCAATTGACTTTGTAGCAAAATACCCACCACTACCGGTAATAAAATCTCCAAAAATAATTTTAAATAAATAGCACTAAAATCAAAATGTGTGGTGTTGCTTGTCATAAATAATCCCATCCATAAAGGTGTTACAGCAATGCCGATTAAGCCGGAAATACTGGCATTAAAAATGGCTGCCGGCAAATTACCTTTTGCTATAGACACAAAAACAACTGACGACGATACCGTAGATGGTAATGCGGCTAAAAATAGGAATGCCAACCAAAAGATTTGGGTTTGTGGTGTATCTGCCCAAAAATAAAATGGAAGTATTAGGAGTGGAAAAATAAGAAAAGTAGCCACTTGAATTAAGATATGCAATTTCCAATTTCGAAGTCCTTTTTTAAGTTTATCCGGACTTAATTTTAATCCATAAAAAAAGAAAATAAAGGAAATACCAATGGTGCTAATCCAATCTACAATATGATGCACATGGGCATTGTTAATTGGTAGAACATACGCCAAAAAAATGACCACCATGGTAAAGATGGCAAACCTATCTATATTTGCAATATACTTCATGAATATTTTCAAAGATAGCATTCTATTTTAATTAGAAATCTCATTTTTAATTAACAGCAAAGCACACAAAGTTTTTTTTATTCTGATAATTGGTCGGATGACTATAAGTCATCTGACCAACATCTATACTGTCATTCCCACGAAAGTGGGAATCTCAAATCTAACCGCAAAGTGCACAAAGTAATTACGCAAAGTGCACAAAGTCTAGATGAATAGAATATCTTAGTACTTTCTACTAAAAAAGTGCTGTCCGCAGAAGAGTTGGATTTTTGAAATACACAGCAATAGCTTTAAAATCAACGAAGGGCGGCCATAAGCATTAGCGTTGATTTTAGAAGCGGTTGATGTGAGGAACGAACATCAAATTGCCTTGTAGTTCAAAAAAAGCTT
>CAZDOT010000006.1:12216-96329 GCA_964507125.1 uncultured Chitinophagales bacterium | reverse complement strand
TAGCAACGAAACCTGCTGCTAACGCAAATACCATTAAAAGTGTTTTTTTCATTTTAAAATTGTTTTTTAGTTGTTTACGAAATGTTTTCAAATATATTGCTTAATGTTTAAGAATGAAAAGAATTACGTTATTTTTTCATTTTTTATTTAATTTATTGTGAAATATCAAAAAAAATAGCCACCCAAAGGTGACTATATATTACTAAACTTTAATGTGTTGTTTATAGTTTAACGAAATCACCCCATAATTTAATACTTGGTGGCAATACAATTACACCATAAGTAGCACCTGCTGTAATTTTTACAGCTACATTATTTTTAGAAGCATCCCAAGTGGCCGTACTTCCGGCGCCAATTTTAGTATCTGTTAAGGTAGTGGCATCTACTTGTATGGTACCTATTACTTTAGGTGTTATTGGAGATGGTGAAGTAGAAATATCTAACTCAATAGTATTTCCGGCTAAGTAAGCACTTTTTGCATATACTTTTCCATCAGTAGTTGAAGTTCCGTTTGTAACCACTAAAGTATCATAAAAAGAATAATCTATATCACCTAAAAGAGGATTTAAAGCACTGCTATCAATTAAACGATGATAACCAACATAAGTTCCCGTATATCCGGTTTCATCATAGGTGGTTTCTTCAGGTGTACATCCTGTTGAAAAAAATGTAGTAAGTGCTACCATAACGGCACCTATTAAAAATAGTTTGTTTCTTTTCATTTTTTTGTTTTTTTTAAGTGGCACAAATATATTGCCAAAAATCAAATTCTCCTATTATTTGTGCATATCTTTTACAAACGCTAATTATTGGTGTTTTAGTATGTTTTGCCTATAAAATGAGTAACTTAGTATCCATATATTTTTATTTTTTCATATCTAAAATGTATTAATCATGAATTCCTCTTTTTTAGAAAAATATGGCCCTTGGGCAATCATTACCGGAGCTTCCAGCGGCATTGGTGTAGAGTTTGCCCATCAAATTGCAGAAAAAGGTTTAAATGTTGTGTTGGTTGCACGCAGAAAACAATTATTAGAAAGCGTAGCTAACACCATAGCAGAAAAATATAAAGTACAAACACGAATCGTAGAAGCGGATTTATCTAAAGATGGTTTTCATCACGATATTTTGGATGCCGTAAAAGATTTAGAAGTTGGTTTATTAGTGAATAATGCCGGAATGAATTGTGAAGGACAATTTTATCGCGGTAGCTTGGAACGCAATGTGCAGATGTTGCAATTAAATACCAAAGCACCTTTTATTTTGGCGTATGAGTTTGGAAAACAATTCATCAGTAAAGGAAAAGGCGGTATCATTTTTACATCGAGTATAAGTGCGTTTAGTGCACATCCATATTTATCGCATTATGCAGCTACAAAAGCGTATATTTTATCGTTGGCAGAAAGTATGAATTTCGAGTTTAAAGATAAAAATGTGGATGTGATGGCATTATGTCCAGGCATGACAAAATCAGAAATGACTAGAGGTTTAAAAGACGGCCCGATGCTAATGGAAGCTCCGCCAGTGGTGAAAGCAGCATTAGATAATATTGGCAAGCAAGCGTATGTGGTGCCGGGTTTTATAAATAAAACTCAGGTATTTATCAATACAAGAATTCTCAATAGAACTGGTGCAAAAAATTTAACTGGTTCTATGTTGAAAAAGATGTTGCCATCTGCCAATAAGAAAAAGAAAGAAAGTAAATAATCACAAGTTTTTTATTGGATAATTTTTAGTTTAAACAAGATATATAATTCGTTGTTTATACGTTTATATTTACCTTTTAGTACCATTGTATGATTACATTTATAATTATTGGCATTACATGCATTGTGAGTTTTATGGCATTTAATAATCGTGTTTTGATGTCCGAATTAATTTTCAATCCGTTTGTGATACATAACCGAAAACAGTATTATCGCTTCCTTACAGCCGGATTAATACATGCCGATTTTTTTCATTTGCTTTTTAATATGTATGCTTTGTATTTGTTTGGCAGCTTGGTCGAAAATTCGATGGATATTATTTTTCCAGGATTAGGAAGTTGGTTGTATATTCTTTTGTATGTTTCAGCATTAATCATGAGTTCCATGTATGCATATAATAAACACAAAGAAAATCCAAGCTATAATGCATTGGGAGCTTCCGGTGCGGTGTCGGCAATATTGTTTGCGAGCATTATCATTTATCCGGCACAAAAGCTCATGATTTTCCCAATTCCGTTTTTCATTCCATCGTATATTTTGGGTCCGTTGTATTTAGTTTATTCGTATTACATGAGCAAAAAAGGAATGGATAATATTGGCCACGATGCTCATCTTTTTGGAGCAATTTGGGGTATCCTGTTTATGGTTGTTTTGTGGCGCGACGCATTGTCAAATTTTATTTCGCAATTGCCTTTTTAAGTCAAATCTATTTTGTTGATTTCAAACCAATCTTTACGCATGCGTGTGTCTGATGCATATTGTAATTGCTTGTCAATTTTTTGTTGCACTTTTATAATGGAATCCGAAATCATTTTATGTTCTATAATTTCATCTTCTTTAAATCCCATTTTATCTAAAATTGCAATGATTCTTTCAGAGCCAAATTTTTGCAACAAGACATCTTCCAACGAAGTATAAAAAATAGCTTCGTTTTGTAATAAAGTTTCTACTAAATGTTGTTTGATATTATTTTCTATTTGGAATGATGGATGATGCTCCGCGAAAATAATGTGATAATCAGAAATGTTTATTTTGTTTAATAAAGTAGATGCTTGCAGTAAATATATGATTGGTGCAGCACTTTCTATTTCAGAAAATGCAATATTGTTTTGCTGCAAAATGGAGATGAGTTGCTGTTTGGTATCTTCGAAATAATACAACAAGAGCACCTTTTTTTGTGTAAGTACATTGGTAACTAATTTCTGATATTTAGCTTCTTCTGAACGGAAAATATAATCCGTAGTTTTCAGTTCTTTTTTCTTTTTAAAAAAATTAAACATAAAATTACTGATTGATGGTGAAGAATAAAATTAAATATATCCAAACAAATCCTAAGAAATGCCAAAGATAGATAATAATTGAAGTTTTTTTTATGGTAAGATATCGCTGAAAAAAACAATAGAAGTTGCATATTCTTTTAAAATGTTATAATGTTTTATAATGAAAAAACTTAAGAATAGGACACAGCCTAATAAATGCAGTGCATGCAAGGCTGTCAAAACATATAAATAAGAAGGTGCACTGTTTGAAAAATTTTGTCCATTACGATACATTTCAAAACAAGCGATACTTTGTAATGTCAAAAAAGAAAAGCCTAAAAGAAAAGTAATATAAATGGCTCGTTTATAGACTAGATACCTTGCTTTTTTAAAAATATAAATAGTGTATTCTAAACTTACACTACTGATTATTACCAAAAAGGTAGAGACATAAAAAATAGGAGAGAGCTGTAACATTGTTTGTGTTGCATAATAATGACTGATATAATACATTAACGTTAAACAAGCAAACATCAAGCAAATACCAAACATATAGCAATACAATATGGTCCGATAGTTTTTGTCTTTTCGTTCTATCGTTTGTTTATATATTTCTGGTTCTTTTTTGTAAACTATCTTTTTGTCTATTTCACCAACATAATTTAGGTTGGAATTATTTACATAAGGCACAAATTCCTTCAATTAATAAATTGGCGTTTTCCATTTTATAAAGTGGTGGCAATGTTATTTTTGGTATTTCGAGTGAATGTAAACATTCAATTTTATTGCATTTCTTACATTTAAAATGTATATGATTGTCGTCGTGTGTATGTGCGGTGTGTTTGTGTTGGCACAAGGCATATTTGGCAATTCCGGAATCATCCGGAATTTTATGCAATAAACCATTTTCTACAAAAGAAGTTAAGGTTCTATATATCGTAACACGGTCAAATTTCTTTTCAAAATATTGCTCTAAATCAGCATGTGATAAAGCCGTTTGCGCATTTTGAAAATAACATAAAATATCTAAACGTATTTGCGTTATGCGTAAATGGTGATTTTTTAAGATAATTTCCGTCGGATTCATAATTAAAAAATAATTAATGCAATTTAGTTGCAGAATTATGTATATTTGTAACCGAATTGCAAAAATGAAATTACAAAAAGATACGCACAAACATACACATTATTCGGAGCAAATTACCGTTTTTTTATCAGTTTTGTGCACCATTCATTGTGTAATAACGCCTATTTTATTGGTGTTATTGCCAAGTGTTGGCTATTTTTTTGAGCAATATCATTGGGTAGAATACGTCATTATCGTCAGCGTTTTTATTTTAGGAACTTCTTCTATTTTACATGGTTATAAAGAGCATCATCAAAATAAAATTCCGGCTTTTATTTTCTTTTTAGGATTGATGTTGTTAGTATCTGCTTCGTTATTAAAAATCGTATTTCATTTAAATCACACTTCGCATCATTTACTCAGCGGAATAGGCGGAATTTTAGCAGGCTTAGGACAGTTATACAATTTAAAGCTCAACAATGCAGCACAAAAATTGGCGTAATTAATCGCCATTGAGTAGTTCATCTATATCCAGATTATCGTCTTCTGTTACAAATAAATCAAATAATTCTTTGAGTTGATTGGCTTTATCTTTATTGCCATTTTGGTCATAACAAGAAAGTTGATTGTACACCAACATCTTGATGATTTCTAAATTATGACACGGCGAATAAAAGCGTGTTGTTGGTTTTAGTTTCATCTGCTCTAAATAGTGTGTAATTTCACTGCGCGAAAAAGCAACACCTTTGTTGAGCGGATTGATATAAAAAAGCACATTGTTTTCTTGATTGTTTTCCGTTAATTCTTCGCTGTTTAATTCTTTTTTGCTAAATGCCATAATGAAATGGAAAGGCAAATTAATTCCATAAATTGGCAACTCATTTTTTTGTGCCAAGATGAGATATAAAATACTTAAACTAAGCGAATTTCCTTTTTTGGTTTCTAAAATATTATTGATATAACCTAAATCCGGATCGAGTTGTTGAGTCTGTTGACCGAAGAAACCATGCAATTGAAAAAAGACATGGTTTAATACATGTGTTTCTTCTAAAGGCGTTAAAGATGGGTTGAGTTCTATCCAAATATTTTTAGAGATGCTATTTACTTTTTGAATTATTTTGTATTCATCTAATTCCGGATATTGGAATTTTGACACCAAAATTGCACCTTCTAATAAATCCACGCCACCGCCATTTATCCATGCATTGAGTCGGTCTTTTACATTGGAGAATTGTATCTTATTAATTAAATTTTCTAAGCGAGTTTGGATGATTTGATTGTCGGATGTTTCCCAAGCTGATTCCAACATCGGAATGCCATCAACACCTAATGAAATCAACTTGTCAGAAACATGAGAGAATACTTCAGTATCATTGTCATCTAACAAAGTAATCAATGCTTTAAACTCTTTTTCTGATACGTTACTCATACGTGCTTGATGCAATATAAAAGGAAATTTTAAAATTGACAATTTTTTTTAGTAGCAAGATGTGGATAGTTTGTAATACCACTTTTTTTTTGATTTTAAACAACAATTTGTGTGAGAAATAGGAGAGAATGCTTATTTGTTTTTGCAAGATAAGATCCAATAATAATCGAGCTGTATAATTTGAATATCGTATCCTATTTTTGAAAATTGCTCAATGAGAAATGCCTCTGTAGGAAAGTTTTTTACCACTTCGTGTTGTGTTCCGTTCAATAATGTTCTGCATTGAAATGTATTTTCAAATGCATCTTTTCGATGTATGTTTTTAGCATGATGAAAGGAATTTTCTTTTTGTTTACTATCTATAAAAACAAACACACCATCACGGTTTATTACGGATGATAGTTGTTGTAAAAAGTTGGGAATTTCTTGTATTAATAGATGACTCCAAATAAAACCACCAAACAAAATATCCCATTTTTTATCCGTTGGGATTTGATGCATATCTAAAACATGATAAGCGATATTTTTGTGTACTTGACGCTGCTGTGCAATTTGGATTACACGTTGATTAACATCGGTTGCATACACGCTGTGGGCAGTTTGTGCCATTACTTCCGTCCAAAATCCGGTACCGCAAGCAATTTCTAAAACGGCTTTCCCAATTACAATTTCTTGAAAAATTTTAGTTGCTTTTTGTAAATCCGGTTGCTCTTCCGGAATTTGATACACTAAATCATATTCCGTTGCCCGTTCCTCGTAATATTTTATCATATCTTGATTCATGGCGAAACGAAATTGTTTTATTATTTCTTTTTTGCAGGTGCTTTTGCAGGTGCTTTTTTCTTAGTGGCAGTAGCTGCTTTTTTGGGAGCAGCCGCTTTCTTTTCTTTTTTTGCAAATGCATTCGGAACCTGCGATTCTATCATGGCTTTCACTTCATCTAAAGTCAATAAAGCAGCTTCTTCTGAGGTGTATTTTTTTCCTGTCAACTTCAACATTTTTTTATTGAATTTGATGTACGGACCCCAACGGCCATTCTCCACAGAAATTTTTTCTGCCGGAAATTGCAAGATGTAACGGTTGGCTTCTTTCTCTAATTTTTTCTCTATCAATTCTGCACATTCTTTGGCATTGATAGTGTCAAAATTATAAGCTCTCGGAATATTGATAAACAAACCATCCCATTTTATAAATGGACCAAAACGCCCTTTTCCTTTGGTGATAGGTTTGCCTTCGTATGTAGCAATAGGTGCATCATCTTCTTGTTTTGATTTGATGACTTCAATGGCACGTTCCAAGCTTACTTCCGTTGGTTCTTCACCTTTTGGAAGTGAAATAAATTGTTCGCCGAATTTCACGTAAGGCCCGAAACGACCAATATTTACGGATACTTCCAATCCTTGATATTCTCCTAATGTCAATGGTAATTTAAATAATTCCATTGCTTCATCGAACGTAATGGTTTCTAAGCTTTGTGTGCTTTTTAATTTTGCGTATCTTGGTTTTTCTTCATCTTCAATGGTGCCAATTTGTATCATCGGGCCATATCTTCCTAATTTCGCAACAACCTGTTTTCCTGTTTCTGCATCGACACCTAATACACGTTCTCCGGTAACATAATCTGTATCTGCAGATGCTTCAATTTCTTGATGAAACGGACCATAAAATTGTTTTAAAATCTTCGACCAATTTTTATTGCCTTCGGCAATCTCATCAAAGTCTTTTTCCATTTCTGCCGTGAAAGAATAATCCATCACACGTGTGAAATTATCCATCAAATAATCCGTAACTAAATTGCCGATATCTGTTGGAATTAATTTGCCTTTTACCGAGCCTGTATTTTCGGATAAGGTTTCTGTATTTATTTCTTTTTTCTGATTTAATTCTAATTTGGTATAGGCTCTCGGTTTTCCTTCTGCTTCGCCTTTTACCACATATTCTCTATTTTGAATGGTAGAAATTGTTGGTGCATAAGTAGAGGGTCGGCCAATGCCTAATTCTTCTAATTTTTTAATTAAACTTGCTTCGGTATAGCGTGCCGGAGCTTGTGTAAATCGTTGTCTGGCTTCAATATTTTTGAATGCTAAATTTTGTCCAACACTTAATGCCGGCAACATACCGCTTTCTTCTGTTTCTTCGTCGTCTGTTCCTTCTAAATATACCTTTAAAAATCCTTCAAACTTTAAAACTTCTCCTTCCGCAATAAATTTTTCTTTGCGCGTAGAAATATCAATTTTTGCTGTTGTTTTTTCCAAACGTGCATTGCTCATTTGCGAAGCAATGGTGCGTTTCCATATTAAATTATACAATCGTTCTTCATCGCGGTTGATGCCTTCGTTGGTGTTTTCAATATACGTTGGTCGGATGGCTTCGTGTGCTTCTTGTGCATTGGAATTTTTAGAAGCGTATTGTTTCCTATTAGAAAATTCTTTGCCAAACTCTTTATTTATATATGCTTGTATCGAGTTTAATGCCAAGTCGGATAAGTTCGGCGAGTCCGTACGCATATAAGTTATCTTTCCGCTCTCGTATAATTTTTGTGCGACCGTCATTGTACGCGAAACAGAAAATCCCAGTTTTCTCGAAGCTTCTTGTTGTAATGTTGATGTGGTGAACGGAGCTGCCGGACTTTTCTGTGTGGGTTTTACTTGAATATCTTCCACTTTGAAAAGTGCATTTTTTACTTCTTCTAAAAATACGGCAGCAGCTTTTTTATCTTTTAATTTATCGGATAATTCTGCTTTAAAAAGTTTGTTTTCAGATATAAAATAAGCAACTACTTTGTAGAAACTTTCTGTATTAAAATTGTTTATTTCGCGTTCGCGTTCTACAACTAATCGAACAGCTACGGATTGTACTCTTCCGGCAGAGAGTGTTCTTCTGCCTAATTTTTTCCATAAAACAGGAGATAATTCAAAACCTACCACTCTATCCAATATACGACGGGCTTGTTGTGCGTAAAATAAATTGTGATCTAATGTTCGAGGTTGTGCAACTGCTTTTTTTATTGCCGGTGCTGTAATCTCATTAAAAACAATACGTTTGGTATTTTTTTTGTCTAAGTTTAATACTTCACATAAATGCCATGAAATTGCTTCTCCTTCGCGGTCCTCATCCGTTGCCAACCAAACTTCGTTGTTTTTAGCTAATTTTTGAAGTTCTTTTACCACTTGTTCTTTATCTTCCGATATAATATAAGTAGGTTCGAAATTATTTTGAATGTCGATGCCCATTTCTTTCTTCGCCAAATCCCGAATATGTCCATAACACGATTTCACCATAAAATCTTTCCCTAAGATTTTTTCAATCGTTTTCGCTTTTGCCGGAGACTCAACTATCAATAAATTTTTTGCCATTTTATTCTATTTATATATAGCACTCAATAAAAAAATTGCACGTATCCACTTCAAAAAAAACAATGATTTTGAATTAAAGAAATGGATATCAAGCTTTACGGAATCGCAAATAAAACTAAATTTTCCATTTTGTTCACTATAAAATTCAAATTCTTTTACTTGAATATCTGTATTTTTGGGAAAAATTAAAAAATGAGTAGTTTACGTTCGGTGTCACCTATTGATGGAAGATATGCTTCAAAAGTGTCGAAATTAGGTGATTATTTTTCAGAATATGCATTGATAAAATATAGAATCCGAGTGGAAATAGAATATTTTATTGAATTGTCAACTACGTTGGGTGAAATTGGTAATTTAACTGATAATCAAATAAATGAACTGCGTGGCTTGTATATTAACTTTAATGAGCAACACGCTAATAGAGTAAAGGAAATTGAAAAGACCACCAATCACGATGTGAAAGCAGTGGAATATTTTATTAAAGAAAATATTCAAGATGCTGCATTAAAAGAAAAGTCGGAATTTATACATTTTGGGTTGACTTCTCAAGATATTAACAATACAGCAATTCCATTGTCGCTGAAAGAATTTTATACCACAGTGTTCGAATCTACCTTTTTTGAGTTGATTAAATTATTGCAAGAAAAAGTAGAGGAGTACGCCCATATTTCCATGTTGGCAAAAACACATGGACAGCCGGCTTCACCTACACGTTTAGGAAAAGAATTTCAAGTTTTTGTGGAACGCTTAGAATATCAATTTACCTATTTTAATCACATTCCATACTCTTCTAAGTTTGGTGGTGCTACGGGAAATTTTAATGCTCATCATGTTGCATATCCGACAAAAGATTGGAGAACATTTGGCAATCGTTTTGTGAATGATGTGTTGGGTTTGCATCGCTCACAAACCACTACACAAATTGAACACTATGATAATTTAGCTGCTTTATTTCATAATTATATTCGCATTAATACTATATTGATTGATTTGTGTCGAGATATTTGGGCGTATGTTTCGATGGAATACTTCAAACAAAAAATTAAAGAAGGTGAAATTGGTAGCAGTGCCATGCCACATAAAGTGAACCCAATTGATTTTGAAAATGCCGAAGGTAATTTAGGAATTGCCAATGCACTTTTTACGCACTTAGCCGAAAAATTACCTATTAGCAGATTGCAACGTGATTTAACGGATTCAACCGTATTGAGAAATATCGGTGTTCCATTAGCTCATACCATGATAGCTTTTGATTCTATCATCAAAGGTTTGAATAAGCTTTTGGTAAATGAAGCAAAAATTCAGCAAGATTTAGAAGATAATTGGATTGTAGTTGCCGAAGCGATACAAACAGTATTACGCAGAGAAGGATTTGATAAACCGTATGAAGCATTGAAGAATTTAACTCGTACGAATACTAAAATAGGTGAGCAGGAAATTCACGCTTTTATTGATGCATTAGCTGTAAGTGATGCAATAAAAATGGAATTGAAAAACATTACACCATTTAACTTCACCGGAATTTAATTAGCTACTATGATTACAATTTATCACAATAACAGATGCGGAAAAAGCAGAGGTGCTGTTTGTATATTGGAAGAACAACAACAACCTTTTGAAACTATTGAATATCTAAAACAAGCACCATCGGTTGAGGAAATAAAAACGATTTTGAAAAAATTAAATATTGCACCGCACGATTTAATTCGTACGAAAGAGCCTGTTTATATCGAATTGTATAAAGGTAAAAATCTATCCGATGCGGAATGGATTCAAGCGATGCACGAACATCCAATTTTAATTGAGCGACCTATTGTTATCAATGGTGATAAGGCCATTATTGCGCGTCCACCGGAAAAAGTATTAGAAATTTTATAACGAACTATAAAATCTCATTCCAACTTTTTTCATCTTTCAATAGTATTTCTCTAAGTAAACGAATAGGCGGCATGCCGTTGTCTAATACGGCATCGTGGAATTTTTGAACATTGAAATTTTTACCTTCTTGTTTTTGATAATCTGCTTTCAGTTTCAAGATTTGCAATTTTCCCAATGTATAATATAAATATCCAGGATCAAAAGTGCCACGCAAAGCCTCTTGTCGTGAAGGCACTTCACCTTGATGCCAATTATCCATAAAAAATTTGGTCGCTTCATCTACTTGCATACCATGACAATGCATTTTTATTGAAACACATAAACGACACAAGCGCAACAAGGCATCACCAGATTGTGCAATGCGATATTTGGCGGCTTGTATGGCATCGCCACCATTGCTAAATCCATCGTCAATCACCATTTTTTCTGTATAATGTGCCCAACCTTCTATAAAGGCGTAGCTACCTAAAATCTTTTGCACTTTGGATGCTTTAGATGCGTTCAAATGTAAAAACTGTGTGTAGTGTCCGGGATATGCTTCGTGAATGGAAACCACATCTGTGGTGTAATAGTTGAAAGATGCCAACCATTCTTCTTGTTGTTTGGCATTCCATTTTAAATCAACCGGCGTGATATAGTAATAGGCTTCTGTTGCTTTTTCTTCAAATGGTCCGGGTGTGTCCATAGAGGCAGTGGTAGTAGAACGTGCATACATCGGTGTTTCTTCCACTTTTACGCGTACTTCCGATGGAATAGTAACTAATTTTCTATCGATAACATATTGTCGTATTGCTTCTAAATTTTTCTTGGCATCCGGAATTAAATTTGCTGCTGTTGGATGTTCTTTTTGCACTTCATTATATACATCAACCGGATTTTTAGTTGCGTTGATAATTTTGGCAGCAGCATCAAAAGCAGCTTGTTCCTTTTGTAATTCACTTAATCCAATAGCTAAAATTTTGTCGGCGGATAAGTTGATTTCTTCACCATACAACAACATCTTTTGATAATTTGCTGTACCAATGGCATATTTATTATTGGCCTTTGGAAGTTTTTCTTTTTCTAAAAAGGTGGCATAATTATTTAATGCCGCGATGGCATTTTTGTTGGTTCTTTCAAACTGATGAAATAAAGTGGTGTCTTTAAGTTCTTTTAATGCAACTACCAAATCATTTTCTAAAAAGGATGCGTTTCCTTTTGCAATATCTATGGCTAATTGAATATGTGGTAATGCCAATGAATCTTGTAGGTTTTGTTGGGCATTTTTATAAATTTCCGGTAATTTTTCTTCTATGGCAATGATAGATTTTACTTGTTGTTCTAATGGAGCAAAGTTTCTTTTAACGTAAATATTCAAATCAAAAATATTGGAATACGTCATTGGATTTTTAGTGTAAGCACCAATATCTTCTATTTGGAAAATCTCATTTTTGATAGATGAAACAAGCATTTTCCAATCGAAATAGGCCGTTTTGCTGAGTTTTTTGGCATCTATTGCTGCAAATTTTTTATCATATTCTTTAAGTCGATTAAGTTCTGCTTCAATTGTTGCTTTGCTGTAATCTACTATTTTTCCATCGTATTGATGCAAGCCTAAATACACGCCATATTGTGGTCTAAATTGAAGATAATCTTCTAAATAGGCATCGGCTAATTGTTGAAATTCGGTATCGCTTTTTTGTTCTGTACATGCTGTAAAATAAAGGCACAACATTAAACCTAATATCCAAATTATTTTTTTCATGTTATTTAGTTTTTAGCCAATAATCTAATCATCATTATCTTGAAAGTGATAATTATACGCTACCGTTTTCAGCTTGGCAAAGACGGCACTTTTAGCACAAATCTCCAATCTAAGCACGAAGTTCAAAGTTAATGAAAAACTTTAAACCGAAGCAGTTCCCTGCCATTTTTGCCAAGCTGATGTTAGCACCAGTTGTTCTTTTCTCGTCATTGTTTTAAAAATTCGTATTCGTAAATTTTTGGCTTTATTTTGTCCGCAAGTAAATCTAATTTATCACGCAGGTCAGCTATTAATTTTGTGTATGTTTCGTTGTCGCTTCGTGAGTTCATTCTTCCTTTTTCATTGCGTCCTTGAAAGTATTCACGTATGTCATACAAACTTGCATTTACATTGATGTCCTTTTGTTGGTGATAGTATGTCCAAAGTTCACGACCTGCATTAAAAACGTCTGTTGCTTCGGGTGAAAATTCACGTTTTACAGACTGATTTTCTGAAGTACCAAATAGATTGCTTTCGTTTTCGATTTTTATTTTTCCATTTATAAAATCGGTCATAAAATGACTATCAAACTTTTCTTTTGCGTTTACTTCTTGCTCGGTAAAAGGTATCCAATGATTTACACCAAATTTTGATTGAATGTTATTAGAATTGCTGAAAAGAGTATAAGCCAAGCAATCATTTTGAAATTCTTGGTCTGTTTGCCAACCATCATTTGGGTATAAAAATTGGTCACGGTCATTGAGCCACGTGGCTGGAATTACTTTTCTAACTGTATTATAGATTGACATTTCAATCAAATTGTTTTTTGTGATTGGTGTTGTGTGGTCTTTATTATCGTCCGAGGTTATAACAACTTGATTATTGTGTTGGAAATCAGTTTTGTTATTATGCATAATTCCAATAAAATCATTTTTTTTATCGTAGTAACATCTTAGCCAATCGTTTATTTTACCTTTTTTAATCTCATCATAAGAATAAATAGATTTTTGTCCTATAAAGTCGCCTTTTTTATCATAAACATCAGCTAAAATTCGATTAAAGTGTTCTATTATTTCAGTATTCCAAATGAAAAAACCAATTGGAAACTCACCTTTCACATTATCAAAAGTATTTGCTGGTGTTATAAAAAAATTTTCGAGCTTCGCTCGATAGATATTTCTGAAATTCTGGAAGTTTGAAGATTGCAAATTTTTCAAAGTTGAAAAATTTGCAATCTTGCTGTTAGGAATTTCGCAATAAATTCTAATTAGAAATTGAGCGAAAAGTTCGTTTGTTGCTTTGCCTAATTCTTTTGTGTATTTTTCTTTTGTTTTATGATTTAGAGCGACACCAGCTTTACTTAGTTTTCCTTGTCCAGTTCCCGCCTCCGCATAAGGCGGATTGATGTAAACGACTAACTTTTTGCGTTTGTTTTCATCATTAATAATGTCTTGCAAGCTTTGTGGCAGTTTGGAAAAATCATCATTTAAAAAATCAAATTGAAAAACATGGCTTTCCAAAAGGTTTGCACCGTGTTGAATACGTTCGTGTATAACATTAACATCTGCTTGGTCTAAAGTGCTTGCATAAATGTTGTACTTATTTGTTAAGCCCGCTAAAAGATTTCCAGTTCCTGCGGCACAATCCCAAATGTAATATTCGTCTTGCCAATCTTCGCCCAAATAGTCAGCCAAATACTTTTGTGAAAGTTCAACCCAAATTCGTGGTGTGAAAAATGCTCCTTTTCGTTCTCTGATGTCTTGAGGAACCAGTAAATCTCTACGTTCAATTATGTAATCTTGAAATTCCTTGATTGGTGGACGTTTGTATCGTTTCCAAAAATGCTGATAAATTTCTTTTACTTTAATATTGATGGTTGCATCAAACATTTGCTTGATGTTCTCTTTTGCAATTTTGTAACCTTGATTTTGGAAAATCACAAACAAGTTTTCACGAATGGTAGCATCATCCGAAATTTGTTGGGTATCTCTGTCGTCCACAAACAAATCTGCCAAATAAAAATCGCTGTCTAAAATGTTTGCCTTTTTTAGTTCTTCCCAATTTACATCAATGATAGGTTTCACAATGTCAAGCCAACGCAAGTAAATAGGAATGAAATTATTTTTATCAATTTTTATTTTGCTTGTTTCTGTTGCTTTGGCAATGTTATTGGCAATAAAATGTTTTAATTCTTTCTCATCCTTCTCGTAGTCAAAAACATAGCTATTCTGTTTAAGATTGGTTTCAACTCTTTCTTTGATTAGCTTAAATTCTTTTGTGTCGTGGTTGCTTGGTGTTACATTCCAATTAAAGTCGTTTAAATAGAAAATGTCTTGAACGCTAATGTAAGTAACAAATGCAATTTTTTTAAAGTCAAAAGCTCCCAAAAATGCAGGTGGTAATGTTTTGTCAAATGTTCGTGCTTTTCCAATTGTTAAAATAAGTTGCACAAACATTGTAGGCACATCATAATTGCCCGTCTTTGCTTCTGCCCAAAGTAGCGGAGTTCGTCCGAAAATGTTGGCTTGTTTAGGGAAAACTGAAAAGTCAATGTTGCCTATAATTTCGGTCGTGTCGAATGTTTTAAACCAGTCCACACCGACCTTATTTTTTAGTTCTTCTTCTCTAATGTTTTTATACTTCATTCTCGTCAAAAATAGTCTGTTTCGGTGTCGTTTTTCAATTGGTGCTAACTCATAAATATGAATAGTGCAACTTTCTATGACGAGTTACTCTTTTTTCTTGTCTTTTTTAGGGAAGCGAACAGTAAGTCCTAAGCTACTCACTACACGTGGTGAATTTTTTAATACACCGGCACCAATTGAAAAATCAAATTGTATAAAACGATTGAATAAGAATGCAAGTCCATTGTTAATTCTTAAATCAAATTTTTCTCCGTGTGGATACAAAGCATACAATTCAAAGAAATATTTAAGTTGTTTTTGTTTTTCCGGTGTTGATTTAAATAATGTGGTATAGGAAGTTGCCAATGCTACTTGGTAAGTTGGTTTAGCATCTTCACCATTCCAAATTAAACCATAGTTATAAACTAACCCTACATTTTTTGGTAAAAATTGTTCCAATGTTATTTTGAAATAGGGTGCAACAAATTTAGTTCTGAAATTTTTAGTAGATACATAGTTTACACTCAAACCACCAATAAATGAAGAGCCCGGAGCGTAGCGTTTAGCATCAATCATTTTTAATTTCATTCCAATAAATAATGGATGCAATCCGGTTTGTGTTCCAGCGCTGGAAGTGTACGTTGTAGCATCGCCATTAATTCTAAATTCAAAATATTTGCTGATGCCATATTTTAAATAAAATGTAGGATGTGTGATTTCGTGTGCATTGCCTTTGAAATATCTGTAATCGGTTCCAATTTCTACTTGTGCTTTCCCAGCAGGAACTAACAAAGCACCTTCTGCAAAAGAGGGACGAGTGCTAGCAAAATGGAAAACTTCATTGGTTACGGTGGTGGCTTCTGCTTCAGGAGTTTCTTGGGCTTTGATGTTGAAAATGCTTAAAAACAAGCTGCATAGTAAAATTATATTTCTCATGTTTAAAAATACAAATCAAGATTTATTTTTTATATTTATTGCGTGAGTAAATATCAACAAAAATTAGAAAATGAAGTGATTAAACACCAAAATGTGTTTATTGCAGATACAGCGCGTGTGTTAGGGAAAGTGGAATTGCACGACGATGTTTCTATTTGGTTTGGTGCTACCTTACGTGCGGACCTCGACAAGATTGTAGTAGGCAAACGCACCAACTTGCAAGAAGGTGTTATTGTGCATGTTGACGTTAATAAACCAACTATCATTGGTGAAGATAATATAATAGGTCATGGCGCCATTGTGCACGGTGCTACCATTGGTAATTTTAATTTAATAGGTATGCGTGCTACTATTTTAAATGGTGCTAAAATTGGAAATGGCTGTGTGATTGGTGCTAATGCATTAGTAACTGAAAATATGATTGTTCCGGATGGAAGCATGGTGTTAGGTGTTCCCGGGAAAATTGTCAAAACACTTCCATTTGAATATGTGAAAAATGGTGTTCAATTTGGCATTGATGAATATGTACACGAGAAAAATAATTTCTTGGATTTGACTGAATAATTTTCATTTCTATTTTAATAGTTCATTTTGAAAATACTTATAATTCGATTTTCTTCCATTGGTGATATCGTGCTGACAAGTCCGATTATTCGTTGTTTAAAACAACAAATAGCCAATGCAGAAATTCATTTTATCACCAAAAAATCTTATCAAGAAATAGTTGCTTACAATCCAAATATTTCCAAAGTGTATGCTATAGAAATGGATATTGCTGAAGTAAAAACAGACTTGAAAAATGAACAATATGATGTGGTGATTGATTTGCACGACAATATTCGCTCTCGTCAACTTTGTACATTTTTAAAAACGAAAACATATCGGTATAACAAACAGCGATGGGCTCGTTTTTTATGGATAAAGTTTAAAATAGATATTTTAAAAAGTCATGCGGTTGACCGATACTTTTCCGCAGTGAAAAAATTAAATGTGATAAATGATGGAAAAGGATTGGATTATTTTATTCCGGAAAAAGAGGAAGTTGGATTTGATAAATTGCCCTTTACGCATATCGCAGGTTTTTGTGTAATAGTGATAGGAGCGAAGCATTTTACCAAACAAATTCCGATGGAAAAATTAGAGATATTATGTCGCCAAATATCTATTCCAATTATTTTGTTAGGTGGTTTAGAAGATGCTTATAAAGGCGTACAATTATCCGCGATAGATTCGTTTAAAATATTTAATGCATGTGGTAATTTTTCTATCAACCAATCTGCTTCTATTTTGCGAAAAGCAAAGTTTGTGATTACACCGGATACCGGAATGATGCACATTGCAGCCGCATTTAACAAAAGAACGATTGCTATTTTTGGAGGTACAGAAAAGCGTTTAGGTTTTACGCCATATATGTCAAATTCTAATTGGACGATGATTGAAAATACAACACTTAATTGCCGTCCTTGCCATAAACATGGATTAGATAATTGTCCGAAAGGACATTTTAAATGCATGTTGGATTTAGATATGCAAAAAGTGCTGGATGTGCTATAATTATCCTCTGCGTCTTTCTAATAAGATCATCATCATTAATCCAAGAATTAATCGTTCTTCTTCGCCGTTTTCAAATTTATTTAAGGTGTTGATAGAAAACTTTCTGCCCCAAAAAGAAGCTTCTTTTTTTAGTCGAGCAATTTTAGTTCCATCCGGTCGTGTAACCAAATACGATGGATGAAAAAAATAACCTGAAATAATACCTAATAATGGAATTTCGCACAATAAAGCATCCAATACTTTTATCCAACCATTTTCTTCTTGTATATGTAAATCCGGTTGGTTGTTTTCATCATAAATTTCATAACGTGCTTTCCAAAGAGAAGCCCAACCTTTACGAGCAACTTTACCGATATATATTCCCAAATGATTAGTGAAATTGTATGCTGCCGAAAAATCTAACCAACGATCCGCTTTTATATTATAAGCTATATTTTTTGTTATGTCATCATTGTAAACATTAATGTCTTCAATGAATTTAAACATCTTTTGTTTTACATACGCAACCATAATTCCATTAGCATCTCTTGCAATAAAATCATTGGAAAATGTACTGATTTTGAATGTAAAATGTAATGGATATTGTACGTTCTTCATTTTATCTACCTAAAAAAAAATAATGAAATTAGTTCGTTATTTTCTGGAATTCCAATTGGATGTTTGTGCTAAATTTCCAACTTCTTCTACGTGAAATGCGGATTTATTTTCATGCATCAATTTGGCAACAAGCACACTGGCTAACGTAAGTTCATCTTGATTTATTTTTTCCGGATGAAAATAATTTTCTACAAATTTAGTATCAAAATTTCCGGTGGTAAATGCCGCATGGTTAAGTACAAAAGAGCCAAATGGCAAGGTGGTTTTTACACCTTCTATTTTATAATCTCGAATCGCTTTTAGTAATTTTTGGATAGCATCTTGACGATTGTTTCCATGTGCAATTAATTTTGCAATCATTGGGTCGTAATAAATCGGAATATCCATGCCTTCATCAAAACCATCATCCACACGAATGCCTTCACCTTTTGGTGTTATATACGTTTCCAATTTTCCGATGTCCGGTAAGAAATTATTTTCCGGATCTTCTGCATACACACGCAGTTCAATAGCGTGTCCATTTAATTTCAAATCTTCTTGATTAAAGGAGATTTTTTCACCACGAGCAATTTTTATTTGTTCTTGCACTAAGTCGATGCCTGTCACCATTTCCGTAACCGGATGTTCCACTTGCAAACGCGTATTCATTTCTAAGAAATAAAAATCTAAATTGGCATTTACAATAAATTCAACTGTTCCTGCTCCAAGATAGTTCACCGATTTGGCTACTTGTACAGCAGCTTCACCCATTTGTTTACGAAGTTCCGGCGTTAATACGGCACTCGGTGCTTCTTCTACCACTTTTTGATGTCTGCGTTGTACAGAGCAATCGCGTTCAAATAAATACACAATGTTTCCGTGGCTATCGCCTAATACTTGTATTTCAATGTGGCGAGGTGAAGTGACAAATTTTTCTATGAAAACACTTCCGTCTCCAAATGCAGATGTTGCTTCCGAAACGGCAAGTTTCATTTGTTCTTCAAACTCTTCCGTATTATTTACAATACGCATTCCTTTTCCACCACCGCCGGCACTGGCTTTTATTAAAATAGGAAATCCAATTTTTTCGGCTAATTTTTTTGCTTCACCAACATCAGAAATGGGTTGGTCTGTTCCGGGAACTAAAGGCACATCAAATTTGGAAACCGCTTGTTTGGCGGCTAATTTGCTGCCCATCACTTCAATTGCTTCTACACTTGGACCAATGAAAGTAATTCCGTTTTCTTGACAAGCTTTGGCAAAAGCAGCATTTTCACTTAAGAAACCATAACCCGGATGAACACCATCAACTTGTAATTTTTTACAAACATCAATTATGGTATCAATTTTTAAATACGATTCTTTAGATGGTGCCGGACCCACGCAAACTGCTTCATCAGCAAAACGAACATGTGGCGAATTCCTATCTGCTTCTGAATAGATAGCAACAGTTGAAATGCCCATTTGTTTACATGTTCGCATTACACGCAATGCTATTTCTCCACGATTGGCAACCAATATTTTTTTCATGTAGCTTTATTTATAAGTGTGTAAAAATACAATTTTAATATGATACACTAATATGCATACGTAATATAGCAGTTTAAGGAATGAATAAAATTATTTTATGATTCGTACTGCTTTTAAGAAACGTTGTTGATAGTAAGATTCCGACAAATTAGAAATTGTAACGCCTTTTCCTTTTCCGGAAGCACCATGAATAAACGAAATATTGCCGTTGTCGTTTTCCAGAACAATGCCTACATGTCCGCCTATTTTTTTAGAAGCATCCGAACCGGTGAATACCAAAATATCGCCTTTTTGAATATTGTTTTGTGTTACAGATTTTCCGTAATCCATATAATCTTTGGAAGACCGTGGTACTTTAATGTCAAAATGCCCGAAAACATAATACAAAAAACCCGAGCAATCCAAGCCACCATTTTTAGGGTCAGCAGATGCATATTTATATGGTGTTCCCAATTGTTTTTTAGCAAACCAAAGAATGCCATCTACTGCTTTGTTTTTTTTGACACTGATTTTATCTGCTATATCAAATGGGATTACTTTTCTGAAAACAGAATCTTGTTTGTATAATTTTGATGGAATAGTTGCAATTGCATCTTTCTTTTTCTTCTTTTTTAGCGATGCAAAGGTTGGATAACTTGCCAAAAATATAAGTAGAAAGGTAAAATAAAATCTCATGGTGTGTTTTAGTTATAATAATACAAATATCACTTAGATAGTAGCAAATATCTTTAGCAAAATAATGTATTTTTGTAATAATACAATTTTCGTGCTAAAAAACATTTTACAACTTATAAAGAAAGAAATAGAGCTGGAATGGCGACAAAAAACGGCATTGGGCACCATTTTTATTTATGTCATTGGCACCACCTTCTTAATTTATTTAGTTTTTCAAGGTCACATTACAATTCCGGTTTGGATTGCACTGTTTTGGATAATTGCTTTGTTTACTACAGTAAATGCCGTTTCCAAATCATTTACCAAAGATGCTAATGAGCAATTTTATTATTTAAGAACAATTGCCACACCTACTGAAATTATTTTATCAAAAGTAGTATACAATGCCTTATTGATAACCGTTTTGGTATTAGTGATTTATGCTTTTTTATTTTTATTTTTTAATGAGAGTGTAGAAGATGCTGGATGGTTTATGTGTACCATTATATTAGGTTCTATTGGTTTTTCCAACTTGTTTACTCTTTTGTCTTCCATAACGGCACGCACACAAAATTTTGTTTTGTTAGCTATTTTGGGCTTTCCCATTATTTTACCATTGTTATTGCTCATCGTGAAAATGAGTGAACTATCTAATTTTGCAATACAACAAAAAGATATTTATATGCATTTAGGAGCCATTGCATTGTTGGATATGATAACAATCATTCTATCAGTCGTATTGTTTCCGTATATTTGGAAAGATTAATTTTGTTGTCGAAATTTGCCTACATCTTTATTTATAATTTTTTTGTTTGATGAGTATGAAAAATTGGTGGAAATATCTTTGCATTGTTTTGTTGTTATATACCGTATTTATGGGTTTCAAAGGCAATGTTCCCGCATTAGATATTTTAGAACAATCTATCCGTAATTTATATTTTCATGTTCCAATGTGGTTCTCCATGATGGCAATGATGTGCACTTCCATGGTGTTTAGTATTTTGTATCTAAGTAAATCAAAAATAGATTATGACATCAAAGCCAACGCATTTGCAAAAGTGGGCTTTGTTTTTGGCATGTTAGGTATTTTAACCGGTTCTGTTTGGGCAAGAGCAACTTGGGGTGCTTGGTGGGTTTTCGCAGAAGTAAAATTAAATGGTGCTGCGGCTGCGTTATTAGTGTATGCGGCGTATTTTATTTTGCGTGGTTCATTTGATGATGAAGAAAAGAAAGCACGCTTTGCGGCCGTTTATTCTGTATTTGCGTTTGCCATGTTTATGGTCTTAATTAATGTCATTCCACGTATTAGCAATTCCTCTTTGCATCCGGGAAATGGCGGAAATCCTGGATTTAACTCGTATGATTTAGATAGCTCGTTGAGAATGGTGTTTTATCCTGCTGTAATAGGTTGGATTTTGCTGTCTGTTTGGATAGCTACTTTAATTATCCGAATAGAGAAAATATTTAGAAAAAAACATGGTTTGGATTTAGTGGAAAAACCATAATTCTACACAGAAATTGGTATTATAGAAATTTATTTAATGGAATGTATATGAAAAATGGAATTTTAATTTTACTTTTCGCAAGTGTTTCTAAAACGTTAAGTGCACAACAAACATCGTTAGCAGAAAACTTGAACAACGACGGTAAAATAAACACAGTGATTGTCGTAGCATCGATTATTTTGTTGGGCATTTTTAGTTTTCTTTTCTATTTAGAAAGAAAAATTAAGAAACTCGAACAAGATTTATAGATGTGCGAAATGAGAAAATAGTTGATTTTATTTTCCATTCTTTTTTGCTCATTTCTCACATCATTAACCGAAAATAATTATGTTATGAGTGAGCAAATTAAATTTTTCCAAAACGTTCAAACCTACGTCGACCAAGCAGCTGGTTACACTAAATTTTCTAAAGGTTTATTGCACCAAATTAAAGCATGTAATGCCGTTTATCGGATTAATTTTCCTGTAAAAATTAAAGATGAAATTCGCGTGATAGAAGCCTATCGCGTGCAACATTCGCATCATAGAATGCCCACAAAAGGTGGTATCCGATATAGTGATATGGTTGATCAAGATGAAGTAATGGCATTGGCAGCATTAATGACCTATAAATGTGCAGTGGTGAATGTTCCTTTTGGTGGTGCTAAAGGTGGTATTAAAATTAATCCGAAAGAATATACCGTTGATGAATTAGAACGCATCACCAGACGATATACGTTTGAGTTAATCAAAAAAGGATTTATCGGACCATCGTTAGATGTGCCGGCTCCGGATTATGGTACCGGCGAACGTGAAATGAGTTGGATTGTAGATACGTATATGCAATTCAATCAACAAGAAATAAATGCACATGCCTGTGTTACCGGAAAACCTATCGGACAAGGTGGTGTTCATGGCAGAACAGAAGCTACAGGACGTGGTATTTTTTACGGATTAAAATATGCGTGTTCCTTTGCGGATGATATGAAAAAAATAGGGTTGGAGCCCGGCATAGAAGGTAAAACAGTCATTGTGCAAGGTTTCGGAAATGTTGGATATCATGCCGCCCGCGTATTACAAGAAAATGATGCTAAAATAGTAGGAATTGCTGAGTATGAAGGCGGTTTATACAACGAAAAAGGAATAGATGTAGAAGACCTAAAAAAATATCAGATAGAAAACAATACCATTCGAAATTATCCGAAAGCAAAATTTATTAAACAGTCTAATTTGTTGATGGAATATGCTTGTGATATTTTAATTCCGGCCGCATTAGAAAATCAAATTACAAAAGATAATGCACCAAAAATAAAAGCAAAAATAATTGGTGAAGGTGCCAATGGTCCAATAACACCCAATGCAGAAGAAATATTACTTAAAAAAGGAATTATGATTATTCCGGATATGTATTTAAATGCCGGAGGTGTTACTGTTTCTTACTTTGAGTGGTTGAAAAATTTATCACATGTGAGCTTTGGACGTTTAGATCATCGTCATCAAGATGATTCGTACAATAAAATCATTGATTTAATTGAAACCAATACCGGTCGAAGAATTTCTAAACAAGAACGAGAAACCTTGCGTGGTGCCGATGAATTGGATATTGTTCGTTCCGGTTTAGAAGATACCATGGTGAATTCATACGAGAATGTACGCGATATATTTAAAAAGCATAAAAAAATGAACAGCTTGCGCACGGCTGCTTATGTAGATGCATTAGAAAAAATTGGAATCACGTATTTGAAAATGGGTGTTTTCCCTTAATGTATTACAGTATTTTTACTTTTAATTCATTGTATTGAAATCCTATTATTCAAGTGGTTATGCACAAGTATGGATATCTTGTAAATGATGCAATTATTGCTAACGTTTATTTTTACTTGTTATCTCTTTTAAAAAATTTAAAATGTAATAAGATGAAAAAATGGACTTCAATATTGGTGTTACTCTTTGTTAGTATTCAATTATTTGGTAATCCGGAAGATGAAGTAAAAGCACAATTTCCGGGCGGAAATACAGCATTAGCAAAATACTTAGACAACAATTTAAAATATCCGGAAGAGGCACAAAAACAAAAATGGGCAGGCACTACTTTAATTGGTTTTACTGTAAATGAAGATGGAAGTATCAGCAATATTCGTGTCGTGAAATCGTCTAAATTAGTATTAGATAATGAAGCGTTACGATTAGTAAAAACAATGCCAAAATGGACACCTGCTTCCCAAAATGGTGCGAACAAAAAAGACATGGTGATATTGCCTGTCAACTTTGATTTAAGTAAGAAAAATATTATGTATTAATAAATTCCATGCATGAAAAGTAAAGATGAGATTGTAAAAAATTGGCTACCAAGATATACCGGAAGAGAATTGCATGAATTTGGTGAGTATATTATACTTACTAATTTTTCTAAATATATTCAGCTTTTCGCAGAATGGAATAAGGTAGAAGTGGTGGGTATGGATAAGCCAATGCCGAGTGCCACTGCCAATAACATTACAATTATCAACTTTGGTATGGGAAGTCCATTAGCGGCTACCGTGATGGATTTATTATCTGCCATAAAACCACAAGCTGCTTTATTTTTAGGTAAATGTGGTGGCTTGAAAAAGAAAAATGAAATCGGTGATTTTATTTTGCCTATTGCCGCCATAAGAGGCGATGGAACATCGAATGATTACTTTCCGGCAGAAGTACCAGCCTTGCCTTCGTTTGCCTTGCAAAAGGCCATTTCTACTACTATTCGTGAACATCAACAAGATTATTGGACCGGCACCGTTTATACCACCAACAGACGTGTTTGGGAACACGATGAAGTATTTAAAGAATATTTACGTACGTTGCGGGCAATGGCAATTGATATGGAAACAGCAACAATATTCTCGGTTGCTTTTGCCAATGAAATTCCGGTAGGTGCTTTACTTTTAGTTTCCGATCAACCGATGATTCCGGAAGGCGTAAAAACTGATGAAAGCGACCAAAAAGTAACAAAAAACTTTGTAGAATTACACTTACAAATCGGCATTGATTCCTTAAAGCAATTAATGAACAGAACGTCGACCATCAAACATTTAAGGTTTGAAGATTAAGTTTCAGCTTCATTTTTAATTTTATTTTCTGCATCTAAATTTTCATTGCGTAAGGCTTTGTTTACGGCAATGCTGTTATTTAATTCAAATCCAAATAATAATACTAAGGCATTTAAATAAATCAACATCATAATTACAACCATGATGCCTAATGAACCAAATAAACGGTTGAAATTATTTAAGTACGATGCATAAATTTGGAATCCGTACGTCATAACAATTGAAAACAATGTAGCAAATGTAGCGCCTGCGGAAAAGTACCTGTATTTTTTCTTTACAGATGGTCCGAAGTAATAAATCAATGCAATAATATTAAAGAAACTAAAAACAATAAGTATACCTTTTACAATACTTAAAATGATATAAGTTACGGTGTTTTTTGTTTGCAATAAATGCAATATATATTCCAATAATTCTTTGCCTTTAATAATTAGTAAAACTGCAATAATAATTTGAGTGCAGACTAAAACCAGAATGCGAATTGCAGCTATTCTTTTTTGCCACCAATTTCTTTCCTTAAATGTTTGATTCATTTTGTCAAATGCTTTCATCATAGAATTAACACCGTTGGACGCAACAAACATAGCTAAGAAAAAGTTGATGGATAAAATTCCACCATGTTGTCTGCTCACCATATCACGTATCGTAGATTCAAGAATGATGTAAGCACCTTTAGGTAAAATACTTTGTAATCCAACCATAATTTTATCACTAAAATTTTCGATTGGAACGTAAGGAATTAAAGAAAAGAAGAAGATAATACTGGGCAATAATGCCAAAATAAAATAAAAAGAAATAGAAGATGCACGGATAGATAAATCATCGTTTTTTACTTCTTCTTTAAATAATTGCACCACATCATACACCGGAACGCCTTCAAATCCTGGTATAGTTACACGTTTCATTTTATCCTGAAATCGTTCTGAGCGGATTAAGCGTTTGTATTTTTCTGAGGTATGTTTTAATGACGCCAAAATTATTATCTATTTATATTGCTTTCATTCAATGCTTGTTGGTATTTGCGCGCATTTACTTGATGTTGTTCCCAAGTTGCTGCAAAATTATGATATCCTGCAAAATCTTCTTTTGCACAAAAATAAATATAATTATGGTTTTCGGCATTTAATGTTTCGTCGATGCTTTTTAATTCCGGCAAACAAATTGGTCCGGGTGGTAATCCTTTATTTATATACGTGTTGTAGGGCGATTTAATTTTTAAATCACCGTGTAATACTCTTCTGCTTACGCCTAATTTTTTTAATGCAAATAATACGGTTGGATCAGCTTGTAACGGCATATCTATTTTCAGCCTATTTAAATATACACCGGCAATTGTTGGGTATTCGTCGTACTTAGAACTTTCTTTTTGTATGATAGATGCAAGTATAGTTACATCTGTTGGTGATAAGCCTATTTCATCGGCTTTTTCTCTTCTATCATCGTTCCAAAATTTAGTATATTCTTTCAGCATGCGTGCAATAAATTCCGATGCCGTTGTATTCCAATAAAATTCGTACGTATTCGACAAAAAGATGGTCGGGAAATTTTCTTCAGTTAAGTGCAATGAATCCAATAGTTTTGGATTATTAAATTCTCGCAGTAGTTCACTTTTGCTTGCTTCAATTTGGTTTGAAATTTTTTCGGCAAATTGTTCTTTATTTTGAATGTTATTAAACGTAATTTTTACCGGAGTTTGACTACCGGAATATAGCTTTCTAATTAAATATAAATTTCCGGTATTATTACTAAAGGTATATCTGCCTGGTTTTATGTTTTTGTCGTATTGTATTCTCTTTGCAATCCATTTAAAAGTTTCTATGTTTTTAAGAATATGTTGTTTTTTCAAAGATGCAATCACATCTGTATAAGTAGCACCTGTGTGAATGAAAAATACCTGTTCTTTTTTTGATTTTGCATCAATAATATTGTCCTTAAATAGAATATTATAGGATAAAACAAAGCCAATAATACATATAATGGTGAAAATTAAGAGTAAAATTGAAATTTTTTTTCTCATTGCGGATATTCGTAATTAATTGATAATCAAATATCTATTTTTTATTTTTTGAAAAATTTGAGGTGAATCAAAAAAAAAGTTAAACAGATAGTTGCAAATTACAAAAATCTGTTTAACTTTGTGATAGGGTTTTTATGTTTCTAGACTTTAGGTCTGTCGGGTTTTGTGCAATGCAAGACCCGATTTTTTTTGTCTATACCATAACTATTAGCATTTCAGCCAATACATTCGTTAAATAAATTTGTAAGAAATCGCTTTCAGAGAAATAGTTAGTTTCACATTTGGGTTTTTATGAAATCTTATTTTTGTTAGTTTAGTTCCCCGATAAGTGTTCTTACTTCTTATCTAATACAAAGATGTACATTTATTTGTCAAGTAAATTTTCAGAAATATTTTTTAGGTGACATGATAAATGCTGTATGAGATATGTAATTCGTTGATAATCAATATAAATTATGGTTTTCTTTAATATATAATGTGACGTTTAATGGTAGTTTTTTCACCTTAAACGTCACATTTTTATGTAATTTTTTATCTTTTTTATATCGCTATTTAGCGTAATGTTCTATAGGTAAACAAGTGCACACTAAATTTCTGTCGCCATAGGTGTTGTCTATTTTAGCTACACTTGGCCAAAATTTATTTTGACGAACATACTCTAATGGAAAAACTGCAGTTTCTCGAGTGTATATGTGATTCCATTCATTGCTTAATGCTTCTGTAGCGGTATGTGGTGCATTAATAATTGGATTATCTTGTTGTGTAGTTTTTCCACTTATTATATCTTCTAATTCTTGTTTGATAGCAATTAACGCATCGCAAAATTTATCTAATTCCGCTTTGCTTTCGCTTTCAGTTGGCTCTATCATCAAGGTTCCAGGAACTGGAAATGCAACGGTAGGTGCGTGGTAACCATAATCCATTAAACGTTTAGCTATATCAGCTGCATCTATGCCGGTTTCTTTTTTATACGGACGAATATCCATAATAAACTCATGCGCCACACGGTTATTGCTTCCTGAATATAAAATTGGATAGTGTTGTTCCAATTTCGCTTTTAAATAATTCGCATTTAAAATAGCATATTTAGTTGCATTGGTTACACCATCTGTACCCAACATTTTATTATAAGCATACGATATCAATAAAATGGCAGCACTGCCAAATGGTGCCGCTGAAATAGCCGGAATACCTTGATTTCCACCTGTTTCAACAATAGGATTGGAAGGCAAGAATGGAGCTAATTCTGCGGTGCAACAAATAGGTCCCATTCCAGGGCCACCGCCACCATGTGGAATAGCAAATGTTTTATGTAAGTTGATGTGATTTACATCTGCTCCGATGGTTGCAGGAGACGTTAATCCAACTTGAGCATTCATGTTGGCACCGTCCATATATACTTTTCCACCATACTGATGAATAGTATTACAAATTTCTATGATTGATTCTTCAAATACACCGTGTGTAGATGGATATGTAACCATTAAGCAAGATAAATCATTTGCATGTTGTGCAGCTTTATCTTTTAAATCTTGTACATCAATATTGCCTTCCGGTGTTGTTTTTACTAACACAATTTGCATACCCGCCATAGCTGCACTTGCCGGATTGGTGCCGTGTGCTGAGGTTGGAATTAATGCTACATTTCTATGAGGTTCGCCATTGGCAACATGAAAAGCACGTATCAACATTAAACCTGCATATTCACCTTGTGCTCCGGAATTTGGTTGTAAAGATGTAGCAGCAAATCCTGTAATGGAAGAAAGTTGATTCTCTAATTCTTTTATTATCTCTAAATATCCTTGAACTTGATCTTTGGGTTGGAATGGATGAATATGTGCAAATTCCGGCCAACTTAATGGAATTAATTCTGACGTCGCATTTAATTTCATGGTGCAACTTCCCAATGGAATCATAGAAACGCAAAGAGATAAATCTTTCGCTTCTAAGCGTTTTATATAACGCAACATTTCTGTTTCTGAATGATACGTATTAAATACCTCATGCGTTAAAAAATCAGAATTACGTTGTAATTGTGCCGGAATTTGTAAAGCAGGATTTTCTAAATAATTAGATACATAATTTGCACCAATCGCTTCTGCAAAAACCTGTGCTATTTGCTCAATATCATTTTGAGATATAGATTCATCAATACTTATTTGGATTGTATTGTTTTCATTATACCAGAAGTTGATATTGTTTTTCTCTGCAATAGTTTTAATTGTGGCAGTTTTGTCTTTACCATCTATAATCAATGTGTCAAAGAAATAAACATTCTGACAAGCAAATCCCAATTTTTTTAATTCACTTGCTAAAGCAACAGCACGATTGTGTACGGTTAATGCAATATTTTTAATGCCATCTTTTCCATGATACACAGCATACATACTTGCCATAATTGCTAATAATGCCTGTGCTGTACAAATATTAGAAGTTGCTTTTTCTCTTTTAATATGTTGCTCTCTTGTTTGCAATGCCATACGCAATGCACGATTTCCGTGTTTATCTACAGAAACACCAATTAATCGACCTGGAATTAAGCGTACGAACTCTTCTTTACAAGCAAAAAATGCAGCGTGTGGACCGCCAAATCCCATTGGTACACCAAAACGTTGTGAGTTTCCAACAGCGATATCAGCACCTAATTCACCCGGAGGTGTTAGTAAGGCTAAACTTAAAATATCACATGCAAAAACATTGTAAATTTCTTTTGCTTTGCAATTTTCAATAAATGTTTTGTAATCTTCTATTGAGCCAACTGCATTTGGATATTGTAATACTACAGCAAAATATGCTTCTGTAGGTTCAAATGTTTTATAATCATCCACCACTACTTCAATATTCAATGGAAGTGCTCTTCCTTTTACCACATCAATTGTTTGTGGAAATGTATTTTTATCGATGAAAATTTTGTGTGCTGCCGGTTTGTTTTTGGATTTATTTCTAATTTCAAAAAATACGTGCATCGCTTCAGCAACAGCAGTACCTTCATCTAACAAAGAGGCATTGGCAATAGGCAAGGCTGTAAGGTCGCTAATCATAGTTTGATAATTTAGCAATGCCTCTAATCGACCTTGAGATATTTCAGCTTGGTAAGGTGTGTATTGTGTGTACCAACCCGGATTTTCAAAAATGTTTCTTTGAATAATAGCCGGTACGATGGTATTGTAATAACCTAATCCGATATAGTTTTTGCAAACTTTATTTTTTGCGGCTTTCTCTTTTAATAGTTGAATATATTGATATTCTGTTTGTGGTTCACCTATTGATAAAGCATGATTGATTTTAATATTCTGAGGTATCGTTTCTTCTATTAATTGTTCCAATGAAGATACGCCTATTGTTTGAAGCATGGCTTCTAAATCATTTTTTCCTGGCCCGATGTGTCGGGCTTGAAATTCGTTGTACATGATGGATTTAATTAAATGTTTGAGGTGCAAATATACAACAGTAAGCAAGCATTTTAATTTCAAAATACCTGTTTGTGTGTAACTTAACTTATAAATGTTAAGAATTTGACTTTAAGCAAAAAATAAAAATACCACTTAATTTCAATTGAATTGAAATAGCTGAAAAATGCGAATTTTAGAGGTATTTAAACGAAATATTTTTCGATAGCTGTGTCGTATAATTCTTTGTAATTTTCGAGAGAATCGTAGCATTCGTTGTCAACTACAACATCGTTGCCTTTCACGGTTCCAATTAAGCTGTTTGGTATATTGTTATCTCGAATAAATTGTTCAAATTGATGTTGATTATTTGCATCAACAGAAACAATTACTCTGCTTTGACCTTCACCAAATAAATACGCATCTTTTCTTATTTCCGGACTTGTATTGATTTCAAATCCTACGTTTCCTGCCATGGCACTTTCTAAAACAGCAATAAATAAACCACCCTCGCTAATATCGTGAGCAGATGCAATTAATTTATTTTGTATCAGATTGGTAACGGCATTTTGTATAGTGGCTTCTTCTTCTAAATCAAAATGTGGTGCCGGAGAAAGTTCTACTTTATGTTGGTGAACAAGATATTCAGAAGAGGAAATATCTTCTTTACTTGTTCCAATTAAGTAAATTAAGTCGCCTTCTTTTTTGAAGTTAAGCGTCATGGCGTCATCTACGTTGTCAATCAATCCTAACATGCCAATCGTTGGTGTTGGATTAACGGCTCTATTGGGTGATTGATTATAGAATGAAACGTTACCACCTGTTACCGGAGTTTCAAATTTCAAACAAGCATCGCCCATTCCTTGTAAAGCATGCACGAAATTCCAATATACTTCTTCATCGTATGGATTCCCAAAATTTAAGCAATTAGTGATGGCAACCGGTTTTGCTCCGGTACAAACGATATTTCTTGCAGCTTCTGAAACAGCAATAGCACCACCTTTATAGGCGTCGGCATGCACGTATCTTGAGTTGCAATCTACCGTAACAACCAAACCTTTCTTACTATCTTTTAAACGTATTACTGTTGCATCGCTTGGTTTGTTGGTGCTTGCATTGTTAATGCCCACCATAGAGTCGTATTGTTTGTAAATAAAACGTTTAGAGGCAATATTCGGATTTTGAACTAATTGTTTAGCTGTATCAATGTAATTATTTGGTAATGAGATGGATTTGATATTGAATTCATCTCTTTTTGTATGATAGTTGGGTTGTTTATATGAACGCTCATAAACCGGAGCTCCACCGCCTAACACTAAAGTATCCGCCGGAACTTCTGCAACTAATTCATCATTCATATAATATTGAACCAAATTTCCTTCCGTAACTTCTCCGATGATAGCACAATGTAAATCCCATTTTTCAAATACAGCTTCTACTTCTTTCTCTTTTCCTTTTTGAACTACAATCAACATACGTTCTTGTGATTCGGATAAGAGAATTTCAAATGGTTGCATGTTTTTTTGTCGAGTTGGAACTTTATCCAACCAAATTTTCATGCCGTGTTCGCCTTTGGCACTCATTTCATTTGTAGAACATGTGATGCCGGCAGCACCCATATCTTGCATTCCTACAACAGCACCAGTTTTTATCACTTCTAATGTGGCTTCCAATAAAAGTTTTTCTGTAAATGGATCGCCAACTTGCACAGAAGGAATTTTGTCTTCAGCATCTTCACCTAAGTCTTCTGAAGCAAATGTAGCACCGTGAATGCCATCTTTTCCGGTAGATGCTCCAACTATATATATCGGATTACCAATACCTTCAGAGGTTGCCGAAATAGTTTCACCTACTTTTACAATTCCAACACTCATGGCATTGACCAATGGGTTTACTTGATAGCAATCATCAAAATAAACTTCACCGGCAACAGTAGGAACTCCAAAACAGTTTCCATAATGCGAAATTCCTTTAACGATACCTTTTAATAAATGCTGAGTTCTTTTATTATCTAAGTTTCCAAAGCGTAAGGAGTTGAGCGACGCAATAGGTCTAGCACCCATCGTAAAAATATCACGAGAGATACCACCTACGCCGGTTGCTGCTCCTTGAAATGGTTCAACTGCACTTGGATGATTATGTGATTCAATTTTAAACGCACAAGCCCAGCCATCACCGATATCTACCAATCCGGCATTTTCTTCACCTGCTTCCACTAATAAAGCTTTCCCTTTGCGTGGTAATTTTTTTAAATATTTAATGGAATTTTTATAACTGCAATGTTCGCTCCACATCACAGCATAAACACTTAGTTCTGTAAAAGTGGGAATACGACCTAATATTTGTTGAATTTTCTCGTATTCTTCCGGCAATAAACCAAGTGATTTTGCCGTTTCTTCATTAACTACTGGTTGGCGTACTTTAGTTGACATTTGCTAAAAATATGTGCAAAAATAGTTAATAAAAAACAACCGTTGGTTTTATTTTTTCATCAATAATTTTAAATAACGTATTTTTACCACAAAATGTATGTTTTTCAAGAAATAGTGACACCTATTTTGCTGTTGTTAATGTTGTTTTTACTTATCAACAGTAAATGGTTCTTTAATTCGAAAACAATTAGTAAAAAAGTATTATTGGTTGGTTTTGCTATTAAAGTATTCAGTGCTATTTTATTTGGTTATTTATATAAAAGTAGAACACTTTCAGGGGCAGATACATTTATGTATTTTAGCGATGCCGACATCGTTTATCAAACTTTGAAAATAGATCCTTTTATCTATTTAAAATTAACAATAGGAACCAATGATTTTACACCGGTTCCAAGTTATTTACTACCGTATACGGATGCTATGCATTTTTGGTTTGATAGTAGTAATTATTTTTTAGTTCGTATTAACGCTATAATTCGATTGTTTTCGATGGGTGTTTATAATATACATGCTATCGTATTTGCCTTTTTATCGTTTATTGGAACCTATACATTGTATTTGTTTTTTGTAGAGAAAGTGTACAGTAAAAAAATGCTTCAATTTATTCTCTTTGGCATTCCATCTATTGTGTTTTGGACATCCGGTGTACATAAAGAAGCGATAGTAATATTTGCATTAGGAATTATACTCTATAATCTCGATAAAATTCTCAAAATGGATTATAGTAAACGACACTTATTCTTCTCATTTTTTGGTTTAGTCGTGTTAGGTTATACTCGTATTTATGTTTTGGCTTTTCTTTTACCATTTATGGGTGCAATCATAATGTATAAACGCTATAATTCCGTAAAAGCATCCATTCGATTATTTGTGTTGGTGGCTTTTGTGTTAACTATTTCAGCTGTATTGTTTGATTATTTTTCTGATAAACATAGCTTAGTCTATGAGTTTATGGTAAGAAGAACCTATTTTTTGAACTCGCCCGGAAATATGACGTTTCAAGTGGCTGAAATTCCACATAATATCCAAGGTGTTTTGATGCTACTTTGGGAATCAATTATCAATCCATTTATTCGGCCGTTGCCTTCAGATTGCAATGTTTTCTGGGCTTATTTAGCATCGATTGAGAATTATTTATTGTTATTTATTTTATTTATGCTAGTTGTAACAGCAAACAAAAAATCAATCTATAATAACCCGTATGCCGTATTCTCAATACTATTTGGCTTAAGTATTTTATTTTTAATAGGATTAATCGTTAATAATTCCGGAGCAATCGTACGTTATCGCTCCATTGCTATTCCTTTTATATTGATTGGATTTTGTTTAAAAGGTAAAGAAACTAAAATTTCTTCTCTTTTTCCCAAAAATTAACAATAAGAAACTATTTTAATTTTATTTATTTGAAAAATTTCATCAATTTTGCATGAAAATACCTTTATTATGTCAAAAACAAGATTTAATGCATTATCTGCATTTTCCTCAAGACCGAAATTAAATATTGAGTTGCCATCTGAGAAAATTTCTGATTTTTTTGCCTCAGCCGTATTTGGTGAGAAAGAAATGAAAGAATTTCTTCCATCTGATGCGTATAAAAAATTATCTGCTTCTATTAAAGAAGGTAAAAAAGTAGAACGCGAAATAGCTGACCAAGTGGCTTCTGCCATGAAAGCTTGGGCAATGAAACAAGGTGCAACTCATTATACACACTGGTTTCAGCCTCTTACAGGTACAACCGCTGAAAAACACGATTCTTTCTTTATGCCTAAAAATGGAAGTGGCATCGAAGAGTTTAGTGCCGATGCTTTAGTGCAACAAGAACCGGATGCTTCATCTTTTCCATCAGGTGGTATTCGTGTTACATTTGAAGCACGTGGTTATACCGCTTGGGATGTTACTTCTCCAGCTTTCATTATGACGGTGGGTAATGGTAAAACACTTTGTGTGCCAACCATCTTTATTTCATATACAGGTGAAACATTAGATTTTAAAGCACCTTTATTAAAATCAATACAAGCATTAGATGTGGCTGCAACAGAAGTAGCTCGTTATTTTGATAGAGATGTAAAACATGTACAAACTACATTAGGTTGGGAACAAGAGTATTTCTTGGTTGACTCTGCTATGTATTATGCACGTCCAGATTTAGTAATGACCGGAAGAACTTTATTAGGAAAACGTTCACCTAAAGGTCAACAATTAGAAGATCATTATTTTGGTGCTATTCCGGAACGTGTTTATGCTTATATGCGTGATTTTGAAATTGAGTGTTTGAAATTAGGTATTCCAATTCGTACAAGACATAATGAAGTGGCACCGTCTCAATTTGAGTGTGCACCAATGTTTGAAGAAGCCAACTTAGCTGTGGACCATAATTCACTTTTAATGGATGTGATGGACAGAGTTTCATCAAAACACAAATTAAAAGTATTATTCCATGAAAAACCATTTGCTGGCGTAAACGGTAGTGGTAAACATAACAACTGGAGTATGAGTACAGATACCGGTGTAAACTTGCTTTCTCCTGGAAAAACACCAAGAACAAACTTGCAATTTTTGACGTTCTTTATTAATACCATTGCTGCGGTAAATAGACACGAAGAATTATTGCGTGCATCTGTTGCTTCACATGGTAATGATCACCGTTTAGGAGCGAATGAAGCACCACCGGCTATTATTTCTGTTTTCACCGGTTCTTATTTAAAAGAAGTTTTAGATATGATTGAAAGCCGAGTGGATGAAGATAAATTTGACGAACAAGATAATATCTCCTTACGTTTAGATATTCATAATCGTATTCCGGATATCATGTTGGATAATACCGATAGAAATAGAACTTCACCATTTGCATTTACCGGAAATAAATTTGAGTTCCGTGCCGTAGGCTCATCTGCGAACTGTGCATTACCAATGACCGTTTTAAATACAATCGTTGCGGAGCAATTAGCATTGTTTAAATCGGAAGTGGATGAATATATTAAAGGTGGTGACTACAAAGATGTGGCTATCTTAAAAGTATTGCGTAAAACAATTAAAGAAGCGAAAAAAATTATCTTTGAAGGCGATAATTATTCTGATGAATGGCATAAAGAAGCAAAAAAACGTGGCTTGAGTAATAATAAAAATACACCAAGCGCTTTAGACGTATTAGTGTCTGATAAATCCATCAAATTATTTGAGAGCCAAGGTATTTATACACACCGCGAAGCAGAAGCTCGTTACGAGATTGCCTTAGAAAATTACGTGAAAGCTATGCAAATCGAATCTCGTGCATTAGGTGAAATCGTAATCAATCAAATCATTCCGGCTTGTATCGAATATCAAAATAAACTAATCACGAATGTGAAAGGTTTAAAAGAAGTTGGTTTAGATGCTAAATTATATGCAGCTCAATTAGAATTATTAAAACAAATCTCTGAAGGCATCGATAAATTAGTGAAATTAGATAAAGAAATGTTCGATTTTCGTGTGAAAGGTAATGATATGTCACATGCTAAAAAACAAGCATTGTTATATTGCGATAAAGTAAAACCTTTGATGGATGAAATTCGTGAAATAGTAGATAAAATTGAAGGTTTGGTAGATGACGAATTATGGCCATTACCAAAATACAGAGAAATGTTATTTGCTAAATAAGCTATTTTTATTTGTATTGTTATAAAGATTTCTAAAGTAAGCACTACTTTAGAAATCTTTTTTGTTTTTGCATTATTCACTAATTTTGTTACTTTTAATCTATGGTAAAGTCTGCACATTTTCTATATGTATTTGCATTGTTTTCGTTCATGATTTCGTGTAAATCCGGTACTAAAATTCAAGATGGAGAAACAGCCTACGCATATAAAAAATATACATTGGCTTCAGATTTATTGCAGAAAGATTTTTCTAAAGCCAAAACTCCAATTGAGCAATCTAAAATAGCTTTGAAAATTGCAGATAGCTATGATAAACAACTTAATTATCAAGAAGCAGAAAAATGGTATCAAAAAATAGCCGATTTAAGAGTTGCTAATGATGCTGTATTATTATATGTAAATGCACTTAAACGAAATGAAAAATATCAAGATGCTTATAAAGTAATAGATACTTATTTAAAAGCAAACAAAAGTGAAAAATTTCGATTGCAAAAAGAAATAGACTTTTTAGATACTATTTTAAAAATTCAAAAAAAAACGGCATTAACCAAAATAGTCAACCTAAATTTTAATTCACCCGAATTGGAATTTGCTCCTTTTCTAAAAAAAGAAACACTTTATTTTTCATCGACTAAATCCAATAAAGAAAACAACAAAGATGAATGGACAGGCTTGAATTATACAGATATTTATGCCACCCAACAAATTAATAAAACGGAATTTTCTGAGCCGATTGCGTTGGCAGCGCCTATTAACGCTAATTTCCATGATGCGGAATTAATTCTTTCCAAAGATGGTAAAACAGCCTATTTTACAAGATGTTTACCGGAAGCCAAAGACAAAAATGCCTACTGTCATATTTATAAATCAACAAAAAATATAGATGATACTTGGGGTGAGCCGGAACGCCTGAAATTATTGGCAGATACAATTAATGAAGGGCAACCTTTTTTATCAGTGGATGAATCTGAATTGTATTTTGTTTCAGATAGTAAAGAAGGATACGGCGGTCGCGATATTTTCTTAGTGAAAAAAAATGTTTCCGGAAATTTTGAATATCCGATGAATGCCGGTGCAAAAATTAATACACAAGGAGACGAGTTGTTTCCGGTAATTTCTCCCGATAATAAATTGTACTTTTCATCAAACGGAAAAATAGGTTGTGGAGGCTTGGATATTTTTGTAGCAGAAAGAGAAGGAAAAATTTACACCAATGCACAAAATTTAGGATATGGTATTAATAGTGGAGGTGATGATTTTAGTATTGCTTTGCAAAAATCTACAGATGATTCCGTATTGCTTAGTGGTTATTTAACGTCGAACAGACCGGGCGGAAAAGGCTTGGACGATATCTATTATTTTGAAAAGCGAATGGCACCAGCTGAGCCACTTCCACCGGCTGTTTTTGTGTTAAAGGTAAATGTTCAAGCTAAAAAATATGCTGATAACAATAACCCGAATTCTACTTTTCTTGGATTGGAGGCTTTAGAAAATACAACCGTAGTTTTACCAAATTTTACAAATAATAACGCCGCTACCATTTCATTACTCACCGATAAAAATGGTAGTACACAGACAATAATTCCTCAAGGAAAAAACTTTAAAATAGGCATTTCTAAATCAGATTATCTATCTACCGAAGAAACGATAACTTCTGATTTGCCTGCTAAAGATGGCGATACAATTATTATACTACGAGATGTTGTGCTTCAAAAAATTTATAAAAATGTAGAAATTACGTTGAACAATATTTATTACGATTACGACAAATGGAACATCCGTGCAGATGCTGAAAAAAGCTTGGATACGCTTGTTTATATTTTGAAACATAATCCATCTATCAAAATTCAATTATCATCGCATACCGACTGTCGCGGTAAAGATGCATACAATCAACTTTTATCACAAAAAAGAGCTGAAAGTGTGGTGCAATATTTAATTAAAAATGGAATTGAGCCGGAACGATTAACAGCAAAAGGATATGGTGAATCCATGCCGATAGAAGTTTGTGTGTGCGAAAAATGCAGCGAAGAACAACATCAAAAAAATAGAAGAACCACCTTTAAAATTTTGAATTAATCATTTATTTTTCATCTCATTTTTTCATTTTCTGTTCATAAGGAACAAAATTGGTAACTTGTGTATTGTATTGTAAATCAATATATTGTGCTTGTTGTTTTCAGTATTTTATGTCAAATCATACACTGTTTTTCAAGTATAGCACACAAATAATGTAATTTTTTTAGTTACGGTAATACTTCAATTTTACATCAACAATAAAACATTGTGGATTAAAATAAAATATTATAAACTATTAAAATTAATTATTATGAAAACGAATCTAAAAACACAGTTCTCGATTGCCATGATTGCAATCATTTCAATGTTGTCTTTTTCGGCATGTAAAAAAGATAAGGTATCGAAGTATCCAACAGCAGCACAATTTAAAGCTTTACACCAACAAGCTTTTGATGATTTAGTGCAATCAGCAACATTTGATGCCGAAGACGGAATTACTTTTGTTTCCGACAGTGGAGCAATTCTTGTTATTCCACCGAATGCCTTCACGGATAATTCCGTACCGGTTACAGGTCCGGTTGATTTAGAATTTGTAGAAATTTATGATAGCGGAAATATGGCGGCTTGCGATGCACCTACCATGGGAATCTTGCCGGATGGAAAACGTTCTATGTTAGTTAGTGGTGGCGAATTTAATATTGCGGTTCGCAAAGGCGGAAAAATGCTCACACTTGTATTACCAATGGATTTAAGTGTGCCGGTAGAAAATAGTGACAATGGTGGTTTACCAATGCAATTATTTAAAGATTGCTGTGATTCCGATGACGACGGCGATGGTTTAGATAAAGTGAACGGATGGGAATTATTAGACGATGGTACAGGACATAATGTGAAATTTATTGATAGACAAGATTCTTTAACTGGTGAATACGAAATATTTTACAATGCTTTGGTGAATGAATTAGGTTGGACAAATATTGACCGTTTCCATTCTGATCCAAGACCAAAAACTACAATGCAAGTAAAAGCACCGGAAGGTTACGATTATTCAAATTGTGCCATCTATTTAAAATATAAAGGTGAAGAAAGTGGTTTAGCAAGATTAGATACGTATGATCCAACAACAAAAATATTTTCTGAACATTATGGTCAAATTCCAATTGGTTTAGAGTGTTATTTAATCTTTTGTTCTACAGATGGCGAAGATTGGGTTTTTTCCAGCAAATTAATTACGATTACAGCAAATACAACCTACGATGTAAATCCTGTTTTAACTACCGGAAAAAAGAAAACATATACAGGACATGTAACCTTGTTAAAATAAATACCTTACTTTCTCATCAATTAAATGCTACTCAATTAGGGTAGCATTTTTTTTATTTTAATAAATTGCACTTAGAACAATCCATTTCATAATTATCCTTTTACATGTAGTATATTTGTACTTTAATATCTGAGATGAGCTCAACAAATAGATACGACCAACGCGGTGTTTCTGCCACGAAAGATGAAGTGCACGCTGCCATTAAAAATGTAGATAAAGGATTATTTCCAAATGCATTCTGTAAAATTTATCCGGATCATCTTACCAATGATGAAAATTATTGTTCTATCATTCACGCTGATGGTGCCGGAACCAAAAGTGTATTAGCTTATTTGTATTGGCGCGAAACCGGCGATTTATCTGTATGGAAAGGCATTGCACAAGATGCCATTGTAATGAATACAGACGATTTAATTTGCGTTGGTGCAACTTCTAATTTTTTAATGTCAAGCATCATTAATAGAAATAAGCATCTCATTTCCGGTGAAGTCATTAAGGCTTTGATAGATGGAACGAATGAAGTAGTGGAAATGATGCATCAAAATGGTGTGCAAATTCATGCCATGGGCGGCGAAACTGCGGATATGGGCGATGTTATTCGAACCGTTTCTGTTGATGCCGTGATGACAGCACGTTTTAAACGCGATGAAGTGATTGACAATGCAAGAATTCAATCCGGAAACGTAATAGTTGGTTTGGCATCGTATGGGCAAGCAACCTACGAACAAGCATATAATGGTGGAATGGGTAGCAATGGATTAACTTCTGCACGTCACGATGTATTTTCTAAAATTTATGCAGAAAAATATCCCGAAGCATACGACCCAAATACAGATTTTAATTTCATTTATTCCGGTACAAAATTGTTGACAGATAAAGTAGAAGATACACCGTTAGATGCCGGAAAATTAGTGCTTTCACCAACACGTACCTATGCACCGATTGTGAAAAAAGTGATAGATGAAATAGGAACTAAAAATATAAATGGTATCATTCATTGCAGCGGTGGTGCACAAACCAAAATTTTACATTATATAGATAATCTGCACATCATTAAAGATAATTTATTTGAAATTCCGCCTTTGTTTAAATTGATTCAAGCTGAAAGTAAAACAGATTGGAAAGAAATGTATCAAGTATTTAATTGTGGTCACAGATTAGAAATATATTTAGATGCAGCATTTGCAGAACAAGTAATTGCAATATCCAAATCCTTTAATATAGATGCTCAAATTATTGGGTATGTTGAAGCTGCAACACAAAAAAATGTGACAATAAAAAGTAAATTTGGCGAATTTTTATACTAAATTGGATGTGTAAACGTAGGGAATGCCTCATATTCAAATTCAAACCATAGTTAATGCACCTATAGAACGCTGTTTCGATTTGTCACGTAGTATAGAGATTCATAAAATTTCTATGGCGCACACAAAAGAAGAGGCTGTTGCCGGCAGAACTTCCGGATTAATTGAAGATGGTGAATCCGTTACATGGCAAGCCTATCACTTTGGAGTTACACAATTCCTGACTTCTAAAATATCTAATTTCAATAAACCATTTTCATTTAGAGATACACAAACAAAAGGAATATTTAATCGGTTTGAACACGACCATTTTTTAGAAACAAAAGATGGCGTAACTATTTTAACGGATGTATTAGATTATGACGCACCTTTTGGTATTTTTGGAAAAATAGCCGATGCACTTTTCTTGGAAAAATACATGAAAAATTTGATGGAAATTAGAAACAACGTTATCAAAAAATATGCTGAATCGGATAAGTGGAAAACAATACTCGTGTAGTTTATTTTTTGTCTAAAAATATTTCCGCCAACATACACCGAGCACTTCCACCACCAATAGTTTCAATCGTTGGTATTTCTACAGATAAAATAGACGTGTGTTTCTTTATTTGTTTTATTTGTTGAGCATCCAAACTATCATACGCAGTTTCCGACATCACTAAATACGTTTTTCCATCTTCGTTTATTACTTGAAGCATGTTTCCGGCAAAAGCATCCATTTGCTCCGGAGAAATAGCTATAATTTCGTGTTGAGATTGCTCTAATTTTTCAATTATGTTTTTTCGTTCTGTTTCATTCGTTATACTATCTAAACAAATAACAGCAAATGTGTCGCCGATGCTAAGCATCACATTGGTATGATAAATTGATTTTCCATGTGCATCTACTGCTGAAAAATAAATTGCTTCGTAATTAATTTCTTTGCAATATTGAACAAACAATGTTTGGTCTGTTCTTGGAGATAAACAAGCATAAGCAATCCTATGGATATGATCAAAAATGATACTTCCGGTTCCCTCTAAAAACTGATTTTGTTGTGCATGCGAAGTATAATCTTTTATTTCGGTTACATTAAAATTATTTTTAAGTGTGTCTAAAATTTCTTTTCTCACTTCTGCACGTCTATTTGGTGTAAACATAGGAAACAAACACACTTGTCCATTTGCATGCATACTAATCCAATTATTCGGAAAAATGGCATCCGGTTTGGCAGGTTCTTTCGTATCCTGTATCACCAAAACGTTTATCTTATGTTCTTGCAAGGTATTTACATAATTGTCGAACTCTGCAATTGCTTTTTGTTTTATTTCTTCTTTTGATAAACCTTCAATGGCATGTTGAAATGCATTAGACGATGCGGTTTCTGTATTAAACTGAAAACTCGCCGGACGAATCATCATTAAATGAGCAGTATATTGTTGAGGCATATTGTAAATTTAAGATTTAGATTTATGAAGTGCGCAAATTTTTAAGTAAAATTGTACATCAAAAATATATCTTTCAATTTATTAAAATATCATAATATGTCATTCTCCACAGCCGATTTATTTGATGCAAACGAAGGAAAAGTACACGTTGCTTTGCCTATTTTTCAAAACTATGGAATGAAAAAACAATTCCACGGACAAATATATACGATTAAATGCTTTGAAGATAACACACCAGTAGGCGATACCTTACGCAATGTAAACGGAAAAGGTAAAGTACTCGTTATTGATGGTGGTGCATCGCTGCGTGTAGCATTGGTTGGCGATTTATTGGCAGCCGCTGCTATCAAAAATGAATGGGAAGGTATTATTGTAAACGGCTGTATTCGCGATAGTGCTGCCATCAATGCAATGGAAATTGGTATCAAAGCATTAAATACAAATCCAACACGTTCTGTGAAAAAATATCCGGGTTTGAAAAATATTACAGTTGATTTTGCACACGTATTTTTCTATCCTGAACAATATATTTATTGCGATGAAGATGGTGTATTAATCAGCGAAAATCCTTTATTTTAAATAGGAATCGAATCGTCGTAGATGATTTGTTTATCGTCCATGCCGGAAAATAAAACCATGGCTGCTATAGGTCGTTGTGGTCTTCGGAATACCATCATAATAGCTATTCCAACGGCAATAAAGAAATGTATGTCTTTATGTGTTAAAAAATAAAACACAATATTTACCAATCCAACACCTTCTAAAATGGCGATTTGAATTAAATGGGCAAATCTGAAAATATTTAGTTTTTCGCCTAAAGTAAAAACAGATAACGCTTCTTTTGCTTTTTGAAAAAATAAAAACCGTGCTGCTATCACACCAATTGCACCTACCGCAATTCCGATAATTTCAAAAACAAAATTTTGGGGAAAAGCTTGTGTGTCGGGATTTTGTTTTACATACACTCGTGCACCGGCAACGATTAAAATAAATCCTAAACACATCACATAATGTAGTATGTTCATCGTTTTAAAATAACTGCCTACTGTTTGTTGGGTTTGCATACCATCTATTTTGCAACTAATATACGATAATACAATTAATTTCAATAGGTGGTTAAGTTGATGTACATCTAAAAAGCCCATTAAATAAATACATTGAAACCAACTAATTGTACAAAAAACACATCTTTATTGTATATTTATGTTTGGAATGATGTCTAAATTGAAACAACTATTTGTTTTTACACTTCTAATGGGAACATTGTTTGCCTGCAAAAAAGAAACGGAAATCGTGCAGGCAGATTATGGCTATAATTATTTTCCGGATGATTCGGGAAAGTATGTTATTTATAAAGTAGATTCTGTTATTTATAATGATTTTGATGCCAACAATTTAAAGCGCACTTCTTCTCAGTTTGTAAAGGAAATTGTAACCGAACAATTTATAGATAACTTAGGTCGCACCGCTAAAAAATTAGAACGTTATGTATCTACTGATACAACACAACCTTGGCAATTTTGGAATGTGTGGTATCTCGTAAAAAATAAAACCAATGTAGAACAAGTAGAAGATAATATTCGTTATGTGAAGTTGATTTTTCCACTCCAATTTGATGTAGCTTGGAAAGGAAATAAATATTTTGAAGTCAACCAATTTCCATTTCAAAATTTACGATATACCACAACGAATTTTAATTGGGATTATAAATTAACGGAGAACAACGGCATATATTCCAATGGAAGTATTTTTTCAGATTCTACTATTACGGTATTGCAAGTTGCCGACTCTTCTAATGTGCAAAAAGTATATAGCGTAGAACGTTATGCTCGAAATATTGGTTTGGTGTATAAAGAATTATGGCGATTAGATGCACAGTTAATTAATAGCCAAACGTATGAGAATAATGCCAAATTTGGTTTCATTGTATATCAAAAAGCAATTCGTTTTGGAAGAGAATAATACATTGTTTTTGCTTTTACGTCGATGTGTATTTGTTACTGGATTTATTTTCATCATTTTTTCGACTATAACAGCTTGTAAAAAAGAAACGGATGTGAATGATTACGATATGGGTTATGATTATTTGCCGTATGATTCCGGAACCTATGTGATTTATAAAGTAGATTCCATTATTTATAACGATTTTGATCATTCCAGAAGATATTCTACCGTTTATTTGAAAGAGAAAATAGGAGAGCAGTTTTTTGATAATTTAGGAAGATTAGCCAAACGGGTAAATAGATATTATTCCGATACCTTAACAACCAATTGGGATTGGTTTAATTCAGCCTATATCGTAAAAACAAAAACGATGGTGGAACGAGTAGATGATAATTTGAGATATGTAAAAATGGTATTTCCTAATGATGTCAATAGTAAATGGTTGGGCAATCGGTTAATAACCATTCCGCCACCTTATATCTTAGATTCTACTAATTACTATTTGTCGGATTGGACATACACGATTAAAGAAAGAGATAAATATTTTAACAACGGATATCAAATTTTTGATTCTACTTTATTGATTTCGCAAATACAAGATTCAACAGCCATTTTTAAAACATATTCTGTCGAACGGTATGCGCGAAATGTCGGATTGATTTATAGAGAATTTTGGATAGTAACCGGAGAAATTAATATTGGTTCACCTTGGGAAGACCGAGCTGAAAAAGGATTTATTTTAAGACAATACGCAATGGAATATGGTAAAGAATAGCCTTACATTTTTATCATTTCTTATACTTTCTCATTGGATGTTTGCTAAAAGCAAACAACAAAAGTTTATTGTTTATTTTAAAGATAAACCAAGCACCGAAATATTCCAACCTGCATTTTCAGAAAAAGCTATCTTAAAAAGAATTCAGTTTGATATTCCGTTGGATGAACGCGATTATCCAATTAGCAATGCATACAAACAACAATTAGAGCAAGCATCTATACAAATTATTAAACAATCTAATTGGTTGAATGCAGCTTTGGTTTTAGCTAATGAACATCAATTACAACAATTTCCGTTTATCGCTTCTTTTCAAAAAGTAGAAAACATAAAGCAAAAAAATGAGTTAGTTCGAAACGGTACAGAAGCAAGTAAAGAAAATTCCGAAACTCAAACATTTGAAGACCATTATCTTTCTTCTTTTCCGCAAACACATTTGCTCAATGGTGAATACTTGCACGAACAAGGATTTAATGGTGAAAATATGACCATTGCCGTTTGTGATAACGGTTTTTATAACGTCGATTCTAACGCAGCTTTCAAACATATTTTTGATGAGGATAGATTGTTAGGTACTTTTGATTATGTACACAATGATTCTTTAGTGTATGATGAATCCGGTGGAGCACCCAACTATACGAGTCATGGTTCTAATTGTTTGTCGTTTATTGCCGGAAAAATAGATAGCCAATATATAGGCACGGCAACCCAATCTAATTTTTATTTATTTCACACAGAAAATAATAGCAGCGAACGTTTGCAAGAAGAATTCAACTTGGCAACAGCCTTGGAACGATGTGTTCAAATTGGCGTAGATGTGGTAAGTATTTCATTAGGTTACACACAGTTTGATGTAACTTCTGAGAGCCACGATACTTTAGATATGAAACTAAACACGACACCTGCTGCAAAGGCCGTAAACATTGCTTCTTCCAAAGGAATGTTAGTGTGTGTAGCTGCAGGAAATGAAGGTGCAAAACCATGGAAATATATTTCTACACCATCCGATGCAGACAGTGCATTTTGTATCGCTTCAGTTGATTTGAGTGGAAATGTTGCAGCATCCAGTGGTTACGGTTTGGCAACCGATATGCGTGTAAAACCCAATATTGCGTCTGTTGGCGTGAATGCAAAATATATAAAAACGAACGGAACAATTTCTACCGGAGGCGGCACTTCATACGCTACACCACAAATTGCTGGTTTGGCAACTTGTTTATGGCAAGCGTTCCCAACCAAAACCAATTGGGAAATTAAAACGGCCATTGAGCAAAGTGCTTCACAATATCTTACACCGGATAAACGTATCGGTTATGGTATTCCGGATTTCAAAAAAGCCTATCAATTATTAGCATCAACTACGGCTATAAAAAATAATTTTTTAGATGATGATTTTCTCGTTTTTCCAAATCCAACATCACAATCGTTTTCAATAAATAATAATGGATTCGCTACAATTGAACACATCCAACTTTTTGATTATTCCGGAAGAATGACGTTGGCATTTAATGCCATTTCGTCGAATATATTTGATATCAGCCAACTTCCATCAGGAATTTATTTTATTAAAGTGACAACAAACTACGGAAATATCGTAAAAAAAATAATTAAAGATTAGTTTGTTGACTGCCTTTCAATGTGTATTTTTAAACCAATGAAAATTTTATCTAACGTGCGTGTTTGGTTACTGCTTTGTAGTATGGTTTCGTTTGTTCAGTTGTACGCACAACAAGAATCATTTACTATAAGTGGTTTTTTGAAAGATGCAAAAAACGGAGAAGCATTGATAGGTGCCAACGTGTATGTGCAAGGCAATACATCGTTAGGTGCTACTACTAATTTATATGGATTTTATTCTTTGTCGTTACCCAAAGGCATTCATCAAATAGAATTTTCCTATATTGGTTTTCATACACAAGCCAAAGAAATCAACTTAGATAAAGATATTCGTGTCAATATAGAATTATCGGATGACTCCAAAGCATTGGAAGAAGTAGTCATTACCAGCGAACGCAAAGATGAAAATGTGAAAAGCACGGTAATGGGCAAAGAAGAATTATCTACCGATCGGATTAAATCTATTCCGGCATTTATGGGTGAAGTAGATATCATTAAAGCCATACAACTTATGCCGGGTGTGCAAGCAGCCGGCGAAGGCAATTCCGGCATTTATGTGCGTGGTGGCGGACCGGATCAAAATTTAGTTTTATTAGATGACGCCATTGTATATAACACCGGACATCTATTTGGATTTTTTTCTGTTTTTAATGCCGATGCAGTTAAAAATACGACGTTGTATAAAGGTGCTATGCCAGCAAATTACGGTGGTCGTTTGTCTTCTGTGATTGATATACAAATGAAAGAAGGCAATAATAAACGTTTCGAAATGGAAGGCGGCATTGGTATTATCTCATCCAGATTAACCATAATGGCACCTTTTAAAAAACCAAAATCTACCAAAACAGCCAAAGGTGCTTTTTTATTTTCAGGAAGAAGAACATATCTATTTGATATAGCACAACCATTATTGAAAAAAACAGATTTTGCCGGAACCAATTATTTCTTTTACGACATCAATTTAAAAGCAAACTATCAGTTTTCTGATAAAGATAGATTGTATGTAAGTGCATATTTTGGTAGAGATGTATTTGTGTATAATTCTACCAAAAATCAAACGAATGTAAAAATTCCTTGGGGCAATGCTACTGCCACAATTCGATATAATCATTTATTCAATGATAAATTGTTCATGAATACCACCTTTGTTTTCAATGATTACAATTTTAGTTTTAGTGGAAGACAAACCGATTTTTCTTTTAATGCCTTTTCCGGTGTGCGCGATTTTAATGTAAAAGTAGATTTGGATTATTATCTAAACAATAAACACAAATTAAAATTTGGGATGATGTACACGCATCACCGAATGACGCCCACACAAGCCAGTGCCAAAAGCGGTGATACCGATTTTGAATCAAAAATTAATAAACGTTATTCACATGAATTGGCTTGGTATGCAGCACATGAATACAGCGTAAATGATAAATTGAAATTTGATTTTGGTTTTCGATTGAGTTTATTCCAACATATCGGTCCATATCAACAAGTTTCCGGTGATAATATTATCGGTTACGATACTATTAATTATAAACGTAGTAAGCCCATAAAAACGTATGTTGGTCCGGAACCGCGATTTGCTATGCGTTATGCATTTGGAAATAACAACTCTATTAAAGCAGGCATGGCATTAAATTACCAATATATACACTTGGTTTCGTCTTCCAATAGTACTTTGCCTACAGATGTTTGGGTGCAAAGTTCTGCTATCGTAAAACCACAAATGGCATTGCAATATTCCGTTGGTTATTTTAGAAATTTTAAAGACAATATGTTTGAAGCTTCTATAGAAGTGTATTTTAAACATTTATGGAACCAAATAGAATATAGTGAAAGCTATGTAAATGAGTTGAATGTTGACCAAGAATTAGGCTATGTTTTTGGAAAAGGAAAAGCCTATGGTGCGGAGTTTTTTATTAAAAAAAGAACCGGAAAATTAAATGGTTGGATTGGATATACTTTATCGCGTAGCGACCGTAAATTTCCGGATTTGAATGAAGGAAAAGTTTTTCCTGCAAAATACGATAGAACACATGATTTATCTATCAATATCAACTATGATATTAATAAAGAATGGAGTGTCGGGGCAACATTTGTATATGCTACCGGAAATGCCATCACGCCGGCAAATACTTTGTCAATGATTGAATTTAATCCGATGATTGGCTATGCAGATAGAAACTCATATCGTGTTCCGGCATACCACCGAATGGATTTGGCATTAACCTATACACCAATTCCAAAACGCAGACCAAATCGTCGTTGGAAATCCAGCTATAATATTGCCATTTACAATGTGTATAATCGCAAAAACACGTATTTTATTTATAATAAAATTGAAGGAAGCACCTTAACAGGTGATTTGAAACAAACACCAATAAACGTTTCTTTATTTCCGGTAATACCATCGTTTACTTGGAATTTTAAATTTTAAATTCAATTTATTTTGAGACCACATTTTTCCATATCAACCAATCGTTTATCTTTTATAAAAAGAAATCCGGCTTTTTATCCCGGATTGTTTTTGTTGTTGGGTACTTTATTTTGCATTGCCTTTTTTACGGCTTGTGAAAAAGAAATCAAACTCAATGTGAAATCTAACCCGAACGAAATTATAGTTGAAGGTCATATTGAAAATGATTTGCCTCCGTATGTGATTTTAACGAAAAGTATTTCTTTATACGATAATATCAACATCAATAATCTTTCTAATTTCTTTGTGCATGATGCTAAAATTGTAGTATCCACCGATACCGATTCTGTGGAGTTGGTGGAATATAATTCCAGTATTTTACAATCGTTACCGGATTCTATAGCCATTGCTATTGCCGCACAATTTGGAATTAACATAGACAGTGCAGCCGCATTTCCTGATGTAAGTATTTACACCGTTCCGCTCACTAATACAAATTATGTTGGCGTAATTGGTAAAAAATATAACTTACGAATTGAAGTAAATAATCAAGTGTTGACGTCAAGCACCACTATTCCAACACCGGTATTTTTTGATTCATTATGGTTGTTGCCACATCCGAATGCAGCTTATGCCGATTCTTTTTTTCAAGTGTATGGTTGGTTGCAAGATCCACCCACAATGGGAAATTATTACAGGTATTTTACAAAGGCAGATAATGAACCATTTTTAGTAAGTACTCAATCTGTTTTTGATGATAATTTTTTTAATGGAAAAGCCTTTCAAATATTTATTCCAAAAGGAAAACCAATAGGCTCTAATTCTTCTGAATTTGATTTTAATACCGATGGATATTGGGATATTTCAGATTCAGTTTGCACCATTAAACTTAGCCAAATTGATAAACCGCATTATGATTTTTGGCGAACGTTGGAAGCCAACAGATCTAGTCAAGGAAATCCATTTGGTTCGTTTGTATTGGTAAAATCCAATATTGTGGGCGGCAAAGGTGTTTGGGGTGGCTACGGCAGTATTACCGGAAGCTACGTTCGTGTACCATAAAATAGAATTAAAAATCAATCTTTTTTTTCAGCATCAGATTTTTTTACTTTCTCTTTTTTCTCTTTTTTTACTTCTCGTATGGTTGTATCTGATTTTAAGGCAGCTTCAATTTGAGCTAAATGATGTTTGCCATGCCAAGTATATTGTGCTAATACTTCTTTTAATGGTGTAGTTGTATTGTATTCCGGATGTGTGTAGGTGCGATCAAAATCGTTTTTATCCATGTTTTTCCAAAGGGTATTCCATTTTTTATGAATAGCTTTCAGCATATAAATGGATGTTTTAATTGGCAGTTGAATGTCAGAAGTTTCTGCCCATAAATCTTGATTATATGGCTTAATTGTTGGATTGTTTTCTGTTAATGCTAATTTGGTACGCACCAAAGCATTCATGTGGCTGTCTGCCAAATGATGGATGATTTGTTCTATAGACCAACCACCATCGCGATAAGAAAGTTGTAATTGATCTTTGTATTTGATTTGCTTGCTTAGTTTTTTTAATTGTTTTGGAATTTGGTGTAATTCTTTAATTAAACGTTGGATAGTTTCATCCGAAAAGTCATTCGGTTTATTATATTTTCCAATAGGAAAAATAGCACTGTTCACCGTTTCTATTTTGGGTGTATCAATTTTAGGTTCCTGTTTTTTTACAACAGTTTTGGATGTATTAGTAGGTGCAACTTTTTTGGTAGCAACTGCCGTAGCTGTTTTTTTTACGATAGGTTGTTTTTGTACAACCTTCGGTTGCGGAACAGTTTTTTTAGTAACCACTGTTTTAGTTGGTGTTACTTTTTTAGCAGTTGGTTTGCTTGCTACTGTTTTTTTTACAGCTGGTTTGGGAGTTACTTTTTTCGTTGCCATGATTAAAATTTTTCTATGGATCGTTCAATTAAACTTTGAGCATTGCTAAGCACTAATTTATAAATTCCATTTGCTAAGTTATCTAATTTAATGATTTTATTATGTAATCCTTTTACAAGTTGTCCCAAGTTTTCTTGTTTTACTAATTTTCCACTCATATCATACACACTTAATTCAAAAGGTGCTGAAATAGCTAAATTAAATTGAACTGTAATTTGGTCAATAAATGGATTCGGATACGCACTTAATAAAATAAGATCAGTCTTTTTATTTTTGATTGCTGTAGTTAATTCTTCTCTTGGTGTTTCCGGAGCTTGATAAAATAAAGGTGCTAATTGCTGCGTTTTTGTTGTTGCCTTTTTCAACCATCTTGTGTTTTCTAAAGTATAATATCCCGTTTCATATGCTTGATTAGGATTTAATTGCGTGATAGTAGGTACAGAATAAAAATCACCTTGTGCTGTTGTTTCTTTTAAATCCAAAATTCCATATCCTTTTTTATGTAAATCAACGTATTTGATGTGTGGTAAAACTGCAGATACAATTGGATATAATGGATCTAAAGGAATTGGAGAGGAACTAGATGTAACACTTGTACAAACAAACTCAACACCTACGGAGCCTGCACCTGTGGATGGATTATAAGTAGATTGATTATAAGGCAAATCCATTGCCCATGCCGTATGTATATCACCGGTTAATACAATAACATTTTTGATGTTGCTGTTTAAAATAAAATCGTATAATTTCTTTCTTTCCACACTATAACCATCCCATTGGTCGTCGTTCAGCATTAGTCCAAAAGGATTTAAGTTACCCATCATTACTTGTTGACCTAATATTTTCCATTTAGCTGTAGAGTTGGCCATTTCGGTTTTGAGCCATTGTAATTGCTCATTTCCAATGATGTGTCTGGAGGAGTCATTCGTGTTACCACCTTGCAAACTTCTATCGTATAAACGAGTGTCTAACATAAAAAAATCAGCTAAATTTCCGTAACTTATTTTTCGCCAAATTCTATTTGGATTTCCCGCTTCCGGTAGTCTTGTCATGAGCCATTCATCATTGGCTTGCTGTCCGGAACTTTTACGGGCAGACCATAAACCTTCTGCTCCCGGTGTATGGTTGCCCGCTCCGTCGGTATAGGAATTATTGGCTGTTTCATGATCGTCCCAAACTGTAATAAATGGAAATTGTTGATGTAATTTCATTAAAGCTGGATCTAATCTGTATGAAGAATATCGCTGTCTGTAATCGGCTAGTTTTATAATTTCATGCGTTGGTAATTGTCCGGTTCGCGTGGCTGGTACTCCGGCATATTCATAAATGTAATCACCTAAATGCAATACCGCATCAATGTCATTTCTTTCTCTAATTCTGTTGTACACATTAAAATATCCATTCGGATAATTTGAGCAAGAAACAAATGCAAATCGCAATTGGTCTGAGCCTCCAACAGGTGCTGTTTTAGTTCTTCCGGTTAATGAATTTCTATCTAAAGCAGTAAACTCATAAAAATACCAAGTGTTTGGTTGTAATCCGGTTACATCAATTTTTACACAATAATCTTTGGTGCTATCTGCGGTAAAATTTCCTGATTGTACGATATTGGTAAAATTTGTATCTAATGCTACACGCCATGTTCCATTAATGGTTCCGGGTGTTTCTGGTGTTACGCGCGTCCATATAATTACAGAATTCGGAGTTGGGTCACCAGATGCTACACCGTGATAAAATGGAACTAAAGATGTGTCCACCATAGAACGTTCCGTAATATCAATGGGTTCGTCGGCAAAAGTAAATTGGTAAGATACGAGAGAAATTAAAAATAAAAGTACAAAATGCTTCATAGGTAGGTGTTTATATAAAGTTAGTTGATTTTTTTTGATTTATAAAGAATTTTATGACAGATGCTTATAAATTTAGATAATAGGGTTGGAGCAACGTAACTGCAATATCGGAGTACGTATCGTCAGCATTTTTGATAGAGCAGGATAAATGTTTTAATGCGGCTATTTTTTCTTTAGAAAGTAAAACGGCATATCTAAAATAATCGTGTGATGGAGTTTGTTTAAAATAGAAAGTTTCTTCTATTTCAAAATGATATATGAGGGCAAGTTGTTCTATCTCTTGTTTTCTGAAAAATGGAAACAACAAAGCACATTTTCCATTTTCATTTAGTAATCTATCAATAGAAATAAATAATTCTTCTAAACTCAAATGAGTGGAATGTTTGGCTATTTTTTCGGCTTGCGAAAAGGAAATAATTTTGTCTTTAAAAAATGGTGGATTGCAAACAATAAAATCAAATTTTTGATTAAATGGATATGTTCGTACATCGCCTTGCACGATTGTCAGTTTATCATTCCATCTACTGTTTTTAAAATTAGAAATAGTTTGTTCAAAAGCTCCATCGTCTATTTCAATTCCAGTTATAGATGCTTTTGTTTTTTGTGCCAACATTAAACTTAGCAAGCCGGTTCCGGTGCCAATGTCTAATATAGTTTTGGTGGTTGATGGAATGGTAATCCATGCTCCAAATAAACAAGAATCGGTGCATACTTTCATGCCACATTTTTCTTGGTCTATTCTAAATTGTTTGAATTGAAAGAATTGGTTTGCCATGAAATTTTATTCCATGCAAAAATAGAAAAAAGCCATAAGATGTTACTTATGGCTTTTTTGTAGTTTCTGTGAATCTTTCTTGAATGATTAATACCCAAAGGCAAAATATTTTAATCCATTTTGATCCGGATATTTTCCTTGCAATAAAATGCCATTTCCTTTATTGTCATTTATTAAATCTATTAAATCTTGTTTTTTAGTAACGGCTCTATTGTTTACACCAATGATGATAAAACCTTCTTGCATACTGGTGTTTTGTTTTACTATTCCGTCTTTTATTTTTGTTACTTTCAATCCTCCTGAAACGCCCATTTTTTTGGCTTCTAAGTTGCTGAGTTCTGTTACTTGTATGCCTAAATTTTCCAACACATCGCTGGTTTTAGGTGCATCTTCTTTATCCAATAATGCAGTCTTATTTTCTTTAGATTTTAAAATGACATCTTTTGTTATTACGTTACCATCTCTAAACAACTCTACTTTAATTTTATCGCCAGGTCTGTAACGTGCAACGTGTTCTTGTAAATCGGCTGTATTTTTTATGTCGGCATTTCCTATTTTTAAAATTACATCTCCACGTTTTACGTCACTTTCCTCGGCGGCACTATTTTTATTTACTTCTGCAATGTAGGCGCCTTTTATTTCGCTTAGTTTTAAATCTTTTGCTAATTCAGCATCTACTTCGCGAATGCTAACTCCTAAGAATCCACGTTGTACAATGCCATAATCTACAATGTCTTTCACTACTTTTTGTGCTAAGTTGGATGGTATGGCAAAAGAATAACCGGCATACGAGCCTGTTGGTGTTGCAATTGCCGAGTTGATACCAATCAAATTTCCATTCAAATCCACTAATGCACCGCCACTATTTCCCGGATTAACGGCAGCATCTGTTTGTATAAACGATTCAATAGCCGTGTTTCCGGCTTTTTCTCTTAGAATATTGATGTTGCGTGTTTTGGCAGAAACAATACCTGCGGTAACTGTTGATGCTAAATTAAACGGATTGCCAACTGCCAATACCCATTGCCCAACTTGCACTTCATCAGAATTAGCAAATGTTAGATAGCTTAAGTTGGATGCGTCAATTTTTATGACTGCCAAATCCGTATTGGGGTCGCTGCCTATTAATTTTGCTTTGTATTCGTGGTTGTCGTACAAGCTCACATTTATTTCATCTGCTCCATCTATCACATGGTTGTTGGTTACAATATATCCATCATTACTAATGATTACACCGGAACCGGATGCTTCTTGATCTTGTTGTGGCATATCGTACGGAGAATTTCCAAACGGATCACCAAAAAACTGATAGAATGGATTCATGGTTCTTGGATCTTTGTTTTGTTTTTTTATTTTAATTTTTGTGTTGATATGCACTACTGCCGGCGTACTCATTTTGGCAGCACCAATAAATGCATCGTTGGGTAAGTTGCCATTATAGCTGGCTAATTTAAATGGTGTATTGGACGCGTTGTTATTTGTAAATACACTATTGCCATCTTTATTAAAATAATGCACAACAGCCAAGGTAGAAAATGCACTTACAATACCAATCAGAAAGTAAGAAACGATTTTTTTCATAAGATGAATTTTTAGAGTTTAAAGCAAAATATATTCCTTTCAACAAAATTAAGAAGCAATGTTTTTTAATAGCTGGTTAAAAAAAGTTAACTCTATTTTCCATTTAATATTAAAGTAATGATGTACTTTTGATGCATGCAGTTTGATTTTTATAAATACCAAGGAACAGGAAATGATTTCGTTATTATAGATAACAGAACATTACATTTTCCAAAAGAAAATACGGCATTCATAAACCAACTTTGCGATCGGAAATTTGGAATAGGTGCTGATGGTTTGATGTTGTTAGAAAATGCTGAGAATGCTGATTTTAAAATGGTGTATTATAATGCAGATGGAAACGAAAGTACAATGTGTGGTAATGGTGGAAGATGCATCACCGCTTTTGCAAATAAATTAAATATTGTAAAAGAACAAGGTGTTTTTGTTGCTATAGATGGTGAACATCCATATAAAATAGAAGGTAATATCGTGCATCTTAAAATGATAGATGTGAAAGAAATAATTATTGATAATTCGGATTGTGTTTTGTTTACTGGCTCTCCGCATTATGTTAGTTTTCGCTCCGAAATTGACTGTATCAATATACTCGAAGAAGCACATAAAATACGTTATAATGCTACGTATGCAGAAAAAGGTATTAATGTGAATTTTGTTGAACAACACAATGATACCATTAAAATGCGTACCTACGAACGCGGTGTGGAAGACGAAACATTGTCTTGCGGTACAGGAACCGTTGCGGTGGCATTGAGCGTGGCTCAAAAAAATAATGTAGATTCCGGAACAATTGACATCCAAACACCTGGTGGAAAATTGTCGGTATCATTTCAAAAAAATCTCAATTCTTATTCCGATATTTGGTTGATAGGTCCGGCTACTTTTGTGTTTTCCGGAACAATTAATTTAAGTTAATCGATGATAAACATCTATAAGAAAGTAGGAAATGAATTGCAACTCATCCAGCAAACGGAAAAGGATTGTTGGATAAACATTGCACCACCTTTTAATATGGGACAATTGGAACAGTTCGCCAAAGAACACCAGATTCCATTTTCTTATATTGTCGATTGTATTGACCAATTTGAGCGTTCTCGTTATGAAAAGCAAGATGATTCTAAATTAATTGTAATCAATACACCAATTTTAAATGAAGGTTTTGATTTAGAAGACGAGGCAACTTATATTACTATTCCGGTTGGTATTATTTTGATACCGAATATGATGGTTACTGTTTGCTCAGTAAATAATCCGTTGATAGAATGGTTTGAACGCAATATTCATAAAAATTTAGATTTACAAAACAGAACAGACTTTGTTATTCGCATTTTTGAACGCAATATTTATTATTTCTTGCATTATTTAAGAGAGATAAATAAACGCATTTCACAGATAGAAAAAGAATTAAATTATTCCAGTCGCAATCAAGAATTAAATAAATTATTGCATCTGCAAAAAGCCTTAATTTATTTTGTAAACGACTTGAGGGCTGATGAAATGGTGTTGCTTAAAATTCAACGCAACGATTTCTTAGAAATTAAAGACGATAAAATTGCCAAAGATAAATTTGAAGATATTTTAATTGATAATTCACAAGCGTTAGAAATGGCAAACGTGTACTCTAATATTTTAGGAAATATGATGGGTGCTTTTGCATCTATTATTTCTAATAATTTAGGGCATGTCGTTAATCGACTTACGGCGGTTACTATTGCATTGATGTTACCTACTTTAATTGCCGGAATTTATGGTATGAACATAGATTTGCCATTTCAGCATCACGTGCATGCATTTACTATTGTAGTTACCATGAGTGTGCTATGTTCCTTTGCTTTTGTTTTTTATTTTAGAAAGAAAAGATGGTTGTAAAATGAATAAAGATATTGCAACAATCCGCATCATATTAATTTTCTTTGCCAGCATTACGGTGTTGTTTTTATTACATTTATTACAAGAATTATTAGTGCCTTTGTTGTTAGCTATGTTTATTGCTTTACTAATGCAACCGGCATTAGTGTGGTTTGAAAAACGTAAATTTCCTTTGTGGTTAAGTGTTAGTCTTATTTGGGTTTTCTTATTTTTATTGTTCTTTACAATTGCAGCATTTACATACAAAACAGGCACTGAAATTTTTTCGGAGAAAGAGTATATCATTGCACAAGTGCAAGAAAAATCAGCTGGTTTGTTACAAGCATACAATAAATTTACCGGCAAGGAATTAAATTTAGAAGCCATTTCCGATAAGATTATTTCCAGCATTTCTTCTGAATTTATTATGGATAATTCCACTTCCTTTTTTGGAAAATTAGGCACGACGTTCGAGGAATTTTTATTGACTGCTATTTATTTAGTGTTGATTCTTTCAGGAATAATGAAATATGAAACCTACTTGACTTACTTAGGTGGTGAAGGAAAAAGTGATAAATATATCCAAGCTTTTGAGGAAGTGAAAAGCTCCATCGTTTCCTACATGAAAGTGAAATTAATTATCAGCTTATTATATGGTTTAGGTGTTACCTTAATATGTTGGATTTTTGGGTTACAATTTGTCTTTTTCTGGGGATTTGTCGGTTTTATTCTTAATTTCTTTCCTGTTTTTGGTGCAATTGTTGGGTTAGTGCCTGTATTTATTATGAGTTTAATCCAATTTGATTCTGTTTATACGACCATTTCTTTATTGGTAATTTCTTATGCATACCATTTCATTTTAGCATCTGTGATAGAACCTATTTTTATGGGCAATAGAACGTCTTTAAATACCATTGCCATCATCACCGGATTGTTATTTTGGGGATACCTTTGGGGAATTTATGGCATGTTTTTATCCGTTCCACTTATGGTATTAACCAAAGTAATATTAAGCCAAATAGAAGGAACCGAAGTTATCGTAAGGCTGTTAGGAACACAAAAAGATAAGTGATTTATTCTTTTTCTTTTTCTTTTTCATCTTCTTTCCATGGGCAATGTTTGCAGCCATTGCCACAGCAATATCCACGCTTTAAATGATAGGTTTTGGTAAAAACCCAAAAGCCATTTTCATCGATGTAATAATCAATATGTTCAATGTATTTTTCTTCCAAAATAAATCTTCTGTTATTCGCTTTTGTGCAATAAATAAGCTTTGAAAAATCCATTTAAATCACCATCCAAAACATTATCCGGATTGGTTACTTTGTAGTTTGTTCGCAAATCTTTCACCCATCTGTCATCTAACACATAACTACGTATTTGCGAGCCCCATTCGTTTTTCATTTTTTGTGCTTCTATCGCATCGCGTGCTTCCAATTGTTTCTGCAATTCTGCTTCATACAATTTTGATTTCAACATTTTTAATGCCGTTTCTCGGTTTTGAATCTGTGAGCGTTGTGTTTGGCACTCACACACAATTCCACTCGGCAAATGTCGCACACGTACCGCAGATTCTGTTTTGTTTACGTGTTGTCCGCCGGCACCTTGCGCTCTAAAAACATCCCATTCCAAATCAGCCGGATTGATTTCTATTTCAATTGTGTCATCCACCACCGGATGTACAAATACCGAACAAAAAGATGTCATGCGTTTCCCTTGTGCATTAAAAGGTGATATGCGAACTAAACGATGTACACCATTTTCGCCCTTCAACATACCAAATGCAAAATCGCCATCTATTTCTAATGCTACAGATTTTATTCCGGCAACATCGCCGGCTTGGTAATCTAATTCTGTAATTTTGTAGCCATTTTTGTTTGCCCACATCGTGTACATACGCATCAGCATGGAAGCCCAGTCGCACGCTTCTGTTCCGCCGGCACCGGCATTAATTTCAATAATGGCACTTAAATTATCTTCTTCTTTGCGTAGTGTTGATTTAAATTCGTTTTCATCCAACTCATCAACTATAAGTTGATATTGTGTGTCGATTTCTTCTTCACTTGCTTCACCTATTTCTTGGAATTCGCACAATACATTTAAGTCATTGAGTTTGGTTTCCACACTCTTATAAAGTGATACCCAATGTTTATTTTGTTTAATTTCCTTCATCAAAGCTTGTGCTTTGAGTTGGTCATTCCAGAAATCAGGAGCTAAAGTTTTTGCCTCGTCGTCTTTTATTTGTTCTATTCTGTTAGCGACGTCAAAGATATCTTCCGAAAGAGGCAACTCTTTCCAGAAGTGTTTTATATTGTTCGTTTGTCATAAAATAATTGTGCTTGCAAAAGTAATAAAAAATACGAAAGGAAAATAGTTGTCAATAAAAAGCATCTTGAAAATGTGTAATCTCATTTTTGTTGTTGATGGCAATGATATCAAAACGCAATTCACCATTCCAATTGTATTGTTCAATATAAGCTGCTGCTGCTTCCTGCATTTTCCGAATTTTATTGTTTGTTACAAATGTTTCCGGTGTTCCAAAGCTTGTTTTTGTTCTATATTTTACTTCAATAAAAACTATTTTATTTCCATCTTGAGCAATTAAATCAATTTCAGCATGTTTATTTCGCCAGTTGTGGTGCAAAATAATATAAGCTTTCTGTTTTAGATATGCTTCTGCTAATTTTTCACCAAATTCACCTAATTTAGATGTCTGTTTCATAATTATTTGTTGATAAAGATAGATATTTATGAGTTCTGATAATTTTTTTGTTTTTTTACAATCTAATTTTAAATTTTTTTATGAAAATGGATGAATTAATACAAGGTTTTTCTGCTCAAATTCAAAGAGCTATTGAGATAGGAGAGAATGCAAAAATTGGAAAAAGTAAATTCCCAATTCGCAATATTTTGATTTCGGGTTTAGGTGGTTCAGGCATTGGCGGAACTATATTGTCTAATGTATTAAGAGATGATATTGCTGTTCCAATTATCGTAAATAAAGAATATCAAATTCCGGCATTTGTAAATGAAAATTCATTAGTAATTATCTCATCGTATTCCGGAAATACAGAAGAAACTTTATCAGCTTTGATGCAGGCTTTTAAGAAAAATGCACAAATTGTATGTATTACTTCCGGTGGATTAATTCAAGAATACGCTGATACCAATGATATTGATTATGTATTGATAGAAGGCGGAGCACCACCACGTTCTGCATTTGGTCAATCCTTTGTACAATTGCTGTATATCTTATATCATTTAGGTTTATTGGAAGATGGTTTTAAATCTTATTTAAAATTAGCAACTGCTTTGTTGGATGCAGAAGAAGATGAAATTAAAACACAAGCTAAAGCAATTGCTGAAAAATTAAATGGTAAAATTCCTGTTATCTATTCCGATGCTAAGTTTGAAGGTGTTTCTATTCGCTTTCGTCAGCAAATCAATGAAAATTCCAAAATGTTATGTTGGCATCATGTTGTGCCAGAAATGAATCACAATGAACTAGTAGGTTGGCGTGAAAAAAATGAGAATATTGCTGTTGTGTTTATTCGAAATAATAAAGATTTTGAACGCAACCAAGAACGAATGGAATTTACCAAAGATGTGGTGAGCCAATACACCAATGATATTGTTGAAATCTATTCTAAAGGTGACCACGATTTAGTGCGTAGTATTTATTTAATTCACTTGACGGATTGGGTTTCTTACTATTTAGCAGAGTTAAAAGGTGTGGATGCTATCGAAATAAATGTCATTAACCGATTAAAAGGTAAGTTGGCAGAAAATCCGATGTAATAATTTTACTTATATGATCTGTTGTTCGTTTTGAATTTTGATGAACAGAATAAAAAAGTAAAAAAGTTGAAATAAGCACAATGCAAGGAAGCGTGGCACGGCAATAATCGACAGCAAAGCGTGGAGCGATATTTTTGCCTTGTCTTTTTGGGTTACTTTTTTTGACTAAGAAATAAAGTGACAAAAGGTTCAATTGGACAATCGATTAAATATAAAAAATGATTATTAAATTAAACAGCACAATGCGTTTATTTATTTATTCATAATTCGAACAGTCTTTAATCGAATTATTTATCATGCAAAAAATTACTTTAACTGATTTGGGTTCTGTTGCGTATGCAAAAGCATTAGACTTGCAAACTCAGAAGTTTAACGAATTAGTTGAAAATAAAATAAACGAACGTTCCAATTCCAATGCACACGCATTGTTTTTATGTGAGCATGCTCCGGTTATCACGTTAGGGAAAGCTGCTAACGAAGCCAATGTATTATTATCTGAATCTTTTTTATCGGAAAAAGGCATTGATGTGTTCCATATCAATAGAGGCGGTGATGTTACGTTTCATGGTCCGGGACAAATAACAGGTTATCCAATTTTAGATTTGGATTTTTTCACGTCTGACTTAAAGAAATATATGCGTTTGTTGGAGGAAGTGATGATAAAAACCATTGCACATTATGGCATTGAAGGTTATAGAATAGAAGATGCCACCGGAGTTTGGGTAGATGCAGTTGGTGATGGAAAACCTAAGAAAATTTCGGCCTTTGGTGTTAAAACATCTCGATGGGTTACCATGCATGGTTTTGCATTAAACGTCAACGTAGATTTGAATTATTTTAATTTCATAAATCCGTGTGGTTTTACGGATAAAGGCGTTACTTCAATAGCGCAGGAATTAAAAATCCCAAATGAAGAAATTGCTATGGATGAAGTAAAACAAATTGTTTTAGATAACTTTGCATCCGTTTTTAATGTGCAATTTATTTCGTAAAATCTTTTCCATTGAGCAACAAGCAACATATAAATGAAGAAAATAAAATCGATGAAGTAGATGATGAACTCTACGAACATCATCGTTTTGTAATTGATAAAGGAAAAGAGCCTGTCCGTATTGATAAATATTTAACGGATATCATTCCATCTATTTCACGCAATAAAATCCAAAATGCAGCCGAAGCCGGCAGTATATTGGTAAATGGAAAACCCGTAAAATCAAATTATAAAATCCGACCACACGATGTAATTCAAGTGGTGTTGCCTAATCCGGTTTGGGATTATACTGTCGAGCCGGAAAATATTCCGTTAGATATTGTTTATGAAGATGATGATGTTTTAATTGTAAATAAAAAAGCCGGTATGGTTTGTCATCCCGGACACGGAAATTTTCACGGAACATTAGTGCATGCCTTGTTGTGGCATTGTAAAGAATTACCGGAAATTTCCGGTGCTACGCGTCCGGGCTTAGTCCATCGATTGGATAAAAATACATCCGGCTTAATTATTATCGGAAAAACAGAACACGCTTTAACGCATTTGTCCAAACAATTTTTTGATAGAACTATAAAACGACATTACATTGCTTTGGTTTGGGGCGATATGGAGCAACCAAAAGGAAGAATTGTTTGCAATATCACCAGAAATCCCAATAATAGAAAAACTTTTATGGCGGTGGAAGAAGAACATATCGGAAAGTTTGCTGCTACTAACTACGAAGTGCTAAAAAGATATGGTTATACTACTTTGGTGAAATGCAAGTTAGAAACCGGCAGAACACATCAAATTCGGGTACATTTGAAATATATTGGACATACGTTGTTTGGTGATTACAGCTACGGAGGCGACCAAATTTTATCCGGAACTATTTATGGGAAATATAAAACCTTTATAGAAAATTGTTTTGCCTTAATGCCGCATCATACTTTGCATGCTCAAAGTTTGGGGTTTGTGCATCCAAGAACGAATGAAGAAATGTATTTTGAGATGCCTTTGCCAGAAAATTTTCAAAAATTAATTGAAAAATGGGAGAATTATTCGAGAGGATTTAAGCTTGATTAAGTTTTTTCTGTGAATAATTTGTTGAATGTGTATCTTGAAAAAAGTGCATAACTAAGTTTATTTTGAAGTGGATATTTTTAACGAAATTTTACTTGACAATTTTCATTTTTAAACACAAATTTAAGCACGTTATTTGAATAAAGAGTAGTAAGGAAAATGAAAGAAATAAGCTTGGTAAAATGAGCGAAAAACTTTCAGCTGGTAAATAGTATAAAAGCTATGTGGCAGAAACGAAATGGTATCAAATAATCGAAAATTTCGTAGATATACAAAACTGTAAAAAGTGATGGAAACTACAGAATTTGGAAGACAAGGTTTTATGTAAAAATCTTGTCTTTTTTTATTTAATCTCTTTCAAAAATGCAATATATGTCGGAAAGTGGTCACTGTATCCGGCATTGTAAATATTGAAATCCCAAGTACGTTTCGGATAACCTTTATATTTTCCTGTTTTTTGTATCATAAAGTCTTTTTTAAACACATACCCTTTGTGATAAAAGAAACCATCTTGATTTTTATCCAACCAATTTTTAGAAAGTAAAATTTGATCGAACAAGCCCCAAGCATCGTTGTGTGCTAAAGTGCCAATTCCTTTTTTGAAATACTCAATCCATGGACTATAAAATCCTGTTGAAGTACATTTCTCCGGCTTATCAGCAGCCTTTAAAATCTTGATTAAACTTTCATCTGTTGGGTTGTCATTTAAGTCGCCCATGACAATAATTTTAGCAGATGGATTAGCCGCAATGATAGAATCTGAATGTTGTTTGATGACAGAAGCCACATAGTTACGCATCGGCTTAGTTACTTCTTCGCCACCACGTCTGGACGGCCAATGTCCAACGTATGCATACATTGTATCGGTTCCATTTAAGATACCTTTTACCCAAAGCACATCACGTGTCGGTTTGGCATCTTTCACTGCATTTCTTAAATCAATTGGAATAGATTTACTCTCTAAAAGCTTAAAATATTTTGGATTATATACAAAGCCACAATCAATACTTCGCGGGTCGCCACCGTTGTAATGCACGACTTGATAGTTTCTATTTTTTAAACTTGGTTGATTCACCAAATCCATTACAACTTCTTTGTTTTCAATTTCAGCTGTTCCCCAAAATGCCATTCCATCCGGCGATAAATCGGTCCCAATTTGCGAAACTACTTGCTCTAAATGTTGGATTTTATCTTTATAAATTTCAGCAGAATAATGCAAGGAACCATTCGGTGTAAAATCATCATCAAATGTTTTGGGATCATCTATGGTGTCAAAAAAGTTCTCGAGATTGTAAAATCCGCCAACAATTATTTTATATTGTTTTTGTTGTCCATAACTATAATTGATGTACATCAATAAGAATGGAAAAAATAGAAGCACTAAAGATTTTTTCATGGTCAAAAATACAAATTTAAATGAAGTAGTTTGTGGAAAATATGAAAATAGGTTATAGAAATATTCATGGAATAATAATTACCTTTGCTAGTCGTTTTAAAATTTTATATCAAAATCAATACCAAATATATGATAAGACACGTAGTATTTTTTTTCCTTTGCTTATGTGTAAGTGTTCATTCGTTTGCAGCATCAGCGGCAAATCAAGATTCCTCAAGTATAAATGCAGAGGATGATTCTCTATTGAACAACAGAATTGTAGATAATATTCCTACTGTTACATTAGAAGATGTAGAATCAAATGATGAAAGTGGTTCCGACCAAGGCATTTCACCGATTCTATCTGCCGGAAGAGATCCATTTGTTTCGGCTGCTACTTTTAATTGGGGCATTACCCGTTTTAAAATTAGAGGTTATGATTATGATTTCTTTGAAACGTATGTAAATGGCATTCCTACCGATTATATCGATAATGGATTTTCTTCTTATAATCTTTGGTCAGGTTTAAATGATGTAACGCGTAATAGAGAAAATTCAATCGGACTAAATCCAACAACATTTGCATTTGGTTCTGCCGGTGGATTGTATTCTATTGATATGAGAGCGGCTAAACAACGCAAACAATTAAGCGTAACCATCGGTACATCTAACAGAACGTATGATTTAAGAGGCGGTGTTACTTGGGGTTCAGGAATTACTAAAAAAGGTTGGAGTTTTTCCGTTTCTTTATTTGGTAGATGGGCAAAACAAGGATACATAAAAGGTACTAGTATGCAGAGTATTTCTTACTTCGCATCAATTCAAAAAATGTTTAAGAACCAATCTGTAGCATTAACAGCATTTGGTGTGCCGACTAAGCAAGGAAAAGCCAGCTCAACAACGGCAGAAGCTTATGATTTAGCCGGTTCTCATTATTATAATCCAAATTGGGGTTACCAAAATGGAAAAGTAAGAAACTCAAGAGTAGAATATAGACATCAACCTGTTTTTATTTTAACGCATGAGTGGAAACCCAAAGACAATATGAACTTGATGACTGCTGCAGGTTATAGTTTTGGTGAACGTACGTTATCCGGTTTAGATAGATATAATGCAAAAGATCCTCGTCCGGATTATTATAAATATTTGCCAAGTTATATTGATGATTCAACAGTGCAAGCAGAAATGGCTGCTTATATCCGAGAAAATCCGGAATTATTACAAGTAGATTGGGATTATTTATATGCTACAAATAAAAATCCATCCAATAATGTAACGATTGAAGATGTAGATGGAATTGCCGGAAATGATGTAACCGGTCAACGAGCCTCGTATGTGTTACACGATGTAGTTCAAAAATACAATCGCTTTAATTTAAATTCTGTTTATAATGTATCGGTAAAAAACTTTGATATCACAGCAGGTGCATCTTATCAATACAATCAAACAAATCAATTTAAACGAGTGAAAGATTTATTAGGTGCTGAATTTTTTGTAGATGTAGATGAGTTTATAGAAGGTGATTCCGGAAAATATTCATCGTATGCACAATCCGATTTGAATCATCCCAATCGTATTGTAAAAGTAGGCGATAAATATGGTTATAACTTTAGTCAAGTTATACATAAAGCTGCAGCTTGGGGACAGTTTAAAGCAAATTTTAAACACGTTGATTTTTTTACTAGTGTGGAATTGTCGTACACATCACAACATAGAGTAGGCCATTTTAGAAATGGTATGAATGCGGATAACTCGGAAGGAAAATCAAAAAGCGTGAACTCTTTCAACTATGCCGTAAAAGCCGGTTTGACGTATAAAATTAACGGTAGAAATTATCTTTATGCTAACGGATTGTACATGACGCGTGCACCTTATTGGAATAAATTATTTATCTCTAGCAGAACAAGTAACGAAATCGCTTCTGATGTAAAAAGCGAAAGTGTAGGTTCGGTTGAGTTAGGCTATTTGTTTATACATCCAAAAGTGAAATTAAAAGCTTTGGGTTATTTTACACAATTTAGAAATGGTTCCAATTCTATTTTCTTCTATGATGATTATTATGAGAGTTTAACTAGCTACACAGTTACACAAATTGATAAAATTCATGCCGGTGTGGAGTTAGGTGTTGAAGCTTCTTTATACAAAGGATTGTCGGCTACTTTTGCAACAGCTATCGGAAAATATTTCTATAATGATAGACAAGTTGTAATTGAAACGATTGATGCAGATCCGAATTTTAAAATGGTGGAAACCGTTTATACCAAAGGTATGAATGTGGGCGGAACACCTCAAATGGCATATAGCTTAGGATTAAACTATCGTTCTAAAAAATTCTGGTATATCAGTGCGAATGTAAACTTCTTTGATTGGATGTGGACAGATATTGCACCAACGCATCGTACTGAACGTGCCGTAGATGCATTAGATCCTAACTCAGAACAATATAAAGCTATTTTAACGCAAGAAAGATTGAGTAAAAAAGGAGAGTGGACATTAGATTTATCCGGTGGTTATTCTTGGAGATTAAAATCTACTTTCAAAAATATGAAAGTTAAAAATGCCGGAAATTACTATATTGTAATAAATGCCGGTGTGAGCAATGTAACGAATAATAGAAATATCAAAGTTGGTGCAAGAGAGCAATTGCGTTTTGATTTTGAAGAGAAAGATCCGTTTAAATTTCCAACAAAATATTCGTACGCATACGGAGCAAATTTCTATTTGAACTTAACTTTCAGAATGTAAAAAATAATATCAAAATTTAACTTAAATAATATGATGACGAAATTCAATAAGCTACTATTATTAATGTTTGTTTTTACAGCATTCATTTCAGTAACCTCTTGTCGAAAAGATAAATTCGACGACCCAAAACAAATCACAGAAGATCCAAACTTGGATACGATTAGTATTTCAAGATTAAAAGCACTTTATACCGGTGGTTCACCTATCACTATTACAGACGATGTAACTATTGCCGGTATTGTTGTTGGAAATGACATTAGTGGTAATATCTATGAGCAATTATTTATTGATGATGGCGATAGAGGTATGCCTATTTTAATTGATAGAAATGCGTTATATGGCGATTTTCCGGTTGGAAGAAAAATTTATGTAAAATGTAAAGGATTGGTGTTAGGTACATACGGAGGATTTTTACAATTAGGTGGTTATGCAAACGGCGTGAGTGTAGAAGGAATTCCATCTAATTTAATTAATAAATATATTGTGAAAGGACCAACAGGTTACAATGCCGATTCTATGGCACAAACTATCACTAGCATCAACGATTTGAATAGCACATATCATGGTCGTTTAATTAAATTATTGAATGTGGAATTTGATGATGCTTCTGCCGGTGTTCCGTTTGCAGATGTGAATTTACCATCACCGGGAACTGGCGAACGTTTCTTAAGAATGTGCAGTGCATTGTCAACTACTATTACTGTAAGAAACAGTGCATACAGCAAATTTGCATTTAGCAACACACCTAAAGGAAATGGTACAGCATACGGAATTTATACACAGTATAACAGCGAGAAACAATTGTTATTAAGAGATGTTACCGATTTGCAACTTACGAATAACCGTTGTGATGGAACCAACCCAAATGAGTTGACGCTCTTTTCTGAAAATTTTGATGCCATTTCAGGTGGAAACAATGCCACTTTAAATTTAACAGGTTGGAAAAATATCACTGAAATGAACACCGCATTGTGGCAAAATGCAATTTTTGGTTCTGTAAAATGTGCTAAAGTTGATTCTTATAACGCAACCGATGGTCAAATTGCATCTTGGTTAATTACACCATCTATTAATTTAGGTTCAACCACTACAAAAAACATTAAATTCTCATTTGCACCGGGAAAAGCAGATGGAGTAACATCTTTTAAAGTATTAATCTCAACAGATTACGATGGTTCAAGTACATCACCTCAATCATTTACTTGGACTACTTTAGTAGATACAGTTTGCACCACGCCAACTTCCGGTTATGGTACATTAGCACCATTTAGAGCGTTAGATATTAGTGCATATTCCGGTAATGTGTATGTTGCCTTTAAATACGATGCTGTGAAAACAAGCGGAAATCAACGCACCATTTATGAATTAGATAACGTGAAAGTAGTAGGATTATAATCTTTCCAAATAACATATTAAAACGGGAATGTCATTTTTGATGTTCCCGTTTTTTTATGCTGCATTTTCTTTTTTAAATTTTATTTTATCTATTTAATTTCATTTAGTACATTTAGAAATAAAATTAGAATGCATGCAACCCATTCCAATTAAATACTCCGAAACAAAAAATGTAATACTTACGATTGTAGTTACGATGTTGGTTGTGTTTTTTATAACAATGGTATTGGTAAATAATGCTGATTTGCTTGCCATATCAGATGGGAAATTTTCAACAATAGCCATTGTTATAGCTGTATTAGCAATTGTGGTATTGGTGATTTCTGTTTTAATGATGATTAAAAGCAAAGGAACAGCTTCGTTTACAAAAAATACCATCGAAATAATATTAGATAAAACAAGCTTTATTTATAAGCAAAAGGAAACTTTTATTCCATTTTCTAATATCCAAAATATCATGAAAGATAACGATAGCTATGGCAGATTAGTGATTTCTATTAAAACAAAAAATCCATCAAAAACTATTTTGATAGAACCCAAATCAATAGATGATAATCCACAGTTTTCAGCATTTTGGGATGCTTTAGATAAAAACATTCAAGCTTATAATACTTCGGCTACGTTTTCACCAGAAGATAGAATACAACAAAAAAGTATGTATGAACAAGGTTGGGCAAAGTGGATGGCTTTTGTAGCAGTAAGTACAGTTGTTATTGCCATCATTGCAAAAATATTTAACTCGGAAATTGTACCAACTTGGCGACTTATTTTTTATGCTGCCATGGTGTTTCCATTTTGTTTAATGGTATATTTAGCCAATAAAAAATCAAAATAATAATTGAAGAATACACATGAAAGAAAAGGTTGTTGTAATAACAGGAAGTAACTCAGGAATAGGAAGAATAGCTGCCACAGAAATTGCAAAAATGGGCGCACAAGTAGTGATGGTGTGCCGCAATGAACAAAAAGCCAAAGCAGTGCAAGAAGATATAAACGCACTCACCGGATTGAATAATTGCGATTTGTTTTTATGCGATTTTAGCTCGCATCAATCTATAAAGAAATTTGCCAAAGAAATTAGAACGCGTTATAACCATATTGATGTTTTGATAAATAATGCCGGTGTAGTATTAGGTGAACGAGAATTAACGGAAGATGGTTTTGAAAAAATGTTTGCCACCAATCACCTTGGCTATTTTTTAGTTACACATTATTTATTGGATTTATTGAAGGCATCCGAAAGTGGCCGCATCGTTAATGTATCAAGTGTAGCACATCGATTTACCGGAATGAAATGGGATAATCTGCAAGCAGAAAAGCGTTTTAATATGTGGATTCAATACGGACATACTAAGTTGATGACCATTTTGTTTAACAAAGAATTAGCCTATCAATTAAAGAAAAACACCAGCATTACGGCTAATTGTTTGCATCCCGGAAACGTAAACACTAATATTGGTAATGATGGCAGTAAATTGATGCGTTTTTTGATAAGTAATTTTGGATTTGTGCTTACTTCACCCGAAAAAGGAGCGGAGACAACCATCTATTTAGCAACATCACCTTTGGTGCGTCAAAAGACAGGATTGTATTGGTATAGAAAAAATCCAACGATACCATCTTTAGAAGCAATAAGCTCTGAGAATGCCCGTAAACTCTGGGAAATCAGCATGCAGCTTACCGGAATAAAAGAGTTTGGTGTCGTTGATTTTGATTGATTTTTTTGTTCAATATTTTTCTTACTTCTATGGAATTGATTCGGTTTTTTATGGATAATTTTCCGTCAATTTCTACGATTGTTTGGTTGTTTCCCATTTCCATTGTTTGGAGTTTTTTGGCTTTGTTTGTTGCAGGATTTTGCAAAAATAAATGGGCTTGGAAAACAGGATATACACGCAAATTATTTCATTTTTTTATTTTCATTAGTGCGTTTTTTTATCAAAAATATATCGGATTGTCCGGCGTATTTGTATTAGGTTGGGCTGTTACTATAGTGCTGATTTATGCTTGTTATAAAGGCAATGGCAATATGCTCTACGAAGCATTGGCCAGAGAAAAAGATGCACCACATCGTACAAAATATATTGTGTATTCGTATTTGGCTACTTTTGTTGGTGGTGTTTTGTCGAATGTGTTATTTGGAAAATTTGCGGTGGTAGGTTATGCCATTGCCGGTATTGCTGATGCAGTTGCCGAACCTATTGGTACAAGATTTGGAAAACATGTTTATCCTGTTTTTAGTTTTGATAAACAGAAACAATCTTTCAGGAGTTGGGAAGGAAGCGTAGGCGTTTTTTTGGCTTCTTTTTTTGTTTTTATATGCACACTTTCCGGAATTAATTTCTGTTATAATTTGTGTCTGATAAGTGTAGTTTTTGCTGTGCTTTGTGCTGTTACAGAAGCATTTTCACCAAGCGGATTTGATAATTTATTGCTGCAACTTGTTGGAAGTTATTTGGCTTATGTTAGCGTCCTATATTTCTAATTGTAAGTTGATTTTATCGAATTCTTTTAGGTAAGCATTTTCTGAAAGCTTCCATATTTACGGGTATTTCCACATCATCATTCCAAAATTCTCTAAAATTATTTTCTTGTATTTTTCGTTTTTGACGCACTAAATTTTCATACGAATTTTTAGATAGCATTTGTTCAAACCAAAGTGCATATTCAAATTCGCCGGTTTGTATTTCGTGCTCATTTTCTTTCAGTTGTTGATGTGTTTCTTTTAATAATACAGTGAATTTCTTTTTATTTTTTTTATCTCTGAGTTGTTCAAAAAAATGCCATATTGTTTTTTCAATCGCAGTAGGTTGGTCTTTTCTTATTTCGATAATTTCTTTCTCTAAAAATGAAAATGAATACAAGGCAGTTTCAATATTTTTCTCATCAATGTGAGCTAACATTTGCAGCAACGTATAGTTTATTTTATTGTAGCTGTCTATCTTGTTCCAATATTCTTGTATTTTATGTATGCAATAAAAAAAGCTTTTAAAATCTTTCGCACCTAAAAATATTTCCGCACAATTTCCGTAAAAAATCCATTTGCTGCGTTGGTCAATTTCTTCCGTGTTTTCCACCCAAAGTATAATCTCTTTTGCTACTTTGGTGCCTTCGCCAAATCGTCCGGAAACATTGTAAAAGAAAGACTGTAACGACGCCAAACTCCATTCCACTTTATATTTAATTTCTGTATCATTTTGAATGATTTGAGCATACGTTTTTTGAATTTTTAACCAGCTTGTTACAGCATCAAAATGCATTAAATTTATTTCACTCATGCATAAATTATGTATAGCAGATGGCAATTGGTATGGATTGCTGGCATTGATATTGGGATTTTCTGTATGTAATTTTATCAACTCTTTGCAATACAAATTCTGCAATTTTTTTTCGCCAATATGGTTGTAGTAAAATATTAAACTTTCAATCGCGTAAATTTTTGCTATCGTGCATTCGGCTTGTTGCAATAGTTGGTCAATTTCTATTTTGATGTGATTGTAAAATGTTTTTTCTTCCGTGGTTTTAATGTATCCAATTCTGTTTTTGGATTCCATGAGTTGCATTACTTTTTGTCGAGCAAGTTGAGTGTCGTTAAAGTTTTTAAATGCAACTAATTTTTCTTGCCAAAAATTTTCCAATGCAATGGCATTGTACCCTTGTAATCGTGTGGATACTATTATTTTATTTTGATACGATAAAATCAATAACAAAAAATCAAATCGTTCGTATTCCATTGCCATTTTTTTTGCTTTATTTAGCTCATTAATAGCTTGTTCAAACAATGCTTTTTGTATTAGTATTTCAATGTTTTGAATTTTATCTAACAATATTGTGTCAACTGAATTTTCTGCACGATATTCTTTTAGTATTTTTAAAATTTGTTGATATAGATAGTATTTCGTTTCAGCAAAGTGTTTTTGCAGATAGGCATCTTTCAGTTGAAGCTTGATTTTTTTTTCATCATATTGCTTGGCCTGCTCAATTATATCAAATAGTTTGACGTATTTGTTATTTTTCTTTTCACCGGAATGTATTACTTTAAAATATCGTTTTTCTGATTTGTCTAACGATTGTATCAACTCATATAAATCATCTTTTTTTAGCATAATACGATAAACTAATTTACAATAATTCCGTTTATATAATGTAGATTTTTTGCATTCATCCTTTTGCAATATCTTTATGCTAAAATATGACGTATGAGAAAACGAGTTACCGTATTTATTATTGTGTTGATGTGTTTAATGCTTATGTATTTATACAGCATGCAAAGCATTGTTTTTTTTAATCATTCCGGAAATACTATTTCTAAAATGACAATAGAAACCAGCTTCAAAAAAATAGAAGTGAATGATATTGAAAATGAGGAAAAATATAGATGCTTAGTTTTTACGTTGTTAAATAAAAAGGTAAAAGTTAAAATAGAATCATCGACACAAATACAGTCGTTACGTTTTTCATTAAAACCTTTTGATTTGCTCAATCAATTTAACCAAATTGAGTATAGAGAAGACGGCACTTTAAAACACGGTGCTTTAGGCTTGAAAGACTAAGATGGAACGTAGTAAAAACAAACATCCGATGAGCAAAAGCAAATAATGTATGTACACTTTAAATTGATGCTCTTTTATTTTTTTACGAATGAAAGTACTGCAATATAAAGCCAAAAATAAAAATGGCAAACTAATTGCATAATAATACAAAACGGTTTTATTGAGCAAACCGGAAGCAATTTGACCAATTAAAATATAGATATCATTGGGTAAAAAATATCCTTGTAAATTGCTGATAAATTGATGGTACGTCCAATTACTAAATGTTCCGTAAATAACGACCGCAGGACCGCCTGAATTAAATGCACCACCTAAAACACCAGCTATAAATCCAAAAAATAAAACAGCATAATTCGGGATTTTCTTTGCATGAATTTCATTTTTAAAATACAAATTATACAAAGAAACTAAGATGATAATTGTACCTAATATTATTTTTATCCAATTTTCATTTCCATTTTTTAGAAAATAAATTCCAATAGGAACACCTAAAAAGGAAGCCAATAGTAGTTTTTTGATTTGTTGCCAATCGATATCTTTATAATGCTTGATGAAGAGCATGGCTGAAAGTGTCAATCCATTTAGTGTCATTAATGGTGTGGCTGTTTTTACGCCTAAAAAAAGCGAAATTAAAGGCATTGAAAATAATGCATCACCAAAACCAAATGTACCATAGATTAAAGAACCCATGAAGATGATTATTGGAATGATAAACTCGATTGGAAGATTAGAAAAATCCATCTTTATTTTTTAGTTCATTTTCATAAAATTCATCTACAGCTAAATCAAATCCATCAGCAGCTTGCGTAGCTATTTCATCGCATCGGTTATTTTCTTTATTAGTTGAATGGCCTTTTACCCAAACAAATCGGATGTTCTGATATTCATACAACTTCAAAAAACGTTTCCATAAATCTCTGTTTTTTTTCTTTCCAAAATCTGATTTCATATTCCATTGAAAAACCCAACCTTTTTCTACGGCTTCTACAACATATTTTGAATCGGAATAAATGGTGATTTCTAAATCTTGTTTTTTCAATACTTCCAAACCGGCAATAACGGCCCATAATTCCATTCTGTTATTTGTTGTCATGCGAAATCCTTTGGATAACTCTTTCCGATGTCCTTGCGAAAGCAATACCACACCGTATCCGCCCGGTCCTGGATTACCTCTTGCTGCACCATCTGTGTACATTTCAACCATTGTGGAATATTTGCGAACGAAGATAAGCTTAATCCATATATTTTTGTGTGGTGACTAAGAAAGAACGTGCAACATTTATTGTAAATACATTAGAAACATTGTATCCGAATCCACCAATTCCGTTGGATCATAAAGATGCGTATACTTTATTGATAGCTGTTTTGTTGTCGGCACAATGTACAGATGTACGTGTTAATCAAGTTACGCCGGCTTTGTTTCAGTTGGCCGATAATCCATATAAAATGGCAACCATTCCGGTAGAAGCTATACGAGCCATTATTAAACCATGTGGGTTGTCGCCCAAAAAGTCGCAAGCTATTTCTGATTTATCAAAAATTTTGATAGAGAAACACAATGGAATTGTTCCAAATACGTTTACAGATTTAGAAGCATTGCCCGGCGTTGGACATAAAACAGCCAGCGTGGTTATGAGTCAAGCGTTTGGATTTCCGGCATTTCCTGTTGATACACACATTCACCGACTAGCAGCGAGATGGAAGTTGAGTAGCGGTAAAAATGTAGAGCAAACTGAAAAAGATTTAAAAAAAATATTTGCTGAAGACTTTTGGAATAAATTGCATTTGCAGATAATTTATTATGGACGCGAGTATTGTCCGGCAAAAGCACATAATCTTGACAAATGTATGATTTGTTCAAAAATTGATAGAAAAAGAGAGTAGAAATAAATTAATTTCTTATCTTTAACCTTTAATAACTAAAACTAAACCCGATGAAGAAAATCATCTCAAGCTTTGTACTATTATTTGTTTTCGTTTTTGTTCCTGTTATTACGCACGCTGCAGATACTGAAGGAGATGGTCATGATGTTGGTTTTTCAGTTGGACCTAATTTCGCATTGACAGATTTAGGTGGTGCTAAAAAAATAGGTTCTCCATTTATCAGAGACGTCGATTTTAAAGCAACAAGATTTAGTATATCTGCTTTCTATCGTTATAATGTTAATAGATTTTTTGCTGTACGTGCCAACTTAATGTATGGTATGTTGTCGGCGGATGATAAAAATACGGATGGTGTTCCACCACCACCTTTAAATGCTGATGGTCCATCAGATAGTTGGTATCGTGCACGCCGTAACTTAAATTTCTCTACTCATTTCTTTGAGTTTCAAGCAGTAGCTGAAGTTAATTTAAAAAAATACATCCACAATCAAGCAAAAGGTTCTAAAGATAGATGGGCACCCTATTTAGGTGCTGGTTTAGGTTTTTTCTATTTTAATCCATATACTAAATTAAATGGTGAAAAAGTAAAATTAAGACCATTAGGTACAGAAGGCCAAACTATCGGTGTGAAAAAAATGTACAGCAATTTCCAATTTGATTTGATGGCATTAGTAGGTATTAAATACAATGTAACCAAACGTTTTTCAATTGCATTGGAAGGTATCTATCACCAAACATTTACAGATTATTTAGATGATGTAAGTGGAAATTACGTTAATCCGGATTTGATTTCGTCTATGTCACCAGTAGCGCAAATATTACAAAATAGAGCAAATACCGGTAACTATCCTCAAAATGATTTCAACTTTGTGGAAGGTCAATTGACTAAAACAGGTGCATTGAATGTTGGTGGAACAGGAAATCAACGAGGTGATAGCAAAGATAATGACCAGTTTTTCCAAGTGCAATTAACGTTCTCTTTTGCAATTAATACAAGATCTTTAGGTGGTGCAGGAAGAAAAAATCCTTATACACATAAGTTCTCTTGTCCTAAGTGGTAAGTAATAGAAAGAAAAATAAACAAAAACGCTGAGCATCGCTCAGCGTTTTTGTTTTATAACATAATCTATGTGCTGCTAACAAATAAAATTGATTTTTTGTGGTACATTTATTAAAGTCATAGGAGCGTAGCCAATAAATTCTCCGTCCATATCAATCGAGATATCACGCGTTTCTAATGACTCAATGCTCACTTTGTCCATCCTAAAATAATGTACTTCGGGATGTTCTATTTTCTTGCATTTTCTTACAGCACTCAAATTTTTAAAATAATCCAAAAGTGATACATCGCCAACAATAACAATTTCAAATTTTCCATCTGTAACAGATGCTTCCGGTGCAACTCCTAAACCATTTCCAAAATATTTTCCATTGGCTACCACAAAGTTGATTACTTTTCCTTCCCAATTAAAATCATCGCCAAACGCTTTAATTTTTACTTTTTCATAAGTAGCTAACGTAGAAGTTATTGCCCAAAAATAATTAATGTCTGTTCCTACAAGTGGTATTCTATTTTGCAATTTCAACACCGTTTCTCCACCCATTCCAACATCCGTAATATTAATAAAAAAACGATGAGCCGCTTCTTGTTTCGTTTTAAAATAAGATACCCAACCAACATCTATACGTTGTGAGCGTTGTTGCTCAATCAAGTTTTTTAAGTTGTTTATTTCTTTGGTAATTAAAACAGTTTTAGCAAAATCATTTCCACTTCCTGAAGGTAATAAGCCTACTCTAATTTGTGCAATTTTTTCCCAGTCGTATGCATCAGCAGTGTTGCCTAAACCAATTTTATGTGCTTCTATAATTCCGTTAATTCCCTCGTTTAATGTGCCATCGCCACCACAAACGATAATTGTATCATAATTTCTGGAGATGGCTGTTTGTGCTAACTCCGTTATTTGTCCGGCTTTTTCAGAAATAAATAATTTGGGTGAATATTCCTTGAAGGTAGTTTCTATTTTTTTGACAACTTTTTTTAATTCTTTGGATGAACCATTTAATAGAAAAGCAATTTTCATGTTGTTGGTTTTAATATAGAACAAAAATTACTGTTTTTTCCAAGTATGCATCAATTCCCAAGCGTGATGATATGTTTTGATTTCAATAGTGGTTTGTTCTTCCGTCCAATTTAACTCTTTTGCCATTATTTTTGCTATAGTTTGAACAAAAGTTTCATCAAAAGTTTTCATTTGATAAGTTATCAATGTGCGACGTGTTAGAATATCATCTATTTTCTGAGCATATTGATGTCGGATGAAGAAATAGATTTCAGCCAAACAGTAATTGTAATTTTCAAATGGCTCAGTTAGTGTGATGTTGTCTCTTGCAATATTTGCAATAGAAGTGGCATTTTTAATTCCATATTTATGTTTAAAGTTATCTATAATGGATTGGATAATAATTTCATCATTATCAATAGTATATATCGAATGTTTTTCTGTAATTGCATCCATCACTTTTTCTGCCATCGACAAAAAAGAGGTTAGTTTACCGCCGGAAATCGTTAACATATTATCGTTGTTCCACCAAATTTGGTAATCTCTTGAACGATCTTTGCTTTTTTTATGGTCGTTTTTGTCGTTAAGTAAAGGCCGCAATCCTGCAAATACACTTAATACATCTGCTTCTGTCAGTGTTTTGTCTTTTAATTGAGCATTGACACTATCTAGAATATAGCTCACTTCATTTTCTAATATTGGAATTGTTTCATGTCCTTCGGAATAATCCGTATCAGTTGTGCCAACAATGTTTAGATTGTCATCCCAAGGCATACACCAAATCATACGACCATCGCCATTCGAAGTTGGGAGCAAGAGCACACAATCTTTAGGGAAATGTTCTGCCGACAGAATCAAATGTACGCCTTTGCTTGGCATCATGTATTTTGTTTCTTTTTGTTTGTCGAATGTTTGAAGAAGTTCATCTGTCCAAACACCGGTTGCAGAAATAAATATCTTGGATTTTATTTGTTGTGTAAAGTTGGAAATTTTATCTCTACAAATAATACTAGAAATTTTATTGTCTTTCTTTTTAAATTCTATCAATTCAAAATAATTCACAGCTACTGCTCCTAAATCGGTTGCTTCTTGTATAATATCATTTGTGAGCCTTGCGTCGTTGGTTTTGGCATCGTAATAAACAAAACCACCAATAAGGTTATCTATTTTTAATTGCGGAAAACGTTGTCTGATTTCTTCTAAATCGATATCAGCATGTTTGGGCATACTACTTTCACCGGATAGATAGTCATAGCCAGAAAGCCCAATTCCTAATTTTATTTTGCTCAATCTTGATTTATAAATGGGCATAAAAAAAGGTTGCGGCTTTACCAAATGCGGATATTCTTTTAGTAAATGTTCGCGTTCATGTAATGCTTCTTTCACCAATTTAATTTGCATTTGTTCTAAGTAACGCAAACCACCATGTATCATTTTAGCGGAACGAGAGCTTGTGCCAAATGCAAAATCGTGTTTGTCTATAATTAATGTTTTCCAGCCTTTTTTTGCTGCTGTTAATGCAATTCCGGCACCGGTAATGCCGCCGCCAATTACTACTACATCAAAGTACTCTGATGTCGCTCTTTGTATGTTGTGTTGGCGTGCCATTTTTTATCTAACTAAATAATTTTCCCGGATTCATAATACCTTTCGGGTCCAGTTTATTCTTGATAGATTTTAAAACATCTAATGCTAATGAATCTGAGAATAATTTATACCATTTTTGATGATCCGCACCTACACTATGATGATGAGAAACAGAGCCGTTGTGTTGAACGATAGTATTGGTTACTAATTCTTTTAATTCTTGCCACTGTTCTATTTCTCTGCCTTTTAACATTGGAGTTATTAAGGTGAAATACATGCATGCTGCATTCGGATAAATATGCGAAATATGTGCAATGAATATGCCTTTGTTTTTATTAAAAGCCGGAAATTTATTTAATTCTTTGGTTAATGCTTGATGTAATTTTTGTACATCTTTCCATTGTACCAATGTTTCCATAGTATCAATATAAATGGAGTGTTCTACTAATGTGTCGCGCAAATAGGGTAATTTAAATCGGCTTTCTGCCCATTTATCACCAATGGTATTGGGTGCAATCATTCCACTGTGTTTGCTCACCAATTCTTTAGCAAAAATAATTTGCGATGAAACACTAAATTCTCCTTGTGGAAACCGCATAATACAAACACATGGCTCTGTTAAGTTTTTCCATTGCAAGATAATTTTTTGAGCTTCTTTTTTTAAATCGGAGAGGAGGCCGGGCTGCTCGTGTGAAGATGCCATTTTTGAAAACAAATTGGTTTCATTGGCATCTGATAACCGAACAACTGATGGTTTTACGCCGGATTGTGCTAACTCTTTTAAATAATTGCTGCCTTGCTGAAAGTTTGGAAATAAAGCTACAATCCATCTGTAGTTTTTAGGTAGTTTTTTAATTTTCACAGTGGCTTCCGTGACGATACCTAATGTGCCTTCGCTGCCTACAAAAAAAGGTAATACATTTATTCCGGATGCATCGTGAGAAAATGTATTACTTTCTAAAGTACCAACAGGCGTTGCTACTTTTATTTTCTCAATTAAATCTTCAATTTTTCCATAATAGGTAGATTCTTGTCCGGCACCACGTGTTACAATCCAACCACCTAATGTAGAATATTCAAAAGATTGAGGAAAGTGGCCTAACGTATAACCTTTGGCATTTAATATTTTTTCTAATTCCGGACCAAGTATGCCGGTTTCAAAAGTTGCAGTTAAATGTTCTTCATCTAAACGAACCAGCTTTTTGTATTTGCGTAAATCTATGGTGCAAATCGCTTCTGATTTTCCAACTAAATTATCCAATGATAAAGCACCCACAACGTTAGTGCCACCACCAAATGGAATTATTGATACATTGTTTTCACTAGCTTGCGACAGAACGTATTGTATTTCTTCATGTGTGTTAGGTGTGATAACCATATCCGGTGAAACAAAACCACCACCATTGAAAATACGGATAACATCGTAGTAACTTTTTCCTAAGGATACTGCTAATCTGTCATCTTCATTAAAGGATATTTTTTTAGGATGTAGTGAAGCAAAAATATCTTTTATCAGGTTTTTCTTTTTTTCAGAAATTGTAGGTAGCTCAAACGTTTTAGGTGGAAAAAAATCTTCTCTTAAACGCATTTTCCAGCGTTCTTCTACCATGTCTTTTAATTTGGGATAATCGTTTATGTGTTTAATTTCATTAGGGTCGCCCCATTTCCACCAATTGCGTTGCATACCGTATAAATTTGATGTAAATTACAACATTAGCAATAGAAATTCCAAATCAAATAAACATTAAATCAATAGTATAAATACGATAATTTCTCAGTTGCAGCTATAATTCTGTATCTTTGCACTAAATTTTAGGTATCGTATGATTACAGTAAATAACTTGTCGCTTCAATATGGAAAACGTGTATTGTTTGATGAAGTAAATATCAAATTTACACATGGAAATTGCTATGGTGTAATTGGTGCAAATGGATCGGGAAAATCTACCTTTTTAAAAATTTTATCCGGTGATATTGAATCTACTACCGGAAATATTGAGTTCTCTCCGGGCGAGCGTATGTCGGTTTTAAAACAAAATCACTTTGAGTTTGATGAGGATACTGTTTTAGATACGGTAATGATGGGAAATAAGCGTTTGTATACCGTGATGAAAGAAAAAGATGCATTGTATGCAAAACCTGATTTCTCGGATGCAGATGGCATTCGTGTTGGTGATTTAGAAGCTGAATTTGCCGAGATGGATGGCTGGAATGCCGAGAGTGATGCCGCAGAAATGTTGAGCAACTTAGGTGTGAAAGAAGGGTTGCACTACAAACAAATGAAAGAGTTGCCTTCTTCCGATAAAATTAAAGTATTATTAGCACAAGCATTGTTTGGTAATCCTGATATTTTAATTCTGGATGAGCCTACCAATGATTTGGATGTGCATACCATTGCTTGGTTAGAAAATTTCTTAGCAGATTTTAGAAATACGGTGATTGTTGTATCACACGACAGACACTTTTTAGATATGGTTTGTACGCATATCGTTGATATTGATTTCAGTAAGATTAATTTATTTACCGGTAACTATACTTTCTGGTATGAAACATCACAATTATTATTGAAACAACGTGCAGATAAAAACAAGAAAAATGAAGCTAAAAAAGCAGAATTATTAGATTTTATTGCGCGATTCAGTGCGAATGCATCTAAATCCAAACAAGCTACTTCACGTAAAAAAGCATTAGAAAAACTCGATATTGAACAAATTAAACCATCGAGCAGAAAATATCCAGGCATTTTCTTTAAACAAAATAGAGAAGCCGGTGACATGATACTGGATGTGCATAACCTCAGCTATGCCATGCCGGATGGAACGCAATTATTTAAGAATGTAACTTTCACTGTAAATAAAGGCGATAAAATTGCCTTCATTTCTAAAGAAGGTTTAGTTGTTTCTAACTTCTTTAAAACTTTAGCTGGTGAACAAGCAGCTAACAAAGGTGAAATAAAATGGGGCGTTACTATCACCAAATCGTATGTGCCAAATGATAATGCTACCTATTTCCAAAATGCTGATTTAAATTTAGTAGATTGGTTAAGACAATACTCTGAAGAAAAAGATGAAACTTTTGTACGCGGATTTTTGGGTAGAATGTTATTTAGTGGTGAAGAATCTTTGAAAAAATGTACAGTGCTTTCCGGAGGTGAAAAAGTGCGTTGTATGATGAGTAAAACGATGTTGGAAGAAGCTAATTTCTTGATTTTAGATGAACCAACCAATCACTTAGACTTGGAATCAATTACGGCATTAAACAATGGTTTGATAGATTATCAAGGAACTATCGTGTTTACATCACATGACCATACATTTACCCAAACTATTGCCAACAGAATTATTGAAATTACACCAAATGGTATGTTGGATAAAATGATGTCATACGACGAATATTTGGAAGATGCCAAAGTGCAAGAGCAACGCGCCGAATTATACGGTGAATTGGTAAAATAAATTTCGTAAATTTATAAGACAGTATATCAATCTTTCTTGTTTGATATACTGTCTTTTTTTATTTTTATATAGATATATACATAGCATTCAAAATTTACAACATGATTTTATCCAAACAAAACGAATTAATCCAAAACAACACACATATTCCATTTGGTGTGTATGATGATTTGATTCAAAATGTGGACACACATATTTTTGATAAGAAAGGTGGCTTGACGAAAAAAAGAAGAACGGAACGCAAAACTTGGATTTATGTAGGTGTTTTTAGTCCGGAATTAATTTGTGGTTTTGCTATTGTAGATGCCGGCATGGTGGCTACTGCATTTACCTATTTTTATTCTTTTAAAGATATGATTTTTGAAGAAGATAAAATTACAGTTCCACTTGGTTTCCCGAATGATTTTAATCCCAATTTAGATAGTGAATGGAAACTGAAAAATTATTCCATTAAAACAGAAAATGGAAAAATGAAGTTACATTACAATGGTAAATTCAAACTGTATATCGACTTAGAAAATACTGAAAAAGGAGTGAGCGTGGTTGCACCATCTAAAAAAGAAAGACCATTTAATTTTACCTATAAAAATATGAGCTTGCCGGTGAAAGTGCAAATAAACACAGGCAAAACCAATACTTATGCAACCAGCGGAAATTATGGTTCTATTGATTTTACAAAAGGATTTCCACCACGAGAAACAATTTGGAATTGGTTGTCTTTTATTGGTATCACCGAAACGCAAAAAACAATTTCTGTTAATTTAGTAGATAGATTTAACGAGAATATGGAAAATGTGTTGTGGATTGATGGAAAAAAAACAAGATTATCCGACGCAGTTTTCAATATGCAATCACCTTACGATAAAACAGATTGGCTTATTGAAACAAAAGATGGTGTGTTGAAATGCCATTTAACACCGTGCGGCGCTAGAAAGGAAGACTTAAATGCATTAATTGCCAAAAGTAAATTTACACAACCATTCGGTAAGTTAGATGGCTCTGTTATCATTGACGGGAAAGAAGAAAAATTTACAGCAATTGGTGTTGCTGAAGATCATCATGCTGTTTGGTAATTGTATTAATCTGCTAATACGCCAAATTTCCCATTGTTATAATCTTCAAAAGCTTGTACTAATTCATTGGGCGTATTCATTACAAATGGCCCGTGTGATGCAATAGGCTCATGAATAGGTTCACCACTTAATACTAATACAACGGCATCTTCTGTAGCATTTATTGAAAATGCTTCGCCATCATTTTTCATTAATACAAAATGATTGGTTGGTGCAACTTCATTATTATTTATAGTTATGGCACCTTCAATAACCAACAATGCTGTGTTGTAGTTAGATGGAAATTCAAAATTGGCATTTGCATTTTTTTTCAACTTAGCATTGAATAAGTGCAAAGGCGTAAAGGTAAATGCGCTGCCTTTCGTGGTTTGATATTTTCCTGCAATTACTTCTATAACGCCGCTATTATTTTCCAATTCAACCTTAGGTATATTGGTGTGTTCCAATGCTTGATATTTTGGAGCACTCATTTTGTCTTTTGCCGGTAAGTTTACCCAAAGTTGTACCATTTGAAAATCGCCACCATTTTTGCTCCATTCTTTTTCGTGAAATTCTTTATGTAAAACGCCACTTGCGGCTGTCATCCATTGCACATCACCTTCGCCAATAATGCCACCACCACCACTGCTGTCGTGATGTTCAACTTTTCCTTTATAGGCAATGGTAACTGTCTCAAAACCACGATGTGGATGCACGCCTACACCTCTTGGTATTTCTCTCGGACTGAAATAATATTTGGAATTATAATCAAACATGATAAACGGAGACATACGTTTCATACTTAAATTGGGAAAACTTGGTATGAAATTATGTACACGAAATCCGTCGCCAACAAAATGTGGTTCTCTCGGACTTATAACTGCTTCCACTGTTTTGATTGCCATGTTTATTTTTTTATTATATAAACAGCATTCGTGTTGTTTTGTTTAGATTGGTCAATGGTCATTAGTCAATAGTTAAAAGTCAATAGTCACATCTCACATCTCATATCTCAAGTCCAAAA
>CAZDOT010000006.1:8989-12116 GCA_964507125.1 uncultured Chitinophagales bacterium | reverse complement strand
GTCAATAGTTAAAAGTCAATAGTCACATCTCACATCTCATATCTCAAGTCCAAAAAATGGCACAAAAATTGATTTTTATAGATGGTATTTAATTTCTATATTTATCATTACAAAAAAAAACAACATAAAATGAAACAACTATTATTAGTAGCCTTTGCGTTTTGCCTATTTGCAACCAGCAATGCTCAAGTAACTGTAAACGGTGTTAGTGTGCCGTCTAAATTAAAAACATCTACATCTGAACTAACGCTGAATGGCGCCGGCGTGCGTAAAAAAGCATTTTTTAAAGTGTATGTTTTAGGATTGTATTTACCAACTAAAAGCAATAATGCCGCTGAAATTTTGAAATCAGATAAAGATATTGCAGTGCGTTTACAAATTACATCAAGTGTAGTGAATAGTGAAAATATGTCGGAAGCAATTATTGATGGATTTAAAAAATCAATGAATGGAAATCTTACACCATTGAAAGCAAAAATCGATAATTTTATTTCTATCTTCTCTAAAGAAAAAATTAAAGAAGGTGATGTATTTATTTTAGATTATAATGCGGCAAGTGGTGTTAAATCGTATAAAAATGGAAAATTATTAGCTACCACTACAGGAGATGATTTTAAAGATGCATTGTTTGGAATTTGGTTAGGTGCAAATCCGGTTGATGCTGCACTAAAAACAAGCTTAGTAGGAAAATAATTTCAAGATAAAATTTTTAGAAGAGTTGCTTTTGGGCAACTCTTTTTTTTTATCGTTTGGGTGTCAACTTGTTGATTTTATTTTCGTCATTCACTTCCAATCCATATTTGGATTGTCCTTGGAAAAGTTGTTGTTTGTTTTTGAATATTTGTTTTCCGGAATCTTGTATTTCGCCTTTTTCCTTGCGGACAAACAATTCTTTTTTAGGCTTGTCAAATGGGTTTCTGCCTTGCACTTTAGGTGTTAATTCATTTTGTTCTTCAAACAAACGATGCGATAAAAATAATTCTCTTTTTGCACTGCGTGCAATTAAACCTTCCGTTGGATTATACACACCTTCAATGCCATCAAACGCCAACGGTTCTATTTGTTCTAACTTGAAATTACCGGCTATCTGAGCATTTGAAGTGGTTACTTTAGATTGATAGTCGAAATATTTTTTTATAATATTACGCACGTAATTAAATGGTTCTTGTCCGCGGCAATAACCGTATTTTACTACGGGGTCTCTATAAAATCTTGGATTGGATTTATACAACATAAAATACTCGACAGAGCCATCCCATTTATCTTTTGGATATCCATTTTTTTCTGCTAAGCGAGCGGCATCTTGCACATGTCCGGGTCCGGCATTATACGATGCCAAAATAAACTTTATACGTTGTGTAAAATCAGCAACATTTGCCCATGTTTTCTCTAAATATTTTAAATAATCTGTTCCACCTTTGATATTGCTATTTGGGTTATATACCTGTGAAGCCGGCACACCGATTTGTCGGGCAGTTCCAGGCATTAATTGCATTAAACCTTGTGCACCACACCAAGAGCGAGCATTCGGATTAAATTTAGATTCTTGATAAATGATGGCCGCAACTAAACGCCAATCCCAATTTATTTTTTGTGCATGATGTTGAATAATGGCATCGTAATGCGATATCATTCCTTGTTGCAATTCAGCCTCTTCGTTATATCCGAAATGAATATGTTTATCTTCGTTGAAATATTTAAAATAAATGGAGCTATATAGTTTTCCTTTTTCAAATTGAATTAACCATTCGTTTATTTGTTCCAATAATTCCGGTGCATTTTTACGAACTGCCCAATGTAAATTTTCCGGTTTGCCAATTACAGCATGTATATCTAAATTATCGAAATAGGATTGATTGACTTGTGCAATATCTTTATTGGAAATAGTATAATCAATTTCGCCGTTTGCAATGGCTTCAATAATATCATCGGTGGTTCTGCCATCAGGCAAAATACGCACATCCATATTTATACCAATAGAATCAGATATTTCTTTTAGATGATTGTAGTAAACAGAATTGTCGGCGACATAAATAATTTTATCGGCTAAATCTTGAACCGTATTTAGGATAGTATCATTTCGTTTTAAGCTGTCTGCCGGATTATTACTTATGCTTTTTTTGCGTTGCACAATAACTTGTTCCACATTTCTATATGGTGCGGTGAGTGCCACTTGATGTTTGGTGATTTGACTATACAACAAACCATTTGCAACAATATCACCTTTTCCTTCATTGAGTAAGTTAAATGGGTTTTCGTTGTTTTCGGCAATAATCAACACTAATTTTACACCGATAGATTGGGCAAATTGTTGCATTAACTCGAATTCAAAACCCATGCGTTGTCCTTTGTAGATAAAATATCCAATGGAATTATATTCCATAATTACACGCAAGCTACCGCGTTCTTTAATGGCATCTAAATCCAATTCAACGGTAGGTTCTGTGATGGTACTTTTTTTATCTTGATATTCAGCCAACCATTTAGTAGCAAAAAAAGCCAATATGGTAAATGCTGTAAGTAATATCCAATTTCGAGTAGTGTTCATCTTACAAATAACGGCTGTGAATGTTGTTAGTTGCTAAATTTGTACGTAAAAATAGAGAATTAAAATTTGAAATGATTGTATTAATTTCAATCTTTTTTAGATAGTTTCAATCTGTAATAGAATAGATATGGATGAAATTTTAGATGAAAAAGGTTATGAGGCAAGAACACTCAAGTATGCTACATTTTTACAACGAAGCATTGCTTTTTTAATTGATATTTTATTGATTGGAATTATCTGTTTTGCCTTGAATCGGACGTTTGGAATTGCACCCACTTTTTATTTGTTTGTACTGTTGAATTGGTGGAAATTATGCTTGATTTTATTTTTCTATTTTGTATTGTTTGAAGGTGGCGAGTATAATGCATCCATCGGGAAACAAATTATGCATATTCGATTTTTGGATGAAAACAAACGAGCAATAAATTATGGCATTGCCGCTTTGCATTTATTACTTTCCATTATTTTATTTTTTGGTGTTTTTCGATTGATGTTCCATTCCAATCATCAAACACTTGCTGATAAACTTTGCAAAGTGATTGTTATTGAACAATAAGTCTTTTGAGTATTGACTATTGA
>CAZDOT010000006.1:5326-8889 GCA_964507125.1 uncultured Chitinophagales bacterium | reverse complement strand
ACTAAATCATATGCAATAATTCTTCTTGTTCTAAACGAACGAAGTTCATGCCGACATTATAATCTTTGTCGAATAATTTTAAAAGTTGTCGATAAGCAAACACATTACTAATCCAATCTACACCATTCACATCTATAATAACGTATTTGTAATTGGGATTTTGTTTGAAAAACTCAAAGTACATTTTTTCCAATCTATTCAAATAAATTCTCGACATGTTTTGCTCGTATTCTCTTCCACGTTTGCGAATGTTGCGCAATAATTGATCGGTGTCTGCATGCAAGTAAAAAATGATTTCGGGCTTGGGTAATTTTTTGTATATCTGATCAAAAAAATGTTTGTAGAGTTTGTATTCTTGTTTGTTCAAATTTACTTTAGAGAACAACAAGCATTTTTGTAACATATAATCTGTTACAGTAAAATTAGAGAATATATTAGGTTCGCTAAAAATGCGGGTGAGTTGTTGGTAGCGTTCTATCAAAAATGACATTTCCAATTGCAATGCATATTTGGAATTATCTTCGTAAAATTTGGGCAAATACGGATTGTCTTCAAAAGCTTCTAAAATTAGTTGACCTCTAAATTCTTCGGCAAGCAATGTAGCTAAGGTTGTTTTTCCTGCACCAATATTTCCTTCTATGCCAATAAATTTATATTTCATCTTACTTTATACGTGCGTTCGTATTTGCTTTCCTAAAAATACCAACTTTCATGTCATCTTCACAATCTTTTGCCAATTCTTCGATTGTTTTTTTATAGATAGGATGTGTATAACTTTTGTCCATTTCGAGCAAAGGTTGCAAGGTGAAATTTCTCAAATGCAATCGTGGATGCGGAATAGTTAAATTCTTGGCATGAAATATCAGCTCATTATAAAACAAAATATCAATATCAATCGTTCGGGCGGCATTTAGATGTTTGTTGGTTCTGCCCAAATTTTTTTCAATTTTTTGCAACACTTTTAATAGTTGTAATGGCGATTTAGCTGTTTGTATGATTAAAGTTTGGTTTAAATATTTTGAAGTGTGTGCGGTGCCCCAAGGTTCGGTTTCGTATATGGATGATTGCTGGGTGATATTTCCGGCTAATTGTTGAATATAATATTTAGCTAATAATAAATATTTGTATCTATACCCTTTATTTGAGCCTAAAAGCAAATAAACCTGATTCAATGTTAATATTTTTCCAATAATAACAACTAATTTTGAACTTATAAAGGAATTCCATTTTAAAAATTAAAAAATACCTATGAAATCTTTTTTGAAAACATTTTTTGCCGTTGTTTGTGCGTTTGTTTTTATTCTATTTTTTATTTTCTTCTTTTTTATTGGCGGATTGATGAGTGGTGGTGAAAAATCACCTTCTTTGCAAGCTAATAGTATTTTAAACCTTACGTTGAAAGGTGAAATTACGGATAGAGCATATAATAATCCGTTCAGAAATATTTCACCGGTTGCTGCATTAACAGGCTCTGTTGATGATGCATCTACCATTGGTTTGTATGAATTGAAAGCCGTATTAAAACATGCTAAAAAAGATGAAAAAATTAAAGGTATTTTATTAAATATTGATGAGGTGCAAGCCAATCCGGCTACATTATTTGATGTTCGTGCTGCTTTAATTGATTTTAAAAATTCCAATAAATTTATTTATGCTTATTCTAATTCCACTCAGGAATTAAATTTTGCCATTAACACGGTTGCCGATAAGTTTTATATTAATCCGTTAGGAGATTGTGAGTTTGATGGCTTTGCCATGCAAATGGATTATTACAAAGGCTTGATGGATAAATTGGGTATTGAATACAAAGTTTTTTATGTAGGCGAATATAAAAGTGCGACAGAAAGTTTTAGACGTACCGATATGAGTCCGGAAGATAGATTGCAACGTAGTGCATTATTAAATAGTATTGCATCGAATTATTTAAAAGATATAGAAACTTCTACTAAAATTTCGGTGGATTCATTGCAACAATTACAAAATACTTTATCGGTGATGACGGCTACAGAAGCCGTAAAATATGGCTTAGCCAATGGTGTGAAGTATGAAGATGAAGTAATGGATGAAATAAAAACCAAATTAGGCTATAAAAAAACGGACGACTTAAATATGATTTCGTACAATAAATACAACGAAATTGTAAAAGCAGCAACTAAGAAAACGAAGGAACAAAAAATTGCGGTTGTGTATGCCGAAGGTGTTATTAATGATAGTAAATCCGATGATGGTGTAATTGGTGGAAAAGCGTATACAAAAATATTGCAAGAGATTGAGAAAAATAAAGATATTAAAGCATTGGTGTTGCGTGTGAATTCACCGGGCGGAAGTGCCTTTGCTTCGGAGCAAATTTATCATTATTTGAAAAAAATAAAAGCAAAAATTCCTATCGTTGTTTCTATGGGCGATTATGCTGCTTCCGGTGGATATTATATTGCTTCTATTTCCAATAAAATTATTGCACAACCGAATACATTGACCGGTTCTATCGGTATTTTTGGTATGATTCCTAATATTCGCAAAGCGATGAATGATAAAGTAGGTGTTACTTTTGATGAAGTGAGCACCACACAACATGCCAACTTTTTTAATTTGATAAATGATTGGGATGAATTAGAAACGAGCAAAGTGCAAAAACAAGTGGAATATGGTTATTCCATCTTTTTAGATAGAGTTGCAAGTGGCAGAAAAATGGATACAGCTGCCGTAAATAAAGTAGCTCGCGGAAGAGTTTGGACAGGACAAGATGCTTTGAAAATAGGATTGGTAGATGAATTAGGTGGATTGGAATTAGCCATTCAACGAGCCAAAGAATTAGCCAAAATCAAAGATGCGGAAGTAATAGAATATCCAAAAAGTAAATCAATTGTTGAAAATATTGTGAGTGAAATTTTAGGTGATAAAGAAGATGCACAATCTAAGATGATGAAAAATTTAACGCCACAAGTGTTATATTTTAAACAATTGGAGCAAATACAATCGTTGGGCATTTATCAATATAAAATGCCGTATGATTTGAAGATAAGATAAATGAAAATCGCACAAAAAAAGAGCATCATTAGATGCTCTTTTTTTATGAAATTAGTAAATTTTAACGACCTCTTTTCCCACTTCGTTGAAACCCACTTTTGCCCGGAAAATCTTTCTTTACTTTATCAAAATCGTGTTTCATATTGGTGCCACCTTTTCCAAAATTTTTTCTACGTTTAGGTGCTGCTTGTTTTGGCTCCGATTTGCTAACAATAATAGCACGTTCCATAAGTGTGCTACCATCCAACGCTTTAATGGCTTTCAGTGCTTCTTGATCATTTGGCATGGTTACAAATCCAAAACCTTTGTTTTGTCGCGTAACATTATCTATAATAATTTTCACCGATTCTACTTCGCCAAACGGTTCAAAAAGTGCTTTTAATCCGCTTTCTTTTAACTTGAATGGCAAACTGCCAACAAAAATATCCATCGTATTATATTATGAAGTAAAAGTACTAATTATAATCGAAGTTTCTATGACATGAATTGTTAGACATGAGATATGAGACATGAGGCATGAGACATAAGATATGAGA
>CAZDOT010000006.1:0-5226 GCA_964507125.1 uncultured Chitinophagales bacterium | reverse complement strand
CATTATTCTTTGTCTTATTTTTTTTACAAAAAAAATCCCAAGCACGAGGCTTGGGAGTAACATCACGTTTTGACTTCAAGAATTAAACCACTATTGCTTTATGATTTAATGTCGTTTACAATTTTTGAAAATTCATCGTATGCTCTTAATGCATCTAAATTTGGATCTGTTTCTGCTTGTATTTTGTTGGAATATCCAGCTTTTACAGCTTCTTTCAATGCTTTTAAAGCTTGGAATTTGTCGTTTGTTTGTGTTAATGCACATGCGTGATTGTACAAAATAGTTGCATAAACAGGAGCGTAGTTGGCCTTATCTTTATCAGATAAAGTATTGTACGTGTTTAACCAAACTTCAATGGTTTTGTTGGCATTCACAAATTGTTTAGATGCGATGTACTTTGAGGAAAGCACTTGCATTTGTTGTGAATAGGTTTCAAATTGAGAAACGTTAATGGCCGGTTTTGCGATAGATAGAAGACAAAGGCTTCCTACTGCTATCAAAAGAGATAACTTTTTCATGTGTTTTGTTGTTTAATGTTTTTAAGAAATTATTTGAATGATTGTTTAATTGTTTTAATGAAATAAGTAGCGTTGCTTTTTATTTTATTACACTTTTTTTGTTTTTTTTTGTTAATCAATTGGAACTAATTCGCCATTGAGCATTCTGAAAATATAGTGTTGACGACTCAAGTTTCTTTCAAATACAGCTTCTATAGAATCTTCTACATTTTCCTGTTCAAAGTCGATTCTATCTCGTGTTGCTTCTATTTTTTCACGTGCAGCTTCTAATTTTTCTTGTGCTCTTTCTAGTTCTTCATCAATGTTTTTACTAGGATCTACATTGATGATGATTTTAGTAGAATCTTTTTGAATTTGAATTTTTGTTTTTGGTGCATTCGGTGGTAAGGGCGGCATCGGTGGCATTGGCGGCATAGCACCGTTACGGATGTGATCCCAATTGATAGCTAATTTATCTACATCCATATAATTTTCAGTATGCGTATCCCAACGAATTACTTTACCTTCAGGAACATACACTTTGATTTTCAATTTCTGATTTCTGAATTTTACTTTGTCTTTATTAAATTCGATATATGGATCGATGATAATTTTATTTCCTTTTTGTTGTATGTTATGTGTGAAAGCACCTGCGTTTTCTAATGCTTCTTGTGTGCTTTTTCCATTCGCAACATATTCTCTTATTATCGAAAATGAATCGGTTAAGCTTGGATAGATTTCAATTTCAATTGGGAAAAAATTCTCATTTTCTATGGATAATAAATCAAATACATCTGAAGCATCATTAATGTTGATGTTGACTTCATTTCTGCTTTTTTCCAACAATGATGGATTTACCATTAACTGTAAAGTATCCATTGAATTAGGTTGAGCTAGTGCATACGTTTGGTTGATTCTTCTTTTTTCTGCAACCAATTGTTTAGCATGATAACCACTAATGTTTATTAATAAAAATCCGAATAAGAACAAACCTAATAATGGAAATATCAATTGTTTTTTAAGTGGCTTGCTATTTTTAGATAAGAAATGCACCAATGCTGCAATTCCAAAAATTACCGGAATAATGCATAATAATAAGGTACCAATTCCGAACATCCAACCATCGCTTCCATTTTCAAAAAATAAGCGGTTTGCCATTGGAATACCAAAGATGGAAAGTCCGGCAATTATGATTGCTGCAACCAGTAAGCCAAATATCATGGCACCGCCGATAATTGCTAAGATAATGGCACCAAATCCTAAGATGACCTTAATAAAAAGCAATACAAATTTGCCGATAAAAGATACGATTTTTGATAGGATGCCACCGGAATTTTTTCCAATATTATCAGATACTTTGTTGAATTCATCTTTCACTTTTCGCTCTATATTACTTAGGTTGATTTGTTCACCTTTCATCTCTAATTTTTGAGCTACTGTATTTGCTTCAGGCATTATGATCCATAAAATTAAATAGATAATAAATGGAGAACCAAAGCCAACAAAAACCATTACGATGAAAATTAAGCGCATCCAAATGGGATCGTTGATGCCAAAGTAATAGCTTAAACCGGAGCAAACACCTGCCACCAATGCATTGTCGTTGTCTCTGTAAATACGTTTACTTTTGCCGGTTGTTTGTGTGCTTTCTTGCGCCATAGTATTGTTTGCCGTGTCATTATTTACATCATCGTTTGCATCAAATTCTTCGGGTTTTCCCATATTGTTAATGGCTGTGTTGGCATCTTCCAATGTGATGATATAATTTTTTCCTTTAGCCAAAAATATTTCTGCAAATCGAGATTTAATGTCATTTAAAATCTCATCTTTTCCTTCCTCTATTGCATAGAATTTCTCTAAGGAATTGAAGTAGGTGAGTAGTTGTTCGTAGGCATCTTCATTGATGTTGAAGATTTGTCCTGCAAGGTTTATATTGAAAGTCTTTATCATGACGGTTGTTTTAATAGTGGAAATATGATTTTTATTTTAGTTTGATGTCGGTTCGTTATTGATATGATTACTGGTTTTATCTACTGCTTCGGAAAGCTCATTCCAAGTTAATTTTAATTCATCCAAAGCGAGTTGTCCTTCTTGGGTGAGCGTAAAATATTTTCGTGGTGGACCGGAAGTAGATTCTTTCCATTCATACGTTAATAATCCTGCATTTTTTAAGCGAGTGAGTAATGGATATACAGTACCTTCCACTACTAACATGTTTGCATTCTTGAGTGTATCTAAAATGTCGGATGCATACACTTCACCACGTGCTATGATTCCTAAAATGCAGAACTCTAAGATACCTTTTCGCATCTGCACTTTTGTATTCTCGATACTGAATGCGGTTGATTGTTGAGTAGCCATGTTTATGTGTTGTTTTTTTTGATATTATAAAATCGGTTATAGTACACGCTTATTTTTGAATCATAAAACGCATAGAGTTTATTTTTCCGGAGTTGCCCGTAATTGCATACGTTGCACTTTCAATAAATTTTACAACTTCACTTTTTGCATTAAAATCACTGCTGTTGATATACGTGATCTTGGCTTTGCCATTTTCATCAATCATATAGTCTACATCTACGGCAATGCTTTCTGTCATTGTGTTGTTATTTTTTTCTGTTTCAAATTCTGAGAAAGCTACTTTTTCGATTGGCATGGTTTGTTTTTCCATTTTTACTTTTCGGTTGCTTTTAGCAGTTGCTTCTGTTCCGAGTGCAGGTAACATTATAAATGTCAATGCTGCGATAATTAAATTGTTCATGTTGTTTTATTTTAGATTCTTTCTTTTACCAAGTAATTTACAATACAAAGATAAGTACAAAACATTGTATTATGCAATACATAGTAGTATTATTTAACATTTATTTAGATAAATTATTGATACTCAATAGTAGTATTTTGGGTTAAATACTGTTTATCTTTTATAAAAAGAAGAAAATGTATATAAAATAGCGTATTTTTGAGGTATGAAAACAGCTCGATTTTTCGGAATTTTCCTATTTTTCTTCGTTTTTATCTGTAAAATGGGTTTTACAGCCTCTGTGGATGTCAATAATTCACCGTATGATGTAGTTTATAATCACACGCATTATCTAAAAAATGCATCATACGATGAGTTGAAATCAGCGGCTTCTTTTAATATACCGAACAGAAAAAAACGTATAGAAGCAGCTATAGATTTAAATGAAATTATTTACGGAAAAGGCATTGACATCAATGGTATTTTGAAAAAAATACCAGACAATCCCAATTATTTCGATTCTACATCAAGAAGAAATATTTATGTATTAGATAAAAATTTACCGGAAGTATATGTAGAAAAAATAGGTAATGATTGGTATTATTCGCAAGCAACGGTAGAGGCCATTCCGGCATTACATAAAAAAGTGTATCCGTTTGGTACTAATTTTTGGGCAAATTGGTTTCCATTTCATGCCGATAAAAAGTTTTTAAAACTGCATCCATGGCAATGGATTGGCATTGGCATTATTTTGGTGGCTTTTATATTGGCTTATGTTATACTTCGAACTATTTTCCATTTTATTTTTCATAAATTTTTATTTAAAAAATATGCAAATGAAATTCAAGATGTAGATAAACTAAAATCGATAGCACGGTTGATTTCACTTTGGATTGGATTTAGTGTATTGCAATTATTTCTGCCCACTTTGTTTATTTCACCGCGTTATTCCTTGCCGCTTATCAATGGTGTCAACTTTGTAGCGGCTGCCATTTTGGTTTTTATTGTGTATAAATTGGTAGAGTTAATTATTTTTTATACTATAAAATTTAAGCAACAAGATGAAACTGCACAATGGAATGAACAAGTGGTTTCTGTGTTGCAGAAGTTTGTAAAATTTACGGTTGTTTTTGTTGGTTTGTTTTATGTGTTAAATACGTTAGGCGTCAACTTTGCTACCATACTTGCCGGTTTATCTGTCGGTGGTTTGGCATTGGCATTAGCAGCGCAAGATACCGTAAAAAATTTCATTTCATCTGTGATGATTTTTATGGATAAACCTTTTAAAATAGGAGATACCATAAAAAGTGATAGCGTGGAAGGTGTTGTGCAAGAAGTTGGTTTCCGCTCTACAAGAATTAAAACGGCAGACGAATCAATGATATACATTTCGAATGCAAAATTGTTGGAGATGATTATTGATAATAAAGGCTATCGAGTATTTAAAAAATTTAAAACAGAAATTTTGTTACCGTATCATACACCGCTTTTTATTATTGAGCGTTTTATTGAAGGTATCAAAACTATATTAATGAAATATCCGTACACAAAAAATTCTACGATTGATGTGCATTTAGCAAACATTAAAGAAACCGGAATTTCATTAGCCATTAGTTACACATATAAGATTTACAACCAACGCGAAGAGTTTCAACATCGCGAATTTATCTTATTAAAAATATTAAGTTTGGCGGAGTTATTACACATCAAGTTGTTTGAGAATAAACAACAAATAATAACGAATCCGGCAGAAGTTGTTTTTAATACCTCTGCAGATGATATCGACCATCAATTAGATGCTTTCTTTGTTGATTTTGATAATCAAGTTTCGAAAGTAAAATAAAACAGTTGTGCGGCATTCATTTTAGATTTAGGTAGTAAGTAGTAAGTATTGAGACCAAAATAAAATCAATCCTTTATTCAACTTGGTGTGCTTTGTGTAATACTCTGTGAACTTTGTGGTTAATTTTATTAGTAGTAAGTAGTAAG
>CAZDOT010000005.1:0-100126 GCA_964507125.1 uncultured Chitinophagales bacterium | reverse complement strand
AATAGTTGCAAAACTGACGCAGAGTCCTCTACGAGAGACTCTGCTGGTAAAGAAAAATCGATTATTTTTTAATAGAAGAGCTATGATATATTTTTGTCATAGCTCTTTTTTTTGCAAGCAGAGTCTCACATAGTGGACTCTGCGTATTTTCGATTCGGAATGTCATTCCCGCAGAAGCTGGAATCTCAATAATAATAGTTGCAAAACTGACGCAGAGTCCTCTACGAGAGACTCTGCTGGTAAAGAAAGGGAATCTCACTCTGTCGCAAGTCTTCCGCAGGGCGACTCGTGTCTATAGATGCTATCGGTCTCTGACCGCATTCCACAAATCTCACTCTGTCACAGGTCGTCCTGCGGAAGACCTGCGGTTTAAACTAAAAAATACTTAGGCTGTTTTTTTTCTGTAGAAAAATTTATCTTTAATACTTTGCCATTTCATTTGGATGACCCCAATCATAGCTTCTTTTATAATTCCACCATGCATTTTAGAAACACCAACTTCTCGGTCTTTGAATAAAATGGGAATTTCGACAATTGATAATCCACTTAACCAAACTGCAAATTTCATCTCTATTTGAAATGCATATCCGATAAATTTAATTTTATCAAAATCTATTTGTTGAAGTATCTCATTTTTATAACAAACAAAACCAGCTGTGGTATCTTTTATTTTCATACCTGTAATGATTCGCACATAAATAGAAGCAAACCATGAAAGGAATAATCTGTCAAACGGCCAATTAACAACACCACCACCTTTTACATAACGAGAACCAATAGATAAAACAGCATTTTTTTGTTCGCAAGCAGCTAATAATTCGATCAGTTTTTCCGGTGGGTGCGAAAAATCTGCATCCATCTCAAAGATATATTGATAGCCTTGTTCTAAAGCCCATTTAAATCCGGTGATGTAGGCTGTACCTAATCCTAATTTTCCACTTCGTTTTATTAAATGTACTTTGTTTGGAAATTGGATAGCTAAATTTTGAACGACGTCAGCGGTGCCGTCCGGTGATCCATCATCAATAACTAAAATCTCAAATCGATTAGAAAGTTGCAACGTGTAAGGAATTATTTGTGCAATATTTTCCTTCTCGTTATAAGTTGGTATAATGATTATGCAATCTTTCATCAATATACAAAAGTACGTATAATCATACTTACTATGTTCATGTATTAACGGTTTTTAATAATTTATTGACTATATAAATAAATATCTAACAAATGTAAATTACAAAGGTAAAAGGGAAATTCCGCCTAAGTTGCCGGAACTCATCCATAACACCACACAATTGTCTGAAATTTCTTTAAATACTTTTTGTTGTAGCCAATTTGCTTGTTTAAATACAAGAATGTCTTCATCTGCAAATTGAGCTTTTAACCAACTTTCATCTAAATCTTGTTTGTTTTTTATTTTCAGCGCTTCTTCGTCTAAAAATAAAATTTTTATATCCGCCTTGTCTAAACTATGTGCATATTGTTCGATGAAATTTTCTTGCAATGAACTATAGGTGTGCAATTCAAAAACGGCAATAATTTTTCTGTCTGCATATCGTTCTCGCACAGCATTTACGGTTGCTTTCACCTTGCTAGGTGCATGTGCAAAATCTCTGAAGATAGTTACTTTCCTTTCTGTATCATCATATATCTTTTCCAAACGTTTGGCGGCACCTTTAAATGTTTGGAAACTTTGCAAAATATTTTGTTCCGGAATTCCTACGATTTTTCCAACTTCAAAAGCTGATTTTAAATTGGCAAAATTATGTGTGCCAAATACCGTAATTGGATACGCCGTTTCATTATACAATAAAATACTTTCATCATTTTCTGTTTTAAAATCGAAAGCTCGATAAGGTATTAAATGAATGTCAGTGTTTATGGAGTCAACTAATTTTACTAATTCCTCGTCTTCTGCATTGTAAATTAAATAACCATCTTTTTGTATGCTTAAAATAAATTTTCTAAATGTTTCTAAGTACGATTCATATGTTGGAAATACATTGATGTGATCCCAAGCGATCCCGGAAATAATGGCAATGTGCGGATGGTAATGCAAAAATTTACTGCGTAAATCTAATGGTGATGTTAAATATTCATCAGCCTCAAGCACAGTTATAGGTGCATCTTCAGATGTTTTCACCATAAAATCAAAGCCATCTAATTTAGCACCAACCAAATAATCAAATGCTTTTTGATTGTATTGCAATAAATGCATTATCATAGAGGTGATAGAGGTTTTGCCATGGCTTCCGGCAACGGCAATGCGCGTTTTGTTTTTGCATTGTTCAAAAATAAATTCAGGAAACGAATACACTTTAATGCCTATTGATTGTGCTTTTACTAGTTCCGGATTATCTTGCTTTGCATGCATTCCTAAAATAATGGCATCTATATCTGTTGTTATTTTTTCCGGAAACCATCCAATCTTTTCGGGCATCAATCCTAATTTTTCTAAATTAGATTTTGCAGGTTCAAAAATGGCATCATCTGATCCGGTAATTGTATTTCCTTGATTTTTTAAATGCGATGCCAATTGATGCATTACGGCACCTCCAATCGCGATAAAATGAAAATGTTGCATATCCAAAAATAGAGAACTATTTTGTTCGTCATTCTTGATTTTATTAACACAACGTCAAATTAATTGTATATTGAGTATGAAAATAGATTAGTTAAATTGTTAAAAATAGTAAATGTAGCCCCGATACTACAATAAAATATGTAATATTGCATTCTATTAACAAACGTAAACAACAATGAAATTTATTAAAAAATCTGTATTAGCATCTATGTGCTTATTCTTAGCAGTTGCAACTACATCATGTGCAAGAAAAAATTCTACAGGATGTCCGGGCTGGTCTAAAATTAAATACGAACAAACTATCAAAAAACACGCGTAGTTTTTATGAAATGGGAAAACCTTACTTCTGAACAACAATTATCAGATTTAATACAACAAGAAAACCCGTTTGCCGTATTTAAACATAGCACTCGTTGCTCTATTAGCTCTATGGCAAAAAATAGAGTAGAACGCGAATGGAATTTAGATATTCCAATTTATTATTTGGATTTATTGAACTTCCGTTCCGTATCAAATTTAATTGCACAATTATCCGGAGTGGAACATGCATCACCACAACTTATTGTTTTCCAAAATGGAAAATCAATTTATGATGCAAGCCACAATGCCATTGCACCTTCCGAAATTAAGATAGGATAGAATAGTTTATTTAAAAATAATTTCTATTTCTTGTTTAATCGTTGCATCTAAACTTTTGGCAACCGGACAAGTATGTGCGGCATTTATCAATAGTTGTTTTTCTTTGTCTGATAAGGCTGCATCAGGCACTTCTATGTGTACAATAATTTCACCAATGCGTCTCGGTTCACTGTACATTACTTTGGTAATCTCTACCGTTGTTCCTTTTATGTTTTTTTGCATAGCTTCTGCTTTAATGCCCATAATAGTTAGCATGCAAGAGCCTAATGCGGTAGCAACTAAATCTGTTGGTGAAAATGCTTCTCCTTTTCCTTGGTTATCGGTTGGTGCGTCCGTAATAATTTTATTACCACTATTTAAATGCGTAGCTTCTGTACGCAATTCACCTAAATATGTTATTTTTGACGTAGGCATAAAAAATATGTTTAACTTTTAAACTAATTTAATCAATTTAGCGTCTTAATAGAAAGTGAATAATTTGTACAAGATAATAGGATTTTTTTGTTGCACATTTATCTTTTTGTGCACACATGCACAACGTCGAGAAGATTCTAATTTAAATCGGGATTCTGTTTTATATAAAAAAAGTTGGGCAGCAGGTGCCAGACTTAAAAGTGACGGTTTCTCAATTGCGGCAGAATTTACGAAATCAAAGCGTTATAAAAGAAGTATTTTAATACAAACACAATTCTCTTATTTCTTGCATCCAAAACAAACCAAGCAACCTTCACGTTATGGTGGAAGCGGACTTTTTGGAGATGGTTTTAAACCATTTGTGTACGGCAAACAAAACTCCTTATTTACGTTGTACTTAGGAGCAGGTCAAAAATTTTTAGTTGCAGAAAAAGGAAAACGACATGGTGTGCAAATCTTCTTACAATATGCAGGTGGCATTACACTTGGATTATTAAAACCGTATTATGTAAAAGTAATTCCGAAACCATTAACTACAGCAGATATTGAAGATTTGGTAGATGTAACATATGAAGAAGGCGTAGATAATAGTTTCTTAGATTACGATCGAATTGTAGGTGGTTCAGGTTTTGGAAAAGGCTGGAAATTTAAAGCACAACCGGGCTTGCATTTAGAAGTAGGAATGCAATTTGATTTTGGCAAAAATGATAGTTTTCTCAAAGCGTTAGAGGTAGGTATCGCATCGGATTTTTATTATAAAAAAGTGCCGGTGATGGTAGATAAAAACAAGATAATTTATCCGAGTGTGTATGCCGGATTTATGTTGGGAAAACGAAAAGAAAAATAATAAATATTGTGTGATGGATGCGGTAGAAATAAAACAACCCAAAGTAAGAAAACCGGAATGGTTAAAAGTTCGAATTCCGATAGGAGAGAATTATAAAAAAGTTAGAAATTTAGTAGATACCTATAAATTACATACCATTTGCGAAAGTGGTAATTGCCCAAATATGGGCGAATGTTGGGGTGCCGGAACGGCTACTTTCATGATTTTAGGAAATGTGTGTACACGCTCTTGTTCATTTTGTGCAGTTGCTACAGGAAGACCTATGCATGTTGATTACGATGAACCGAAACGAGTCGCAGAAGCTATTGCATTAATGCAAGTAAAACATGCCGTAATTACATCTGTTAATAGAGATGAACTGCCGGATAAAGGAGCCGCTATTTGGCATGCAACAGTACGAGCAGTGAAGGAACGAACACCTACTACAACCATAGAAACATTAATTCCGGATACTAAATCAGATTGGAAGGCATTGGAAACAATGATTAGTGCCGGACAAGAAGTGGTTTCACATAATATGGAAACGGTAAAAAGTTTATACCGCAAAGTACGCCCACAAGCAAAATACGAACGAAGTTTAGAGCAAATACTTCGAACAAAACAATATGGAAAACGCACGAAAAGTGGTATCATGTTGGGTTTCGGAGAAACAGAAGAAGAAGTATTTGAAATACTACACGATTTAAAAAATCATGGTTGCGATGTGGTGACATTGGGACAATATTTACAACCAACAAAAATGCATATAGAAGTTGCCGAATTTGTACATCCAACTCAATTTGCAAAATACAAAGAATACGGATTGTCGATTGGAATTCCGTACGTAGAAAGCGGACCAATGGTGCGTTCATCTTATCATGCAGAACGACATATTTGAGTTTGCTAATGAAGAGTGATTAGCTTTATTTTATATTAGATACAAATTATAGTAGTATGTAGAAAGTAATCAGTAGTTGGAGCAAAATCTCAAATCTGTATTTCAATTATTAACATTCACATTTATTCACAAGGATATTATCTTTAAAAACTGCTTATTTTTTCTATTTTTGCACAAAATCGATTGAATGAGTAAACAATATAAACTGATAAATACCATCATCGGATTTATCGTTTTTGGAATTTCAACTTGGCAGTATGCATCTACAATGGAGTCGGCAGGCAGTTTGTGGGATTGCGGAGAGTTCGTTTCTTGTGTCTATAAATTACAAGTAGCACATCCACCGGGAGCACCATTCTTTATGATTTTAGGTCGCTTGTTTACCTTACTCAATCCGAGCAATCCGGTAATTATGGTGAATTTGATGTCGGCATTAATGTCTTCATTTTCTGTATTGTTTTTATATTTTACCATTGTGATGGTCGCCAAAAGATTAATCATGAAAGAAGGTGAAGAATTATCTTTAGGTGCATTTATAGCAATTGTAGGTTCCGGCGCTGTAGGTGCATTAGCTTGTTCTTTCAGTGATACGATGTGGTTCTCCGCAGTAGAAGGCGAGGTATATGCTTCTTCCACTTTCTTTATTTCTATCGTAATTTGGGCTGTTGTAAAATGGAATGATGAAGCAGATAAACCGCATGCTAATAGATGGTTAGTGTTTGCCGCTTTTATGATAGGTATTTCATTGGGTGTTCACTTATTGTCGTTATTGGTAATTCCAATTGCTGTTATCGTTTATTATTTCAGAAAATTCCAACCTACTGTTTTAGGGTTTTGTGTGGCATTTTTAGTTGGTTTTATATTTTTAGGAATTGTACAAGTAGGTGTGGTGCAAATGGCAGTTAAAATAGCCGGCAACATCGAATTGTTTACTGTAAACACACTTGGTTTACCGTTTAATGTAGGATTTGTCTTGGCATGGGTAATTTTATTTGCTAGCTTAATTTATATCATATACTATGCACACAAAAAAAATCATCCGGATTTACAATTGTTGACTGTTTGTTTATTGGTGATTTTTATCGGGTTCTCATCATATGCAATGGTGCCGATTCGCTCTTCAGCTAATCCACCTATTAACATGAATGCACCAAAAGATCCGTTTAGTTTATTGTCTTATCTTAATAGGGAACAATATGGTTCACGTGCTTTAGTTAAAGGACCTTTATTTGATGCTCAACCTGTTGATTATATTGTTACCGGTAAAGATTATTATAAAAATCTAACTACAAAAAAATACGATGTAAAAGGTGAGAAAATAACCTATAAATACAATCCGGAGGAAGAAATGTTATTCCCGAGAATGGGACCGACCAATGATGGAGAAAGTGCTGCTGCATTTTACCAATATTGGACAGGATTTCAAGGAAAACCTACTTTTGGAGACAACTTAAAATATTTCTTCCATTACCAATTGCGTTATATGTATTGGCGATATTTTATGTGGAATTTTGCCGGAAGACAAGACGATTTACAAGGAACGCCTGCAAATGAACGCATGAATGGCGATTGGTTGAGTGGAATTCCTGTGGTGGATAATATGCATTTAGGTGGCACGCAAGACGGCTTACCGGAAGTCTTATCAAAAGAAAAAGCAAGAAACAAATTTTATTTATTACCACTTTTGTTAGGCTTAATTGGCTTGATATATATGTATAATAAAGACAAACAACAAACCATTGTATTTGGACTTTTATTTTTTGTTACCGGTATTGCATTAATCATCTATACCAATCAACCACCACGTGAGCCACGTGAGCGAGATTATGTGTTAGTGGGTTCTTTCTTTACTTATTGCTTGTGGATAGGTTTAGGAGTGTTAGCCATTTTTGATTTCTTACGCAAAAAACTACCGGCCGTTCCGATTGCAGCAGCCGTTACAATTTTATGTTTGTTTGTTCCATTTATAATGGCAAAAGCCGGTTGGGATGATCACAACAGACACGGACGATATATGGCTCGCGATTTTGCAGCTAACTATTTAGAAAGCTGTCCTCCAAATGCCATTTTATTTACACAAGGAGATAATGATACGTATCCATTATGGTACGCACAAGAAGTAGAAGGTATTCGTCCGGATGTACGTATTGCTAACCTAAGTTTATTAGGTGTAGATTGGTATATTGATTATTTACAACGTGCTGCCAATAAATCGGCTCCGGTTCCATTCTATAAAGATTTCACCGCAGATAAATACAGAGGAAATACACGTGATGTGATAAATTATAACAATCAGTCAAATTTTGCAAATTCGGTTGATTACTACGACATTCAAGGTATTATGAGTTTTATTCTGAGCGAAAATAGAGAATATAAAGCTCAAACTTCTAGAGGTGAAGAAGTTAATTATTTGCCCACCACGAAATTGAGATTAAAAGTTGATAGAGCTGCTATCGAAAAATATCAAGTTGTTCCGGAGCCATATAAAGATAGAATTGTAGATGAAATTACTTGGGATTTAGGTAAATCTAGAATCATTAAATACGATTTAGCCATGCTTGCAATGGTAGCAGCTGCAGATTGGAGCAGACCAATTTGTTTCTCTAATACAGTTGATGCATCTTACTACAATGGCTTAGATAAATACTTAGTACAAGAAGGTCAAATATTACGATTGGTTCCTTGCAAATTTGATGAAAACCAACGTGGCTATACCGTTTTCAATACACAAAAAAGCTACGACATTTTGATGAATAAATTTAAATATGGTGGCTTGGGTGAACGTGAAATGTTTGTAGATGAAAATTCAAGTAGAATAATGAATACTTTAAAAAGTGTACATTTTGGTATTGCGGATGATTTAATTAGACATAATAAAAATGCAGAAGCAATAAATGTTTTAGAGCGAGCAAGAAAAGAATTCCAAAATGTAAACGCACCATATTATTCTCCAAACAATCAGTATTTTAATATCTTAAATGTGCAGTGGATTGATTTGTATTACAAAGCTGGTGCAGGTGATAAAGCAAAACCAATTAAAGATGTTTTAATAAAAGATTTAAAAGATTGTATCCGTTTTTATAATTTGCCTAATGATTTTGCTGCGCTATATAGTAGAGAAAAGAAATCATCAGAAGAGTTAGTGAAACGAATGGAATATATGGCAATGATGTATAAAGATGAAACTTTCCGTAAACAATTAGTAGATGCGTTTCCAACCTTAGTTCAAACATCATCTGTTGATTCGAATAGTTTATTGCCGGCACAAATTTTTAAATAATAATTGATGTAAATCAATAAAAATTACTATATTTATAAAAACTTTAATTACGTATTAATGGGAATGCTAAAAGAATTTAAAGAATTTGCTATCAAAGGAAACTTAATTGATATGGCAGTCGGTGTTGTGATGGGTGGTGCATTTGGTAAAGTAGTTTCATCTTTTATAGATGGAGTGGTAATGCCTGCTGTTGGTATGGTTTCGGGCGGTGTAGATTTTACTCAAAAGAAAATTGTTTTAAAAGATGCTGTTGCCGCATCTGCGGATGGTGTAACTCCGGCAGTGGCTGAAGTGGCCATAAAATACGGCGATTTTATTTCGCAGTGTATCACATTCTTTGTTGTAGCTTTAGTAGTTTTTATAGTGATTAAAGCTATTAATAAAATGAAAAAAGAAGAAGCTGCTGCTGCGCCTCCGGCTCCTTCTGCTCAAGAAGTATTACTAACAGAAATCAGAGATTTATTAAAGAAATAACGCCAAAACCCCATTGGTCTAGAACTATCTCGCTGTCCCGTTTTTACGGGACAGTTTTTGTTTTAATTTAATCGTATCTTGCACCACAATAACATGGCAAAACAACAACTAATAGTAGGTAGAAATCCGGTTTTAGAACTGTTGCAATCATCTCAAGAAGTTGAAAAAGTATTGATTTCTCGCAATGCGAGTGGTGATGTAGTAAAACAAATAATGCAATTATGCAGAGATAAAAATATCTATTATCAATTAGTTCCTGAAATAAAAATCAATTCTTTATCCAAGGCAAACCATCAAGGAATACTAGCATTTTCATCTTTAATAGAATATCAAGATATACAAAAGATTATTGATTATACGTTTGAAAAAGGAGAAGAACCGCTTTTACTTATTTTAGAAAATATTACGGACATCAGAAACTTAGGAGCTTTGGCACGTACAGCATTAGGTTTAGGTGTACATGCTATTGTTTTTCCTAAAAAAGAAAGTGCTGCCGTAAATGATGTTGCCGTAAAAATTTCTGCCGGTGCATTGCTCAAAATTCCGGTTTGCAGAGTAGATAATTTGCTAGCTACATTGAAAGATATAAAAAATAATGGTATTCACCTCATTGGATTAGATGGAACCGCAGATACATACTTGCATGAAGTAGATACAAAAATGCCATTGGCATTAGTGGCTGGTTCGGAAGACGAAGGAATCTCTAATCAGGTTGTTCGTTTATTAGATAAAATAGTAAAATTGCCCATGCATGAAAGCTTAGAATCCTATAATGTTTCCGTTGCTACCGCAATGGCATTGTATGAAATTAATCGACAAAAAATTAAAGAAGCTTAAATTAATTTTTAAGGCTTCTTAAAAATTGCTCAAAAAACCAAATAGAACGATGATAACTATCTATACGAACTCGTTCATCAATTCCGTGAAATCCTATTGGATCTACCATTGGACTAAATTTGATAATATTATCTGAAACCTCTGTAAAGTGGCGAGAATCGGTTGCACCAATTAATAAAAATGGTGCGGAAACTACACTATCATAACTACTTTTTACAATACTATCAATGCGTGAAAACGCCACACTGTGAGTTGGTGTTGTTACAGATGCTTCAGAAATATTTTTGTCGTAATGTTTAACTATTACACGCTTATCATTTATAATTTCATTCACTTTATTAAAAACAAATGAAGCCGAATCACCGGGCAATAACCTAAAGTTCACAACGGCAGTCGCAAGAGTTGGAATGACATTATCTTTGATGCCGGCTTGTATAATTGTTGGCACTGCTGTAGTGCGAATCATGGCATTTCCGGCACCTTGTTTTTCGTAGCTTTTTACTATCAAACTTTTAAATAGTGTTGGATTTGCAAATGCCATATTATTTGGAAATGTCATGCTAGGTCCTAAGTATTGCATAAAGCCTTGCATCGGTTCTGTAAATCTTGCTTCAAACGGTTGACTGCGCAATTTCACCAACGCTTTATTTAAAATATCAATAGATGTTTCATTGTCCGGTTGTGATGAATGTCCACCTTTTTTATTTACGGATAATTCCAATGACATATAGCCTTTTTCTGCCGTGCCAATCAGTGCTACGGGTTGGTGCATTCCCGGCACTTTTTCACGTGTAATGATGCCACCTTCATCCATTATCAAATCAGCTTTTATGTTGCGTGCTTTAAATAACTCGGCAACTTTTACGGCACCTTGCTTTCCACCAATTTCTTCATCATGTCCAAATACAAAATAGACAGTTCGATCCGGTTGATAATTTTCTCGCAATAATTTTTCTGCACTTTCAAAAATGGAAATCAAATTTATTTTATCGTCTGTTGTGCCTCGTCCCCAAATATATCCATCTTTTAAAGTTCCGGAAAATGGTTCAAAAGTCCATTGTTTACGAGTGCTTTCTTCAATTGGAACTACATCTTGATGTGCCATTAAAATAAATGGAGCTAAGTTGGTATTGTTGCCTTGCCATTTATATACTAAGGTATATTGACTAATAATTTCACGTTCTAATTTTTGATGTACGTATGGATACGTTGTTTCTAAAAAATGCCTGAATTGAATAAATGGAACAGAATCCCATTTTTTTGCATCATCATACGATATCGTTTGGAATGAAATAGCTTGTTGAAAATGTAGTAATGCACTATCACTTAAAGTAGGTGGTGTGTTCGCTTTAATATTGCGTTGTAAATTGGGCGCTGTAAAAGTGGTGTAAGATAAATAGCCAACCAATATTAGCAATGCTATCAAAATAAAAAATATGATTTTTTTCATCAGCCTACTTTTAAATTAATTGAAATTAAAATCCTTTTAAGAGTGCTGTTTTCATTTTAGCATCTTTTGGTTTTTTGCCCAGGTACATTCCAAAAATTGCTTGAGCAAAAAGCTTTCCATCTTTATGGTGATAAATTTCTTCTTCGTTTTTATACAACTTTAACTCTCCTTTTTTGGTATAATAAATATCTACTGAATCTTTAAATTGAACTCCTGATTTTTCAACAACATTTTTAATGTCGTCAACTAAATCTTTTTGTGCTTTATACAAACTACCAAGTCCATCACGCATACCACTTTGAATACTTTCGCTCACGGCTTTTGAGGTAGCCAAAGGTGTAATGATTAACATTCTCAAGCAACGCTCAAAGTCGCTATCTATCGCATCTTTTTCATCAGTGATGGCTTTCTCGGAATATAAACCAATGATATACGTTTGTACAAAAAACTTTGAACGTATGGCAGCTCCGTTTAAAAATAAATCTACTTTATTTAATTTTATTTTAGGTGTGAGTTCGTATCCTGCAAGTTTCATACTATAGGTTATTTTTAAAGTTATATTTTTTATTCCATATTTTGTATGCCTTTCACGAAACAGGCTCTGCATCTAGGTTCGTAGCTTTCTTTTTCGCCTAAAAGTACTTTGTTGTCATTTTCAATTAATCGAAAAGAATGATTGGCTAATGCTCCACAACGCACACAAATAGCGTGTACTTTGGTAATATATTCAGCTTTTGCCAGCAATGCAGGTATCGGACCGAATGGTCTCCCTAAAAAATCCATATCCAAACCGGCAATAATTACACGTATTCCACGAGCTGCCAACTGTTCACATACTTCCGGCAGTTCATCATCAAAAAATTGTGCTTCATCAATGCCCACCACTTCTACATCATTAGATAATAATAAAATGGCTTGTGAACTGGCAACCGGTGTGCTTAAAATAGAATTGGAATCGTGCGAAACCACCGCTGTTTCGTGGTATCTCGTGTCAATTTGTGGTTTGAAAATTTCTGTTTTTAAATTGGCAAATTTTGCCCTTTTTAAACGACGAATCAGTTCTTCTGTCTTGCCGGAAAACATCGAGCCACAGACCACTTCTATCCAGCCGGTTTTAGACTTATTAACATTTGGTTCTAAAAACATGTATGAAATTTGTTTTTTACAGTATAAATTCGACATCAAATTACAAAAACAGATGGAAATAAGAAATGCTTTGCAAAAAATAGAGAACTACCTTACCGTAGTTTCTAATCTTAATAGAACTATTTTGTCGGAAGGTACTATGTCAAGAGATGAATTACTCTTGATGAAAAAATACTTGTACACAAGTATTGATAGAGTGGAAGATATTGAACGTCTGTTGATGATAGACCAAAATGACAATAAATCATTTGTGCCTACTGCATCAAAAGTAGAAAACAACATTACAACTCCAAAAGAGAAAGAAATTGTAGCCGTGCAAGAGACGGAACACATCGCAGATGTAGAATCGACATTGAGTGCAGAACAACAAGTAGAGATGGATGATTTGGTGGAAGAAATTCATGCAGAAATTGCAGAAGAAAAAATTGAAGTTGTAGGTGAAATTAAATCTGAAAAGGAAGAAACCGTTGTTGTTGAAAATTTAGAAGCACCTGCTTTGGTAGCTCCGATAGAAAATACGATTATCACGGAAGATTATGCCATCAATCGATCTGAAGATACGCTGCAATTCGTACAAGAAGAAAAAGTGAAATTGGTGGTAAATGAAACTACTAGTTTTGCAGAAAGTATTATTACTGAAGATTATTCGTTGAATAATTCATTTGCTTCTCCAAATGAAGAAAAAATGGAATTAACTGAAGCACTGAAATTGGAAGAAAATACGGTAATGAATGAAATAGCTTCGGAAATTTTGGATAACAAAACAGAAGTAGAAGATGAAGTGTTCGTTATGAAATTAGTAGAAGAAACACCTACTTTTCCAGAAAATTTAGTTGAAAAGTCAAATGTAATAGTAAATACATTGGAGGAAGAAAATACGAATACGTTGACCGGATTATTTCAACAAAATAAAAAGGAAGAAGATTCTATTTTAAACCAGTTCAATATGAAAAATAACGATGTTCAGCCAACTTCTTTATTTGAAAATAAAAACGATGAACCAGTAAATAACTTATTTGACACATCTGTAAATACAGAGGCTTTAAATACAAAATCAGACAATCAGTTGGGTTCGTATGCTGCTACGTACGATAAAAATGATTTAGTATTAGTAGATGAAACGGAAGAAGTAGAAACAATAATAGATGTAATAAAACCTTCTACTTTAAACGATTTTCTAAAACCTAAAACGGTTTCGGAAGTTTTAAATAATAAGTCGTTTAAAACATTAGGAGAATCTATTACGCTCAATGATAAATTTATTTTTGTTCGTGAGTTATTCGGAAATCAATTTTCTGAATACGATGCTGCATTAAAACATTTAGATACATTAGAAAATATAAATGCAATGGAACACTATTGCAACAACACACTTTGGAATAAATTTAATTGGACAGAAAAAGGTTCTGCGGCAGCTCGTTTTATCGAAGTGTTGAAGAAAAAAAATAATTAATAAATTTTAAAAATTACAAATAAAAAAAGAGGCCGTTAGCCTCTTTTTTTATTTAAGTTGTATAGCATTCAGAATGCGCTCTGCTGTTTGATATTGATTGGAAAAATAGGCAGCCAGCATTGACTTTTCACTACATTGCCTTTTATTTTTATAATGATTTAGAAGAGTTGATTCTAATATTGAATAATCATGTATTGCTGTGGCACTTTTTATTTTGATAAGTTCGTTTGCTTCTTCAAAAGCTTCATATTTTGGGCCAAAGAGAATGGGAATTTCATAAACAGCAGCTTCTAACGTATTATGCAATTTACCGGAAAAGCCACCGCCAATAAATGCAATAGCAGCATAGCGATAAATGTATTTTAAAATTCCCTTTTGATTGATAAATAAAATATCCGATGCTATGTTTTTGTTGTTTTGTAAATCGGTGTATAAAAGAATTTTGGTGTCAAAAATTTGTTCAAGTTCAGCATGCTTCTTTTCATCTAACTCGTGAGGGGCAATTATTATTTTTAAATCCGACAAATGCTGTTTATTTTTCTTATAAAATGTAGCCAATAAGGCTTCTTCTTTTTGCCAACTACTTCCGGCTATCAATACATAGTTATCTTTACAAAATACTTCTACGAATTCCTCTTTTTTTGTCGCTTCGTTTTTATTCCATAATGCTTGTTCCACTTTTGTATTGCCAATGTCCTGTGTATGGAAAATCTTAGTAAATAATGGATACGTTTGCTTTAAATACCAATCATAAATGAAAGTACGTTTTTGATAAGCATTAGCATTGAGTAAAAAAGTGGGAATATTGTTTTGTTTTAATTGATGTAATGTGTTCCACCATATTTCATATCTAATAAAAAAAACATACGTTGGTTGTAAAATGTCAATTAACCGTTGTGCATTTTTTAGTGTATCTAACGGCAAATAAAATAATAAATCTATCTCGGAAGAGTCGACATACAAATCAAATCCTGAAGTAGAAAAAAAACTTACTGCAATTTGATAGTTCGATTTTTCCTTTATTTTAATGGCACGTATTAAAGGTCTTGCTTGTTCAAATTCGCCGGCAGAGGCACAATGGAACCAAATGTATTTTTGTTGAGGTAGAATATTGTTTTTTAGTTCGGAATCCCAATTTTGTCGCACATTATACCATTTTTTTATCTTCTTATTAAAGATGGAAATAAATGGCAAAAGAATTCCAAATAAGCGTATAAGTACCGAATAGAGGTGCCGCATAGATTGGAAATTTACATTTTGATTGTGAGATATCAAAAAAAATCAGAAACTTATTATTTGATAACGGTTTATACAGAAAAATTAACGTAATTTTTTTGTAGATTTGGCATTTCGTAAATGAACATGACAGACTCGCAACAATTTATCACCGCTTACACTCGAAAAGACAAGTTATTAGGAGTTATTGGACTTGGATACGTAGGCTTGCCCATCGCATTAGAATTAGCAAAGAAATTTAAAGTAATTGGTTTTGATATCAACCCAAAACGGGTAGAGTTGATGCAACAAAATATCGATCCGAGTAATGAATTACCGGCTTCTGCATTTGAGCATTGTGATATCGAATTTACTGCAGATACCGAAGTACTTAAGAAAGCCAGTTTTTATATTGTAGCCGTGCCAACTCCGGTAGATGAACACAATGTGCCGGATTTAAAACCACTTTTAGGTGCATCTACAACTGTTTCTAAAGTGATTAAAAAAGGCGATTATGTCGTTTTTGAATCAACTGTTTATCCGGGTTGCACAGAAGAAGATTGTGTGCCGATTATTGAAGAAAAATCTGGATTGAAATATAAGGAAGATTTTAAAGTGGGTTATTCACCAGAACGTATCAATCCGGGTGACACCTTACATACATTAACCAAAATTACAAAAATTGTAGCCGGTTGCGATGATGAAGCATTAGAGCATATTGCTGCAATATATGGTTCTATTATTGAGCCGGGTGTGTACAAAGCAAGTTCCATCAAAGTAGCAGAAGCCGCAAAAGTAATTGAAAATACACAACGCGATTTAAACATCGCATTAATGAACGAGTTATCGCAGATTTTTAGTTTAATGGATATCAACACGTATGATGTGTTAGAGGCAGCCGGAACAAAATGGAATTTCTTAAAATTCCAACCTGGTTTAGTGGGCGGTCATTGCATCGGTGTCGATCCGTATTATCTTACATATAAATCCAATGAGTTAGGATACAAACCACAAATCATTTTAAGTGGTAGAAATATCAACGATGGGATGCCAAACTACATTGCTAAAAAAGTAGTACAACATTTATTAAAAATCGGAAAAAATCCGGCGCAGTGCAGAGCACTAATAATGGGTGCTACGTTTAAAGAAAATGTAACGGATATCCGAAATTCAAAAGTATTTAACTTACATAAAGAATTAAGAGATTTTCATTTAGAGGTGGAAATGGTGGATGTGTATGCAGATGCACACGAAGTGTTAGAAGAATACAATGTAGCATTGAAACCAAATGCTACCGCAAAATATGATGTTATCATTGTAGCGGTAGCACACGATACTTATAAAGAATTAGAAGAAACGTATTTCCTAGAAATCGCTACGGAAAATGCTATTTTAGTTGATATTAAGAATTTATATAAATCAAAGATTTCCAATCTTACACATTGGACTTTATAATTTATAGAACAAGTATATGAAAACAATTTTAATTACAGGCGGAGCAGGTTTTATAGGTTCACACGTAGTGCGATTATTTGTTACTAAATATCCGGATTGCAAAATCGTGAACTTAGATAAGTTAACCTATGCCGGTAATTTAGAGAATTTAAAAGATATCGAAAATCAACCTAACTATGTTTTTGAAAAAGTAGATATCGTGAATGAAGATGCTGTAAATGCCCTTTTTGCAAAATATCAATTTGATGGTGTTATTCACTTAGCCGCAGAATCGCATGTAGATCGTTCTATCTTGAATCCATTAGAATTCATTATGACGAATGTACTCGGCACCGTCAATTTATTGAATGCAGCAAAAAATAATTGGAAAGAAAATTACGAAGGAAAATTATTCTATCATGTTTCGACTGATGAGGTGTACGGTAGCTTAGGGGAAACAGGATTTTTTACAGAGACAACAGCATACGATCCACGTTCGCCGTATTCTGCATCTAAAGCAAGTTCCGATCATTTTGTGCGTGCTTACGAAAATACCTATCATTTGCCCATTGTGATTTCTAATTGTTCCAACAATTATGGTTCGTATCAATTTCCTGAAAAATTAATTCCATTATTCATTTATAATATCCGAAATAATAAGCCGCTTCCGGTTTATGGTAAAGGAGATTATACAAGAGATTGGTTGTATGTGGAAGATCATGCCGCAGCCATTGATACCATTTTTCACAAAGGAAAATTAGGAGAAACGTATAACATCGGAGGATTTAATGAATGGCAAAATATTGATTTAATTAGATTGTTGTGTTCTATAATGGACAAAAAATTAAATCGAAATGCCGGTGAATCAGAAAAATTAATTACCTATGTAACCGATAGACCGGGGCACGATAAACGTTATGCCATAGATGCTACAAAATTAAATACGCAATTAGGATGGAAACCTTCATTACAATTTGAAGAAGGATTAGAAAAAACGGTAGATTGGTATTTGAATAATGAAACATGGTTAAATAATGTTACATCAGGAGAATACTTACAATATTATAAAAAACAATATCAGGTTGGATAATGAATAGATGAGTTAAATCAAATTCAATATTCAATAAAAAAAGTAAAAAATAAAAAATGAAAAATTTGATGAAGTTCCTTGTGTTGTGTATGTTGGTAATTTTTTCCAAAGTTTCCATAGCACAATTTATCATACCACCTGTTATTCCACCTGCCAATGCCGACCCAACAATTAATGAAATCTTCAAAAAAATTGAAGATACATTGCGTGTAAAACAAGGTGATATTAAAGTAGAAGAAGTAAAAAAATCACAAGATTTAGCAAAAGGGTTTACACCAAGACAAAAAGATGCTGATGAAGAAGCCGGAGCAATGGGAAACGCCACGAATGCTACGGAAGTAAAAGGAAATAAAAACGAACCGGATAAACTATTAAAAGAAGCACAAAAAGCATCCGAAACAGTAGAAAAGTTAACGGCCACAGCTACACGCGAACTTCGCGAAAGATTGGATTCCGTAGATATTTATGGTTTCAATTATTTCCGACAAAAAAATGTAAAGATTTTTAATAATGCCGTAGATATTAAACCACCCGGAAACTATGTGTTAGGTGTGGGCGACCAAATTGTGGTTTCTATTTGGGGTTATGCAGATTATAACCGTTTGTTCTATATTGATAAAGATGGTTACATCCAGCAAGAAAATATCGGTCGTATTTATTTAAAAGGATTAACACTCGATCAAGCAAAAAACTTGTTGCGTACTCGATTTGCCAATGCTTATATGATTGATAAATCGGATTTTGATGTGTCAATTAACTACTCTCGTGTTATCACAATTAACGTGGTAGGTGATGTTGAAAATCCGGGTTCATATACGTTTCCTGCCATCAATACGGCGTACAATATTTTAGCATACGTGGGCGGACCAACGAAATCAGGATCTATTCGTAATATCCAAATTAAAAGAGATGGGAAAATAATCCGTCAATTTGACTTGTATAAATTCTTGTTTACGCCGGAAAAACAAGATGATATTTTCTTAGATAATAATGATTATATCTATGTGCCGGCACAAAAAAATATCGTTCGGGTAGAAGGTGCTGTAAATAGAGAAGGAAAATATGAAATGCTACCAGGTGAAACGTTTGATGACTTATTAAGATATTGTGGTAATTATAAACCCGACGCTTTCACAAAGGTAATTCAAATAAGACGCTTTGAACAAAATAAACAAATCTTGATTGATTTTGATTTAGATAGCGTTAGAAATGCCGGTGGCAAAATTGATTTGAGAAATGGTGACGTCGTTGGTGTACGTTCTATACCGGAAAAAGTAAAAAATTATAACGACGTTTTTGGTTCTGTATTATTACCGGGAAAATATCAATGGAAAGAAGGTGATCGCGTGTCGGATTTAATTAAAAAAGCACAAGGATTAAAAGAAGATGCCTACTTAGATGAAGCTTATTTAATTCGCACTAATTACGATGATTTTAGAAAACACTCTTTCCGCATCAACTTGCAAAAAATATTAGACGATCCGAATTCGGAAGATAATATGTTGTTGACTTTTAGAGATGTATTAGAAGTATATTCTAAAACAGATTTCTTTGACCGTTTTGATATAGAAGTGAAAGGTGAAGTACGCAATCCGCGTAAATTTGAATCAGAAAAAGGCATGTCCCTTCGCGATGCATTAATTATGTGTAATGGCTTAAAAGAAGAAGCACTCTTAGATAAAATTATCATCTATCGTGTCAATGACGATTTAACAGAGAAGTTGATTTCTTTTAGAATCGATACCACAGATAACTATGCTGCATTAGATACATTTAAATTGAAAAAACGTGATAAGATTTATGTGTTAAAAGATTTACGTAGGATAGACAAATACTATATTGAAGTAAATGGAATGGTACGTAAAAATGATACGTTTCCATATATGGAAAATATGACCTTGGCAGACGCGTTAATCTTAGCACAAGGTTTTAAAATGGAAGCAGCATCTAACAGAATTGAAATTGCTCGTATTGCTAATTATGATAAAGCAATTTCTCAATCAGTTCCCACACAAGTAACGATTTTAAACTTTAGTATAAGTAAAAATATAGGAAAAGATCCGGTTGCCAACTCTATTAAGTTACAACCGTATGACCAAATTTATGTGCGTCCAACACCTGAGTTTGAATACCAAATGAAAGTAACGTTGAAAGGTGAGGTACTCTATCCGGGACAATATGTATTGACAACTAAAGATGAACGTTTGTCATCATTAATTGAAAGAGCCGGAGGATTAACCCGTTTCGCTTATGCGGAAGGAGCTAAATTAACACGAGAAAAGGATGGCGTAGGTAATATTCTAACGGACTTAGATAAAGCAATAAAAAACAAAAATTCTAAATTTAATTACATATTGAAAGCAGGTGATGTGATTGAAATTCCAGCTGTAAAAGATTTAGTTGCTATTCGTGGTGCATTTAATTATCCAAATGCCGATAAACCGGAAAATTTATATGTTCCATACACCGAAGGTAAAGATGCCAAGTTTTATATCAATAAATATGCAGCCGGCTTTAGCGATACTGCCTTTAGAAGAAAAACATATGTGATTCGTCCGAATGGTCAAATATTAAGCACACATCGTTCTATGTTTGGTAAAAATTATCCGAAAGTAGAAAAAGGTTCCGTTATTGTGATACCTGCTAAAAATGAGAAAACGAAAAAGAAACGAACAGGTGTTTCCGGAGATACCGGACAAAAATTACATAAAGTGATTTCCGGAACTGTTGGAACGATTTCATCTATTCTAACGCTGTATTTACTTTATTTAACCGTAAAAAATACGTCTAAATAATATGCCTGAAAATGAACATATAGATTCCACAGAAGCAGTAGCTGACCAAGAAGTCGTTGTCAACGAAGAAGAGGATACTACCGATCAAGGACTCGTACAAGTTTTACGTGTAGGTAAGGAATTGTGGGGCATCGTAAAAAAATATGCACTGTTTTTTGTCATTCCAATCATACTTACCGGATTATTTGGTTATTATGAAGGTAAAAAAGAGAAACCAACTTATACCGCACAAATCACCTTTTTCTTATCCGAAGAGCGACCTCAAATTCCGGGATTTGGAAATGGCAATTTCTCTAACTTATTACAATCTACGAATGCAAGTTTTGGTAACCCCAAAAAATTAAAAGAATATTCCTTCACTGAGCGTGTTTGTGCTAAGTTAATTTTTAGAAAGGCAGTTTTTAGAGGTAGAGAAGATTATATCGCCAATCATTATTTACGTTTAAATTCCGGTTATAAAAGCAGTTACTTCTCCGATTTTACATCTGTAAAAGATATGAGTATTCCGGATTATTTAGTGTTTAAACAAATATTGACGAATTTAAAGAAAATTGTAACTATCGATTATAACGAAGCGGAGATATACTCTATCACCATTACAACTGGAGACGAAGAATTTTCAAAACTATTGTGCGAAGCTTTCTATGATAACCTTACGGATTATTATGTAGAACGTGCAACTAAAAAAGCGAAAATCACGGTTGATTTCTTGGAAGAAAAATTAGCAATGGTAAAAGCACAATTAGAAAACTCAGAATTTAATTTAGCTGATTATAAAGATAGAGCCAATAACTTAGTTACGTTCAAAGCGGATCTGAATGAAACACGATACATGCGTAATAAAGGATTGTTAGAAGCATTGTATGCAGAAACCGCCAGAGGTTTAGAAACTTCTAAAACAAACTATGCCTCTATTATGCCATTATTTCAAACAATTGATGAGCCACACTTACCATTGAAGAAAAATGTTGTTTCTACCCGTAAGCAATTTATCATGTTTATGTTTTTAGGCTTATTTTTAGACATCATTGCCATTGCTGTAATTTATGTAAGACGCCATTTTTGGTCAGGAATTAAACAAACAATTAAAAGCGCATAATAAATTCATAAATGGAAATTTTAACGACGCCGCTTCAAGATGTATACATTCTAAAACCTACTGTTTTTGCTGATAACAGAGGTTTCTTCTTTGAAAGTTTTAATGACAATAAATTAAAAGAAGCGAATCTATATTATAACTTTATTCAGGATAATCATTCTAAATCATCGTACGGTGTATTACGTGGATTGCATTATCAAAATAATCCTTACGCACAATCAAAATTAGTGCGCGTGGTGCAAGGAAAAGTGCTTGATGTGGTAGTTGATATCCGCAAAGGTTCACCTACTTATTTACAACATTTCACTATTGAATTATCGGCAGAAAATAAATTACAACTTTTAATTCCTCGTGGGTTTGCACACGGCTTTGTGGTGCTTTCAGAAACGTGCGAGTTTTTGTATAAATGCGATAATTATTATAATAAAGCATCGGAAGGTGGTATAGCTTACAACGATGCCTCTTTAAATATAAATTGGACAATTCCTGAAGCAGATATTATTTTGAGTGATAAAGACAGAGAAAATCCAACCGTTGAAAATGCAAATTTTAATTTTATCTATTCCTAAATGATTCAACAAATAATTGAGATAGCAGTTGCTGCCGGAAATGCCATTTTAGAAATTTATAGCCAAGATTTTAATGTAGAAATTAAAAGCGATAATTCTCCACTTACTTTAGCTGATAAAAATGCAAACGAAATTATCGTAGATGGCTTGAAAAAAATAGATAACTCTATTGCTATTATTTCTGAAGAAAATAAACTCACGGATTTTTCGGAACGCAAAAATTGGTCGCGTTGCTGGATGGTTGACCCATTAGATGGAACGAAAGAGTTTATTAAGAAAAATGGCGAATTTACCGTAAATATTGCATTGGTTGAAAATGGTGTTCCTGTTTTAGGCGTAGTGCATGTGCCGGCTCAAAATATTACATATTATGCCGAAGCTGGAAAAGGCAGCTTTAAAATTGTTGACCAACAAACCGAACAATTGCATATCCGTAAATTGGCAGTAGATAATATTTTAAAAATTGTTGGCTCACGTTCACACCAAACACCGGAATTATTAGAATACGTAGAGCAACAAAAAAAATCATTTTCAGAAGTGGATTTTGTGGCGGCAGGCAGTTCACTCAAATTTTGCTTGTTAGCAGAAGGAAAAGCGGATGTTTATCCACGCTTAGGACCAACAATGGAATGGGATACTTGTGCCGGACAAATCGTTGCAACAGAAGCAGGTGCAACTGTTTTGCGGTTCGATAATCAACAGCCTTTATTATACAATAAAGAAAATTTGTTGAATCCGTATTTTATCGTAAAAAATCCTGCATTACAATAAATACCTATAAGTCGCCCACATCAAACGACATGGTTTTTGGGTAAAATTCTTCTTTGGCTGCACTCAACGTGTTTTGTAATAACGATGCAACCGTCATCAATCCAACGCCGCCCGGAACCGGCGAAATATACGAGCATTTTTTACTTACGTTGTCAAAATCTACATCGCCGTACAAACGATATCCTGATTTTCTACTCGCATCTTCCACACGAGTAATACCTACATCAATCACCACAGCACCCGGCTTCACCATGTCAGCAGTTAAAAATTGAGGTTTTCCCAATGCTGCAATAATAATATCGGCTTCTAAGGTGTATTTTGCTAAATCATTCGTTTTGCTGTGGCAAATAGTAACCGTACAATTTCCGGGTTTACTTCTACGCTGCATCAATAAACTCATTGGCAAGCCTACAATATTGCTTCGTCCAATTACCACACAATGTTTGCCTTCTGTTTCAATATTATATCGATTCAACATTTCTAAAATACCTTTCGGTGTTGCTGAAATATAACTCGGTAAGTTTAATGTCATTCGGCCAACATTCATCGGATGAAAACCATCTACATCTTTTTCCGGAGCAATAGCTAAAATTATTTTTTCTTCGTCAATATGTTTGGGCAATGGTAACTGCACTATAAATCCATCTACAGAATCATCATTATTTAAAGTATTAATTTGTGCCAATAATTCATGTTCTGTGATATCTTTTTCTAATCGAATTAAAGACGATTTAAAACCTACTTCTTCACAAGATTTTACCTTACTGCTTACATACGTTTGGCTGGCACCATCATTACCTACTAAAATGGCGGCTAGATGTGGTGCTCTTTTACCACTAAGTACCATTTTTTTTACTTCATCCGAAATCTCATTTTTGATTTCTATAGATAATTTTTTGCCATCTAATAATTGCATGTCGAAAATTTGCATCAAAAATAGGTAAGATAAATTCGTTTCATTAGTTTTGAGGAATATTTTTTTAAACAACATGACAAATAGACCATTTATTATTGGAATATCCGGTGGAAGCGGAAGTGGTAAAACAACCTTTGTAAAAGAATTATCGAATACCTTTTCACCGGAACAAGTATGTATTTTAAGTCAAGATAATTATTACAAACCGCGTACAGAACAACAAATTGATGCTAATGGTGAAATTAATTTTGATTTGCCCGAATCGTTCCAAGAAGAAGCCTATCTAAAGGATGTATTGAGATTAATAAATGGAGAAGATATTATTTTAAAAGAATATACATATAATAATCCGTTAGCAGAACCCAAAATTATTACGTACAAATCTGCTCCAATTATAATTATTGAAGGTATTTTTATTTTCCATTTTAAACAGGTTTCCGATTTGATGGATTTTAAAATTTATATTGATGCCGATGAACACATCAAATTAATCCGAAGAATTCAACGCGATAGAATAGAACGGAATTATCCGATTGAAGATGTCTTGTATCGCTATCAACATCACGTTTTTCCATCTTACCAAAAATTTATTTTACCGTATAAACCACATTGCGATATTGTGGTAAATAACAATAGCAGCTTTGAAAATGCATTGAGTACGGTAAATTTATTTATTAAAGAAAAATTAGATTTAAATAAAGCTACTTCTTAATTCAACTATCGCAAAAACGGATTGTGTTTGTGTTCGTCACCAATGGTGGTGCTTGGTCCGTGTCCGTTATATATTTCAGTCGCATCATCTAATACCAACAATCTTGTTTTTATAGATTGAATTAGCGTATCGTAATCGCCGCCGGGCAAGTCTGTTCGTCCAATGCTACCGTTAAATAAAACATCGCCAACAATAGCATATTGCTCTAATTCGTTATAAAAACAAATACTTCCGGGTGAATGTCCGGGCGTGAATAGAATTTGAAAAGAGGCATCTTCCATTTGCAAAATATCTCCTTCTTTAATAAAATACGCCGGCTCACATTTTTCCGGAATTTTTACGCCAAAGAGTCGTGCACCCATTTCTGCACGTTGCAGTACCGGTAATTCTTTCTCATGTATGCCTAACTCTAATTGATATTCATCGGCAATAAACTTATTACCATAAATATGGTCTAAATGGCAATGTGTATTTAGTAACTTTTTGGGTATTAAGGCATTTTTCTCAATGTATTGCGTGAGTTGCTTTTGTTCTTGTAGTGTATAACAACCCGGATCAATTATCCAACATTCTTTGTTAGGATGTGTTATAATATAGGTGTTTTCTTGAAAAGGATTAAAACAAAATACCGCAATATTTGTCTTTATCTTTGCGTTATCCATAAGATTTATTTACTTTGTAAAAGTAGTAAATCGTCGGTATTTAAAAGAATTCGGTTCGAGAATAAAATATGAATAAAATCTACTATAAACATACTATCCATTTATCAAAAAACGCATTCGGATTTTTGAATACGTTGTTGTTTTTCTTATTTGGATGCATGTTGCATGCAAGCATTCAAGCACAAACAACACAAGTTCAATTTGGACAAAATAGAGTACAATATCATTCGTTTGATTGGTTGTATTATAATTCCGATAATTTTACAATTTACTATTATCCGGGCGGACAGGAAATAGGAAAGTTTGTTTGGGCAACAGCAGAGAAAAAATTAAGCGAGCTTAATAAACAAATGGACTTTAACTATCGCTCTCAGATAGATATTTTAGTGTACAATGATATTAGTGATTTAGCACAAACCAACATCGGTTTAGGACAAGAAGATTATAATATTGGTGGCACAACCGTATTTAGAGACAATAAACTTTTTCTGCATTATAATGGCAATCATAGAGATTTACAACGCGATTTGATGAAAGGATTAGCGGAACTGTATATTCGCCAAATGATGACGGGAAATAGTTTTGGACAAAAAATTCAAAATGCCATTTTTATTGTAATGCCGGATTGGTATCGCAGTGGCTTATCTTCTTATATCGGCGAATCGTGGAATACACAATTAGATGCTACATTAAAAAAATATTTTGAAACAAATAAGAAGAAAGATTTCAATCGGTTGGTAAGTCAAAATCCAACATTAGCAGGACAGTCGTTTTGGTATATGATTTCGGAAGTATATGGAAAAGATGCCATTCCAAATATTTTGTATTTAACGCGCGTAAACCACAACATTAATAAAGGTTTTGTGTATGGTGTAAATGCCGGAATTGAAATCTTAATGAAAGATTGGGAAACATTTTACGCTCAACGTTTTGAAGAAGATAAAGCAAATAGAGATGCAGTAAATGGTTTAACCGCAATCAAAATAAAAAAACGAAATAATACCGAAGTTAGTCAGTTGCAACTTTCACCAGATGGAAAATATGCAGCCTACGCCGCTTTTGATGGTGGTTTTTACAAAGTATTTGTGCAAGACATCCAAGCCAAAAAAAGCAAGAAAGTATTAAAAGGCGGTTTTCGTTCCGATCAATATCCATTCGACCAATCTTATCCTATTTTAAGTTGGACAAAAACAGGCCATAAATTAGCCATCATCTCTGAAAAAAGAGATGTAATTCGCTTGACGCAAGTAGATATGGATAACCATAAAAAGAGCAAAGCAAAAGTTTTAAAATTCCAAAAAATTCACGGTGCTGATTTTACCAATAACCCAAATATGCTGATAGTTTCCGGACAAAATAAAGGACAAACAGATTTGTATTTATACAACACCTTAAACAGCACAACAACACAATTAAATAACGATACTTACGACGATTTATATCCAAAATATATTTCTACAAATGGAAACGAAGGTGTATTATTTTCTTCGAATAGAACAGTACCGGAATTCTATCTCTCGCCAAACGATTCGGTTTTGCCTATCAATACGTTGGATTTGTTTTTTTATGATTTGAATAAAAAAGGTACAACATTGGCACAAGTTACCGAAACACCATTTGCCAATGAAAAAGCAATCGGAAATTATAGCCAACCTTACTATACATTTCTAAGCGATGAAAATGGAATTTACAATCAGTATGTTGGTACTTTGGATAGTTTTTATATAGGAAAAGATACCGTACTTACTGAAATAAATGAGTGGACAGATTCCGCACAAACAATTAAAACCATGGTGGATGCTTATAAATTAAAAGGAAATACTTTTCCGATTTCCAATTTTACCAATAGCATTTTACAAGCGGCATCCACAGCACAACAATCCTATTTTTATTTTGGAAAAAATAAACGCAAATCATTCTATTACGCAAAACCAAATATACAAGAAGAACAATTAGTAGCTCAAAAGTCGTTTGGGTTAAATAATACTTCGTATAGAAATCATTATAAAGATTGGAATTTTTATATAGAATCTGCCGCTAAAAAATCGGAAAAAATTTCGGTGAATGTAAATAAAGAAGCGGCCTTAATTGGTAAAGAATTTACAATAGATAGTCTGTTGTCACAACCATCTAAATACACGTTTGAATCGGATTTTAATACCACAATACAACCGGCATTTGTTGCTAACCAACCGATTTCCAGAACAGATACGAGCAGCATTAATGCAAATAGCGATAGCTTGCCTGCACCAAATATAGCTAAAACGGAAGATGTAGAAGTTCCACCGTTTTTGCAAAACACTCCGGTTCCATCCAACACAAATGTAGAAGGAACTACCGGACAAAAAATTCGCATTTTGCCGTATCGTGCACGCTTCACATCAGATTATGTTGTTACACAATTAGATAATAGTATTCTTACTCAAAGCTATCAAAGTTATAATCAAAATTTAGGCAGTTATAATTTTCCAAATTTGGGCGGAATGATCAATTTTGGTATCAGTGATTTAATGGAAGACCATAAAATTATTGGCGGTTTTCGCGTGCCATTTAATTTTAAAGGATTTGAAACCTATATCAAATACATCAACCTAAAAAAGAGAATAGATAAAAGTATTTTATATTATCGTCGTTCCGATAAAACAGAATTTAATGTGCAAGATGCCAATGGTAATATTTTACCTTATACGTATGTTGGCAAAACAAGAAGTAATTTCTTTGAAACACAATTCAGTTATCCGTTTGATGTAACGAAAAGTTTGCGATGGTCTATTTCGTATAGAAACGAACGCTTAGATGTTTCTTATACAGACGACATCAGTATGTTGTTAGAAGATGTAAAAGAGAATTGGATTTCCGGTCGATTGGAATTTGTGCACGACAACTCCAAAGAAATACAATACAATATTTACAACGGTTTTCGATATAAACTATACGCAGAATATTTCTACAATATCAACGAAAAAAATTCGCATTTAGCCAATGTTGGTTTCGATATTCGTCATTATCAAAAAGTATTTAGAAATATAATTTGGGCAAATCGTTTTGCTGGTGCATCTTCGTTCGGACCTAAAAAAATATTGTATTTCTTGGGTGGTGTAGATACTTGGTTGAATCCGAAATATGCCAATGATATTCCGGTAGCCACCGACCAAAATTATGGATTGCAAACTTCCGTTACCAATATGCGTGGCTTGCAGCAAAACATTCGAAATGGAAATAACTTTTTGTTATGGAACTCCGAATTTCGTATTCCAATTTTCTCATTAATTGCCAAAAAACCTTTGAAGTCATCTTTCTTAAAAGATTTTCAATTGGTAGGTTTCTTTGATGCCGGAATTGCCTATAATTTCGCCAACCCATTTGATCAACGCAATTCACTCAGTACAGAAGTGGTAACAACCAATACAAATCCTGTGGTTGTAACCGTAAATTATTATCGCAATCCATTTGTGTTTGGAACAGGTGCCGGATTTAGAACCAATATTTTAGGCTATTTCTTGCGTTTAGATACCGGATTTGGTTATGATGGATTAGAGTTCAGCAAAAAACCAATTTGGCATTTTTCTTTAAGTAAAGATTTTTAGAAAGTACATTTGAAGTGTGTTTCATTTCTTGAAATCGTTTTAAAATTATAAATCATATAATATCATGCTCTATTCAATGACAGGCTATGGAAAATCGACTTTTACTTTAGGCGGTCGAAATTACGTTGTCGAAATAAAAACACTCAACAGTAAATCCTGTGACTTGAATTTGAAAGCAGCAGCAGATTTACGTGGAAAAGAAATTGAAATTCGAAAACAAATTGCTTCGCAATTAATTCGAGGAAAAATAGATGTATTTTTTCAAGAAGATAAGAATACAGCATCAAATACCAATTTGAATTTATCATTATTGGAACAGTATTATGTGCAGCTCAAGCAATTTTCGGATGATAAAAAAATTCCCTTAGGAGATATTGTTCCGGCAATATTACGCTTTCAAGATATTGCTAAAGCAGAATTCTCCGAGTTGAGCGATGCCGATTTTTTAGCACTTCAAGATGCCATAACTATAGCAACTTTAAAAGTTATTCAATTTAGAAAAGATGAAGGTACGCAATTGGAAAACGATATTTTAAGCAGGATTGTATTGATTCAACAATTAAAAAATGCTTTAATTCCACTCGAACAACTACGCATTGAACGCATTAGAGAGAAAATAAATCAAGATATTGCTTCCATTATTGATAAATCTTCATTGGATAAAAATAGATTTGAAGAAGAATTGATTTATTATTTAGAAAAAATTGATATCAATGAGGAAAAAGTGCGATTAGAGTCGCATTGTTCCTATTTTTTAGAGATAGTGAAGGAAAATGGTATAGAAAAAGGTAAGAAATTAGGTTTTGTAGCACAAGAAATTGGTCGTGAAATAAATACCATTGGCTCCAAAGCCAACGATGCCGATATCCAAAAATTAGTTGTTCAAATGAAAGATGAATTAGAGAAAATCAAAGAGCAATTAATGAATATCTTGTAAATAGCATTTTCTTTACAAAAAAATTGCATTTGCACTACGCACTACTCACGTTGAAAAGTTATCTTTGCACATGCAAAAAGTCATTATACTTTCAGGACCTTCCGGCGTAGGAAAAAATACATTAGGTGATTTTTTGTTGCAACAATTTCCCGAACTTTCTTATTCTGTTTCTGCCACTTCTCGTCCTATTCGTAAAGGTGAACAAGACGGCGTGGATTACCACTTTATGAATAATGAAGATTTTGAGCTGAAAATTAAGGAAGATGAATTGCTCGAATGGCAAGAAGTGTATGATGGCACGTATTACGGCACATTAAAAGAAGAGTTAGATCGCATTAATAAATTAAATAAATTTCCTCTTTTGGTAATTGATGTTTTTGGTGCCATTAACATCATGAAAAATTTAAAATTCAAACCTTTGTCTATTTTTATTCAAGCACCAGGTTTGGATATTTTGGAAAAAAGATTGCGCGATCGAGGCACCGATTCTGAAGATAAAATTCAAAAACGTTTAGAAAAAGCATCGGTGGAAATGCATGAATCAGCACAGTTTGATTTAACTATTATCAATGATGATTTAAAACAAGCCCAATTGCAATTGCAAACTGTTGTAGATTATTTTCTGAAACACCCATTGTAAGCTTTTTTCCATTTTTAGAAACCTTTTTTGCTGAATTTTCGTTATATTTACTATTGTAGTAAATATGTTTACAGCTGTAACACATAATATAAAAGTAAGCGTTGAAACGTTTTTCCAGCCGGATTATTCCTATCCGATGAGTCAACATTTTATGTTTGCTTATCGCATCAATATTGAGAATAACAGCACCGATTCTATCCAACTTTTGCGACGACATTGGTATATTGTAGATGCTTTCGGAAGTAGGCGAGAAGTAGAAGGCGAAGGTGTTGTAGGCGAACAACCTATTATCAAACGAAATGAACGTTATCGCTATGTTTCGGGTTGTGATTTAAAATCAGATATCGGAAAAATGTACGGCACTTACTTGATGGAAAATCTACATAACGGAAAATTATTTCACGTTATCATTCCGGAATTTATTATGTCAGCACCACTTCGCTTAAATTAAACTGTCCGTTTTAAACACGCCATAAAAAATCCATCGCCATCATAGGTGGTAGGCAAAAGTTGTTGTGATTTTTCTATACAAAAATTGGCATTTTGTTCAATAAAAAATTGAATGGATTGTTCGTTTTCTTGTGGTAAAATACTACAAGTGGCATAAATTATTTTTCCATTTTTATGCAAGCAATTTTTATATTCTTGTAATAAACTACGTTGTATAGTGCTGTATTCATTTACTTTATCCGAATTTATTTTATATTTCAAATCGGCTTGCCGTTTAAATGTTCCTGTTCCACTGCACGGTGCATCTATTAAAATATAATCGATATTTTTTAGTTTTTTCGCTTCTTTAAAGTCAATGATTTCTATGTTTTTGCAGCCGGCTTGCTGTGCACGCAATGCTAAATTTTTCACTCTGGAAGCTTGGTAATCGGTTGCATAAATTTTTCCTTTATTTTGCAGTAATGCCGATACATGCAGTGTTTTTCCGCCGGCACCGGCACATAAATCTAATATAGTAATTGGTTGTATTTCTTTTTTATCTTGAATAGCATCCATCAAAAAAAGCCCAATTGTTTGTGAGCCAATATCTTGAAATTCAAATAAACCTTGCTTGTAATAAACGCTATTTTTTAAATTGTTTTTAGAAAGAATTTTTAAGCAATTTTCAACCTGTGTCTGCTCAAAAACGATGGCTTCTTTTTTTAGCAATTCAATAAAAGCAGCAGTTGTTGTTTTAAGTGTGTTGACACGAATAAAAATAGTCGGTTTATTATTTAACGCAACAGCTATTGAGTGCCATTGTTCACCAACTTCTTCTTTACAAAAATTATAAAATGTTTCCGGATAAGATTGTGCAATATAATTTTCCATAATTGATATAGCAATTATGTTTTCTATATCTCGAATTTCTTTTTCTGTTACTTCAAAAATTTCCGGATTTTTTATTTTATAATTTCTGTTTAATAAACTAATTAAAACTAAATGTGCATATTTTGTAAATGCTGGATGATAAACACCTAATTGATGACTGTATTTTAATTTCCAACGCACAATATCATACACACTTTCTGCAATAATACTTCTATCTCTTGCACCAAAATTTTTATTTTGTTTTAAAATAAAACCTACTTCTTTATCGGCCACTTTTTGTTCTTCCAAAATCGACTTTAAACAAGCAATAATTGTTTGTAAAATAGAAGCGTGTATTTTTATTTCTTGCATGTTATCGTGTCAGTTTTTGTATCATTTTGGAATGATGTGGAAATTGTTCCAATAGTTGTTGTCTGTTGGCTAATTTAAAAAAATCAAACTGAAATTCCGGAACAACAGTGCAACCACACAGCGCAAAACCGTGTTCGCCCTTGCATTCTGCAGCAAACCAATTTCCGGCACTCACTACATATTGGAATTGCATATTTTTATCGGAAAGCACCGTTTTCTTATAGTTTCCTGTAGTATCTATTTCATGAATGTGAATAGCATCACCTAAATACCAATTCCATTGTTCATCGGCATTTATTTTATGAAAAGCAGAGAAATTATCTTGCAACATCAAATACAGAATAGCTGAAAAAGCCTGATTATTGGCTGTGTACGTGCGTTTGTAGTAGCCGCCTTCCGGGTGTGGTGCTAATTGTAATTGTTCAATAATGGAAGCTGCCGTCATACGTTAAAAATAAGATGCTTAATTGGTGTTATGTTGAATGCAATAAATCATTCAACTAAATTTAAACTTAAATTTTTAAACAACTCCAAAATTAGTATTACTTTGGATAAATTAATTTTTTATATGCAAAAACCTATTTTGGTTTTCAAAATCGGAACAGCCTCCATTACGGATGATAAAGGTAATTTAGATGAATTGGTAGTAAAAAATATTGCCAAGCAATTAGCTGTTTTAAATAAAGAATATTGCGTGCTGATTGTGTCATCCGGTGCTGTTGGAAGTGGCAAAAAATACATCAAAAATTATAGCGGAAAAATAGAAGAACGCAAAGCGGCTGCAGCTATTGGAAATCCGTTATTGATACAAAAATATTCTGAAGCCTTTGCGAAATATAAAATTCCAATTGCTCAAAGTTTATGTGAACGCGGTCATTTTTCAGATAGAGAAAAGTTTTTGCAATTACGTGCTACATATAATGAGCTTTGGAAAAATGGCATTATTCCTATTGCCAACGAGAATGATGTGGTTAGCTCACGCGAATTAAAATTTTCAGATAACGATGAATTGGCAACCTTGTTAGCGTTGGGCTTTGGTGCTAAATTATTGCTCATTGCTACGTCGGTACAAGGTGTGTTAGATAAAGAAGGAAATGTAATTCCGAAAATTGAGAAATTTAATGAGCAAGTATTGTCATTGGCCACTAAAGAAAAATCCAATACCGGATTAGGTGGCATGATTAGTAAGTTGACTTTCGCTCATTTGGCCACCAACTTAGGTATAAAAGTTATCATCTTTTCAGCTAAAGGAAATAAAGCATTAATTCATGCAGTAGAAGAAAAAACAGGTACTGTTTGTTTGCCTAAAAATGTATCTAAAAACGCACGTCAAAAATGGTTGGCAAGTGGAAGCTTAGTGATGGGCACAGTTACGGTTGATGAAGGTGCACATAAAGCTTTATTAAAGCGAAAAAGTTTGTTGGCAGTTGGCGTAAAAAATGTAAATACCATTTTTGAAGTAGGTGAAGCTTTTGAAATTGCGGATGAACAAGGCAACACGTTTGCGATTGCAAGAGCCAAGATTTCATCAGCAGAATTATCAAAAAATACGAAGCAACAAAATGTATTGTTGGCACACGCCGATGATATAGTTTTGTTGTAAAATTTATAAAGTTACAGTAGTAAACGGCAACATGATTTGGATAGGTAGGTGCTCCTTTTTAAATTCCACTAATTCTTTTTCTAATTTAGACGAACGCAACTGTTGCAAGGATTTTTTATTGCTGCGGAAAAAATTATTCCAATGATTTAGTAAAATAATATCTGCTTGTGTGCTTGCTAATGATTGTCGTAAGGAAAGTTCATTTATTTTCTTTTTCCAAAAAGTTGACGACAATACATCACATTTTCGAGTACTGCAAATCGTTTGAATTTTTTGATATTCGCTGTCGGAAATATTACCACTTAATAATGCCATTCTAAACACAACTGTGTCGGCATGTAATGCATCAATGATAAAAGAATAATTGCTTTCGCCTAATTTCCATTGCCATAATTTTGATGGTATAGATGCCAATGCTTCGCTGTAATGTCCGCTGAATAAAACGGTTTTTCCAAAATGCGGATTGTGCTTGCATAAAATAGGAAACACACGGAATGCACTATCTTTGGAATAAACCCAATCTTTAAATGGTTGTGGTGTTAAGGCTATTTGATTTGGATTACTTTGCAGCTCCTTATTTAACTGCAAAAGCGTACTCTTATCTGCAACTAATGTGGTGTTAGGTTGCACGATTTGTGATACATCAAAACAATGATCGTAATGACCGTGTGAAATAGTGGTCATGGAAATATTTGCATAATCTGATGTCGGAATGTAAGAGGCAATTGGCTCTTGTTTCATCGTGCCTATAAACGTTGAAAATAAAGATGGATTGCTAAAAAATGGATCGCTCATGAATTTTTTTCCATGATTATCAATAATAAAACAAGAGGTACCTAAATAAGTAAGTTTGATATTTTTTTGATGCGTAGATTGCAACAGAAATGGTTGGCATTTTTCAATGTCAATATCTTTTCCGATAAACGAAAATTTTATCACAACAAATACACTGAAAATTCCAATGATTCCAAGTAAAACTAATAAGCTTTTGCGTATTCCATTTTTCATCAGACTAAAATTACATATTCTTAATTTAATATGGAAGAATTCCATTTTTTCATTTTTCTAAATACATTTAAGTTCAATACTTTTCCAATGGAATCTATAGAAGAACAATTAAAACGCGTACAAAAAGCAAGTGTTTCTGTTAAAAATACAACGAAAGAAACACGGCAACATATTTTATTGAAATTATCCGATTTATTAATAGAAAATACTGCAGCAATTATTGAAGTTAATAAAAAGGATTTAGATAGAATGGAAGATAGCAATCCGAAAAAAGATAGATTGCTATTGAATGAAAATAGAATTAAAGATTTAGCGAATAGCTTAAAAGATGTTGTTGCATTAGAAATTCCGACTGGAAAAATACTATCTTCTACACAAACAGAAAATAATTTAAACATCCAAAAAGTAACGGTTCCAATTGGTGTGGTAGGCGTTATTTACGAAGCACGACCAAACGTTACAATTGATGTGGCAGCATTGTGTTTGTTTTCCGGAAATGCCGTCGTGTTGCGTGGTGGCAGTGATGCCGAATTTACCAATGAGATTTTAGTTTCTCTTATTCATCAAGCATTAAAAGCAAATGCAATTCCTGAAGATGCAGTGCAATTGTTGCCGGTGGACAGAAAACATGTGAAAGAATTGTTGGAAGCCGTAAAGTACGTAGATATTATTATTCCGCGCGGTTCTCAGCAATTAATAAATTTTGTAAGAGACCATTCTAAAGTGCCAACCATTGAAACCGGTGCCGGTGTGTGCCATACCTACGTTGAGCATACGGCTGATTTGAATATGGCAGCAAAAATTGTAGTGAATGCCAAAACACAACGACCTTCTGTTTGCAACGCTTTAGATACAATTATTGTTGATAAACAAATTGCAGCCGATTTTTTACCCAAATTAATTAAAGGATTTTTGGAGTTTGATGTGGAAGTTTATGCTGATTACGATTCCTATAAAGTTTTAGAAGCACATCAATATTCAAATTTGCGTAGAGCCATTGATGATAATTTCGGTACGGAATATTTAAGTCAAACGTGCTCCATTAAAACAGTAGAAAATTTTGACGAAGCAATTGATCATATTCAGAAATATTCTTCCAAACACAGCGAAGCAATTGTAACTAAAAATGAAGAATTAGCAGAGCGTTTTTTAAATGAAGTTGACGCTGCTGCGGTGTATGTAAATGCCAGCACTCGCTTTACAGATGGTGGTTGTTTTGGATTAGGTGCAGAAATCGGAATTTCTACGCAAAAATTGCATGCTCGCGGCCCGTTTGCTTTAGAAAAATTAACCACCGAAAAATGGTTAGTTAGAGGAAATGGCCAAGTGAGATAAGCTTTTTGAGACTACATTCTCAAATCTTCTATATGTACTTCCGGATGTTTCGCTTTGTCAAATTTGAAATAGGTATCATCTAAATTTGCTTTAGAATTGAAAGTAGTTACCGTATACGTGTAAGTGTTTCCGTTTTTATCAAACACTTTCATTTGCTTTATAAATTTCGCATTTTTATTTATCCAAATACGCACCTTAAAGAAAGGTTTGTTTTTATCTTTTGGCATTAAATCCACGATGGCACAAGTAGCTTTGTCCACCACTTCATCTCCATTCATCATGTAATTAAAATCATTCTGATAGATAGTAAACATATTGGATGGTGTGATATCTTCTTTGCTTGGCTCGTAGTCGTTTATCTGCACTTCTTTAATATCTTTTAAATACGTCCAAACACTTTTGTTATCACAAATAATTTCTTGTTTGCCCATTAACAGTTTATATTTTTCTCCTTTTAAATAAACTGTTCCTTTTTGATTCGTTGTTTTATTTTGTTGCGGATTAAAACTTAATAATGTAAATGTTGCTTCAACAGATTCATAACTTTTATACGTTTTACTGACAGCATCTAAGAGTGTTTTTGCTTTTGGATCATTTAATTGTTTATCCGGATTAAAACCAAAAAGCGAAAGTAGGATAGAAAAAATTGAAAAAAGTGTCAGCATTTTTATGAAAAAATTTCGTGGTTAAAAGTAATAAAATTAAAGCAAATAAGCACGTATGGTGATTACTCGCTAAACTCCTGCAAAATCCGTTCCAATTCTTCTTCCGTTTTTACATACACTTCGCGAGCTTTGCTTCCTAAGTTGGGCCCAACGATGCCAACGGCTTCTAATTGGTCCATTAAACGACCGGAACGTGCATAGCCTAAGGCTAATTTTCGCTGTATTAATGAGGTGGAGCCAATTTGATTTCGAACAATCAAGCGTGCTGCTTCGGTAAATAATTCATCGCGGTCATTATAATTAAATTCTCGTTGTCCGCCTTTTTCTGCTTCTTTCGGGTCGATGTATTCCGGCAATTCGTATGGAGTAGAATATCCTTTTTGACTACCGATGAATTTTGCAATATGTTCCACTTCCGGCGTATCTACAAACGGACATTGCAAACGGGTAATTTCACCACTTTGCGATAATAACATATCACCACGACCAATTAATTGGTCGGCACCACCGGCATCTAAAATAGTACGAGAATCCACTTTTGCCGTTACTTTGAAGGCAATTCGTCCCGGGAAGTTTGCTTTGATAATTCCTGTAATAATATTTACAGATGGACGTTGTGTGGCAATTACTAAGTGAATACCAATGGCACGTGCCAACTGAGCTAAACGCGCAATCGGTGCTTCCACTTCTTTTCCGGCAGTCATCATTAAGTCGGCAAACTCATCAACTACTAAAACAATATATGGTAAATATCGATGTCCATTATTTGGATTCAATTGTCGGTTAATGAATTTTTGGTTGTACTCTTTAATTTGACGCACTTGTGCATTTTTGAGCAATTCATAGCGTGCATCCATCTCGATACACAAAGCATTTAAAGTATAAATTACTTTTTTATTGTCGGTGATGATAGCATCTTCTTCATCCGGTAATTTGGCTAAATAATGATTTTCAATTAGCTTGTAAAGATTTAATTCTACTTTTTTCGGGTCAACCAAAACAAACTTTAACTCCGCTGGATGTTTTTTGTACAATAAAGAAACTAAAATGGCATTTAACCCAACAGATTTTCCTTGTCCTGTTGCACCAGCCATTAATAAATGCGGCATTTTGGCTAAATCCACTATAAAATCTTCATTCGAAATAGATTTTCCTAACGCAATCGGTAAATCCATATCTGCATTTCTAAATTTGTCACCGGCTAAAAGAGAACGCATAGAAACGATGCTCTTTTTAACGTTCGGCACTTCAATACCAATTGTTCCTCTGCCCGGAATTGGTGCAATAATACGAATACCTAAAGCGGATAAACTTAATGCAATATCGTCTTCTAAATTTTTGATTTTAGAAATTCGGATGCCCTTATCTGGAACAATTTCGTACAATGTTACAGTTGGACCAACAGTAGCTTTTATTTTTTCAATACCGATGTTGTAATGTGATAAGGTTTGAACAATTTGATTTTTATTGGCTTCTAATTCTTCTTTGTTGATTTCTATCTGACCACTTCCGTGCTCTTCTAATAAATCTAAAGTGGGGAATTTATATTTGGATAATTCTAGTTTTGGATCAAATTGAGTGTCCAAACCTAAGTGTTCTTTTTCCGTTGTGTCCACCGTTTCTGTCGTAACTATTAGTGTGTCGTCAACGGAACCAAATGCTTGTAACTCTTCAATTTCAAAATCCGGATCTAATGAGAATTTTTCTTTTTTAGGTTTGTCTTCAACAATTGGTTGAACCACTTCGAATTCATCCTCTTCTCTTTCAATCAATTCCATTTTTATTCCGGATTCTTCTTTGATGTTTTCTTCCGGATTTTCTATTTCAGTTTCTACAATATTTTCATTTTCATTTAATATTTCAAAGGTCTCATCTTGATGATGTGGAACCGGTGTCACAATTTCTTCCGGCAGGATGCTTTCCATTTCATATCCATCATCTTGTTTTAATTCTTCTTCCTTGTAAAAATCATCTACAATGGCTTGCTCTTTTTGAAGTGCTTTTTCAGCTTCGTATTTTTTGCGTTTCTCAGCCCAAGCTTGTTTCCAAGCTACAAACTTTTCATACGAATCTTTTACATTAAAGCCTAAGAAAGTAAATCCGATAACGGCTAATAATATTCCTAATCCGACAGTTCCAATTAAAGTAGAAAGCCAATCATAATTATTTTTTCCTAATCCACCGCCAAATGGAAAAATGGAAGTTGGAAAAATAAAAGTAGCTAACGTAGCGATAAATACAATCCACAACATGGCATTGATGCCTACTTTGGTTAGGTTGAATATTTTCTCATTAAAAACAAGATTAATGCCGATTGTGAAAACGACATATACAATAATAAAAGAAGCAATTCCAAAGAAGTTATAGAAAAATACATGTGCAATATAGGCACCCATTCTGCCCATTTTATTTAATACAATCGCCTCTTTGCTGAAAATAATCTTCCACGAAAAATTTAATATTTTGTCTTGATCTTCTTTCCAAGTAAAGAGATAAGATACAAACGCAATAAACAAGAATAAGGAAACAAAAAGCAAAGCTAACCCAATTCCTTTTTTGATATTGTGTTCATCCACAAAAGGTTGGGTAAAGTTTTCTTCCACAGGCTCTTGTGCCAGTTGTTTTCTCACTTTTTTAGTTTTTTCTTTTACTACTTCTTCCGCCATAACTTTCAAAGATAAGTGATACGTTTAATTGTATATAAAAGTAAAATGCACAAGTGGTGATAACTTCTAGCATTATATTTTCTTTGAGATAATGGTGTTAATCTTCCTTTAAATCCCAATTTATAATCAAGGGTATTATTTTCAATTGTGTCGCATTTTTCGTATAATTGAGCCATTAAAATTCGATTATTATGAAAGAAGTATTTATTGTTTCAATGGCACGCACACCCATCGGCTCATTGAGTGGCGTTTTAGGCGGTGTAAATGTATTGGAATTAGGAAGAACAGCAGTAAAAGCTGCGATGGAAAGAGCCGGTATCAACGGAGATCAAGTAGATGAAGTATATTTAGGAAATGTATTGCAAGCAAACGTTGGTCAAGCTCCGGCACAACAAGTATCAATTGCTGCAGGTATTAATACCAAAACACCTTGTACCACTATTAATAAAGTTTGTGCTTCCGGAATGAAAGCAATTATGTTAGGTGCACAATCTATTTTATTAGGCGATAACGACGTAGTGGTAGTTGGTGGTATGGAAAGCATGACCAATGCACCTCATTATTTGCCAAGCGGAAGAAGTGGAATAAGATATGGTAATGGTGAAATTTTAGATGCCATTTCAAGAGATGGATTGCAAGATCCATATAAGAAATATATGATGGGAAATGCGGGTGAAGTATGTGCTAAACATTATTCCTTTACTAGAGAAGACCAAGACGCGTATGCGATTGCATCTTATAAAAGAGCACAAGATGCGTATGAAAATGGTTATTTTAAAGACGAAATAGTTCCTGTTGTCATTGCCTCTAGAAAAGGAGATGTTACTATCGCAGAAGATGAAGAATATAAAAAATTTGATGAAGCTAAAGTGAGTGCCTTAAAACCGGCTTTTGAAAAAGAAGGTACAATAACCGCTATCAATGCTTCAAAAATTAATGATGGTGCTAGTGCAATGGTGTTGATGAGTGGCGAGAAAGTAAAAGAGTTAGGCGTACAACCTTTGGCTAAAATCGTTTCATTTGCAGATGCATCACAAGAGCCGGAATGGTTTACTACAACGCCTTCTAAAGCCATACCAAGAGCTTTAGCGAAAGCAAATTTATCTATTAATGATGTTGACTATTTTGAAATTAACGAAGCATTTTCTGTTGTAGCTTTAGCCAACATGAAAGAAATGAATATCACACACGATAAAATCAATGTATTTGGTGGTGCAGTAGCACTTGGTCATCCAATAGGAAGCTCAGGTTGTAGAATTGTAGCTACTTTGATTTCTGTATTAAAACATAAAGGTGGTAAAGTAGGTGCTGCAGGAATTTGTAACGGTGGTGGTGGTGCGAGTGCCATTATTGTTGAAAAAGTGTGAGTAAAATGAGTATTCGGTCATTTATACTTAGTATTAGGTATTATTTATTGCTGAATTAGTAATAAATTTGTTGCATAAAAATTAACAAATATGAAAAATCAAATTAAATTATTTACGGTATTAGCGATCGTATTCTTCGCTGCTAATACATTTGCGAGTGAAATTGGACTGTCAACAAAAGGAATGCAACTATATGCTCCAACGGCAAAAGGTTCGAAATCTTCCGGTGGTGGTATACAAAAAGGAGATATGCAACTAGATGTAAGTTTTAACCTAGGAAGTCATGGTGCTTTTGGTCGTAGGGGTTATTATGGATATGGATATAGAGCTGGTGTAGGATTTATTCCAGGTGCAACCATAAATTTTGATTATGCTGTTCATCCGTATGCAAGTGTAGGTGGATATCTTGGATTTGGTGGAAGATATCATACAGTGCATATTGCAGTAGGTGCACGTGCAACGTTTCATATCTATCAATTAATTTCAGATAAAGCGGGTACAAAAGTAGATCCTTCTAAATTAGACTTTTACTTCCCATTCCATGTAGGTGCAATTGTTTCAAAAACGAGTGGATATAAAGCTTATGCAGGTGCTAGTGTAGGTGGTGGTCTTGGATTACGTTATTATTTTACAGATAATGTTGGTATTATGACAGAATTAGGTTGGTTAGAGATGTCAATATTTAAAGTAGGTGCTGCTTTTAAATTCTAATAACAACATAATTATTTATATTATAAATTAAAAAAGCTGCCTCACGGGCAGCTTTTTTATTGTTTCTTATGTAACTAGAGTGGGAAGATTTTTAAAAATCTTCCGCTAATATTTTTTCCATAGAACGTTCTGCAATTGCAGCAATTGTTAATGCCGGATTAGCACAACAAGAGAATCCCGGCATCATAGAACCATCTAGGCAATATAAATTACTGTGTCCTTTCAATCGTCCAAAGTGGTCGCTGGCTAAACCTAAAACAGCACCTCCTAATGGATGATAGGTAAAATCATCACCGAATTTTTTACCACCAAAATATAAGATTGCTTCATGTACACCACCATTGGCAACATTCAATTTATCAATAAAATGTCCCATCGCTTGACGAGAGATTTCCATTTGAGATGAATCAAAATGTAAATCTACATCTTCAGTCGTAGGATTATAAGTAAAATAACCTCTTTCCGGATTTTTAGTAATTGCCAAAGCCAATAATTGTCTTAGTTCAATGCCCACAGGGAAAGGAGCCTGTTCTGCTAATAATGGTGCAATTGGATTATCTAAATTTCCATATGCAGAAATAGGAATTGTACTTTGTTGTGCTCCTGTATCTTCATTTAACCAAGTACGCATTGCCATAATATTTCCATTATTTCCCCAATGCTTTCCAACTTCATCATTTAAGTTGGGTAAACCACCATTAAATTTAGATTTCAACAATATTTGCATAGTTCCCACCACGCCGGCATTGATGAATAGATGCGTACAAGTATATACTTTTTCATATTCTAAATCACCTTGCTCTGTAATTTTGTGCACGGTAACTTCGAAACGATTATCCGGTAATTGTTTTACGCTGTCTACTTTATGTAAGGTGTGAATGGTTACGTTTCCCGTTGCTTTTGCTGCCGGAATATAATTTCTATCTAAACTATTTTTAAAACCATTGTTGCCACCGTACAATAACTCTCCGGCTGTTGCTGATTTTTTTTCTGTTCCATTTATTTCGCCTTCAACGACATCAAAGTCAACACCAACATTCAACATGATTTTTTCCATGCCGGCTTTTTCACAATGTTTTAAGCCTACACGTGCAAATCGGTAATATTCTGAGTCCATCACTTCTTGAGGTGCGGTGCTGAAATTAAGTACGCTTTTTACTTTCGGATACCATTTGTTTTCCATTTCACTATAATCGATGAAAGGAAAAAATTCGTTCCATAAAGAGGGTTGTGCATACGGTAACATGGCACCATAAACTACGGAACCGCCACCTAAACAGGTTCCACGATATATTTTCATATAGGATGAAGTGAAATCTACTCTGTCTAATACGCCCACATATCTTGGAATGTCAAATTGAAAAGATGAAACCGGCAGTACGGTTTTCTTTTTCAACCATGTAGATCGACCATCCGGTTTCAACATGTTACAGAAGGTATCACCGCTTTCACTCACTTTATATTCTTTTCCCATTTCAAAAAGTGTCGTTTTAATTCCGGCTTGTCCTAAACGTAAGGCTGCAACGGAACCACCAAAACCGGATCCAATAACAATTGCTTCCGCTTCGCTGTCACCCGGAATAATTGGCTCTTTTTTACAACTTGTAAGTGGTAAGCTACTTGCAACACCTGCTAAAGCTGAAAGCTTGACGAACTTTCTTCTTGAAAGAGATTTCTTCATTTTAATTAATTTGGTTAATAATTGTTTACGTCTAACCAAAAATAATGAGAAATACAATTGTTTCTGATGATTTAAATCATGAAATATTTTTTTTGACAAAAGTCAAAACTGCTGTGTGAGTTCCAATATTTTCTGAATTTCTGCATTTTTATCTATCCACCAATGATGCGACCAGATATGAAATGTTTTAATTCCGTACGATTGTAAAATGGATTGCTGGTGTAATTTTCTTCGGTATGCAACTTCTGTATGATAGTTTACTGCGTTTTCAAAATCAAAAACAAGGTGCAATTTCTCATTTTTTATAATTGCCATATCAAAAGAGAAGCCGCCAAAAGATTGATTTTGTTGTAATGCATCACCGAATATGGGTTGCAATTGTTCGAACACGTATTGCCGAAAAATTTCCGGATTGCTTAATTTATTTTTAAATATTGTAGCTTGTTTTTGTTGTTTTTCCAACGTGCTAATTAATAATTGATTCTGTTGTTTGTTGTTTTCTGCACAAGATTTTACATAAGCTAAATACGCATAAAAAATACCTTTTCCGGTGTTTCCTTTTTCTTGAATTTCTTGTTCATATTTTAAAAATATATTTTCCGGTATAGATGTGTAAACATGCAAAGCATGCTTAGCTCTTGTGATGATGACATTTAGAAGTTGATATCCTTTTTCTTGATTGATTGGTCCAAACAATTGCCTGAATTTTCCGGTTTCATCTGCACCAAAAGTTGTAGAAAGTACCATGATGTCGCGTTCATCACCTTGAATGTTTTCTAAATTTTTCACAAACAATCCTTTAGCTAACAGTGTTTGCAAATGCTCGTTCTTGAGTTTATCCGCATACGCTACTTCATATAATTTATCTAAAATTAAATCGCGTTGATAAATATTAAAGGTTGCTATGCCTACACTTGGTAAGTCATCGTTTACAGGTTTTAATGTGTAAATGAAATTAATAATTTCATCTGCTTCCATTGGGTTGGTTCCGTTGGAATAAATGCCATTTACTGCTGTGTAATACAACGATTGATAATCTTGTTTTTGTGGCATTGGAATCAATCGTGACTGATAAAAGGCATGGTTGGAGAAGCCAATTAAATCAGGGTGTTTGGAGCGATAATGGAAATCTAAATACGTATTTTTAAAGTTGGTATCATCTGCATATTCCAATAATGATTTGCTTTCTGCTAAGAAATTATCGCTCGAATTTTCTGTTTCCTCTTCACTATAAAAAAGTACTTCACTGCCAAAGAAATTGCTTGGTGGCATTTGATGTCTATCGCCGGAAATCACTTTTGTTTTTCCTCTTATTAATGAAGAATAAGTGTCTTCTAATCTCAATTGGCTGGCTTCATCTAAGATGATATAATCAAAAATATTTTTTTGTAATGGTAAAATGGAAGCGCTGACACTTGGATTCACCATTACTACAGGAAAAATATTTGTAAAGAATTCAAAATCTTGATGAATTATTTTTCGGAGTGAATTTTTGGAAGCAAATTGTTTGTTTTTTCGTTGGTTGTATAAATATTTTAATTCTGCTACATCACTTGTTTTTATAGTGTTTTGGGCTATTTCATGCCAAATAAATTGTATGCGTTCACTGAGTTTTTGTTTTAATAAATTGTCAGTATTTTCTAAAGCTTCATACAGTTGTAAGGTATCGTCTTTTAACCCATTTTCTAAGCATAATTTTAATATGACTTGTTGTAAATAATAAGTTTCAAAAATTTGTGTTGCATGAATATTGCCTTTTTCTAAAATAGTTTCTAACAATTGTTTGGTTGCATCTGTTTGTTGTAATAGAAATTTATGATATAAAAAATAGTCTTCAAAATGCGATTTATGTTGAATGATAGGTTGCAATAAATTATGCAATTGTGATAATGATGTGTTTAATTCATTGAGTTCATTTATGTTGGAAGTGTCTTTAAAGTGAATGATTTCTGCGAAAATGGAATGTTGTTGTGCATGGTCTTTTATTTGATGATAAGCATGCAATGTATCTGTTTGTTGAGTTATTATTTGTTTGTAAAATGCAGAGAAAATTGCAAAGAATCGCACAACATAGTTTCGCCATGACCGCAATTGCAAATATTTTTTCTGATAAGTTGCAGTGTTTTCATTTATTTTCTGTTGTAATTTTTCTACTAATTGATGTTGCATTTCAATAGCATTCATCAACGCATCATAGTTTGTTGCATCTTTTATTTGTTGCTTGTTTATACTATCAAATACAATTTTATTGTGGTGTGTTTTTTGGTGCAATGCTTGTGCTACTTGCAGAGCCTGCTGTAATGTGGTATATTCTTTATAATCAAAAGTGAAAAGTTGATTACGTACGCTTTTATTTAAACTGTTAGCAATGGCTAAAATGTTTTTATCTTCCTTAAGTAATAGGCTTTTATGTATCAACTCTGTCCATGTATCATCACCAAAAACAAGTTGGTTGCTAAAATTTATTCGATGATTAATTTCTTCTTGCAATGAAAGAAATTTTGCACGCAAGGTTTTATATTCATTCTCTTTAAATCGAATGTTCGAATGTTCTGTATTTTCTATCAACTCGCGAACACGCTCCACAATATGCTTTCTATCCGTGTACACATCTTCAATTAATACACAAAGATGATGCAGGTTTTCTTTCTTCAAATTATTAAAAAGCACTTCCATAGCCGTTCGCTTCTCACACACCACTAATACTTTTTGTTGGTTTAGTAATGCTTGTGTGATAACAGCTGTCAACGATTGGCTTTTTCCGGTTCCAGGCGGTCCTTGAATGATAACTTCATTCGAGTTCTTTAATTGAAATAATACATTTTCTTGACTCGGATCTAAGCTAATAGGTGTTAGTGATTCACCATCAAAATATAGATTATCTGTTGGTATAGATTGATTTATATTTTCATTGTTTTCTTGTAATAATTCCGTGTCTTTAATGATGGATTGCTTTTGTACTTTATATAAACCAAATACGCCACTCCAACGTATCCAAGGCGTTTCTTTTGTTACGTTCTCAATGGTTTCTTTATTGGTACAAGGCAAGATGGTGGCGATGCTCTCTTCGATAGAAAAAGTACTGTTTAATTTTTCCATTAATGCATGACAGCATTGCTTTAATTGATGTGCCTGCACAAAATCTTCCTCCAATAAACTATCTATATCTTGCGTTTGTATTTTTTCATTGCTTTCTAAATGAGCTTGTAACAGTTCATTAAAAATCAAAGGGTGTTCCTCATCTCTGCTGATGGTCCAAGTGTTATTTTTTTGTGTATCTTTTTCAATTTTTAAATACCAAATTAATATGGGTGCTTTTAGAATTCTATCACGGTTTATTGGGTCTCTTTTTATGAGTAGAGGATAGCCGAAACCAAATGCATGATATCCATGTTCTGCATAGCCTTCTTTATCTTGATAATCTAAATGATTGAGTTTTTTAATTAACTTCTGTATGATTTTTTTCTCCTCTGCATTTTTTTGTTGCAAAAGAGTAGGTGAGATGGTAATGGAGAATTTGAAATTCCGTTTTGTTAATAAATTTTCTAAAAATTGATGATGTAAACTTTGTCCAATATTTATTAAATCATAGATATCCAAACGGGCAAAATTTCCGGGCATGGCATTCAAATGTATGCTACGTGCATCGCCTTGTTTTAGCCGCATTAAAAGTTTTTCTAAAAAAGTGGATGCTGTCATCTTATTATTTTCGGTTACAATGTACGATGTTGGTTTTATTTTTATCAAGTGGCATACTGCATTTCTCTTTAAAATAAAAATAAAAAAAACCTTCGATTACTCGAAGGTTTAAGATATATTGTTTGTATTTGTATTAATATCTTTTTTTGTAAGAGTTGTCTCTGTTGAAACCACCTTTGTTGTAGCCACCGCCACCGCCACCTCTGTTGAAAGATGGTTTTTTGTATTCTTCTTTCGGACGAGCTTCGTTTACAGCTAATGTTCTGCCTAAAAGTTCAACTTGGTTTAATCCGTTGATAGCGTTTTGAGCTTCATCATCATTTGGCATTTCGATAAACGCAAAACCTTTGCTTATGCCGGTGTCACGATCTTTAATTAATTTCAATGAAGAGATTTCTCCATACTGAATAAACAATTCTTGTAATTGTTCTTCAGTTACTTTTCTTTCAATGTTTGCAACGAAAATGTTCATTTTTTATTTTTTATTTTAATAATTAATATACTACAAAAACTTTTTAATATCAAATCAAATGAACATTTAACTACATCAGACAAGAGAGATAAAAAGAACTATAGTAACACAAATGTAAAATTTAAAATGGTATGTTGTATATTATCCAATTATTTTGTTGCACCAATTTAATATATTTTTCAATACTTCAGCCTTTTCCGGTTCATTGTGGCACTCATGATAAAGCCCTTGGTACTCAATAAAGGTTACATTTTTGTCGGCAATGGCTGCAAATTTCTTGCTTTCGTCGAAAGAAGTTAGTTTATCGGCTGTTCCATGAAATAATAAGGTTGGATATTTTAATTGGCTGGCATGTTGCACAGCTTCTGCTCCAAACTCAATTAATTCTATGCCCATTTTAGATGATATACTATCAAAAACCAATGGGTCATTGCTATATTTTTTCACCACTTCTTTATCTCTAGATATCGCATTCACATCTAATCCGGATGGTAAGGAAAACGATGGAATCAGATTGCGCATCAAGCGGCCGGCAGCCAACTTAATAGCCGGTGGTGCAAATCCGGGTTGGAAAAAAGGCGATGATAAAACAACACCCACTACGTCAGGATTTCGCTTTAAGGCATAGTTTGCTACTATTTGTCCGCCCATACTATGACCATATAAGATTTTTGGTAATCCGGGATAATGTGTATCTGCTTGCTTTAATAAGTTTCCAACGTCATTTAAAAATTCGTCGTAGCTCGGAAAATGTCCGCGTTTGCCTTCTGATTTTCCATGTCCGCGTGCATCATACGAAATAAGTGCATATTGATTGTCGGTAAAAAATTGAGCCACATGTTCATAGCGGCTGCTGTGCTCGCCAAAACCATGTACTAAACATATAACCGCTTTGGGTGCTACTGTTTCGGAATCCCATTTTTGTCCAAAAATAGATAAGCCATCATTCGATTTCCATTGGAGCGTAGTGTTTTTCATTCGTTCTGTATTTATTTAAAAATATGCTTAAATTTAATTAAAATTCATGGATAATTCTAAAAACCGTATTTTTCGAAACGAAACATTCGATTTGCTGAAAACGCCGGATCTTAAATCAAATGTATAAATTATTAAAATTACATGAAAGCAAAAATGATATTAGTACTTAAGATTTTATTAGGCATTGGATTGCTCTTTGGTTTATATGTGCTGTCAGCTATTTTATATGCACAATTTACCGATTATAAACCCAAAGCAGAAGAAGATGCGATTACTTTAATTCCGAAAGAAAAATTACCCAACTTAGAGAAAGATACATTGGTATTTTATAACTGGAATATTGGTTACGCCGGATTGGGAAAAGAGTCGGATTTTTTTTATGATGGTGGAAAGATGGTTCGCTCTTCTAAAGAAGTAACCGCCAAAAATTTAAAAGGCATTTTAACTACGTTACAATCTTGGAAAAGCGATGCAGATTTTATTCAGATACAAGAAATAGATAGAAACTCAAAAAGAAGTTATCATCACGATCAATTTCAAGAAGCATTTGAAACACTCGAAAATTTTAAGGCTGTTTTTGGAAAAAATTACGATGTGAATTATGTGCCAATTCCGATATTGCAACCTATGGGAAAAGTACTCGGTGGAATTGCTACTTTTTATAAGTATCAAGATGTGGGAACGCCTTTAAAATATGCTTTTCCAAGTAATTTTTCATGGCCAAAAGGTTTGTTTTTTTTAGATAGATGTTTTGTGAAACATCGTTTTAATTTAAAAAATGGAAAACAGTTGGTCGTAATCAATACACACAACTCAGCGTATGATGGTGGCACGCTCAAAAAACAAGAAATGGCTTATTTTAAGAAGTTTATTGTGGACGAATATAAAAATGGAAATTATGTGATTGTTGGTGGTGATTGGAATCAAATTCCGCCGGGCTACACACCGCTTAAAGCCAATAGCGATTATGAAGAAATGCCGATACCTAATGATTTTATAGAGAAAGATTGGATTTTTGCTTTTGATGGAAAAACACCAAGTAATAGAAAAGTGGATAAGCCTTATATAAAATCAGAGACCTATACTACTGTAATTGATTTCTATTTGTTATCACCTAATATCGAATTACTTGAAGTGAAAGGATTACAAAATGAATTTGAATTTTCAGACCATCAACCGGTGAAAATGATTTGCAAATTGAAATATTGAAACGGATTTTTTTAGATGTTTAAGCATAAAGGAAAAACACGGACATTTAGTCATAATCTTCAAATTGCCTCATTGTTATCATTTGTAGCAGGAATGGTAAATGTTGTGGGCTTTTTCTCTGTGCAACGATTAACCACTAATGTTACCGGACATTTTGCATTTTTTGTAGAAGAGATTTTACAAACCAACTACCTCGAAAGTTTTGTTTATTTCCTGTTTATTTTTTGCTTCTTTTTAGGGTCTTTTGTTTCCGGTTTTTTAATAGAAATTGTTTCAAAATTAAACGAAAGGTTTATTTACATTATTCCGGCTTCCATTGAAATTAGTATATTGATTGCTTTAGGATTTTTTGGTGTTTATTTTCAAACTATTCATGGAAATATAATTGCATTTAGTTTATTATTCGCAATGGGTTTGCAAAATTCACTCGTAACATCAATTTCTAATTCTGTAGTGCGTACCACACATTTAACCGGATTGTTTACTGACTTAGGTATCGAATTATCTCAATTATTTTTTTATAAAGAAGTGGAACAAAAACAAAAACTTACCGCTTCAATAAAGTTGAGATTAGTTATCATAGTAAGTTTCTTTATTGGTGGAATTATAGGAGGTGTGCTTTTTGCAAAATATTATTTACACGTATTGTTGTTGGCAGCCTTCGTTTTGATTTTAGGATTAATCTATGATTCCATAAAATTTAGAATCATCTTGTTAAAGCGCAAGATTAGAAAGATTTGATGCTTTCTGTTTTCCCCATTATTTATTGTATCTTTAAGTATCTAATTTGATAGGAATAGTATCGTATGCAAATAAATTCAGAAATACAAACACTCGATAAGGTAATTGTTCATGAGCCTAATGTTGGTATTGAACACATATCACCGGAAATTGCCGAACAATTACTATATGATGATATTGTTTTTTTACCACGTATGATAGAAGAACATTATCAGTTTACACAAACATTGAAACAATTAATTGGAAAAGAGAATGTTTATGAGTTTACCGATTTATTGCAAGAAACTTTAACGCAGGATGCCGTTCGAGAAGAATTAATTGAGTATTTATTTGAGAAGGAAGACTTTGGTTTAGGAAAATATGAATTACTGAAACAGTTATCACCGGAACAACTTTCAATAACATTGATTTCCGGTATTCATCCGGAAACGAAACAATCTATTTTGGCACCGTTGCCTAATTTGGTTTTTACACGTGATATTGGTTGTGTAATAAATGATTATGTTTTAGTGTGCAAAGCCAATAAAAAAGCTCGTTTACGCGAAAATTATTTGACAAAATTTATCGTTCAAAACCACGATTTATTTCTACCGTTTAAAAATAAAATAATTGATTTTGTAAACGATGAAAATCTAGAAAAAGATTCCGGAATTTCTATTGAAGGTGGCGATGTAATGTTGGTGAATAATCGACATATTTTGATAGGCGAAAGTGAACGTACTACGTTAGATGCCATTTTTGAATTAAAAGCCATTTTATTTGAAAAAGATATTGTGGATTATGTAACCGTTGTTGAAATTCCAAATGAACGATATTGCATGCATCTCGATACGATTTTTACGTTGATAAGTGCAGATACATGTGTCGGTTTTTCACCACTTTTATATGAGAAAAATGATAAAGTAGATATTGTTACCTATTCCAAAAATAATGCACGTGCTGTATTGCATCCAACGTTGAAGGATTTGATAAAAGAGTTGTATCCTTCCATGAATTTTATTGCTTGCGGAGGTGGAATTTCTCCTTTTGCTCAACGCGAACAATGGACAGATGGTTGCAATTTTGTAGCGGCAAAATCGAATGTTGCTTATTCATACGAACGCAACATTAGAACCTTACAATCATTAAGAGACAACGGATTTACTATCATGAATTCCAAACATCTACTCATTGAAGAATTATCCTTAGAGCAACTCAATAATACGATTATCACATTGGCTTCTGCCGAATTATCGCGTGCACGAGGTGGCCCGCACTGTATGACATTTCCCATATCAAGAAAATAACTATTTGTACATATTTGGTTTAGTTGCAGTCTATTAACTTTGAAGTATGAATTTTCAATATTTTTTTATAAAATATGCAGATGCAATCGGACAGCATCACGAGTTTACTTCATCCGATTTTTCACTGTTTGAAAATCAGCATTTCCAATTAGAATTTTTATTAGAAGAAATAAATCGCGATAGACGATATAAAGTATCTATTCAACCTAAAACTACTATTACTTTACTCGATTTTTTTATAGAAACAACGCTGGATTATGCTGCATCTAAACAGGTGTTGTGTAATGGTTTTCAATCGTGGACAGAAACAAAATTATTTACAAAAGAAGATAAACTACAAGCACAACGTTGGGGCATTCGTGCTATTGGAGAAGCCTATGGTGATGGATTAATTTATACCTATAAAAATAAAAAAGGTGTAGTACACAGTTGGACATATACATCCATTAAATTAGCTAAGAAACGTGCTATTTTTTTTGGTTCATTAGATGAAAAAAAAGGATATACCATCTTTGAACATCATCAAACAGAAAATAAATTAATACTTAAAAAAGATTTGCTTGGAAGCAAAATTGAACAATCTACCATTTTATTAGATATTTTTCATTCAGAAAACTATGAGCAATTTTGTTATCAAAATTATTTTGAAACTCAAGCTTTACAAACTATACATGCTCAACCTGCAATAGGCTGGACGAGCTGGTATTATTACTATACCGGCATTACCGAAAAAATTATTGAAGACAATTTACACGCATTTAAACAACAAAAAATTCCCATCGAAATTTTTCAAATTGATGATGGTTGGCAGCAAGCGGTTGGTGATTGGCTGCATGTAAACAAGAAATTTCCAAACGGACTGAAAGCTATTTCTGATAAAATTCATGCACAAAATATCAAAGCCGGTTTATGGTTAGCACCTTTGGCATGCGAGCAAAATTCCTTTATCGTAAAAGAAAAACCACATTGGATTTTAAAAAATGAAAAGGGCAAGTTTTTAAAAATTGGATTTAATCCATTGTGGAGCTATTGGTTTTATGCATTAGATATTTATAACGAAGAAGTACGTTCGTATTTGAAAACAGTCTTCCATACTATTTTACACGAATGGAATTTTGATTTAGTAAAATTAGATTTCTTATACGGAACAGCATTGATACCAAGAAATGGAAAATCGCGTGGAGAAATTATGATAGATACCATGCAGTTTCTGCGGAGTTGTGTGGGTGATAAAATGATATTAGGTTGCGGTGTGCCTTTGTCTGCTGCTATAAATACAACGGATTATTGCCGAATAGGACCTGATATTCATTTGACATGGGATTTTTCTATTTTAAAATGGGCTCGAGCAAGAGAGCGACCTTCTGTATTAAACGCCATTCATAATACAATTTCACGTCGTCAACTTTCTGGAAAATGGTTTTGGAATGATCCGGATGTTTTGCTGTTGCGAAAAAATAAAAACACGCTTTCTAAGGCAGAGAAATATGCGCTTTTATTATCCAATGTATTGTTTGGTCATTTAATTTTTACTTCGGATAATATAGCAGAATATGATGCGGAAACACTTCGATTGTTTAAATCCATTTTTCCATTGATGACAATAGAAAATCCTCAAGTATCTGAGCATCATGGTTTCTATACCATACATTTTCACATTAAAGAACGCTATTACACAGCATTTATCAATACAGATAATAAAACACGTATGTATAAATTGCCGAATAGTTTGTTTTTTGACAATGTAACACAGGAATTAGTCAATGGTGATAAACGAATCGAAGTACCAAAGCATTCTGCAAGATGTTTATTGAATGTCGGATTTACACCGTTTGGAATTGCCGGAAGCAATGGTCACTTTTTTTCTGGCACAGAAATTGAAAATATTTACATAAGCGGTAATACCATCGAATTGGAGTGGACAAAAGGCATGCTCTTAGATGCAGTAGTGTATATTAAAGTTCCACTTGATTACGATGTGGTTACTATAAACAATAGTGGAAACTTCAAGAGAATTAATAAATCAGATTTTTCTATTATTGAGGTCAGATTAGGAAACAACCAGAACATAGAATTGGATAATGCGTAAGCATATTTATAAAAAAGGTACATCAATAGTTAGAAATAAAAGACTACTCTTTTTTCTATTTATTTTCAATATATATCTGTCAGCATGGGCAGTATCAAGTCCGCAATTGGATTTTGCCAAACAACAAATCAATCAAAAACAATACAAAGCAGCTATCTCTACATTAAATAATATTTTAGCCAATAACAAAAATGATGTTGATGCACTTTATTGGAAAGGATATTGTTATCAAAAATTAGAAAATTTTACGGCAGCCACTTTGAATTTCGATGCAGTATTGCAAAAAGATCCACGCTATGTGCCTGCCTTATTAGAAAAGGCGAATGTTTTAAAAGAACAACAGCAATACGAAGAAGCCATTCGATATTTTACAGCAGTAATAAAACAAGTTGACACCAGTATTCATGTACGCAATAGTAGAGGAATGAGCTATTATTACTTAGGACTGTTTGAACAAGCAATTAAGGATTTTAACCAAGTTATTAAAACGGATCCGCTAAATTATTTAGCTTATAATAATAAAGGAGCTGCCATTTTTAGGAATCAAAATATTGCGGCGCCAAGTAGAATAGATTTATTGCTGGCTTTGTCTGATTTTAATAGTTCATTAAGTATAAAACCCGATTTTGAATTGGCGTTGCGGAATAGAGGAATTATTCGGTATTATTTAGATAGCACTGATTTAGCATATAATGATTTATTACGTGCCACGCAATTAGAACCAAAAGATGAAGATGCGCATCATTATTTAGGCAAGGTGTTGTTTAAACAAGAGAATTATCCTATTGCTATGCAATTTTTTGATAATGCCATAAAATTAGTCAACTATGATGCCGATATGTATATTGATAGAGGCAATTGTAAAATAGAATTAGGCAATTTCGAGTCGGCACGTTCCGATTTTTATAAGGCATTGCAAGTTAAAGGTGATAGAGCCGTTATATATTACAATTTTGCTCGTTGCTCTGCTGCGGAAGGCGATAAGGATAAAACATTTTATTATTTGCGTGAAGCAAAAAGTGCGGGCTTATTTAAAAATGCAATTTACTATAATTACATCAAAAAAGATCGCTACTTTGCAAGTTGGCAAAAAGACAAAGATTTTATCGATTTAATTCAGTGGATTAAATTTGGAAAATAAATTATCCGCCACCACCGCCATCAATTCCATTTTCGTTATCAATAAAGTTTGATTTATTATTGGTTTTGTTTGCCGCCTTTTTACTTTCTGATTTTCCGAAACGATACGTAAATACAATATTTCCAACAGTTGATTCCCAATGTCTTTTGTAAGTACTTTTATAGTTTGCACCGCTCGTAGCAATACCAAAATATTGCGTATTGAAAATATCACTCACGTTAATTGCAATGCTTGCTCTATTCTCTTTTAAGAAATCATACTTGAATCCAATATTAGCAAATACCATAGGTCTGATTTCACCTTGTAAGAATTTTATTTTACTGCGATACATCACCATAAATTGTAAAGATGCCCGTGAATTGATATTGAAATTACTGTTTAAGCGAAGGTTGTAACTGAAACTATTGGATGCTGCATCTACTTCACCATTTGGAATATCACCTTTTAATTTACTTTGGAATAAATTGGCAGACAATAAGAAATTCCACCATTTGAAAAATGCAAAACGACCTGAAAATTCAACACCTATATTTTGTCCTACATTCAAATTGTCAAAACTAACAATCGAACGACCAAGGCTATCCACATTGGTAAAACGTGTGAAAACATTATACGCATAACGATAGTACAACGTAGTGCTTAAGAAAATGGAACGTTGAAATGTAGAATCACGTTTGCTTGTTTTTAAATCAAAATTTTTGAAATGATTTAACTCAATAGCATGCGTGTAAGCCGGTTTTAAATTCGGATTTCCGGTTAAGATATTATAAGGATCATCGTAGCTTCCAAAAGGATTTAATTGATGTGCATGCGGTCGGTTGATGCGTTTGCTATACGCAATGCTCAAAGAATGCGATTTTGGTAAATTAAATGATAAAGATGCCGATGGGAAATAATCAAAATAATTTTGTTTGTATGTTTGATTGCCTACATTTTGATGAATATTGATTTGCGTATTCTCTACACGTAAACCAAATTTATAATTCATTACTTTTTTTACAGCACCACCAAAAATAGCATACGCAGCGTGTATCATTTCTTTATATGAATAAGCATTGCTGATGCTACTATCCGTTACAAATTGTTGCGTGGTTGAATTTAATGAATCGGCATAAAGTTCATTTTCTAATCCACGGATATAAAAACGATAACCTAATTCTAATTTTGATTTAGATTTCTCAAATGGTTGTGTGTAATCGGCTTGTACAAAACCGGAATGTGAATTGTCCGAATTAATATTGCGTTGAAATAATTCTATATTAGCTATTTCATTTCCATTAATGTCAACTGATTTTTGTGTGTAATTAGGTTTGGATTCACCAAATGAATAGGCATAATTTCCGGACAATACCAATTCCTGCGATTTGTTTTTAAAGGTTCTTCTATAAGATGTATTTACTTGTGCATCCCAATTAATACCTTTGCCTATCGTGTAACGATTGTATGCATCCATATATTCCACTAATGAATCCAAGAAATTGGATTCCAAGGTGTTTTTATCTTTACTATTAGATTCGCTAAAAAGTGTGCTGAATGAAATGGTATTTTTTTCTTTAAAATCGTAATCTAAACTGGTGTTGAGTGTATTAGAAAAATTATGTCTTTTTCCTTTGTCATACGTCGTTAAATAAAATGGACTTCTTCCGGGATTCATATTGTAACGTTGTCCAAAACCTTTACTCGTATTTTCTCTAAAACGAAAATTATATGATGTAGTAAAACTGAAATTGTTTTTTCTAAAACTCAACGTAACTCCTGTGTTGGCATCGTATTTAGTGCCGTATCCAACGGTGAAATTTCCATTTAATCCGGTATTGATATTCTTTTTAAGGTTGATGTTTAAAATGCCTGCATCACCGGATGCTTCATATTTGGCAGATGGGTTGTTGATGATTTCAATATTTTCTATATTAGATGCCGGAATGGCATCTAATATTGCTTTTATATTGTTAGATGTAATTCCGGATGGTCTTCCATTGATAAAAACTTGAATATTCTCCGAGCCACGCATAGACACTTTTCCGTCTTGATCCACTTCAACCGTTGGTACTTGCTTTAAAGCATCAATAGCAGAACCACCGGCTGTCATTGTATTTTTGTCCATGTTGAAAATCTTCTTTTCAGCATTTAATTGCATAAACGTTCGTTCAGCAGTAATCTCTACATTCTGCAATACTTTAGAATCTTCTTCTATTTTAATAGTGCCGATGTTAACATCCATCTTATCGGGCGGAATTATCAGGAGTGGTTTTTGTATATAATCTTTATATCCAACAAATGAAATTCCAACACTATATGCACCAAATGGAATATTGCGTACTTCAAAAAATCCTTTTTCATCAACCAAAGCTCCTAAGATGATAGAAGAATCTTTTAAGTTTTGGAGTGTTACGGATGAATAACCCAATGCGGCATTGGTTGCGGCATCTACAACTTTACCACTTAAACGGCCGCCACCTGCATTACCGGAAAATTGGGATGTTGGTTGAGCAATTGCAAAAGAAAGAAAGGAAATTAAAAGAAAGAATAGTATGCTATTTCTCATAAAAGATGAAAATATTTGTAATAAACAATGTGAGTCGTGTTTTTGTTCGATAACTTACAGCTTTCTAAAAGAAAGTAACAAAAATATCCAACCTATAATAAAGCTTAAACCGCCTAATGGTGTGATAGGGCCGAGGATAGGCGTCATTGATTCCAAGCCTAATAAATGACGTGTTGCTAATAAATATAATGAACCGGAAAATAATAATACACCAATAGTGAAACCCCAACCGGCAAACACGAGTGTTTGCGTACTTAAGCGTTGTGCTAATAGCGCAACTGCCAACAATGCGAATACATGGTAAAATTGGTATTGCACGCCTTTGTTAAAGATTTCTAATTGATACGCATCTAATTTTGATTTTAGACCGTGTGCACCAAAGGCACCTAACATAACTGCTGTTGCACCATAAAAAGCAGCTATTATTCCAAATGTTTTTTGCATGTTGCAAAATTACGGATTCAAGTGCTGATTGATGGTGGAAAAATTGTAAATAAATCCTAAATATTTGTTTCAGTAAGAAAAACAAATGTCATTCCCATGGAAATGCAGGGCTGTTGCATTCTAAATTTATAATGATTAGTATTGTTAATACTCAAGCCATGGTTCGTGTCAACAAGAAACATTATTAATTTGGTTTGTGAAGACACAAACCAAGACATAAGGTTTGTTTGAGATTTCTTTTTTCAAGGAAATGACATTTACTTTAAAGGTTGGTGTCTCCACCAACCTTAAGTATAATTTTTTTGGAATAATTTTATTCGTTTCTAAATACGATTTCATTATTGAAACTATCGGCAATTACTTTTTTGTTTTTGTCTATTTTATCGGCTAAAATCATTTTAGATAATTGGTTGATTAGCTCTTTATTGATGAGTCGTTTGAGTGGTCTTGCTCCAAATTGTGGTTCATAACCTTCTTGTGCAAAGTATTCAACTAATTCATCGGTGTATTCTAACTCAATTTCCATGTTTTTGAGTTGTTTTTGCAAATTGTTTAATTGAATTTTTACTACTTCTTTAATGTCATTTTGCAATAATGGTTTGAACATGATTACTTCATCAATTCTATTGAAAAACTCCGGACGCAACACTCTTTTTAAGGCTTCAAATACTTGAGCTTTGGATGTTTCTGTTGCTATAAACAAATCATTGTCTGTGGTGGCATTTTCAAAATTTTGTTGTATTAAATGAGAGCCAATATTGGATGTCATGATGATAATGGTATTTTTGAAATCCACTACACGACCTTTGTTGTCGGTTAATCTTCCATCTTCCAATACTTGTAATAACACATTGAATACATCCGGATGTGCTTTTTCAATCTCATCTAACAACACTACTGAGTACGGATGATTGCGAACCGCTTCTGTTAATTGACCACCTTCATCGTAGCCTACATAGCCCGGAGGCGAACCAATTAAACGTGAAACCGCATGTTTTTCCATGTATTCACTCATATCAATTCGTACCATTGCTTTTTCGTCGTCAAATAATAATTCGGCGAGTGCCTTGGCTAATTCTGTTTTTCCAACGCCGGTTGTTCCGATGAAAAGGAAAGAACCTAATGGACGTTTGGGATCTTGCAAGCCGGCTCTGCTTCTGCGAATGGCATCGGCTACCGCAACAATTGCTTCTTCTTGTCCCACAACACGAGCGTGCAAATAGCTTTCTAAGTTCAATAATTTATCTTTTTCTGTTTGCAACATTTTAGCTAATGGAATGCCGGTCCATTTGGCTACTACTTCTGCAATGTCTTCTGCGGTTACTTCTTCTTTCATTAATCGACTGCCTTTTTTCAACTCGTCTAATTCTTTTTCAAAGTCGATTAATTTTTGTTCTGCTTCTTTTATTTTTCCGTAGCGTATTTCGGCAACTTTCGCATAATCGCCGTTGCGTTCGGCTTTTTCTGCGTCTACTTTTAAATTTTCGATAGATTCTTTCACATTTGAAATTCTATCTACAATTGTTTTCTCACTTTGCCACTTTGCTTTCATGGCATTTCGTTTCTCAGAAAGGTCGGCAATAGTTTCTGATAAATCTTTGACTTTATTTTCATCATTTTCGCGTTTCAATGCTTCGCGTTCAATTTCTAATTGACGAATTTTTCTATCTAATTCATCCAGTTCTTCCGGAACAGAATCCATCTCTAAACGTAATTTTGCGGCGGCCTCATCTATTAAGTCGATGGCTTTGTCCGGTAAAAAACGGTTGGTAATATATCGGCTGGAAAGCTCGGTTGCTGCAATGATAGCTTCATCTTTTATAGTTACTTTATGATGTGTTTCATAACGTTCTTTCAAACCTCTTAAAATGGAAATGGTATCTTCTAAGCTCGGCTCTTGCACCATCACTTTTTGGAAACGACGCTCTAAAGCTTTGTCTTTTTCAAAATATTTTTGGTATTCATTGAGAGTCGTAGCACCAATGGCACGCAATTCGCCGCGAGCCAATGCCGGTTTTAAGATATTTGCAGCATCCATTGCACCTTCACCGCCGCCACCGGCACCAACTAAAGTATGTATCTCATCTATAAATAAAATAATTTGCCCATCGGAGCAGATAACTTCTTTGATAACGGCTTTTAATCGTTCTTCAAACTCACCTTTGTATTTTGCTCCGGCAATGAGTGCACCCATATCCAAAGAATAGATGGTTTTGGATTTTAAGTTTTCCGGCACATCTCCTGAGATTATTCGATGTGCAATTCCTTCTGCGATTGCTGTTTTTCCTACGCCGGGTTCGCCCACTAAAATCGGATTGTTTTTCGTACGACGAGAAAGAATGTGCAATACACGTCGTATTTCTTCATCACGACCAATCACCGGGTCGAGTTTATTGGATTGTGCTAACTCATTTAGGTTTTTTGCGTATTTATCTAATGAATTATAAGTTGTGTCGGCACTCGGATTGTTTACGGTTTGTCCTTTTCTCAATTCTTTAATAGCTTGTTTTAGGTTTGCTTCTGAAACGTTATTTGCTTTTAATAATTTTGATGTATCATCGTTGGCACTAAGTAGTGCTAATAGTAAATGTTCGATTGATACATATTCATCATTCAATTCTTTTAAATATGAATTGGCTTTTAATAATGTTTGTGCTAAAGCCGGTGATGGATATTTCATTGCATCGCCCGAAACGGTTGCTTGTTTTTTTAGTAAAATAGATAAATCATTTTTGATTTTTGAAATATCAGCATTTACTTTTTTAAATAGGAAAGGTGTTACATCTGCATCGGTTTCAATGATGGCTTGCAACAAATGAAACGTATCTAAGGATGCATGTTTTGCATCGAAAGCAATTTGCTGTGCTTGAGCAATTGCTTCTTGTGATTTGATGGTATAATTATTTGGATTCATATCTTGTTTTTTTTCTGTTAGTATATAAATGAAATCTGATTTTGGTTTGTTGAAACGAATTTCATTTTATACTACAACATCAAAAAGTATGCAAGATGACAAAAGGATATTTTTATTTCTCTAAATAAGAAATATTGTCAGAATGAATACAAAAAATCAGTAATATTTTCCGATTATTTATCGTCCACGATAAACTTTTCGACAGTAGCTGAAATAAATGAGAAAGCTAAGCTGAAAATAAGTGCCGCTAACCAACCGCCTACTTGGAAACCATCTAATAAATTATCAGCTAAAACAACCATAGCAGCACTGATAACTAAAGAGAATAATCCTAATGTAAGGCAAGTGATAGGTAAGGAAAAGAAACTTAAAATGGGCTTCAAGAAAGTATTTAAAACAGTTAATACTAAAGCGACTTTTACGGCATCCAACGGTGTGTTTACAATAGGATTGCTAAAGCCACTCCAAATTGTAGGTAATATGTAAGATAGTGCAATTACGGTGGCGATTTTTATAAGAAAACGAATGATTAATTTCATTGTAGATAGTTTTGTAAGGTGAAAGTAACAATAATATATCGGTAAAAAAAATGAAAATGAGATGGATTGAAAAGTTGAAAGTGTATTAGGTTTTTATTTCTCGTTGATTTTTATATTTATTTTTCGAGTAGATACACCCAATCGTATCGTATGCATTTAAATTGATTTTTTTCAAAAGCTCGTGCTGAAAATAGATTTAATAATCTTGTAGAGCAATATAATTTTTCTATTCCTTTGTTTTGTATGAAGTATTTTAAAGATTGAACAATCTTACATTGATTTCCTTTATTTCTTTCATCTTTAGCAACACCAATATAGTATATATATGCGGCGGTACTATTTTCACCTTCGTGTAGTAAATCAATAATAGCGCAACCTACTAATTTTTTATTTGTGTTATAAAAATAAATGGCAGATTTATCATCCGATTTTCCTGTATAAAAATCATTAAAATATGCAACTAAGGCATTGAGTTGTATTTCTTTTGGGATGATATTTAATATAGAAGATGATGTGTAATTTCCAAATGGAATATCTTCATACGTATCTAACACAAATAGACCTAAGTTACTTTCGTTGTTGTTATCTGCTATTTCAATAATTAAATCATTATGTGTATGCTCAAAAGGTGTTGTTAATAAATTTTCACTGCTATACACTCTTAGAATTTCTAATAAATGAGCATTGGAAGTTAAACTACACAATTTCTCTAATTGCAAACCATTCGGATTTTTAATTTTTACTCGAATATATTTACAAGGTGACGATTTAATTTCTTGCTTTAGAACATCCCAATCATTGAAATTTTCATCTAAATTTAGCCGCCCAAACGGAACGTTGAAAATATTACTTTCTTGTTTCGAATATTCTATCATATATTTATACCATTAAAAATTTATGGATTTTTCGGTAGTTATTCCACTCTATTATTATGCAAACAATACGGCAACGCATTTGACTGATATCAGCAAAGCTTTGGCGAGCAAATATAAAGATTTTGAGATTATTTTTGTTATTGATAATAGTCAAATCAGTAAAGAAATTGCACATTTAATGGACATTCAAGAGCAATTTAAAGAAGTTAAAATTGTTCAATTAAATAAGAATTATGGGCAGCATTTTGCAACACTTTGCGGCTTTTATGTAGCAAAAGGAAAGCATATTTTATCGGTAGATGAAGATATGTCGCACTACATTATTGATATATGTAAAGAATCAGATTACGAAAATGCGGATATTTATTTTTATTTCTATGATAAAGATAAAATGTATCAATCTACTATCCGAAAAACATTAAGCAATGCGTATAAAAATTTGCTTAATCATACAATGTCATTGAAGCCAAGTTCTACTTTTCGCGTTATTAATGCTGATTTAAGAAGTAAGATTTTAAATAACAAGCATATCTTTTGGAATATTGATATTATGCTATTTAAGCACACCGATAATATTAAGGGTGAATTGATTGAAGGATTTAATGTTACAGATCAACATTCATCTTACAATTACAAGAAATTATTTCAAATGGCTTTTGAAATAATCTATGAACATAACACATTTTTGATGAATCTTTTGTTGGCATTAGTTCCTACTATACTGTATTATTGGACATACCACGATACAATGCGAACAATAGGTGTGTATGTTTTCTTTACGATAGCAATTACTGCCTTTTTTAATTTGTTGAAGTATTTCACGCCAAGCACTTCATCTAAAATAGAAGCTGCATTGAAAAAATAAAACAGTATTTCCTATTTTAATTCTTTGAGATACTTTATTTAAGTAGGCTATAATACCTAGCTTTTTCTGTATCGCCTTTCTTCTTGTAAAAATCACCTATTTGAGCCACTAATCCGGATTCTTTATATCCTAATTGAACCGCTTTTTCAAGATATACAATCGCACTGTCGTCTTTTAAATTAGTTGAATAAAAGATGCCCATATTGAGATATGGATACGGTAAATTGGGATATAATTGAATAAACTCATTGTTTATTTTAAAAGCGGTATCCATTTCATTTACATAGGTTGCACATTGCCCATAATAAAATAACGTTAGAGAATCAGTAGGTGTGAGCTGATGTGTACGTTGAAAATATTTATAGCTATTCTTAAAATCTCTTGTATCAAAAAATAATTTTGCTAATTCATAGTTGGCATGTCTATATAATGAATCAATAGAAACAGCATATCTAAAATAGAGTTTTGCACTATCCATATTGTGTAAATTATATCTGTATGTACTACCTATTTTAAAATATAATTCAGGATACTCTGGTGCTAATTCCATACATCTGTAATAATGTGTAAGGGCTTTATTTCCATACATTTCAGCCTCTTCTTTACTCGTTGATTTTTTACTGTAATCTTTTAAAATATTGGCATAAATATAATTTCCTATTACAGAATTTTCCATAGTTGTTATGTCGTGTGATAATAAACTTAATTCATCTTTCCAATAAAAATTACGCTGTATTGTTGAATAAGAAAATATGAGCACGATGCCTGAAAATATAATAGCAGAAGTTTTGTTTAAAATAAGATTGTTTAGTTTTATTTTTCGTTGTAATAATTTGGGCTGCATTAGTATGCTTAATACGATTACTATAAACCATAAACTACTAAAAAATAAAGCTCTTTCAGAAAATAATCCGGTATAGAGTACTGGAAAATTTACATATAATGCAATTGAAATAAAATAACAAACTATAAACAAACCAATTGTTTCTTTTTTAAAGAATTTATACAAACCATACACCAATAATCCTATATGGAATATAAAAGATAAAAACGGAATAATTGCATTTAATCCAATTACCGGAAACATATTGTATCCATAGTAAAATCGGAGTGGATATGGTAGCAATATCATTTTAATATGGTACGCCAATACATTAAAAATTGTCCCGATAAATAAGTTAACATCTTTCGTTAATACAAGCGGATTCTCATAAACTATAATTTGACGATTATAGTTGGCATATATGTCAAAAAATGCAAAGCATGTGATGGCGACAGAGAGTAGAATGAATACATAATTCAAATAATTTTTCTTGTTGTTATTGCTGAAGATGTAAATAGCAATTAAGATAAAAACATAAACCAATTCATTTATTTTACTCAATAAACCAATAGTTAGAAACACTAAACTCAAAATTAGATTTCTAAATTTATTGGGTGCTTCTTCGAATACTTTTGTTCCGTGTTTTAAAAAAAGCAAGCCAAACAACATCACTAAAAGTTCATCTCTGTTCTTTAAAGATGCCACTACTTCTGTGTGTAGCGGATGAACTGCATATAATATTGTAACTAAAAATGGGAGCAAATAATGTATAGTGTCTAATTTAAATACACTCTTTAATATTTGGAATAATACTATTAATAGTATAGAATATATCAAAACATTTATTAAGTGACTGATGTGCGGATTCTCACCAAAAAATTGATATTCGATAGCAAAGGTACTTACCGTTACCGGACGTTTGTCTAATGTTACATCTTTTGATTGATAGTAATTGTTTTTAAAAATATCATCAATTCCTGCAAATCCTTTTGGAACGTATGGGTTTTCTGTTACAATTAATCTATCATCCAAACTATACTCATTATAAATGGTATTTCCGTACAAAACAAATGCAAGCAGAATTAGTATAAAATAAAACCATTTTTCAAAATTTGGATGTTGAGTAATTGTCATAGTTTTTTTGATTTAAAACAAATATACATTTTTAAGGGAAATGATTATAACGAATATCTAACTACTATTTTCTATATTGTGTTAGCTTAATTCGATATCATGAACATCAAAAACAGAGAAGATTATAAGAAAATGGCACTTTCTCCATTTTTCAAAGCAGGTATGTTAACGGTGATGCCAATGGGTACCATTGCCGGCCTTAAAATTATTGAACTCAACGACCAACAATGCAAAGTAACGGTGCCTTATAAATATGTCAATAAAAATCCGTTTAATACAACCTATTGGGCAGTGCTGGGCATGGCGGCCGAAATGGCAAGTGGCGCTATGGTGCAAATGTACACACATAAAACTAAACCTTCCGTTTCTATGTTCGTAACCGGTTGCAAAGCCAAGTTTATTAAAAGAGCAGTTGGTTTAACTACCTTTATTTGCGATGAAGGACATATTATTGCCGACAAAGTTCAAAAAGCAATAGACACAAAAGAGCCTCAAACAATCATTAACCAAATAAAAGGGTACGATGAACAAAATAATCTGCTATTAGAGTTTGAATTTGAGTGGAGCATCAAAGCAAGAAGTAAATAAAAAAGCCACCCAAAAGGTGGCTTTGTGATCGCGGCACGAATCGAACGTGCGACCGACTGCTTAGAAGGCAGTTGCTCTATCCCCTGAGCTACGCGACCATCCTGAATGCAAATTAACGAATTGGTTAATTTGCAACGGAGTGCAAAGATAGCTTCTTATTGATTAATTTTCAAAAAAAAATTCTTTAAATAATTATGTTGAATTGCTGATATTCTTTTTTAGTATCTTAATGATTTACCATATAAAGAATAAACAGTATCTTTTCCATCTTATTTTTTCATCATATATAGTATCATTTTATGTCTAAGGATACCATTCAAATAGCAGAAAGTTGGAAACAAATACTGCATGCCGAGTTTGAAAAATCTTATTTTGATAACTTGCGTACTTTTTTGTATGATGAAAAGAAACAGGGTAAAACAATCTATCCACCAGGTTCTCTTATTTTTAATGCTTTCAATTCCACACCTTTCGCCGATGTTCGTGTCGTAATACTAGGTCAAGATCCATATCATGGTGCAGGCCAAGCACACGGCTTATGTTTTTCCGTTCAGCAGGGCATAAAACCGCCACCCAGCTTAGTCAACATCTATAAAGAACTAAAAAATTCAATTCCAAATTTTCAAATTCCGACACATGGTTGTTTGCAAAATTGGACAATGCAAGGTGTTTTCTTGTTGAATGCCATCCTTACTGTAGAAGCCAATCAGCCGGCATCTCATCAAAAAAAAGGCTGGGAAAATTTTACAGATGCGGTGATACAAACCATCTCCAAAGAAAAAACGGGTATCATTTTCTTGCTTTGGGGCAATTTTGCACAGCAAAAAGCCGCATTAATAGATACGGAGAAACATATAATCCTCAAAGCACCACATCCGTCTCCATTTTCGGCACATTCCGGTTTTTTTGGTTGCAATCATTTTGCACAAGTAAATGAAATATTAAGGGCAAGAGGTGAGAAGCCCATTCAATGGCAAGTGTAATCCTTTTATTTTTTTTATGTAGATAAAATCAGATTAATTTAAACATCTGTTGCATATTTTTTTGTATTTTTGTGTCAATGTCAGATGCTATCATTTTAAATGGCAAACAAATTCAACTGACCATAGAGCGGTTAAGCAGAGAGGTTATAGAATCCATCAATTTTGAAAATACAGTTTTAATTGGTGTACAACCAAGAGGCGTATTATTGGCAGAGCGTATCCATCAACGTATCAAAGAATTAACCCAAATTGAAATTCCTTTCGGGAAAATTGATACTACTTTCCACAGAGATGATTTCCGAAGAGGAAAATCACTGAATGCGAAAGTAACAGAAATCGATTTTCATATAGAAGAAAAAAATGTGATATTGGTAGATGACGTTTTGTTTACAGGCAGAACAATCCGAGCCGCCATGGATGCATTGCTTTCGTTTGGTCGTCCTTTAAAAATTGAATTATTGGTGTTGATTGATAGACGATTTAATAGAGAATTGCCTATTCAGCCTGATTTTGTGGGTAGAGTAGTAGATACGATAGAAAAAGTAGATGTGGAAGTGCATTGGGCAATTAATACTACAGATGTAGATGAAGTAGTGTTTGTAAATAGTAATAATGGATAAAAAGTTGTACTGAAATACAGATACATCAAAAGAAGATAAAAATATGAGTCAACTTAGTTCAAAACATGTCATTGGAATAGAACATCTCACAAAAGAGGATATACAGTTGATTTTAACAACAGCGACTCAGTTCAAAGAAATTATCAATCGACCTATAAAAAAAGTTCCAACATTACGAGACATCACCATTGCCAATTTATTTTTTGAAAATTCCACAAGAACACGTATCTCTTTTGAGTTGGCACAAAAAAGATTGTCGGCGGATGTAATCAATTTTACTTCGTCTTCTTCGTCCGTAAAAAAAGGCGAAACTTTATTAGATACGGTGAACAATATCTTGTCTATGAAAGTAGATATGATAGTGATGCGTCATGAAAGTCCGGGAGCAGCACATTACCTTTCTGAGCGTGTAGATGCACAAATTGTTAATGCAGGTGATGGCACACACGAGCATCCAACACAAGCATTACTGGATACTTACTCAATGCAAGAAAAAATAGGCGATGTAAAAAATAAAAAAATTGCCATCATCGGTGATATTATGCATTCCAGAGTAGCATTGTCTAATATCTTTTGTTTGAAAAAATTAGGAGCAGAGATTTTGTTGTGTGGTCCATCAACTTTAATCCCAAAACATATCGGTGCTTTAGGTGTACACGTTTCTCATAATGTAGATGAAGCTTTGCAATGGTGTGATGTGGCAAACGTGTTACGTATCCAATTAGAAAGACAAAACACCAAATATTTTCCATCGTTGCGCGAATATGCCTTGTATTTCGGTGTAAATAAACAACGCTTGGATAAACTTCAAAAAGAAATTGTTATCATGCATCCGGGACCAATTAATAGAGGTGTGGAGTTAACTTCGGATGTAGCAGATAGTGAACATTCCATTATTTTAGAGCAAGTAGAAAATGGTGTAGCCATCCGTATGGCGGTGATGTATTTACTTGCCAATAAACAAGCTTAAAAATTTATCAATGAATCCGATTTTAAAAGCACGCTGCGAAAATTTGTGCGAATTATGCAGCAATCAAGATGCAACGTATGCTTATACCGTAACACCTAAAGACGATGCTTCAATAGCCAATCAAGTAGCAGTTTGCGATACTTGTTTAGAAAATATGGAAGCAGAAAATACCGGAAATTATTGGACGTTTTTAGAAGGAAGTATTTGGAATCCGGAGCCAAGTGTACAAGCATTAAGCTATAGAATCATCTATAAACATAAAGAAGAAAATTGGGCAAATGAATTATTGAGTGGTGTGGAAATCGATGATAATATTGTACAATGGGCATTGAGTGCTTTTGAGCAAGCTGATGTACACAAAGATGCGTATGGAAATGTATTGGAAAATGGCGATACTGTTGTGCTTACACAAGCCCTTAATGTCAAAGGTACCAGCTTTTCTGCTGCAAAAGGCACGATAGTAAAACGCATCAAATTAGTACACGATAATACAGAACAAATTGAAGGAAAAATCAACGACCAAACCATCGTGATTCTAACGAAATATGTGAAAAAATCCTAGTTTCTTTAGTATTAAGTAGTAAGATGGAGTATTGAGTAGAGAGTAGTAAGATATGAATTTCAATCATAAACTCATAAACTCCTAAACTCCTAAACTATCTCTTGCGGAACGTAATTCGGTTGCATCGAGTCGTCGTAGTAAAATTGTTGTGCCCACATTCTATATTGTGCTACCGGACCGTCGCCTTTTGCTAATATAGGTGGATCAATGTAAATCTTATTTTTCCAAATATCAAAATCCATACTTACATCGTGGCAATATCCTTTATATGCACCGTTTAATATGAGTTTATGAGCTAATTTATTGGGTAAAATATTTAGTAAAGGTGATATTTTACTGAAGTTTTTCATTTTTTTGATACTTACACCAATGCGTAATTTCAACTTGCCAATATCCGTTGGTGTAGGCAGTACAAAATGCCTAGTTTCTAATCCTAATTCCGGTATATCTGTTTTTACAAATGAATAGCCTAAGCCATGTACGTTCACATGAAATTCAGTACGTATTAATCTTTTTTTGCCCACAAAATCGGCTAAGCGATGCATGGCGTATTTAGCATACAAATAATGTTCATGCGATTCCATTTCGTGTAATGTTTCTACACCGGAATAACCGTGTACAATACCGAAATGTCCAACATCTACGCTGTTTTCAGAGGTTTCCTGCGGATGTGAATTGAAATTATATTCTGCAAATTTTACTTCTGTCCATTCACTCCAATCTTCTTGCGGTACGAACCAAGTTGGTGCAGTATTTTTTTCATCAAACCAAACTAAAATCAAGTCATTTTTTTCATCGAAATGAAATGTTGGAATTTTTAAACGAGAAGAAGGTTTAGTGCCGTATCCTGTAGCCGTACAATCACCTTTTGAATCAAAACAAAAATGATGGAAAGGGCATTTAATATTTTCTCCTTCTATAATTCCGCCATGTCCTAAATGCGCACCCATGTGAGGGCAATACGGTTCCGTTACATTTAATTTTCCACTTTCTGTTCTATATAAAAGAATATCTTTCCCAACTAATCTTTTTGTAACAACAGCTCCATTTGGAACTTCGTGTGCATGTGCTACTACATACCATCCATTTGGAAATGGTTTTAAAGGAATCTTTTTATAGCTCGCCATCGTTTTATGTCTTATGTTCAAATATTAGGGCAAAATTATTTAATCTTAACAGAATTATGCTGTAACATTTGATAACAAATAATTAACTTTTACACTTGACCAAACGTTTGGTATTTCAATGCATGCATTGTATTTTAGTAATGCATTTAAGCAAATATCAAAGCAAAAAATAATTTATAATATTAAAATCAATAGAATGAGTGAAACACAAACCGAAATTAAAAATCTACTTAAAGGTGGAGAATTTTTAGTAAAAGAATCAAACTACAACGACGTCTTTACACCGGAAGACATCAACGAAGAACAACAAATGATTATCGATACCGTTGTGTCATTTGTGAACACAGAAATTATTCCCGTTTACGATAGAATTGAACATCAAGAACCGGGATTAACAGAATCTTTGTTAGTTAAAGCAGGTGAGTTAGGTTTATTAGGATTAGCCATTCCGGAAGAATATGGCGGAATGGGAAAAGATTTTAATACCAATTCATTGTTGGTAGAGTATATGGCAAAGTCTCGTTCTTTTTCTTTGTCATTAGGAGCTCACATTGGTATTGGTACTTTGCCGATTGTTTATTTCGGTAACGAACAACAAAAATCTTACTATTTACCCAAGTTAGCTAGTGGTGAATTAAAAGCTGCTTATTGCTTAACGGAGCCAAGCTCAGGCTCTGACGCATTAGGTGCAAAAACTATTGCTACACTAAATGCAGAAGGCACACATTACATTGTAAACGGACAAAAAATGTGGATTACCAATTCCGGTTTTGCAGATGTATTTATTGTTTTTTGTCAAATTGATGGCGATAAATTTTCTTGTCTTATTATTGAAAAAGGCATGGATGGTTTGACCTTAGGTGCAGAAGAGAAAAAAATGGGTATTAAAGGTTCATCCACTCGTCAAGTATTTTTAGAAAATGTAAAAGTTCCAAAAGAAAATTTATTAGGTGAAATCGGTAAAGGACATTTAATAGCATTCAATATTTTAAATATTGGACGTTATAAATTGGCTGCAGGTGTGTTAGGTGGCTCAAAAGGTGCTTTGGAACAATCTGTTTCGTATGCTGTGGAACGTCAACAATTCAAAACGCCCATTGCAAGTTTTGGAGCCATTCAATATAAAATGGCAGAAATGGCAACACGTATTTATGCATTACAAAGTGCATGCTATCGTGCAGCAGATATGATAGATAATAAAGAAAAAGAATTAGTGGCAGCAGGTAAAAAATATCAAGAAGCTATTATGATGGCTGCAGAAGAATACGCAATTGAATGTTCTTTATTGAAATTTATTGGGTCAGAAGTATTGGATTATTGTGTAGATGAAAACGTACAAATACACGGCGGAATGGGTTATTCTGAAGAATTATCTGCAGCAGGAACGTACCGCGATGCGCGTATCAATCGCATTTTTGAAGGAACAAACGAAATTAATCGCTTACTTTCTGTAGATATGTTGTTTAAACGTGCGATGAGCCAAAAAATCGACATCATGTCGCCGGCAATGGCAGTACAAAAAGAGTTAATGAGTGTGCCTGATTTTAGCAGTGATGCAGATGAAACACCTTTAGCTGCTGAAGTGAAAGCAATTCGCAATGCTAAAAAAGCAATTTTAATGACAGCAGGTGCTGCCGCACAAAAGTTAATGACAAAATTAAAAACAGAGCAAGAAATATTGATGAATGTTGCGGATATGTTGGCAGAATTGTATTCTATGGAATCCACCGTGTTGCGTACACAAAAATGGATAGAGAAATCCGGTGAAGCTGCTTGTCAAACACAAATTGATATGACAAAAGTATTTATTTCTGATGCAATGGAACGTTTGAATTTACACGGAAAACATGCATTACAATCTTTTGCAGAAGGTGATGAATTAAGAATCATGTTGATGGGCTTGAAACGCTTCACCAAATATGATACATTCAATACTAAAGAGGCGAGAAGACGCATTGCTGCAAAAGTTATTGAAGCCGGAAAATTTCCATTCTAACTTTATATTTTTCAATTATTATAGCACGGAGTCAATTTTATTTTGGCTCCGTTTTTTTTTTATTTATTTAGGTAAGCACTCGTCCTCGACGTGTATTGTGACCCGTTCACAGCCATGTTTCGTGTCCACGAAACATATTTTTTCACTCTCAGGTTGAAAGTTGTTTCAAAAATATTTGTGTCTCTCGAAGAAGACGCGACACAATGTTCTTTAAAGTTTAATGAAGAACAATAAATCAAAATATCAAGACAATTGCCATTTCTTCACAACCATTTACTTTGTTTAAAACTAAAACCATCAAGGTTTTTAAAACCTTGATAGTTTTGCTACATTTGTAGATTATGGAAAATTTCATTGTTTCGGCTCGTAAGTATCGTCCTTCCAAATTCTTAGATGTGGTTGGACAAGAGCAAGTGTCCGAAACCTTGAAAAAAGCATTGTCTTCCGGAAAATTAGCTCAATCTTTCTTGTTTTGTGGTCCGCGTGGTGTTGGTAAAACAACCTGTGCCAGAATTTTAGCTAAAGCTATCAACTGCGAAAATGCTGGCACCGATTTTGAACCATGCAATGAATGTAATTCTTGTAAGTCTTTTGCACAAAACGCATCATTTAATATTTTTGAATTAGATGCCGCCTCAAATAATAGTGTAGATGACATCAGAACATTGGTAGATCAGGTTCGTTTTGCGCCACAATCCGGAAAATACAAAGTGTATATTATTGACGAGGTACACATGTTGTCGAGTGGTGCATTTAATGCATTTTTAAAAACACTGGAAGAGCCGCCAAGTTATGCCATTTTTATTTTGGCTACTACGGAAAAACATAAAATTATTCCAACGATTTTATCGCGTTGTCAAATCTTTGATTTTAAACGTATTTCGGATAAAGATATTGTTCGTCAATTGCAAAAAATTGCACACAGCGAAGGTATTTCGGCTGAGCCATCTGCGTTGCATGTTATTGCACAAAAAGCTGACGGCGGTTTGCGCGATGCATTGTCATTGTTCGATAAAATTGTCAGCTTTGCCGGAAAAAATATTAGCTATCAAGATGTAATTAATAACTTAAATATTCTGGATCACGATTATTATTTTAAAATCACAGAATATTTTTTGATAGAAGATTCGTCGGCTGTGTTGAACGCATTTAATGAGATTATTCATAATGGTTTTGATGCAGAAATGTTTTTGTTAGGAATGGCTGAACATTTTAGAAATTTATTGATCAGCAAAGACGATAAAACTGTTTTGCTTTTAGAAGCAGCAGATGACGTAAAAGATAAATATTACAAACAAGCCAACTTAGTAAACGAAACATTTTTATTAAATGCATTGAATATTATTAACCAATGCGATATTGATTATAAAACATCTAAAAACAAACGCTTACATGTAGAGTTGGCTTTGTTGAAAATTTGTTTTTTAAATACACAAATAGAAAATACACTTTCCGTGATTTTAGGTGAAAAAAAAAACTAAAATCCATCCTTCAATTCTATAAATCCAAGCAAAACAAAACACCTGAGTCTGTTCAGTTAGAAGATGAGTCTTTGTATTTTTCTTCTTTAGATAATCCTATTTCCAATTCGGTGTCTATTGAAGAAGCATTGCAAACACCATTGGTCGAAATAAAGACTCAAGTTGAACAAGAAAAAGTTGTTGAACCATCTGTAAATAAAGTACCACCGGCCACACAAAAACCTAAACGCGAATTGCCTAAAAGTTCCGAATTAGGCTCTATGTTTAAGGATATAAACAAGCAAATTGTAATAGAAGAAAAAAAACAAAAAGTGGCATTGACGGTAGATAATGTGGAGGAACTTTGGAATAATTTTTTAGCAGAAGGAAAACAACATTTGCAACCTGCATTTTTAAATGTAGCACAAACACAAAAGCCGATTTTGGTAAACGATAAAATTCAATTTACACTTACAAATAATATCTCGCTTGAGCTTTTGCAATTGCATAAGTTAGATATCACTTCGTACTATAGAAACCACACATCAAATACCACAGTGGTGCCGGAATTTATCTTGCTTCGTGATCCTAATGCAGCTAAAACATACAAAACCAATAGAGATAGGTTGAAAGATATGATAGATAAAAATCCGGTGGTGTTGAAATTATTAGAAAAGTTTGATTTGAACGAATATTAATGTTAATTGTTTATTTGATAAAAGATGAATAAGAAAACAGTTGTTTTAGGTGCAAGTGCAAAATTAGATAGATACAGCAATAAAGCAGTGCGTATGTTGCGTTCCAATCAGCATGATGTGATTGCATTAGGTTTTGAAAATGCTGTTATCGGTGATACGAAAATTGAGACAGATTGGAAGATTTACAAGGACATTGATACGGTTACTTTGTATCTTAATCCGCAACGACAACAAGCCTATTTCGATTATATTTTAAGTTTACATCCCAAACGAATTATTTTTAATCCGGGAACAGAAAATGCTGCGTTAACAACATTGGCTCATCAAAATAATATTATCACTTTAGAAGCTTGTACATTGGTGATGTTGTCCACCGGTCAATATTAATTACATTTTTTAATAGATGCTACAATGAGAATACTCGAATTGTTTTTTTGTTTTTCTTGTATTATCGGTTGTAGTCATTCTAATAAACTAAATCCGGATAATGAATTTGTAGAATACATTATTCAGGCTGGTGAGCAATATTCATCCAATAATTCTATCCAAATTTTAGATAGCATTTCCGAGATGAAATTTATTGCAAGATTTGATAGTACAGCAATATATACTACACTTGATTCTATCAACCAATACGACATCAACAAGCTTTATGGATTTTCGGATAATAACACAATGCATCATACTAATAGTGCACGAATTGGATGGCGTTGGCTGCATCATGAGTTGCAATTATTAGGATATATTTACAATGATTCTGTTCGTTCAAGTCTATACATAAAGTCTGTTGCTTTAAATACAAACATAAATTGTTCCATTAAAATACAATCAAATTCGTATGTCTTTACAGTAGATGGCACAACCATAACAATGCCGCGCAGTTCTACTATTGCAAAAGGCTATCAGTTGTTTCCATATTTTGGTGGTGATGAAGTAGCACCACATCTTATTAGAATTTGGATAAAAGATATTTCTGTTTATAAATAATTCTTTGTATTAAACCTTTTCAATTTTTTGTAGTCTATCATCTAAATAAATAATAGATGAAAACAAAATCTTTCTTACTTAGTTTTTTCATGTTGATTGGGGTTTTTAGTGTACATGCCAATCCAACATTGAAGTCAAAACCTTCAAAAATTTCTGTAGAGCAACACGCAACTAACACAACTGATACAATGAAAGTTGTTGTAGGTTTAACCGATGAACAATATCAAAAATTATATGCCATTAATTTGGATTATTACACCAATAGAAAAGAATTGAAATTGCAATCAAAATCGGATACAATTCAAACAGATAAAGCAGATAATAAATCGGCATTTATACAGTTATATAAAAAATATAAAACGTCTATTCATCAAGTGTTGACAGATGAACAAAGACAACGTTGGCAAGAATATAAAAAACAAAATATACCACAACAAAAACAGCATTTTTCAAAAAATGATAAATTTAAAAAGGAGATAGAAGAAATGCCCGAAGAACAATAATTTTATTTTGAAATGAATTGGATAAATTTTATTTTTTATGTTGACAGAGCAAGAAAAAATCAAACATTTATATAACAGAGCAGCGTTCGGTTGCTCTATTTATAAAATGCCATATGCTGCGTCATTGCAAGCAAACATTGATGCTTTGCTTGCACCTCAAGCATTTCATTCACTGCATATCATTTCACAAAGTGAAGTAGATGCTGCAAAAGCTGCGGCCAAATTAAAAGGAAAAGAAGCAAAGGTGGAAGTGAAGAAAATGTTGAAAGAGAATATCGTTGAGTTGAATGAAATGTGGTTAAATGAAATGATACATTCATCAGCACAACTACAAGAAAAAATGGCACTTTTTTGGCATGGTCATTTCGCTTGCCGCACACCTAATCCTTATTTTAATCAGCAATATTTAGATATAATTAGAAAAAACGCATTGGGTAATTTTAAAACAATGTTGGTGGAAATATCCAAAACACCGGCGATGTTGCAGTTTCTCAATAATCAACAAAATAAGAAAGATCATCCAAATGAAAATTTTGCTCGCGAGGTAATGGAATTGTTTACGTTGGGCAGAGGCAATTATACAGAACAAGATATTAAAGAAGCCGCAAGAGCTTTTACCGGTTATGGTTTTGATGCACTCGGAGAATTTAAATTTAGAAAAGCACAACACGATTTTGATAGTAAAACATTCTTTGGCAAAACAGGAAATTTTGATGGTGATGCTATTTTAGAGATGATTACTCAAAAGCCGGAATGTGCTTATTTTATTACTAAAAAGCTCTATCAATTTTTTGTAAATGAGGAAAGTGTTGATGAAAATATTGTACAAAATTTAGCACTGAAATTTTATCAATCCAATTATAATATAAAACAATTGATGAGCCTTATTTTAAAGGCTGATTGGTTTTATGATGCAAAAAATGTAGGTAATAAAATTAAATCACCAACAGAATTGATTGCTAATACGTTTCGATTTATTCCAACAACTTTTGATAAGACTGACAGTATTTTATTTATACAACGTTCGCTTGGGCAAGTGCTTTTAAATCCTCCGAATGTTGCCGGATGGAAAGGTGGAAAATCATGGATTGATAGTTCTTCACTTTTGTTCAGAATGCGTTTGCCGCAAATTATTTTCTATGATGAAGAATTAGATTTTTCTCCTAAAGCATACCAGCCAGAAATGGGTGATTTGAAAATGAAAATGATGGATGAGTATGTGAAAAAATTAGCATCCAAAAAGTTATCTGCTAAGGTAGATTGGTCGAAAACAGTAGCCTATTTTTCAAATAAAAAGGAGGTGTGGAATGAGATTACGACGGCCGTTTTGCCTTGTAAAATAGATGGCAATGTAGCCAAAATAGTAATGCAAAATTCGGACACATCGAACAAAGAAAATGAGATAAAAAGTAAACTTATATACGCAATGTCATTACCGGAATTTCAATTGTGTTAATATTTGATAATAAAAAAAAAGTAGCCATGAAAAGAAGAATATTTATACAAACTTCTGCTTTAGCATCAGCCTCCATGTTGTTGCCTAAATTTTTAAAAGGTCATGAACAAAATTCCGATAAAAAATCCAATAAAATTTTGGTGGTTATACAGCTTAGTGGTGGAAATGATGGTTTAAATACAGTAGTTCCGTATGAAAATAGTTTGTATTACAATGCACGACCAACAATTGCAATACCCAAGAATCAAGTACATAAGTTGAACGATGAATTGGGCTTGCATCCGGATATGAAAGGAATTAAAAATCTATTCGATAAAGGTCAAGTTTGTGTGATAAATAATGTTGGATATCCGGAACCCGATCGGTCACATTTTCGTTCTATGGATATTTGGCACACCGCCAGCAATAGCAATGAATACAAGCATTCCGGATGGTTAGGTAGGTATTTAGATGAGAAATGCAATAGTTGCGATTTGCCTACGCAACTGTTGGAAATGGATGATACATTAAGTTTGGCATTAAAAGGCGAAAAGCAAAATGGATTAGCATTAAAAGATGCCAAACGTTTATACAATACAACGACATCACCCTTTATTCATCAACTTTCAAAGCAATATACTGCAACCAATCACGAACATGAGAATGCCACTTATCTGTACAAAACATTAGCAGAAACAGTGTCTTCAGCAGATTATCTATATAAAACATCTAAGATATTTCATAATGCCACCACTTATCCAAACCATGAATTTGGCAAAAGCATGAAAACGATTTCAGAGTTTATTATTTCCGGAATTAATACAAGTGTTTATTATGTTTCTTTGGGTAGTTTTGATACGCATTTTAATCAGCCGAAACGACAATCTGATTTATTAAAACAGCTTTCCGAAACAGTAGAAATCTTTATGAAAGATATGCAGCAATACGGAAAATTAAATGATGTATTGTTAATGACTTTTTCAGAGTTTGGTAGGAGAGTACAAGAAAATGCAAGTAGTGGTACCGATCATGGAACAGCCAATCAACTTTTTTTATTTGGAAATAATTTTAAGAAAAATGGCATTTTTAATGCAGCACCCAATTTATCCGATTTAGAGGATGGTGATTTAAAATATGCTGTTGATTTTAAAAATGTATATGCAACTATTTTGAAAAAATGGTTGCAAGTGGATGAGCAAAAAATTCTGGGTAAACAATATAGTTATGTAGATTTTATTGGATAAGCTACATCTCCACACGTGTTAGTTTTATCTTATTTTATTTGCGCGGATGCTTTGTATTTTTGTTTATTAGCGACTCGTTATGAAACAAATTAGCCTATTCCTTTTCTTTTTTATTATTTTGATAGCAAGCAATCGTGCTCAAAGTATTATTGATATTGTGGATCCTTACGAAATGAAAGTAGCACGCTCTGCAAGTGCCGATACTTTTTATATTACACCAACCAATAAACAAGTTACATCTAATATTAAACAAGATACGTTGCGTACGTATGATGTTTTCTTGGAAGAACGCCCAACGCCATTTGGTACAGCGTATATTTGTAATGGTAAAGAGGTTACAAAACAAAAATATTTGGAATATAAAAAGTTCTGGAATGCCATGGATGCATGCACACCTTGCTTGTTATATACGTATGATGATAAAAGTCAATTGAAATATACTGCGTATCAATATAAAAATTGTATGTGCGGTGAGTATAAAGAGTATTATCCTGAAAAAGTGCTTAAGGTAGAAGGTCAGTTTAAGCAAAATACAATTGGAAATTGGGATGTTTTCAAAAAGAATAATTTCTGTAATATAAGAGATGGTGTTTGGACATATTATTATGAAGATGGCACTGTTGAGAAAACAGAAATTTATGTAGATGGAAAACTAAAAGAATCTAAATTACTCAATAATAAACCCACCAATTCTTCATCAGAAGATGATACAGAAGATAAGCCTTCCAAATCAAAACTCAATATCTTCAAACGCAAATAGATTTTTTAGAATAATATTTTGTTCTAAGATGACTTTCTGACTATCTAAAAAGTCAACTATTTTCTTTAGCATATTGATGGAAACGCTTTAACAGTGACCAATTCATTTTTTATTTTCTACATTATTTCATTTCTACATTTCTCATCACCATTATTAAGTATATTTTCTTAGATACAAACAAATGTTAAGAAAAATTACACCTAATGTTAAATTTTATTATTATTTTGGTTGAAAATAAACCTTTATGAAGAACTTAAAATTATTGTCTACGCTATGTCTGCTTCTGTTATGCAGTGTTACGATGATAGCACAAACAAAACTCAAAGGTAAGGTAACCGATGGGAAAGAGCCTATCATTGGGGCCAACATTACCGTGAAAGGTACAACGGAAGGTACCGTTACCGACTTAGATGGTGCATTTGAATTCACCACCAATCAGCCTACACCATTAACATTGGTGATTTCTATGGTAGGTATGGCTACTACCGAATTAAAAATTGATGGTAGCAAAGAAGATATCAATGTTGCCTTATCCGAAGAAACAAGCTTGTTAAATGATGTGGTAGTGGCCGCATCTCGTGTAGAAGAAAAAATCCTAGAATCACCGGTTACCATTGAAAAAATGGATGCTAAAATGGTGAAGACAGCAGCATCTGCTGATTATTATGACGATTTAGCAAAATTAAAAGGTGTACAAACCATTAATGGTTCCATGACTTTAACTTCCGTAAATACACGTGGTTTTGGTGGTATTTCCAATACACGTTTTGTGCAGTTAATGGATGGAATGGATAATGCCGCTCCATTATTAAACTTTCCTACCGGTAACGTAGTCGGTATCGGTGAGTTAGATATTAACAACGTGGAGTTAGTGCCTGGTGCAGCATCTGCATTATACGGTCCAAACGCATTCAATGGTATTTTATTAATGAACTCTAAAAATCCGTTTGAGCATCCTGGATTCAGTATGCAAGTAAAAGGAGGTTTTGCTCAAGCAAATAATGGTTATGGTGTAAAACCATTAGGAAGTGCTGCATTAAGAATTGGACATATCTTTAAATCTAAAAAAACAGGTCAAGATTTTGCAGCAATTAAAGCCAACTTTAGTATTTTCCAAGGTACAGATTGGTATGCAAACGACTATACTTCAGATAGAAATTTAGGAACAACAGATAATGTAGGAAATCCGAATTTTGATGGATTAAATTTATACGGTGATGAAACAAGAATCTTTGTTCCTTATGGTGCAGTGAGAGGATTGTTAGTAGGTAGTGCTTCTCAAAGTTTACAAAATTCACCTTTATTCCAAGCCGGTGTTACGGCAGCAGTAACAGCTCAAGTAAATGCACAATTACCGGCAATTACAGCGGGTGTCACCGCAGCAGTGCGTCAAAATGCATATAACCAAGCTGTTTTAGGTGGTTCTCCAGATCCGGACGCAGATGCAGATGCATTTGTTGCTTCACCAACAGGCCAAGCAATTATTGCAGCACAAGTGCAAGCACAAGTACAATCTTTAATTGCATCTAATGTGGCAACTCAGTTACCTATTCAAGCAGCTGCACGTGCAGCTTCAAAAGTAGACTCAATTAGCTCATTATTATCGCTTGATCTTCGTAGAACAGGTTTGTCAGAAGAAAGATTGTTGGATAATAATAAAGCACAATCCGTAAAAGGTGATTTTGGTGTTTACTTCAGACCATTCAAAGATAAATCGTATGAGTTCTCTTATAATTATAGAATTGGTCATGGTAATAGCGTGTACCAAGGTAGTGAACGTTATGCATTAAGAAACTTCATCCAACAATTCCATAAAGCAGAAATTAAAGGAAAAGATTTCTTTATTCGCTCGTACATGTCGCAAACTAAAGATGGAGATTCCTATAACTTATCTGCTTTAGGTGCTTATACCAATGAAGGTGTTTCACCATCAGCAGCTCAGTGGGTACCTACGTATTTAAAAACGTATGCTGCACCATTAATTCAAACAGCATTGATGCAGTCAGCAGCAGAAGTATTGGCAAATGCGAATGCATTAACAAGTGTAGCACACGATTCAGCTCGTTCTTTAGCGGATAGACCTTGGAATAGCATGAGCCCGGAACAACAACAAGCTTTGATAGAATCTGTACGTACAGGATTATTCCAAAGAGGTGGTGCCGGCTTTATTGATAATTCAAGATTATTCCACACAGAAGCAATGATAGATTTAACGCGCTGGACAGGTAAATGGATCGATATTCAAATTGGTGGTAACCATAGAATGTATAGCTTATCTACTCAAGGAACCGTATTTAATGAAGATCCGGATGGCACAGGAAAATACAAACGTATTAAAATAAATGAATACGGTGCTTTTGTTCAATTGCAACGTAAATTCTATAAAGATATGTTCAAAATCCAAGCTTCAGTTCGTATTGATAAAAATGAAAACTTTAAAGTGATTGTTTCTCCACGTGCTGCGTTTGTGGCTACGTTGGGTAAAGATAGAAATCACAATATTCGTTTATCTTACCAAACAGGTTTCAGAAATCCTGATTCTCAAGCACAATATATTTTCTTCCCAACATCCAATATCTTATTAGGTGGTACGAAGAAAAATGCGGAACGTTATGGTATCTATAATGGTGGTGCTTATACGATGGATTCTTATAATGCATTTATAGCATCTGCATTGGCAGGTTCACCAGATCCAACCTTGTTAGTTGAATCTAATTTTGATTATGTGAAACCGGAGCAATTACAAGTAGTAGAATTAGGTTACAAAACAGTATTATTTAAAAAATTAATGATTGACGTAAACGGATATTTCAATATCTATAAAGATTTCATTGCTCAAATTACTGTTGTAAGTAAAGATAGTACACGTCATAAAGGCGTATTGTTACCAGGTGTATCACAAGTAATTCAAGGATTAACAAATTCTGCTACAACTTGGAGACCTTACGTAAACATACCGGGAAAAACATTCTCTTACGGTGCTGGAATTGGTTTAGCGTACGCATTACCAAAAAACATGACGGTTAAAGCAAGCTACAACTACATGGATTACAAAGTGAAAGGAGGAAATCCCGCAATTGGAACGGTGAGAGATTTAGGATTTAACGCCTCTAATCACCAATTCTATGTTGGATTTTCCGGAGATAAAGTTTGGAAAGGGTTAGGATTTGCTATTGACTACAGATGGCAGTCTGCAATTGTTTGGGGATCTGATTTTGCAGATGGTACTGTAAAAGCTCGTGGTATATTGGATGCAAACATTGGATACTTTGTAGAAAAAGCAATGACAACTTTCAAAATTGGTGCAACGAATATTGCCGGTCCTACTTATAGAACAAATGTAGGTGGTCCGTTTATTGGAAGAACATTCTATGCTTCAGTAACATTTGACCAAGCTAAATTGTGGAAAGAACACCACAATGAAGTAACAACTGGCAAAGAATTTTAATTCATAAAATTTATTTTTTAGAACCCTCGATTTTTCGAGGGTTTTTTTATGGATTTAATATTGCAGTCGATATATTTTTAATAAATTTAGTATACCATAAAATTATAATATGAAAAACTTACGCAAAGTATTCTTAATTATTGTAGGATTATTTATTGTCTTCATTCTTGTGGCATTAACCTATGTAAAAGTTATGCTTCCTAATGTTGGTGATGCACCTAACATGAAAGTAGAAATGAGTACCGCTCAAATTGAACGAGGCAAATATTTAGCAAATCACGTTACAGTGTGTATAGATTGCCATTCCAAAAGAGATTGGACTTTATTTTCCGGTCCTATTATTCTAGGAACAGAAGGGAATGGTGGCGACATTTTTGATCAGAAATATGGTTTCCCCGGAAAATTTATTGCACCCAATATCACACCTTTCAGTTTGAAAAACTGGACAGATGGCGAAATATTTAGAGCTATTACCACAGGTGTTTCTAACGATGGTCGTGCCTTGTTTTCCTTGATGCCTGCCCATAATTATGGTAAATTAGATGAAAACGACATCAAAGCTATTATTGCATATTTAAGAACCTTACGACCTGTCGAAAATACACCGGAAAAATCAAAGCCGGATTTTCCATTCAATTTTATTATTAATACAATTCCCAAACCAGCTCAGTTTTCAAAAATTCCGAATAAATTAAATAAAGTAGAATACGGAAAATATTTAGTTACTGCAGCTAGTTGCTATGATTGCCATACCAAACAGGAAAAAGGTAAATTTATTGGAGAACCTTTTGCCGGTGGAATGGAATTTATATTAAGTGAACAATTACTAGTCCGCTCTGCAAACATTACACCGGATAAAGAAACTGGTATCGGATATTGGAATCAAGAGACCTTTATAGCAAAGTTTAAATCTTATAGTGATAGCACGGCTAAACTGATGAAAGTAGCACCAGACGGATTGCAAACTATCATGCCATGGACTATGTATGCCGGAATGACGGATGAAGATTTAGCCGCCATTTATGCCTATTTACAACAAGTAAAAGCGGTTAAAAACCCGATTGTCCGTTTTGAGAATTGAAGATTTATAAAAAAAACAAAAGTCCTGAATTAATCAGGACTTTGTTGACCGACAAGGATTCGAACCTCAACTAAAGGCACCAAAAACCTCTGTGCTACCGTTACACCATCGGTCATTTTCGGAGTGCAAATTTATAGTTTCTTTTTACAATTTGGAAATTTTTTGTAGAAATTTTTATTAATAAAACTTTATTTGTGTTTAGTATAAGCTACAAAAGTAGAATTATTTCTTTTTCTTCTTTTTTAGTTGCTGCTCAAAGGCTTCCGCTTCTTTTAAAAGCGATTGCAGATCTTCTTTTACCATGGTGTCATTAGCAAATTCAACGGTATCCAAATAATCCTCTTTTTCAATATCAATTACATGAATTGGTTTAGTTAAAAACGTTTCAATCGTTTTTAAAGTTGGTTTTTCTTCTGTACTACAAAATGAAATTGCCTGTCCTTTTTGGTCGCCACGTCCGGTTCTGCCCACGCGATGCACATAATTTTCCGCCACGTCCGGTAAATCATAATTTACTACAAAATCTACATTTGGAATATCGATACCGCGTGCATTGATGTCCGTAGCAATTAATACTTTTGTTTTCCCTTTTTTAAAAGCTTCTAAAACATGTAAGCGTTCTTTATGTTCTTTGTCACTGTGCATCGTGAGTGTTTTTATGTCTGCACGGCTCATGGCATTTGCCACTCGTTCCGCACGCACTTTGGTACGCACAAAAACTAACACTTTTTTATCAGCATGTTCTTTTAATATACGTTCTAAGAAAAAACGTTTCTCGTCCATTTCTATAAATGCAACGGCATGTTGCACATTTTTAGAAACAGGATCTTTTGGTGAAATTTGGATACGAATGGCATTACTCACCAATGAATAGGCCAACTTTTTGATATGCTCATTTATCGTTGCTGAGAAAAACAATGTTTGTCTGTTTTTAGGTAAAAAACGTTGCATATCTCGGATGTCTTTGATAAATCCTAAGTCGAGCATGTGGTCAGCTTCATCAAGCACTAAAATTTCTATTTTGCTTAAATCCAATGCACCTTGATGTTGCAAATCAAACATGCGACCTGGTGTTGCTATTACAATATCGATACCTTTATAGAGCGATTTTATTTGAGCATCTTGCTCCACACCACCAAAAATACAAAGTGTTTTTACGCGAGTTTTTTCAGCTATTTTTTCAAACACTTCGTTTACTTGTAGTGCCAACTCATGCGTGGGCACCATCACAATGCATTTTATAAAGTCAGTTCGTTTAGAGCTTTTGTCGGTATGTATTTTATGAATAATCGGAATCGCAAAAGCGGCCGTTTTTCCGGTGCCTGTTTGTGCAATTGCCAATACGTCTTCGCCTCGCAAAATAGCCGGTATGGATTTATATTGGATATCGGTAGGTTTTTTAAAACCCAATTGTTCCAAGTTGTATTTTATATCTTCATTGATGCGATAATCGGAAAACTTCATATTGCAAAGATAGACAAACCTAAGGGTAATTAGAAATGCTGAAAAAGATGTGCTTACGAACTACGATATCTAATCCTTAGCAGCCATCTTACCATCGAGTTTTTCTACTAATTCTTTGGCTTTTGGTTGATAATAATTGGTAGAATCAGCAAGCGAGTGCAAGAACGGAATGGCCGCTGTTACATTTTTATTTTTGATGTAGGCCAATGCTAAATACCATTGTATATCTTGTTGGTATTCGGTAGCCTGTTGCATGTCGGATAACACCGCAATTGCTTTTTCTGTTTGGTTGCTACTTAAATAGGAAATACCTAAAAAAAGCTTGTTTTTTATATTTTCCGGATTATTGTTTACTAATTTTTGATAAAGGTTGGCAGCTTCAAAATAATCTTCTTTTTCGTATAATGCTATCGCATCTTTTTCACTGTGCTCGTTGGCTTCACCACGTACCGTTCCGTCGGGGTGGGTGAGCGGTTGATAATATGCAGCAAAAAGTTGATCTGTGTTTGGTGTGTTTCCTTGCAATATAAAATGCCAACTCACCGTTGCAATTAATCCAATAAAACAGGCAGCAAAAGCCCAAAGTAAAAACGGATTTATTTTTTTTACGCTTGCTTTTTTCGGTGTTGTTTTTTGGTCAATAGTAGTAAATAAATCTTGTTGTACTTGTTGCCATTGCGAAGCAGTATGTGTAGCCGCAAATTGTTGCCATCCTTCTACGCTTTCCATTAAAAATGGATCGTTTTCCATTTCCAATTCGAAAGCATGTCGTTCTTCCGGCGACAGCTCGTTGTGTACATATTTCAATAATAAATCATCCTTCATGTTGGGTGCTATTTTCTTCCATAAATAATTTTAAATTTCTTTTTCCATTCTGAATAGCACTCTTTACTTTATTCAGATCGTAACCGGATATGGAAGCAACTTCTTGGTAGGATTTCTGCTGGTAATAAAACAATTCAATGCACGTACGTTGCTCTTCGCTTAAGTTGCTTATCGCTTTCGTGAGTAATTCACGTTGCTCTTCTTTCTCATAAAGAGTCAAATCCATCTCATTTTCCATAAATTTTTCTGAAAATTTTTCTAATTCAGTGATTTCCAGTGGATTATTTTTCTTTGTTTTTTTATAAAGATGATTTTTACTCACGCTATAAATCCAAGCTCGGAAGTATGCAATAGGTTGTTTGGAAGCATTTTCTAATACTAATTCAAAAATATCATTTACGCTGTCTTTGGCATCTTGTTCATTTTTTAAATATTTGTAACAAAGTCCGTACACCAGCATCGCATATCGTTTATACAATTCACCTAATAGCTGAGTGTTTCCAGTTTGCTGGAATTTTTCCATTAATAATTGATCAGAAAAATCGGAATACTGCTCGGGCATAAAGTAAATATACTTAAATATACATTAAAAACAAATGCTATTTTAAGTTAGTTAAGTAAATTTATTTACTTTATTATCAACGACAATTTTGATTAGTTTGTTTTTGTTTTGCTATTAAAAATGAAAGCTACATTCAAATAAAAATTTCTGCCTTTTCGTGGTATTTTATTCCAATCAGAAAAAGTAGAATAATACGTATCTGCGATATTCTCAACACCTACTTTAAAAAATACACTGTGTTGTTGAACCGGCAAAGTATAGCCGGCTGCACAATTAACAATAGCATACGCTTTAGTTGGATTTTCGCCATATACTTTACCAAGTGCATATTGTTTGGTTGAGCTTTCCAAATCTACTTCCAAATCTAATCCTTTAATGTGATACGATAAACCACCTTTAAACGTAAATGGTCGAATGAGTGGTAGTGCTTGTTTTAGATAATCTCTTCCAAAATTATAACTCATAGCCATATTTATTTTTAAAGATGAAATAGGCTGATATTGTACACTGCATTCTGTATTAATGATATTAACGGATTTCAAAGATTGATATACTTTGATGCCTTTTGCACCTATAGTCATCGCAATATAATTCGGCATCGGAACACCCACCATGTAATCGAGTATATGGAAATAATTAAACTTAAAATTCCATTTTATTTTGGATGCTTTATAAGAAAATGCGGTATTTACTTCTATTGATTTTTCATTTTTTAATGTTGGATTTCCAATATAATCATATCCATCAGAACTATTAAATAAATAAAATCCATATCCTTCGGAAACACTTGGTGCACGTTCACCATATCCAATTGCTGGTTTAAATTCCCATTTGTTTTTTGTAAATGTATATCCGACTTGTGTACTAACAACGCTTCTGTTTTTATTTGCTTTCAAATTTGGATACAGTATTTGCAAACTTTGCAATCCAATTTGATTGCCTATATGGTTTCTGTGTAAGCCAGCAGACGCTGCAACATGCACACTGTGGTGTGTGTTTATGGCATATTTTTCAGCAACATTTAATCCAACATAAAGAGCTTGCACATTTGGCCAAGTGTACATAAACATGCTTTTCTCTGTGGTGTCTTTTGGATACATGGTCATTTCAGCAATGGCTTTATTTAAGTATGCATTTAAGTTAAATGCCAACGCATGTTTTTTGCGAGATGCTTTAATCTTAGAGTAAAAACCATACGTCGTGCTCCAGCCCGGCATATCCATGTGTATCGGCACTTCCGGCCGTTTGGTGTCGTCCATTTGATGCTGTATTGTGTTGAAATAAACACGAGAAACCCATTCTTCAATAAATGGATTTACATTTTCTACACTATGCTCTAAGGATGAGATATATGCACGAGCAAATGCAACATCCATCGGCAATGCAGGATAGCCAACATTCTCAGCATCATCAAAAATAAATGAACCACGCAACTCATTTTTAGCATTAATTTTTACGCCTAATGTTGCGGATGCATTGTATTTAGTGTATTGTGAATAGGGAACAAGTGTACGCTTTCCGGCTTTATAATTTCCGGCATCACGATATGTAAAATCTATATCAGCAAAAAATTTAGAGTGTGCATATTTCAATCTTCCGGCAGTGGTGAAAAGATTTCCATTGCTTTCATATCCTACATTTACGGAGCCACTCCATCCCGGAAAACAAAATTCATGTTTCTTTCTCACCATATCAATTGAACCTCCAATAGTTGGTCCATACGCAGTGCCTTCTTGCCCGGAATGTACTTGTATATCGGAAATGTTGGATACATCTACATAAGAAGTTATAGGATCCATTTTATCCGTACAAGCACCAAAAATATGCATGCCATCTATGGTAACTTGTAAGCGTTCATTGGTCATGTTGTTCAACATCGGCTCCCAAGCATAATTTCCTCTTCGTATTAACGTGAGATTTAATTGCTTATTCAAATATTCATCAATCGTAGAAAGTGGTTTACTTTGTTTGGTATGATTGATTAAAGGGCGACTACTTACCACAAGTTCATCTAAATGCACGGAACTTAAAGAATCGAGATTTATATCTTGTGTAAAAGAATTTTTTAAAAATAAGATCAATGAAAGTCCTACTAATAAAAGATGTTTCGGCTTCATAAGCTTCTTTTTATTTTTTATAAATAGATAGAATTTTTATTTCAATAAAAGTGGAGGCAATACGAAGATTGCCTCCTTCGTTTCATCTATTAAAATTCAACCTCTAAAAACAAACTGCTGCTTTCGGTCGTGTCCGAAATCGCTTCTCCTTTTATGACAGTATCTGTCGCATCTTTTACAATAAAATTTAATTTCCAATATCCTGACATTGATAAAGAAAGTTGACCGTGATATAAATTATCAATAGCACTAAATGTAGGTTGTACATTGTTTGGGCTAGAGTGGTTGTCCATGCTTGGCATGCGTGGGTCAAACAAAATAGTAGCATCTGTTACTGCAGGGAAAGACATCATGCTTTCTCGTTTAAATAAGGCTACTGATAAATCATTTATTCCAATAAATGGAGCTTGTGGATTCGCTAATGCTAATATATATTTTTTGCCATCATTGCCTGTAAATGATACTACTTTTTTTCGATTATCAGTTGCTGATTTTACGGCAATGGTATCTGTAATTATAGATGTATCACCAAAGTTAATTACATTAACTGTTAGCGTCCATTTTTCTGCGTCATTTTCCGGCATTTGAAATACGATATAACCTTTATACAACGTATTTTTTCCACTTACTTTTGATAGGGCAGATTTTGGTCCGGAATGCGACATTGACATCATGTGCATCATTGGCATCCAAGTTAGATTGGCTTCTGTTAAATAATTTCCGGTGTTTTTATTTTTTACGCGTAAGTAAATATCGTTATAGCCAACTGTTAGGTTGCCTGTTTTAGCTGTATATAATTCAATAGTTGAGCTATCGTCGCTCATTTCTTGCAATAAGGTGAGGCCTTCTGTTTCATCAATGGGTAATATGGTTTCGTTTTTACAAGCGATAGTAAATATGGATAGTATAGCAATTGCTATTAGAAAAAAATGTTTCATTTCATTTGATTTTTAAGTAATAAAATAGATAAGAATGCATCGTATTCTTTGAGAATACAAGCGGAAGAATTATATTAAATTAAATGATTGAAACATGGCGGATGGAAGGCTGCCATTGAAAATTGGAAAAAGTAATGATGTGTATAGTTGGCCACTTTCTTATCGGAAGAAGTGAGTGCCGTTGCTGAGAAATTAAATGGAATTATTTCTTGTGAGAAAAGAATAGAAACCTCTTCTGTTGTTGTTTTTATTGGAGATTTTTCGCTGTTTTCTTTCGCAACATCGGATAATTGTTTTTGTAAATGACACTTACCGTTACAGTCTTTTTCGGGATTGTCCTTGTTGATACACAAAACATTTTTGATATAATCATAATTAACACAATATTCTATAACCGGCACTATTGGTCTTGCCAACAATATCGTAGAGAATAGAATAATTATGATAGATTTCATACATCAAAATTAAGTTCTAAAATAAAGTATTGCTATGATAAATGTCATAATTTATTGAGGATAGAACGTAATTAACAACATGATAATATTGCGATGGGTTTTCAATGCGAATTAGCTAAAATATCGCATTGAACATTTTTTTAAATAAATAGATTACGGATTAATGGTAAGGAAAATATAGGCAATCAAATTGACCAATAATACAACACCATACACCGCATTACTGCGTCCACCAATGAGCGATAACATTACAGTGAAAATAGAAATGACCAATAATATCATAGACACATTATCTAATCCTAAAACAAGTGGAAAATCGTATATGTAGCTAACTATGGATACAGATGGTATGGTAAGTCCGATACTTGCAATGGCAGAACCTAATGCCAAATTTAAACTTGTTTGTAATCTGTTTTTTGTTGCTGCTGTAACGGCCGCTATGCCTTCCGGTAATAAAATTACGGCTGCAATAATAATACCAACCAAACTTTTAGGTAAACCATAGTTTACTACAATTTTTTCTAATGGGAGTGATAAACTCTTAGCTAATAAAACAACAATGGTTAGACTCACTAATAAAAATACGACACTAATTGCTAATGAAGTATTTGTGATAGAATGCTCCATATCCGATTTTGAATCGGCATCATCGGTGATAAAATATTCTCGATGTCTTGTAGTTTGTGCAGCAATAAATGCAGCATAAATAGCAATACATGCAAAAAACACAAACAAAATCTGTGCTTCTGTATAAAATGGGCCAGGCTCACTTTTTGTGTATGATGGTAATATCATGGTGAATACCACAATAGAAGTTAACGAGACCAATGCAATTTTTACAGAATGTGGTGAGAACGTTTGTGTGTGAAATTTCCGTCCTCCTAAAAATAAACTCAAACCCACAATACCATTGAGTAAAAGCATCACTGCCGAATAAACGGTATCTCTTGCAAAGGATGCATACTTTTCACCACCGGTCATCATAAGTGAAATAATTATGGCAACTTCAATAATGGTAATAGAAACGGCTAAAATAATAGTACCATACGGTTCGCCAACTCGATGTGCAACAATTTCGGAATGATGAACGGCAGACATTACACAAAATACCAATAAGACACCGGCCGTTATTTGAAAGAAAATATTATTGTCAAGATATCCGGAAACATACAAAATACATGCTAATAAAGGAATGGATGTTGTCCATTGATAAAATTTTTTGATTGGCGATGAATCTTTGATTCTATCCATTTAATTTTATTAACTTGATGTATAAAAATTATCCAAAACCTGAATAAATACGGTTATTTCCAAATCTACTAAATTTTGTGGCAAGTACCAATTTGTCTATATTGCCAAAATATCAATTTAATTAAAAATTTATGCAAGATAATCGAAGATGCTTGTTTTTATATTATCTATTAAATGAAGTAGTGCGTAGTTGTCATCCTGATTTTGAAATATGGAATTAGATTTTATAGTTCCGGAGTATGGCTTCCTCCATCATTTTTAGTTCTATGAGTTTTTCTATTTCATAAGCATCTTGTGTTTTGTCAACACGAGCAGCTAAGTCAATTACAGTAACGTTTTCGCTCTCGTTTTTCCATTGGAAAAGAGCGTTATATATGTCGCTAAATTGTTCTTTTGTGTAGATGTTTACATCATCTATTTTTCTTCTAAGTAACGCAAATAAAACATGCAAACAATACGCAAGTTTATCTTTGTCAGAAATAGTTTTTATTTCTAAAAATAGTTCTTTGAACGTGATGTTTAGATTTTTTAAACCTTCATAAGCAAAATAAACAGTGCCTGTTCCGGTGGAGCTCATTTCCCAATATTTATCAAATAAAACTTTTCTAAAATAGGATTTACCTTCTTCTCCGCAAAGTGAAAATCCTACTATTATTCCGGCATTACAATCTGTTGAGGCATGCTCGCATCCTAATTCATAAAGCTTTTCAAGTATTGTTTTTCTGTTTTTTAATTTACTAACCAATGCCGGAACAAATTCAGGAAATAAATTTTTCCCATAGCAATTTTCAATTGCGGTTTCAATTTTATCTTGATACGCATCACAATCAAAATGCAATAATCCTAATACGGCATATTTTGAAATATAATAATCGGTTTCTTTGTTTTCGAAAATATAATTAGCTAAGATTTGTTTTATTGGTTCATATTTTAAACAACCTAAAACTTCCAAAATTTCGGCATCTGCATTCTCATTTAATTTGTCTTGGTGAAAGGATACGTTATAAATTTGTTCCGCGATTGCATGGTCACCAAATGCTTTAAAAATAGGGAATAAGTAAGTATAATGAAAATCAGTAGGATGGGAAAGGAACTGAGTTAAAAGAGCGTCGGCATCTGTTTTGTCTCCACTTTTTAAGATAGAATAAATGAGTGGCCGCATCATTGTAACCTCTCTTTCTGATTTGTCCATCTTTAAATATGCTATTAACTCGCTTGTATTTTTTTGCATGAATTTTTTTATACGACTTAAAGCTAAGTTAAAAAAAATAGAGTACTCGAATTAAAAATAAAAAGTGGCTTTAAGTTGTCGTTGGAGCTTGTAACAACTAAACATAGTTGGTTATATTTTTGAATTAGATGTATCGCTTCTAATAAATATTTCGTTTAAATTTTATCGCTTGGAAGATCAGTTTTTGATTTTATATTCTTTATACTTTTCATATTTGTATTGCCAATACTATCCAAGATGTTTTTTTCATTTATTAATTAAATTTATTAGATGCTGTCAATTATTTTCTATTTATGCAATTTGATTTGCTATTTTTAATAGTTCCGTTGTTGTTTTCCAATTTCTTGTTGTGGCACTTACTTTTAGTTTTTTTTCTAAAAAGTTATTGTTCCATTTTGTTTTTCCATATCCGTTTGGGCAATATAAATAAACGGCATTATTGGCAATATGTATTTCTTCACCATCTAATTTTTTTTCTTCCATTAAATTGATGTCAACCTTATTAGGAATATCAGCTAGAAAAGTGATGTAAATGTGTGTTTCATCTTTATTTTTGTCTCTAATAAATGGATTGTTGTCTATAATGTGTTTTAATTTGTCAACGGATAATACGATAATAGTAATATTGAAGCCAAAATCTTTTTCAATCTGTTGTATAATCTTGTGTTCAAGTTGGTTTGGTTTTGTTTCGTCATAATTAAAGATGACGTTTCCACTTTGAACATACGTTGTTACATTTTGAAACCCTAAATCCTTATACGATTTTTTCAGCTCATCCATTTTGATGAGCTTCTGACCACTTACGTTAATACCTCTTAATATTGAAATATATGTCGCCATTTTAGGTTGTATTTATGTTTTTTGTTGACGGGTGATAACATCTTTCAAAAGCGTAAGTCAATAGTCTATATCTTATTCTTATATTGTTGTTGCTGCCAGAGCCGTTTGTATTTTCTGTATTGTGCAAAGAAGAAGATTGTAATGATTGGATGAATAATTACAAATAATAGTACATTTAATTGTTGGTAGGTGATACCTATCATATCACTCATTACTTGCATTATTTTTACACACACCCAGAAAATAGTATCCATAATACGTTTTTAAAAATCAATAAAATATTGAAATCGGATAAGTTTTTTTATTTACGAATAAATTATCTAAGTATACGACAATTTTTTAAATTTACGAAGTGTGCGTAACGCAAACTGAATTTTTTCCCATTTTAATTCTAATACCTCAAACTATCTGTATTTACGGGTGTTTTCATGATTGAAAAAATCTTATTTTATAAATGGATAATTTTTCAATTGATAGCTGCATTTATTTTTTGCCATAATTCATTATCAAATCCTGAAGTGGCAAAAGTAGGATTCGCAGGGTCGGATGCTTCGCCCATACGTACAATGACCATATTCTTACTTGGAATGATATATAATTTTTGATCGGCAGCACCTAAAGCCGCAAACATGTCAGCCGGTGCATTTGGAATTAGATGACCTGTAAAAACGGTTTGCATACCAGGTAGCATAAATTCCGATTTTCCATTTAACCATGTTAAATATCCATACGCCGGATTGATGTCTTGCGAAGAATTACTGCTTTCTAAGAAATAGGATTCATTTAATATTTGTTCGTTTTTCCATTTACCTTTATTGAGTTCTAATAATCCAAAACGCGCCATGCTGCGAGCTGTGCTGTGGTAAATAGTATAAATAACGCCTTTGTTCCAATATCCATCCATCCCAATTTTATTTTTGAGATGTGCAGTGTAGTATGTTGTAAAATCGGTATCACTGGCAGCCGCTACCACATCAAATAATTTTTGGAACACATTGCTATACGACCATCTTGTTCCTGCATCCGCTACATACGTGAGATTGGGTTTGGTGACGAGTTGACTCTCATCGTTTAATCCGGAAGTCATCGTGAGCAAATGTTTGCATGTAATGAGTGCTTCTTTATCACTTGTTTCACTTGTCCATTCGGTACCTAAATAATCCGATACTTTATGGTTGATATCTAATAATCCTTCTTGTTGTGCAATGCCGACAGTGGCACTTAATAATGTTTTTCCGGCACTATTCCATTCCCAAATAGTGGTAGATGTTTGTCCGTCAAAATAAATTTCTACTGCAATTCTTCCATTTACTAAAATTATAAATGATTTGGTATGTTTGAGTGCTAGGTATGTTTTTAACTCTGTTAAAGCATTGGTGTTCCAGCCTAATTGTTCCGGTGCAACTGTTTCCCAAGCGGTGGCAGTATTGGGTGGAAAATACATGGTGTTTAAATCGGAATCCTCTTTTTGGCAGCTTAGTAGCAGTAGTAAAAAGGCAACGCAAAACACAATATAAATTCGTTTCTTCATGTAGATTCTTTTGTCGAAGTTAGACTTTTATTTTTATTGTAAGTTTAATGGAATTGTATATTTTTTAAAGATATTTTGATACAAATTAAAAAGTGCATCAGAATGAATGCACTTTTTACTTGTTGAAAATAGAAATGATGTATTAACCTGGTCCAATTTGGCCACCTATTTGTGTTACTACTGCACTAATTGTAAAGGTACTTTTTGATGTTCCACTACTATATGTTCCGGAAGTATAGAGTCCATTTGTTGCACTTCCACTTACTACAGATCCACCTGTGTAAATTGTATATTTAGTTCCTGTTGTTAATTTTGAACTAGAATATAATATAGTGCTTACTGCTTTCGGAATTTTATATGTAAGAGCTTCAGTTCCATCTTCTGCTTGAATATGTAATATACTATTTGCAGTAGTTCCTGCAAGTATAACTGAATTTTGAGTACATACGTTTGCTGTTGGTTTAGAAGTTGCACCGCCAAGTCCTAATAATGTACCTCCTGTAATTTTAAAAGTATTGTTGTCATTGTCAAAACCTTCTTCCGGTGCATTGCTGCCAATAGTAATTATTGTACCACCCGTAATTATTAAATCTTCGTTAGTGTCAATGCCATCGTTTGAACTGCTATATACATAAATATTTCCACCATTGATATACAGATTCTCAATTGCATTAATGCCATCGTCATACGTATTAATTACAAAAGTTCCATTGTTTATGGTCATGATGCCTTTACTTTCAATGCCTTCACCTTCTGTTGTATTTATCGTAAATGTACCTCCATTAATAGTTACATTCGGATTGATGGAAGTATCAGGTGTTGTTTCTTCCGTAATATCGTAAGAAGCTGCAATTCCATCATCTACTACATTTAAATTAAAATCACCATCATTAATAATGATATATCCTTCTTCACAATCGATACCATCACTAGTTGCAGTAATATCTATAGTTCCACCATCAACAATAATGTAATTATTTGCATGTATACCATCCGATACTGCTTGAGTTACATTTATTTCTCCACCAATTACTCTAATATAATCATCACTTACGATGGCGTGTTTGTAATTTGCTGCAACATTTAATTTACCTGTTCCACTAAACACAAGTTGACCTTCACTAAATAAAGTTGCTTTTGCATCCTCATCTGTTGGTATATTGCTATAAGTAGCAGCATCTGTAAGTGTGCTTTCACCTTCTAAAATAATAAACGCAGTTTTGCTCGATTGTAAATTTATAGCCGGTCCTGTTGTATTTGTAATAGTGGCACTATTAAGTGAGAGCTTGTACTTTTTAGAACTATAAATTTTGAGTGAGCCATTGGTTGTAGTTCCGGAAACTTCGTAAGCTACTCCGGCAATAGAAGAGTTTACGGTTATATTGGCACCATCTTGAGTGATTACTACATCAGTAGGAACAGGATTGGTGATTGTTGCTGATGAATTGGAATACACGATTTGTATTGTAGTGCCGAATGTAGAATTTTCAACTAAATCATCTGCATCTTCTCCTGTGTTGTTCGTATCTCCTTCCGGCGTTCCGGTAGCGCTGGTAGATGTAATAGTTACACCATCGGTAATGACCTCTTCTTTATTGCAACTTATGAGCAAAGCAAGACAGATAATCAGTGTTAAATAGTTAATTTTTTAATATTTCTCATTGTATATTATTTTTATTAAAGGTCTTAACGTTATTTGTTTTTACTTATTTTACTATTTGAAAATAAATCTAAATTTCATGCTTTTTGTCAATTTAATAGTTTAATTAAGAAAGGTGTTTTGTGCTTCTGATTATTTGCTTTTGATGTGTATTTACTATAAATAGTAAGTAGTAGAAATAGGATTTGCTGAAAATATACCTAAAAATTATTAGAGTTAGGTATTTTATATTTTATCTAATACTTGTTTTGTTGTATCTTTCAAAATCGTTTGTATTTTTTGTATTTCTACGCAAGCGAAATTCCAAAACTAAATTTAGCGCGAATTTTCATTTTAGCAAATCACCGGGCAAATTGACAAATAGTTGTAAGTAGATTTGTAAACCTATATGACTGTTAGCATCATTCGTATTTGAGTTTTGCGTAGATGTCTAAGCTTATAAAATTTCCGTTCTTTATTTCGCAATCTCTCATTGTTCCTTCGTGAATGAAGTCAAGTTTTTTCATCGCATTTTTGCAATTCAAATTGTCCGACTCAACAAGACCTTCAATCCTATGTAGCCCTAAGCTATCAAAACCGTAATTGCAAATTATAGGCATTACTTCTGTCATTATTCCTTGACCCCAAAATTCTGATAAAAGCCAAAATCCTATTTCTGCTTTTTTATGTTCTTTGCACAAACTGTTTAGTCCGCCTGCACCATAAAAAGTTTTATTGTCCAACGTGCAAACTGCCCACCAAATTCCTGTTTCGTTTTTTTCTAAATCAGCGTAAAAAGTCATTTGCTCTTTTGTTGCTTCTAAAGTTTGAAAATTTACGCCGTAGTACTTTATGATTTCGGGGTCTGAAAGCCCTTTGAAAATATTGTCAATATCACTGTCAACAATTTGTCTTAGTAACAATTTTTCTGTTTTTATTGTTGGGAAAACTAGCGATGTCATATTCTATTTGTTGTTATTTTATAGTAGGTCGCCAGATATACTTACCAAATCGTTTGTCTATTTTGCAAAGACTTGTATTTCGGAGCGCTACTATTATTTGAAAATATAAAGTTAAATATAGCACAAAAGTGTTATAAAAGTAAGTTGGCATCTATTGCGGCAATATGATGTTAGCGGCAGTTTTTCTCTTTATCAATTTCATCTTTAATTCTTTGTCTAATGTCAATTTTTGCACTTGTGAAAACAAGTATTCCTGTTCCAAATTCTCTTGCATATTGGTTAGTTATTGAGTCTGCAAGAGTTGAATTTTGAAAAAATGGAGATGTTTCTTGTAATTCTACATTTACTTCTGCTGCTTCTTTTACTCTAATTAAGTTTTCATAGTTTTTGGTTAAATCAAACCAATCTATATAATCAGCGTTGAATGAAACTGCTCTTAGTTTTTGTCTTGAATAGAAGTTTATTGCTCCTGCCTGACCATAATTATCGCAAAGAATAAGTGTGTTATTTTTGTTCGGCAAGCTTGAATAAATACTATCAACTTTCAAGGCTAGTTCTTTCCACCCAAGCATATCTGCGAAATCTTGTGGTAATAAATGATCTTTGCCATCTTCCCAACGAAGTAAACCTAGTTTTTTATATTTTTCTGAATGCTGAACTATGTATTCCGGGCTTTTATTTGGAAATGCAACATTATAAATTGGAATAAAAAATAGTAGAGGAAATGCAATAGCAATGGGTTGTAAATATTTTTTCCACCCGTTATTTAAAACGTCTGCAAGATATACTGAACCAAAGGCAATGTAAATTGGATAAATACCAATGGCATAATAATCTTTTGCCTTAAAGTAAATAAAGGCTAATAAAGTAAAGAGAATAGAGAAAAAGAAAAGCCTATATTTTTGGAAAGGTTTGTAAAAAAGCAACGCATAAAAAGATGAAAAGATAACAATTAGTGAGCCTATAAAAAAGAGCAACTGATTCTTCAAAAAATCAAATCTATTTACATTGACTAATTGAGTTTGTGCCAATTCATTTAAGTGGTGAAAGATTGGAAAGTTGTTATTGTATTGCCAAACAAGATTAGGTAAAATTAAAACCAAACCTACTAAAATGGCAAAATACAAAGCAGGTTTTAAAAATAGCTTCCTATGCTCTGTAATCAACAAAGAAGGTAAAAGTCCAATCAATAGAAAAACAATGTTGTATTTATTTAAAAAGCCGATTGCAAACACTATCGCTCCTATATACAGCCATTTTAAATCATCAGTTTTGATATATTTTAGCAATATAAAGTATAAAACCGTCCAACATAATACATCAAAAGAATTAGGTTGATATAGCGTATTTAGTCGCAATAATGCAGAAAATAAAACACAAGTTGCCCCTAATATCAATGCAAATAGATTTCCATTTAATTCTTCTATGGCTTTCCAAACTATATAAATTGTCAGTGCACCATACAAGGCAGGAGAGAACTTAATCCAAAAAATTGAATTACCGAGTAATTGAATAATATAAGATGTCCAAGAAGTAAAGGGTGGAACAGAAAGATAACCCCAAGCTAAATGATTTGCTTGGTCAAGATGTAAATATTCGTCTCTTTGTAAGTCATAATCCGAACTTATTAATATGTATTGTAATAAGAATTTTAGTAAAATAAATCCTATTAAAATTAATGTTTTTTTTGTCATTGAGGATTGATTGTTAAAATAGCCGCTAATGCTTCTCGGCTTTGCTTAGAAGCGGATTTTTAGTGTAAACCTATTTCAGGACGAGACAGTTATTCAATTCGACATTAAAGTTTACTTTCGCACCCAAAGCTTCAAAAACTTTCATAATAGTTTCAAATCTTGCATTTTTCACACTGTTTTCAATTTTTGAGATTTGAGCTTTTTGAACGCCTACAAGTTCTCCTAATTCTTCTTGTGTCATGTTGCGTTCTTGTCGAGCTTGTTTTATAGCTTGTCCTAACAAGTCAATTCTCAATTCATTTTCAAAAACTTCTCGTTTTTCTGTTCCACGCTTGCCAATGTGTTTGTCAATCATTGTGTCAAGCGAAACGGTTTTAAATTTATTGGTTGCCATATTATTTATTTTTTGTCTTGTATTCTAAATATTGTTTTCTAATTTCTTCCGCCTTTTTAATTTCTTTTGTGGGCGTTTTCTGAGTTTTCTTTAAAATTCCGTGTGTAGCCACCACCAAAGTTTCTTTACCATCTGATTTGTCCCAAAATGAAAAAAGCCGGAATGCTTTTCCATTGTATAAAGTCCTAAATTCCCAAATGAAGTCATTTAGCTTTTTGAACAATTCATTGTCGTTTACAAATTGAGCTTTTTTAATATTGTAATAAATTTTTTCTCTTGATTTATCGTCAAGATTTTCTAAAAACTCAATTGCTTCGGGCAATAATTCGATGTCAAAGTTTGTCTTCATTCATAATTCTTGTCAAATTTATAAATTTCCCAATTAGGAAACAAGTATTTTTCAATAAAGTTTGATTTGTCAAGTTGTTTTATGTCAATGATTGTTTTTCAGTACCGTCGTGAAATGCTGACCGCTAACGTCAGACTGTGAAAAAAGCTGACATTCTGTTTATAAAAATAAATATAAAAAAGAACACAAACAAATATTTTAGTGTAGTAAATAATACTATGCAAATTATATCTAAGCACCAAAGGCATCAACTAAATTTCGGCTGTATGGAAGATAAGATAGAGCAAGATAATCCTGTTCGTTTTATCGATGCTTTCGTAGAACATATTGAGTTAGAGAAACTGGGTTTTCTGGCTCGTGCTAACAAACAAGAGGGACGTCCTGGCTTTGACGCTAAATTGTTTCTCAAGATTTATTTTTATGGCTATCTCAATGGTATTCGCTCCAGTCGCCGCTTAGCAAAAGAATGCATCAGAAATATAGAACTACAATGGCTGTGCGTGCAACTGCAACCGAATTACCACAG